>NZ_JBEFLI010000085.1:0-27257 GCF_040578825.1 Cupriavidus necator | reverse complement strand
AGACCATCTGGCAAGGACTGCAGCGAGTGATGGATTTCGCCGCCGGCCTCAGGTACGCACGAGAACTGGGTGACTGACTTGTGTGTAATCAAATGGGTACAGGGTGGCTTCTCACTTGGCCAGCTCGATGAAAGCGGCTGGTCGCGCTACAGTCCCGACCTCGAACGCGAAAACGCCCAGGTGCTCGATGTGTGCGGACTTCAGTCGCTGATCGATACCGGCACCTTTACCAAGACGTCGATCGCCGATGTGACCAGCGCCGAGATCAGCTTCACCGACCGCTTCTTCACGGATGCCGGTTTTTCCAAGGGGCTGGGATATAACCTGTTCTGCAATGGCCACGTTTCCGGCGTGGACGGCCGGATCTATGTGTTCGGACTGCACGACAAGGGCGGCAACAATGGCGGCAGGAAGGTCAACCTGTTCGACCCGAAATCCGAGCAGTGGGTAAGCCGTCCGATACCCTGCGTCAGGTCCGGCTTTGAATCGGACCCCACCGGCGTGTTGACGCATTGCAACCCGCTGGATGAAAACAACACCGATCCCCCGACTGCCTCCGACCTGAAGTATCAACGCTGGTATCCGACCGCGGTGACGCTGCCAGACGGGAAGATCCTGGTCCTGTCCGGCTCCGACCAGGACACCAGCGTCGGGCCGGCCAATGCAAGTTCCACCAAGGTGCGGCAGGCAGTCCCGGAAATCTACGACCCGAAGACCGATACCACGGTCGCGCTGGAGAACGCGCGCAAGCTGCTGCCGATGTATCCCCGCGCCTTTGTCGTCCAGACAGGACCGGGCGAGAAGGACTGGAAGGTCGCGGTCGTATCGGAAGTCGTACCGCCGCTGCCCGGGCAACCGGGCGGACTGAGCATCCGGGGCTACGATCCGTTCTTCTACAGCGGAAGGACCTATCTGCTCGATGTCCAGGGGGCGCTCGCCGACCCGTTGATTGCCACGCAAGCGCAGAACCATTGGACCTTTGTCGATACGGCCCAGAATGCCCACGACAGTGGCGCCGGCGTGATGATGGTGACCATCAAGGCGGACGGCACATGGTCGCAGGAGGTGTTCATGTTCGGCGGCTCCGATGGTGGCAACACGCCTGCGTCAGCGGTAGCGGAAACCATCAACTTCTCCAGTCCATCGCCAAAATGGAAGCCCCTCGCCAACCTGATCCAGCCGGTCACGCAGAACAATGTGGTCGCTCTGCCTGACGGGAAGCTGCTGGTCGTTGGTGGTGCCGACGGAGACGTGAACAGCCTTCGCTACCAGATGTTCAATCCGGCAGACGGCAGCAGGACCGACCTGATCACTTCCCCGGTACCCCGGCACGACCATTCCACCGCGCTGCTGATGCCCAATGGCGGCGTATGGGTGATGGGCGGCAACCGGGTCAACCTGATTCCGGGATCGCCACAGACCCAGGCACAACGGGATGCCGCCGTTCCGGTCCTCGAACACTACAAGCCACCCTATTTCTTCAAAGGAGCAAAGCCGGTTATCGATAAATCCCCCAACAGCATCCGCTACGGCAAGACCTTCTACCTTGACGTCTCCGGTGCCGAAATCGAATCGATTGCGCTGATTCGTACCGGCCCGATCACCCACAACTGGACGTGGGGCAACCAATACGTGAAGCTCCCGTTCGGGAAGGCTGCCAACGGCAAGCTGGAAGTGACTGCTCCCCCGTTGCCCGGGCTTGCGATCGCCGGAGACTACGTGCTTTACGCTGTCGCCAAGAGTGGCGCGGTCAGCGAAGGGCGACATGTGGTGCTGAGGTTCAAGAACGACCCGGAGGCCGATTGATGATGCGACACCGCGGTAATCGTCCGGTCTGACCTGCCGGAGATTGCTATCACAGCCGAACCCGATCCGATGAGGACGGGTTCGGCTTTTTGCTTAAGGGCGGCCCGGTCACGGTCATCGGCGCAAAGGGCGTCCGACAGCACGCTGGCCGGACGGGCGACTCAAGTGGCTTCGCGATAAAGACGGCCGGCACCATCGCAGGCGCCGCCGCCTTTTTATACCGCCGAGACCCCGCTCCCACGACCCGCTTCGGCGCCGACGGCCGGCGGCGCGGTGACGATGGAGCGTAGCGCGGGCTCGGGCGGCGTGAGGCTCGCCAGGTCCGGCACCGGGCGGCGCAAGGCGGGCGAAGCGGAGAAGGCACCCTCCATCGCCAGCGCCGCGCCCAGCGTTTCCAGGTCGCCACGGAAGCGGCCGGTCACCTGCAGCCCGAACGGCATGCCAACCTCGTCGGTCCCGCATGGCAGCGCAATGGCCGGATGCGTGGTCAGCGTCACGACATACGTCAACGCCAGCCAGCGGTAATAGGTTTCCTGCTTCTCGCCGTTGATCCTGTCCGCGTACAGGCTGGTCCACGGGAACGGCGACACCGGCGTGGTCGGCGACAGGATCAGGTCATAGTCCTCGCAGGCGCGCTGGAAGCGCTGCAGGATGCGGTTCTGCTCGGCCTGCGCCCAGGCGCTGTCGGCCAGCGACATCCTTGCGCCCATCTCGTAATTAGCCTTGGTGTTGGCCCCCAGGCTGGCTGGGTCGCGCTGGTAGGCGTCGTGCATGCCGGCGACGAAACTCTCCGCGCGCAGCACATCGAAGCAGCGGTGCACATCGCCAAGCTCGAAGCTGACTTCGTCGCATTGCCTGAACAGATGCCGCATCGCGGCGATCTTGCCGCGGAACACGCGGCGGATGCCTGCGTCGACGGCGCAGCAGCCGAAGTCCTCGGTCCAGCCGACCCGCAATGACGACAGCTCAGCGCGCGCCGGCGACAGGAAGGCGTCGGCGTTCAATGCGTAGCTGAGCGGATCGGTCACCGACACCCCTGCCGAGGCCGCGAGCTGCAGGCAGGTGTCGGCGACGGTGCGGCCCATCGGGCCAACCACCGAAATCGGCGTCCAGCCCAGCAGCTTGCGCGAGTTGGGCACCACCCCCGGCGAGGGCCGGAAGCCCACCACGCCACACTTGGCCGCGGGAATACGCAGCGAGCCGCCGGTGTCCGAACCGGTGCAGACCGGCAGGAAATTCGCCGCCAGCGCGGCCGCCGAGCCGCCGGACGAGCCGCCCGCGTTGAGGTTCGGGTTGAACGGGTTGCCGGTCGCGCCCCAGACCGCATTGCGGGAGTTGGCGCCGGCGCCCATCTCCGGGATATTGGTCTTGCCGACGACGATGGCGCCAGCCGCGCGCAGCCGCGACACCAGCACGTTGTCCTGCGTCGGTACATGGTGGCGGTACAGCGGCGAGCCGTAGGTGGTAAGCAGCCCTTCGGTCGCCTCCAGGTCCTTGACGCCGAGCGGCAGCCCATGCAACAGCCCGAGCGGTTCGCCGCGCAGCACCGCCTGCTCGGCGCGCTTCGCCTCGGTGCGTGCCCGCTCAAAGCAGGTTGCCGTGATTGCGTTGATGATCGGGTTGTAGGTCTCGATCCGGGCGATGCACGCGTCGAGCAGCTCGACTGGGGAGATTTCCCTGGCGCCGATCAGCCGGCGAAGTTCGACCGCGGATGCCGCGGTCAGGTGGTCTGGCGTGTTCATGAAGCAGTGGTCCCATGGGCCGCGCCGGGATTGCAGCAGCGCGGGCGGTGTCTGGAGCTCAGTCGAGCTTGATATTGGCGCGCTGCGCGATGGCGCGCATCTGCGGCATTTCCTTTTCGATCATCGTGCTGACTTGCTTGCCCGGCGCGTAGAACGGCTCGATGCCGTTGTCGGTCAGCTGCTTGCGTGTCGCCGGATCGGCAACGGATTCGGCCAGCGCCTTTTCCAGCTTCGCCTTTACTTCGGGCGGCACGCCTTGCGGCGCGACCAGCGCGATCCAGGTGCTGGCGTCCATGCCCGGATAGCCGCTTTCCGCCACGGTCGGCACATTAGGCAACAGCGACGAGCGCCTGGCCGTGGTCACCGCGATAGCCTTGATCTTCCCGGCCTTGAGCTGCGGGATGGCCGCGGCGACGGTGTCCACGCTGAACGGGATCTGGCCGCCGATCAGGTCGGTCATGGCAGGCGCGCTGCCCTTGTACGGCACATGCAGCAGATTTGTGCCGGTCAAGTTCAGCAACTGCTCCGCGGCGAAGTGCGACGTGGTGCCGGCGCCGAACGACCCGTACGAGTACTTGCCCGGCTCCGCCTTGGTGGCGGCGACGAACTCCTTGAGGTTGTTCACGGGCACGTCGCGGTTTGCCAGCAGGATCAGGCCGGTCGAACCGATCATGCCGATCGGCTCGAAGTTCTTCTGCGGGTCATAGGGCAGTTTCGCGTAGACAGCCGGGTTGACCGTAAAGGTAGTGCCCGACGTCGCCATCAGCGTGTAGCCATCCGGTGCGGACTTGGCCACGTAGCTGGCGGCGACGATGGTGCCGGCGCCGGGGCGGTTTTCGATCACGACCGACTTGCCGAGCCGTTCGCTCAGTTTCTTGCCGATCACCCGGCCGACCACATCGGTGGCGCCGCCCGGCGGAAATGGCAGGATCAACTGGATCGGCTTGGAGGGATAGCCGCCTTGCGCGGCCGCTTGAACTGGCGCGAGGGCCCCACCGGTGGCAAGGCTGCAGGCCATGAGTGGGAAGAGGGCGCGGGGGACACGGAATCGCATGGTGAGGCTCCGGCAGGTGGAGAAGCGACGCGTGGCAGCACGGCGCCGTAACACCATCGTACGACCTCAGAGGAGTGAGATCGTAGCAATGTTTCGAAGGATTGATTGCCGAATCGGCAATCAATAGAATCGGCATGTTGTCCCGCTTCCCGTATTGCCGAGGTCCCCATGTCCTACCGCATCCTGCAGGAAACCGCTGTCCGCTACTTCCTCGAGGTGGTGCGCACCGGCTCGGTCAAGGACGCCGCGCTGAAGCTCAACGTCGCGCCGTCGGCGGTCAGCCGCCAGATCGCCAAGCTGGAAAGCGAACTCGATACGCTGTTGTTTGACCGGCGCGCCCGGGGCCTGGTACCGAACGCGGCGGGAGAGCTGCTGGCCGCACATGCCAAGCGCGCGCAGCAGGATATCGAGCGCGTGACCGGGGATATCCAGGCGCTGCGGGGGCTGCGCGTCGGCCAGGTGCGCCTGGCCAGCGTGGAGGGCCTCGCGCACGATTTCATTCCGACGCTGGCGGCGAGCTTCCGCGAAAAGTATGTCGGCATCCGCTTCGATCTCGACGTCTGCCCGCAAGGCGATATCGCCCGGCGCATCCGCGACGGCGAGGCCGACGTGGGCATCACGCTGAGCGGGCTGCCCGAGCTGGATATCGAGGTGGAACTGCGCCACCCGGCGCCGGTGCTCGCGGTCATGGCACCGGACCATCCGCTGGCGGGGCAGCGGCAGATCTCGCTGTCGCAGGTGATTGGCTATCCGCTCGCGTTGCCGCCCAAGGACAGTTCGCTGCGGCAGTTGCTCGATACCAGCTGCAGCCGCCAGGGACTGAGCTACCAGACTGTCTTTTCCAGCAACCACCTGGGCTCGCTGGTCGGCTTTGCGGCCGCCGGCGGTGGGGTCATCACCTTCTACGGCGAGCTGTCGGTGCGGCGCCGGCTGGAGGAGGGCACGATCGCGGCGGTGCCGTTGCGCGATCGTGAAATGAACGAGCGCTATGTCGAGATCCAGACGCTGGCCCGACGCAACCTGCCGCCCGCGGGGCGGGCCTTCGTCCAGCACCTGGCCGAGGCCATCACGCGCATCGGCGCCGCATGATTGCCGGATCGGCAACTGTGGATTGCATTAATGGCCGCCGGTGGCTATCCGGTTTAAGGGCAGAATACACGCATGAAAAAGGACATCCTGGTACTCGGCGCCGGCATGGTCGGCGTCTGCACGGCACTCGCGCTGCGCCAGCGCGGGCACGCGGTCGTGCTGGTCGACCGGCAGGCGCCCGGCAGGGAAACGTCGTATGGCAATGCGGGGATCATCCAGCGCGAAGCGGTACAGCCGTATGCCTTTCCGCGCGAATGGATGGCGGTGCTGCGCGTGATCACCCGGCAGGGCAACGATGTCCATTACCACCCGGAAGCGCTCGCTAGCCTGCTGCCAACGCTGGCGCGCTACTGGCGCGAATCGGCGCCCGGGCGGTACGCGGACACGGTAACGGCCTATAGCGCACTGATCCGCCACTGCCTCACCGAGCATGAGCGGCTGATCACGCTGGCCGGCGCACAGGACCTCGTCAGCAAGTCGGGGTGGCTGCAGGCTTATCGCCGCCAACTGCCATTCGAGCAAGCGGCGCGCGCCGCCACCGCGGTCGCGCAGGAACACGGGCTCGATTGCAGGATTCTCGATAATGCTGGGATTGCCGCTGCCGAGCCCGCGCTGCTGCACGGCACGCTTGCCGGCGCCATCCACTGGCGCGATCCCTGGACCATCGCCGATCCCGGCGAGCTGGTGAACCGCTACGTCAGGCTTTACGAACGCGAGGGCGGCATCATCCGCCGCGGCGACGCCACCACGCTGAAGCAGCAAGGCAGCGGCTGGACCGTGACCACCGACGATGGCCCGCTCACCGCGTCAGATGCCGTGGTTGCGCTGGGGCCGTGGGCGCCGGCGTTGACCAAGCCGCTCGGCTACCGCTTTCCGCTGTTCGTGAAGCGCGGATATCACCTCCACTATGCGGCCGAACCGATGCCGAAGCTGCCGCTGCTCGACGCCGAGAACGGCCTGATGCTGGCACCGATGACGCGCGGCTTGCGCCTGACCACCGGTGCCGAGTTCGCTCACCACGAGGCGCCGCAGACGCCGGTGCAGCTGCAGCGTGCCGAGCGGTATGCCAGCGAGCTGGTGCGGCTCGGCGCGCCTGTGGAGACGACGCCGTGGCTGGGGGCGCGGCCCTGTGTGGCTGACATGCGGCCCATTGTCGGGCGGGCGCCGCGGCATCCTGGGCTGTGGTTCAACTTCGGGCATGCGCATCAGGGTTTTACGCTCGGGCCGGTTACGGCGCGGCTGATTGCTGAACTGATGGATGGTGAAACGGCTTATATTGATCCGCGGCCGTATGATCCGGGTCGGTTTGCTCGCCTCTAGCGGGGAGCAAATCAGCGCGCATCGCTCGCTCACGCATCTTCACAAAGCCACGAAGCCTCGCATTGTGAGAAGTAATGCTCACGCCCCCCGCCGTCGCTGCATGATTTCGCCACGCGCCCATCAAGCCCCATGTATATGCTGGATACTCGGCAGGCAGGATCCAGTCCACTCAAGGAGATATGACAATGCGTGTCATGGTGATGGTAAAAGCAACGAGCGAGTCAGAAGCCGGCAAGATGCCCAGCACGGAACTGCTTACGGCAATGGGCAACTTCAATGAAGAACTCGTCAAGGCGGGCGTGATGCTGGCGGGCGAGGGCTTGCACCCGAGCGCCAAAGGCAAACGGGTGCGTTTCTCGGGCAGCGAGCGGACCGTGATCGATGGACCGTTTGCAGCGACCAGCGAACTCGTCGCCGGGTTCTGGCTGTGGCAGGTCAAGTCCATGGAAGAAGCCGTCGAATGGGTCAGGCGCTGTCCCAATCCCATGGAAGGCGAGTCCGAGATCGAGATTCGCCCGGTATTCGAGCTCGAGGATTTCGGTGCCGAGCTCACGCCTGAGCTGAAGGCCCAGGAAGAGCGACTGCAGGCGGAGATCCAGGCGGGGACGAACGAGCCGCGCTGACGCGGGCGCTTCAGGGCCCCGGCCTCGCATGCTTGCGCCGCCAGACAATCGGCGGCTCGCCGAACTGCGCGCAAAACCAGCGCGTAAAGGTACTGGCCGAGCCATAGCCCAGCAGCCCTGACACCCGCAACAGCGAGTATTTCGGGTTCTCGACATAGCGCCTTGCCAGCTCGCGGCGCACCTCATTGAGGATGCCGGTAAAGGTCTCGCCGGCTTCATCGAGCTGGCGCTGCATGGTGCGCTGGCTCAGGCCCAGCCCCTGCGCCACCGCCTCGCACGTGGCGCGCCCCACCGGCAGCATCAGGTAGACCGCCTGGCGCACGTCGCGGCCGATCGAGGGCGCGTTCGCCCTTGGCAAGGCGTCGACAAAACGCTGCGCGTAGCGCGCCATCGCGGGGTCGCCGGTGGGGTTGGGCGCGTCCAGGTCGGCCGCACGGCAGACAATGCCGTTGAACTCGCTGCCGAACTCCAGCGGACAGCCGAATATCCGGCGATGCACCCCCAGGTCGGCCGGCGCCGCATGCGTGAAATTGACGCTGAGCGGCCGCCAGCTGGGCCCGAGCAGTGCCCGGCACAGGCGGAACAGCACGCCAATCGCAAGCTCGGTAGCCTGCCGCGAAGGCGTATCGAGCACGACTTCCTGCCGGATGATGACCGCCTCGCCGGCGCTTTCCAGCAGCATCGCCACGGATTCGTTGACGAGATGCCGGTAGGCGATGGTGGTGGCCAGCGCGTCGCGCAGCGTCGGCTGCTGGCTGATCAGCAGGCTCATCGCACCAAAGTCGGAGAGCTGCCGCGATTCGGCCATGCGCAGGCCGAAGGAGGGGCGCCCGGATGCCTGCGCCGCCGCCTCCAGCAGCGCCGCGCAGGCGTTGGCCGGGATACGCTGGTCAGGATCCGCCAGCAGCGCCCGGCTCAGCCTGGCAGCACGCAGCAGGGGCTGCGGGTTGAGGCCCAGGTCCGCGGCCACCTCAAAGAAGTTGGTCAGTGCCGCGGCACGCACCAGCGTCTCCACGCTCGTCTCCTGTCTTGTCTTCGGCGGCGCCTCGCGGGGCGCCTGCATCGTCTTGCAGCCGGATGATAGGCCCCCTTGGCATGAAATGCAAAGTCCATGGAAGCTATTGCAAAGCGCCGCCGCGGGCCGGCACCTACAGTTGCATCCAGTGCGTGGCGCACGCATGCGCCGCCCCAGACCAAGGAGACAAAGGCTGTGGAAAAAATTGTCCGTATGTACGAGATCGGTGGCCCGGAAGTGCTGCGCTATGAGAACACCGAAGTCGGCGAACCCGGCCCGGGCGAGGTGCGCATCAGCCACGTCGCGGTCGGCCTGAACTATGCCGATACGTACTTTCGCAACGGCACCTACCCCGTGCCGCTGCCGGCCGGTATCGGCGTGGAAGCCGCCGGCGTGGTGCAGGCGATCGGCCCGGGCGTGACCAACGTGGCGGTGGGCGACCGCGTCACCTACACCGGTTTCGTCAACACGCTGGGTGCATACAGCACCGCCCGGCTGGTGCCGGCGGCACCGCTGATCCGCCTGCCGGAGACCATCAGTTTCGAGACCGCCGCCGCCATGACCATGCGCGGCCTGACCTCTGCCTACCTGATGCGGCGCATCCACGCCTTCCGGCCGGGCGACACCATCCTGCTGCATGCCGCGGCCGGCGGGGTCGGGCTGATCGTGGCGCAATGGGCCAGGTTGCTCGGTCTGACCGTGGTCGGCACGGTGTCTTCCGAAGCCAAGGCCGAGGTCGCGCGCGCCCACGGCTGCAACCACGTCATCAACTACAGCCATGAAGACGTGGCCGCGCGCGTGCGCGAGCTGACCGATGGCGTTGGTGTGTCGGTGGTGTTCGACAGCGTCGGCAAGACCACCTTTATGTCGTCGCTGGACTCGCTCAGGCGCCGCGGCACCATGGTGTGCGTGGGCACCGCATCGGGGCCGATCCCGCCGTTCGACCCGGTGCTGCTGGCGATGAAGGGCTCGGTGTTCCTGACCCGCCCGGCGCTGGCCGACTACATTGCCGACCCCGCCGAGAAGGCCGAACTTGCCGGTGAGTTGTTCGACCACGTCGGCGCCGGCCGCATCCGTATCGAGATCAACCAGCGCTATGCACTGGAGGACGCGGTGCAGGCGCACCGGGACCTGGAGTCGCGCAAGACCACCGGTTCGTCGATATTCGTGGTCTGAGGAGCGCCATCATGCAAGTCCACCAACTGAGCTGTGCCCTTGGGGCAGAACTGACCGGCGTCGACCTGGCCGATGCGGTGCGCGATGATGGCCTGTTTGCCGAGATCCGCGCGCTGCTGCTGCAGCACCGCGTGCTGTTCCTGCGCGACCAGCGCTTCAGCCGCGCCGGGCACGTTGCCTTTGCGCGCCGCTTCGGCGAGCTGGAAGACCATCCGGTGGCCGGCAGCGATCCCGAGCACCCCGGACTGGTCCGCATTTACAAGACGCCGGACCAGCCCAACGACCGCTACGAGAACGCCTGGCACTCGGACACCACCTGGCGCGAGGCGCCGCAGTTCGGCGCCGTGCTGCGCTGCGTGGAATGCCCGCCGGTGGGCGGCGACACCATGTGGGCCAATATGGCGCTG
The DNA here is from genome assembly GCF_040578825.1 of Cupriavidus necator. GTDB lineage: Bacteria > Pseudomonadota > Gammaproteobacteria > Burkholderiales > Burkholderiaceae > Cupriavidus > Cupriavidus necator_E. The sequence continues at coordinate 17,025 of NZ_JBEFLI010000085.1, read as the reverse complement.
GCTTACGAGCGGCTGCCCGATCACGTCAAGACGCAGATTGCCGGCCTGCACGCGCGCCACAGCATCGAAGCCAGCTTCGGTGCCGCGATGCCGATCGAGAAACGGCTGGCGCTCAAGGCCCAGTATCCGGATGCCGAGCACCCGGTCGTGCGCACGCACCCGGAAACCGGGGAAAAGATCCTTTACGTCAACGCCTTTGCCACGCATTTCACCAACTACCACACGCCCGCGCGCGTGCGCTTTGGCCAGGACGCCAACCCTGGCGGCGGCGATCTGCTGCGCTACCTGATCAGCCAGGCATATATCCCCGAATACCAGGTGCGCTGGCGCTGGGCGCCCGACAGCGTGGCGATCTGGGACAACACCGCCACCCAGCATTACGCAGTGATGGATTATCCGCCGTGCCACCGCAAGATGGAGCGCGCCGGCATCATCGGCAGCAAGCCGTTCTGAGCACGAGGCAAGCATGCAAGACAACCTGATTACCCCCGCGCAGTCGGCCTACGCTTACCCGCTGCTGGTGAAGCAATTGCTGATCAATTCGGTGAGCCTCCATGGCGACCAGGAGATCAGCTACCGCGGCCAGATGCGCTACACCTTCCGCGACTTCCGCGCCCGCATCGGCAAGCTGGCCTCGGCGCTGACCGCGCTTGGCGCCGGCCACGGCACCACCGTGGCGGTGATGGACTGGGACAGCCACCGCTACCTGGAGTGCTATTTCGGCGTGCCGATGATGGGCGCCACGCTCTTCACCGTCAACGTGCGGCTTTCGCCCCGGCAGATCCTGTACACGCTGAACGACGCCGGCGCCGACATCGTGCTGTTCCATCCGGACTTCGCGCCGGTGCTCGAAGAGATCCGCGGCGAGCTGACCTGCAACCCGCGCTTCGTGCTGATGGCCGACGGGCAGCAGGTGCCGGCATCGACCCCGCCGCTGGCGGGCGAATATGAGGCGCTGGTCGAAGCGGCGTCGGCCGATTTTATGTTCCCCGAGTTCGAAGAGAACACCAGGGCCGCCACCTTCTATACCACCGGCACCACCGGCGATCCCAAGGGCGTCTGCTACAGCCACCGCGATATCGTGCTGCACACGCTGGCCTCGGCCACCACGCTATGCTCGCCGCGCGAAGGCCAGCGCATGCACCGTGAAGACGTGTACATGCCGATCACGCCGATGTTCCACGTGCTGGCCTGGGGCATCCCGTACATCGCCGTGATGCTGGGGCTGCGCACCGTGCTGCCGGGCCGCTACGCGCCGGACCTGCTGCTCAAGCTGCGCGAGACCGAGAAGGTTACGTTCTCGCACTGCGTGCCCACCATCCTGCAGATGCTGCTGCAGTCCGCGCAGGACGGCACCCCCGATCTGTCGGGCTGGAAGATCATCATCGGCGGCTCGGCGCTGCCGCCCGCGCTGTGCGAGGCGGCGCTGGCGCGCGGCATCGACATCTTCGCCGGTTACGGCATGTCCGAAACCGGCCCCATCGTCGCGCTGGCCCAGCTCCCGCCCGGCCGCGTGCCCGCGGACCGCGCGGAAGAAGTGCGCATGCGCTGCGCCACCGGCCGCCCGGTGACGATGGTGGATTGCCGCATCGTTGGCGAAGACATGCAGGACCTGCCGCGCGACGGCAAGAGCCGCGGCGAGATCGTGCTGCGCGCACCGTTCCTGACCAAGGGCTATTTCGGCAAGCCGCAGGCGTCGGAAGAACTCTGGGCCGGCGGCTACCTGCATACCCAGGACGTTGCCGTGATGGGCGAAGACGGCTTCGTGCAGATCGTGGACCGCATCAAGGACGTGATCAAGACCGGTGGCGAATGGGTGTCGTCGATCGAGGTGGAGAACCTGATCACCGAGGTGCCGGGCGTGCAGGAATGCGCGGTGATCGGCGTGCCGGACGCGAAGTGGGGCGAGCGGCCGATGGCCTTTGTCGTGCGCGCCGCCGGTGTCGAGGTCGCGCCCGAGCAGATCCGCGCGCGGCTGATGACACATGTGGAATCGCGCCGGATCAGCAAGTATGCGGTGCCGGAGGCCGGGCGGATCGTCTTTGTCGAGGTCATTCCCAGGACCAGTGTCGGCAAGATCAACAAGAAGCTGCTGCGGGAAGAAGCAGCCTGAGGGTAGATAAGGGAATTGCGCTGGTTCCTTGCTTGGGGACCGGCGCTTTTTTTTGGACAGTTGCCAGCCGGGCCCGTGATCCAGGCCAGCGCGCCAAAGACAATCGCCTCCCGGTGGAGGCGATCAGCACCTTGCCAACGGGCGCCGGCTTCCGACGCCCGCCAGCAAGTTCACGGCTGGATATGGAACGTCTTCACGATGGCCGCATTGCGCTCGTATTCCTCATTGAGCGACTGGCCCAGTTGCGACAATGTCTGCTCCCGCATCGGCTCATAACCCAGTGCCTGCATGCGTTCCTGCACCTTCGGCGCAGCCGCGGCCTTGTAGGCGGCAGCGTGGATCTTCTGCGCCAGTTCCACCGGCACGCGCGACGCACCGATCACCCCCACCCAGTTGCTGAACTCGACGTCCGGATAACCCAGTTCGGCAAAGGTCGGCACCTGCGGCAGCAGTGGCGAGCGGCTCTTCGAGGCCACTGCGTAAGCCTGCAGCTTGCCGGCCCGGATCATCGGCAGCGAGGTCACCATGCCGTCGTACATCACCGCGATCTGGCCGCCCATTACCTGCACCAGCGCCGGCGCCGACCCCGCGAAGGGCACGTGCGCCAGGTCCATGCCAGCCTTCTGGTTCATGATCACGCCGGCATAGTGCGACGCCGTGCCGGCGCTGTACGAGGCAAAGCTGAGCTTGCCGGGGTTGGCCTGCACGTAGCTGACCAGGCTCTTGAAGTCCCTGGCCGGCAGCGTGGGCGAGCCCACCAGCAACAGCCGCGAACGCGCCACCGCGGCCAGCGGCCGGATGTCCTTCATGGTGTTGTACGGCGTCTTGAGCACGTGCGGCACTTCGGTCAGCACGTTGGTGGCGGTCACCATGATGGTCTGGCCGTCGGGCGGCGCGGCCAGCATGGTGTTGATGGCGATGCCACCGCCGGCGCCGGGCTTGTTGTCCACCACCACGGGCTGGCCCAGGTCGGCGGAAAGCTGGTCGGCCAGCAGGCGCGCGATCACGTCCATGGTGCCGCCGGCGGGGGCGGGCACCAGCATGCGCACCGGCTTGTTGGTCCAGGCCATGGCTGCAGGCATCGTCAAGGTCATGCCGGCGGCAATCGCGGCGGCGGCGTAGCGCACGCGCAGGCGGGCAGGGCGGTTCGGCATCTTTGTCTCCGTTAATCGATATTAGGTCAGGTACAGCCATGCCGTCCTTCTGCTGAGGCCGGTCGTGGAGCCAGCCAGCAGCCTTCATGAGGCGCCGGCGGCCGCAGGGGGACTGGCGTTCAGCGAACGGGCGCCGGCCCCGGTGGGCTGCGCCAGGGCAGCCGCGACGGCAGCGCTGCCATGACCTCGGCGCGCTCGGCCTCGGTCATCCGGGGCCAGCGGCCGATTTCCAGCGGCGTGCGGCCGCAGCCCTGGCAATAGTTGCCGGCCTGGTCCATGCGGCAGATGTTCAGGCACGGGTTGGCGGGCGTAGTGGCTGGGGTCATGGCGTCAGGGGAAAACCTTCATGTGGCGCTTGCCCGGCCACGGGCCTTGCACCCGTGGCCGGCACCATGCGTGTCAGGCGGCGCGCAGCGGCAGGTTCTTCTGGCCCGCCTTGCGGTTCGGCGCCATGCCGTGCGCGGCGAGCGTTTCATCCGCGCTGTCGTACCAGGTGCCGATGCGGTAGATCTCGCGTGCTTCCTTGCCCGAGGCGATCTCGCGGCCCAGTTCGCTGGCCACGCGCACGCACTGCTCGATCTGCTGGACCGAACTCATGCGCTTGCCGTGCTGGTCGATGATGGTGTCTTCGATGCCGCAGCGCGGATGCAGGCCCATCGCCATGGCCATCATGTTGAACGGCAGCACGTTCTTCAGCAGCGATTCGGCGGTCAGCGTGCAGCCGTCCGGGGCGCGGTGCACGAAGTTGAAGAAGTTGAACGGGTTGGGGCCGTCAAAGCCGCCGCCGATGCCGATCCAGGTCAGGTTCAGGGGACCCTTGTAGATGCCGGCGCGGACCAGGCGCTCCAGCGTTTCCAGCGCGTGGATGCCGGTGAGCTGGAAGTGCGGCTGGATGCCCGAGGCCTGCAGGCGGCGCAGGTGTTCTTCCACCCACGCCGGGCCTGCCGGCACGGTCATCTCGCGGTAGGCCTGCTGGTACGCCGGCTGCTCCAGCGACGTCCCCTTCAGGTATTCGGGGTACAGCAGCTCCATGATGTTCATCTGGGTGGTGTTGATCGCCACCGTCACCTGGTCCGGGCGCGGCTCCAGCGCCGCCAGCATGTGGCGGGTGTCGTCCGACAGCCATTTGGCGGCCTCGCCTTCGTCTTCCGGCGCGAACGAGATCGAGCCGCCCACCTGGATGATCATGTCGGGCACCGCCGCACGCACGCCGGCAATCAGCTCGTTGAACTTGGACAAGCGCTTGGAGCCCTTGCCGTCCAGCTCGCGCACGTGCAGGTGCAGCACGGTGGCGCCCGCGTCATAGCAATCGACGGCCTTCTGCACCTGTTCTTCCATGGTCACCGGAATGTCTTCCGGGAAGTCTTCGGGCATCCACTCGGGGCCGTACGGCGCCACGGTGATGACCACCTTGTCCATGTTCTCGGGGTGCAGGGAATCGTCGAGGAATTGCATGCTTTGCTCCTGGTAGGTTTATGGCCGCATCCCCCTTCGCCGATGGCGCCGGGCTGCGGCCTTTTTCGGGTTCTCTTGTGATGTCGGAAGTATCGTGCAACGGTGCTCAGCGATTTGACGATCCGGGACAGTCGATTTACATTTCGGGACAGTCCGGGAAAACGCGATGTCCTACTACCTGCGCAGCGCCAGCCTCACCAACTACGTCGAAGTCGCCCGCGCCGTGGGCCTCGATCCGCACCAGCAACTGCGCGCGGCCAGGATCAGCCGCGACGTGCTGCTCGATCCCGACATCCGCATCCCGGCGGCGCTGGTGGGGCGCCTGCTGGATGCATCGGCACGTGCCGCGCGGGTAGATGACTTCGGCCTGCGCATGGCAGAGCTGCGCCAGTTCTCCAACCTGGGCCCGCTGGCCTTCGTGGTGCGCGAGCAGCCCACGCTGCGCCGGGCGCTGGAGTCCATGGTGCGATACATGGGCCTGCAGAACGAGTCGCTGGCGATGCGCATGGAAGAGGCCGAGGGGCTGGTGATGATCCGGCTGCAGATCCTGAGCGAGCAACCCGGCGCGTTCCGCCAGGCCACCGACCTGGCCGTGGGCGTGATGTACCGCATGCTGAGCCTGTTCCTGGGCGCATCGTGGCGCCCGCGCGGCATCTGCTTTACGCATGCCGCGCCGGCCAGCCTGGCGACCTGCACGCGGGTGTTCGGCATGCCGGCGCTGTTCAACCAGGATTTCGACGGCATTGTCTGCGCGGCGAGGGACCTGGAGGCGCCGTTGCCTTCCTATGACCCGGTGATGGCGGGCCAGGTCAAGCGCTATCTGGGCACCTTGCTGGCGCAGGCCAACACCACTACGTCGGACAAGGTGCGCAAGCTCGTGTACCTGCTGCTGTCCACCGGGGCGTGCTCCGTCGACCGCGTGGCCCAGCACCTTGGCGTGGACCGGCGCACGGTGCACCGGCGCCTGGCGCAGGACGACACCACGTACTCCGAGATCCTCAACCAGGCGCGCGCCGGGCTGGTGATGGGCTATATCGAGAACCCCGAGCGGCCGCTGTCGGAAGTGGCGACGCTGCTGGGGTTCTCATCGCTGAGCGCGTTCTCGCGCTGGTTCAGCGGTGAATTCGGCTGCAGCGTGACAAAGTGGCGGGCGCAGCAGGGCGGCGGCAGCTAGGCCGGCCGTTCGCGTGCGCCTGTATCCCGTGCCGGTCAGAACTTGTGGCGCAGGCCCAGCGCCACGCCCAGCATGCTGCGCTGCCCGTTGGCAAGCACATAGCTGTTGCCGAGCGACAGGCTGTTGGCATAGACCGTGGCCAGCGATTCCAGCATCAGGCCGGCATTCTTCGCATACGCGGTAGTGAGATAGACGTCGGTGCGTTTGGAGAACGCATAGTTGGCCACCAGCGCGATCTGCCACGGGTTGGCGACATGGGTATCGCCGAACAGGTGCTTGACGTCGTCGTAGTTGTATTCCAGCGTCAGGCCGATCGCCGGCGTGACCTGGTAGTTGGCGCCGATCCAGTAGAAGTCGTCGCGCTGGATCACCACGCCCGCGGCGTTCCTGTTCTGGCCCCAGCGATAGCCACCCATGATCTTCGCCGGGCCAAAAGCGTAGCTCGCGCCGACCACCGCTTTCTTCAGCGTGCCGCTGCTCACGCCGATGGTGGGATTCCACTGGTCGTAGCCGGCCATCAACCCCAGCGGGCCGCCCTGGTACGCCACCGCGGCGCCGTACGCCGTGTCGCGCCGGAAATGTCCCGGCACCTCGCCATTGCCGCCGATCGGCGTGGCCACGCCCACCGTCTGCGGCAAGGCCAGCCCGGTACCGAAGGACCAGTGGGCCAGCGCCGTCAACGGGCCGAACTTGCCGCTGTACTTGACGGTGTTGTCCTCGCGGAAGTTGGCGCCGGACTGCAGCACCACCGGTTCGTACTGCGTGGCATAGGCCGTGGGCGAGAAGTTCGCCAGTGCTTCGAACATCGAGGTGTACTGGCGCCCCAGGCTGAGCTGCCCGATGCCGGCCTTCTGCACGCCCACGAACGCCTGGCGGCCGAACAGGCGGCCGCCTTGCTGCGCGGTGCCGGTATCGAGGTTGAAGCCGCCTTCCAGCACGAACAGCGCCTTGGTTCCGCCGCCCAGGTCCTCCACGCCGCGCAATCCCCAGCGCGATCCCGATACGCCGCCGGAGTTCATGCGGTAGACGTCGTTGGCCGGGCCGCGGCTGAACTGGTTGGCGGCGGTCGGCACCGCGCCCACGTGGTTGGCGAATTCCACGTTGATGTCGGCCACGCCGTAGAGCGTGACGCCGGACTGTGCGAGCGCGCTCCCCGCGCAGGCGAGCCATGCGCCCGCCGCGATGCTGCTGAGCTTCATGAACAATCTCCTTTCCTTTGGTGTGTGGCGCGGATGATTCCGTCTGTTTGTGTAAGCCGGGGTACTGCCTTCTGATGCGTGCAGCGGTTGCCGCGCATCAGCGCGCGCGCAGCAGTGCGTCGAGCAATTCGGTGGCGCGTGGCCAGGGACCATAGCCGGCGGCGGGATTGAGGTGTCCGACCTTGCCCAGGTCGACCAGCCGGCTGCCCCAGTCGCTGGCCATTTGCGTGGCGCGCTCGTAGCTGGCCAGCGGGTCGTTGCGGCTGGCGGCCAGGAGGGTGGGGAAGGGCAGCGGCGCGCGCGGCACGGGCAGCCAGCCGTGGCGGGCCAGCGTCGCGGTGTCGGAGTAGCCGGGTGGCATCGGGGTTTCCAGGTCGGCGGGCGTGCACAGCAGTGCGCCGCGGATCTTGCGGTGGTGCTGCGCGGCCCAGTGCACGGTGATCATGACGCCGGCGCTGTGGGCCACCAGCACGACCGGGCCGTCGATCGCTGCCAGGGCCGCATCCAGCGCCGCCACGCGGGCGTCGCGGCTGAGCTTGTCATGTTCCAGCGGGGCCACGCTGCGCGCATTCGGCAGTTGTGCCTCGAGCAGGGTTTGCCAGTGCTCCGCGACGTGGTCGCGCAAGCCCGGCACCAGCAGTACGGTGGTGTCAGCAAGGAGGGTCATGGTATTCCAGGGTCAGTCAGGGGAGTCAGTGCGCACAGGTTTCGCGCCGGCCTTCCAGGCGGCGCAGGTCGGCCGTGTAGTAGCGGCGTCCGGCCAGGAAGCACAGCGCCGCCGGCACGCCGGCCATCGGCACCACCTGCAAGGCGCCGAGCAAGCCGACGTGGTCGGCAATCACGCCGGTGACGAACGGCCCCGGCGCCAGGCCCAGCAGGTTGTTCGCCAGCGTCAATGTGGCGAAGGCAGTGGCGTGGATGCTGGGGTGGGTCAGGTTGGCCACCGCGGCACTCGCCGGGCCCGCGGTGCCGCCGACAAACAGCATGCCGGCGCCGATCAGTACCAGCTGCGCCGTGCCCGGGGGCAGGCGGAACGCGGCCAGCAGCAGCGCGCAGCAGGTCACGCTGTAGGCCACCGCCATCAGCCACTTGCGCTGCGGCACAACGCGCGACACCCAGTCGGTCAGCGCGCCGCACAGGATCATGCCGGCGCCGCCGGCCAGCACGAAAGCGGCGGCGGTCACGCCGGCAACGTCGGTAGCCATGCCGTAGTAGCGTGACAGGTAGCTCGGCATCCAGGTCAGCAGCGCGCCCATCACCAGCAGCTGCAGCGCGCTGCCGGCATAGGCGCAAAGAATCGAGCGCGCGGAGAACAATGCCGGCAACAGCGCGCGCAGCGCTACGCGCTCACGCGGTGCGGCACCGGGTGCGACATCGGGCGCGACATCGGGTGCTGTCTCGCCGAGGAGTCGGCGTTGCGCCCGCAGGCGCGCTTCGGTGACGACCACGCGATACACCGCCACCAGCGCCAGCCCGAAGACCGCCATCCCGGCAAAGGCCCAGCGCCAGCCAAAATGCGCCGACAGCGTGCCGCCCAGCGCCATGCCCAGCACCGAACCGAACGCCCCGCCCGCGATAAAGGCAGAACTCAGGCTGGCGCGCAGGTGGCGCGGGAACACCGACAGGACCACGGCGATCCCGACGCTGCCATAGGCCGCCTCGCCAATGCCCACGCACAGCCGCGCCACGAACATCTGCCCAAAGTTGTCGGCCAGCGCGCAGCCCAGTGTCGCCAGGCTCCAGAGGGCAGCCATCAGCACCAGGCTGCGCACCCGGCCCCAGCGGTCAGCCAGGATCGACAGCGGAAAGGTAAGCAGTCCCACCATCAGGGCGACGATGCCGCCCAGCACGCCCAGCTCGGTATCGGTAAGCGACCATTCCACCTTCAGCAGCGGAAAGACCGCGTTCAGCACTTGCCGCGACATGTAGTCCGACAGCAGCAAGCCAAAGCTCAGCGCAAAGACCAGCCAGGCATAGCAGCGGGAAGGTTGCGCAGCGGCCGCGCTGGCAGCGAGCGGGGAATGCGTGGAGGGTTGTCCGAGCATGAAAGCCTTTCCTGGAAGCAACTGCTTGCGACCGTGCGAATCGCCGCAGCGTGGTCGTTCGACGTGGCGAAGTATCGAGGAATGGCGGTCGGGGGTTTGACCAATTGGGACAGGCTGTTTGCAATTCGGGACAGTGCGGGAAAACGAGAGGCAGGGCGGCGATGGGTCGGCGAGGGATCGGCCAAAGCGGACGCCGCCTTCATCCACACGTCCTCGCAGCAAGCCGCGGCTATCGCGACTTTGCACTTCAGAATCTGCGCCTAGTATTCAGTGTGGCGCTGACATTCCGCTGAGCGCCTGAAGGCGGCCAACAAGCCCCGCGTGACCGTCGCAGAGAAAGAAGAATATTTCCAACACTTCCTGCAAGAACGTCCGTCCGGGAAGATCGATTTCCGTAGCGATGAACTGGGCTGCAATTCCGCTGTGGATTCCGGGCTCTACACATTCACCTTCGCACGTACCGGCGCCGTCGTTAAGGCCCGCTTTACCTACGCCGCTTTACCTACGCCTATCGATGGGATGGTGGGCGATGGCTGATTACCAGCCATCACTCGTCGGCCATGCCGGAGAAGTAACTGAGGCCTGCGCCTCGGTGCATGCGGGCAGGGGGCCGCATCAAGAGCATTCGACGCTCAAGGGTGCCAGGTTGACGGCCTTTCAACTTGCATCGCAGGCCGTTGGCTTCCTGCCATGGCATAAGACAGCTTGTTCGCCGCGTCGACGACCGTCTGTGCCAGCTCCAGCAAACGCGCTTCGTTTAGCCGCGAGGTCGGTCCGGAAATGCACATGGAGCCCAGCAGCCGCCAGTGCAATCCGAACACCGGTGCCGACACGCTCGAGACTTCGGGCTCCCGCTCGCCAAGCGACAGATGAAAACCGCGGCGGCGGATCATTTCATAAAGCTCGCCTGGCTCTCCCGAGAAAGCCTGTATCACGCGGCCCGGCGAACCGCTGTCCAGCGGCAGGGCCGCCCCGATCCTGACGTGATGCCGGATAGCCTGCGGTCCTTCGACCCGGACCAGGCAGGTCCGCTGTTGTCCTTCCCGGACATAGAACGAAGCGCTTTCGCCGGTCTTGATCGTCAGCTCCCGCAGGACCGGTTCCACCACTTCCTGAACGTTAAAGGTCGCCTGGTAGCACGCGCCCAGCCATCCCGCTGCGCGGCCGAGCCGCCAGCTGCCGTCTTCCTTCTGCACCAGGTAGTTGTCCGCCGCCAGCGTGCGCGCCAGCCGCAGCACGGTGGTCTTGTGAATGCCGGTGCGCCGGCTCAGTTCGGCAAGTGAAAGCTGGGGGTCGTTCACGCCGAACGCCTCGAGCACACGCAGCGCGCGGGTGACCGCGATCACGGCGCCCGCGCTTTCGTCGCCGGTAGACGCAGCCTTGGGATCACTCTTTCGATTCATGGCACGAAACGTGGTGCACTCTATGAAACGGCATTGTATGCCGTGAAACGGGCCGCCACAATCCAATCACAACGAAATCAGATTTATGGAGACAGTCATGAAGGCAATTTCCCGTCGCTGCATGTTGGTTCTGGCCGCCGGCCTGGTGGTGGCTTCCGCCCCCACGCATGCCGCGCCCCAGTACCCCACCAAGCCCATCCGGGTCATCGTCCCGTTCCCCGCCGGCGGGGGCACGGACATCATCGCCCGGGAAGTGACCAATACGGTTGCCAAATCGACCGGCTGGGTTTTCGTGGTGGAGAACAAGCCAGGCTCCGGTGGCAACCTCGGGGTAGACGCGGCAGCCAAAGCGCCGGCCGATGGCTACACCATCGTCATGGGACAGACCAGCAACCTTGCCATCAATCCCTCGCTGTACGAACGGTTGCCCTATGACCCGTTGAAGGACCTCGCGCCCATCAGCATGGTCGCCTCCGCGCCGCTGGTGCTGGTCACGCACGTCAACTCGCCCTACAAGACGCTCAAGGACGTGATCCAGTCCGCCAGGGCAAAGCCCGCCACCATCAATTTCGCATCGCCGGGCAACGGCACGGTGGCGCACCTTGGCGGCGAGCAGCTTCAGAACACCGCGAAGGTGAAGTTCACCCATGTGCCGTACAAGGGCGCAGCGCAGGCGGTCAACGATCTGATGGGCGGACAAGTCGATCTCTACATGGCATCCGTGCCAACGCTGCTCGGGCATATCAAGAACAACAAGCTGCGGCCGCTGGCGGTGACGTCCCCGAAGCGTGTGCAGGATCTGCCCCAGGTGCCGACCGTCGCCGAGTCGGGCTATCCCGGTTTTGATACCGCGACCTGGTTCGGCTTCGTCGCGCCTGCCGCGACACCGAAGGACATCGTGGTACGCCTGAATACCGAGTTCAACAAGGCACTCAAGTCTCCGGCGCTCGCCAGCAAGCTGAATGAACAAGGTGCATCGGTGCTGATTGGCACGCCCGAGGCGTTCAGTGCGCTGATCAGGCAGGACATCGGGCGCTGGGCATCGGTCATCAAGTCGTCCGGCACCAAGCTGGATTGACGCGCCCCGCATCTACCTACCTCTTTCAAATTGCCTGGAGTTCACCATGACCTTGCCCAATATCATCAAATCGTTTGAGCGCGTACCCGCCGACATCGTGGCGCGTGCCGCCAGGTTCCAGCCGGCGATCCTGTCCGATGTCGGCGGACGCCGCGGTGCGCTGCATGGCCGCATCAGGGCCTTGCGCCCGACCATGAAAGTCGCCGGACCCGCCTTCACTGTCGAAGTTCGTCCCGGTGACAACCTGATGATCCATGCGGCACTGGCGCTGGCGCAGCCGGGCGATGTTCTGGTCGTCGACGGCAAGGGGGACCAGACCTCTGCGCTGATGGGAACGATCATGATGCATGCCGCACGCCAGCGCGGCTTGGCCGGGGTCGTCATCGACGGCGCCGTCCGCGACAGCCTCGAGCTGGACGCCATGCAGTTCCCGGTTTTTTCGGTGGGCACGAACCCCAACGGCCCCACCAAGGAAGTTGGCGGCCGCATCGGTCACCCCATTTCTGTGGGTGGCGTCACGGTGCATCCCGGCGACTTCATCTCCGGCGATGCCGATGGCCTGGTGGTGGTAGAGCGCGAGAAGATCGAAGCCTTGCTCGAGGCCGCCGCCAGGAAGGAAGAGGCGGAAGGCATGCGCATTGCCCAGATCAAGGAAGGCAATACCACCGCGCCGTGGCTGCTGGCCTCGCTGGTGACGGCGGGCGTGCTGAAGCAGGGAGAAAGACTGTGACGAACAAGCCGGCCATTATCGTCACGGGTGCGGACCTGGCACCGGAAGCCCTCGCGCTGCTGGGCGACTATGAGATCGTATTCGCGGGGAAGACGCCCCAGACCGCCGATCTGGTCGCACTGGCAAGGCAGCACAACCCGGTCGGCATGATCGTGCGCTACGGCAGCGTAACCGCCGAAGTCATGGATGCGGCACCAGCCTTGAAGGTGATTTCGAAACACGGCACCGGCACCGACACCATCGACAAGGCCGCCGCGGCGGCGCGCGGCATCACCGTGACCGCCGCGGCCGGAGCTAATGCCGCCGCCGTGGCCGAGCATGCGCTGGCGCTGATGCTTGCGTGCGCCAAGTCGGTGGTGCAACTGGATGCGCGCATGCATGCCGGCCACTGGGACAAGGCGACGCACAAGAGCCTGGAGCTGAATGGCCTGACTGTCGGGCTCGTTGGCCTGGGTGCCATTGGCCGGCGGTTCGCCAGGATGTGCGACGCCATCGGCATGCGTGTGATTGGTTTCGATCCGTTCGCCACGGACCTGCCCGACTATATCGAAGCTGTCCCGCTGGCAACGGTCTGGGAGGCCTCGGACGTCATCTCGCTGCAATGCCCGTTGACGGCCGAGAACAAGGAAATGGTCAATGCCACCACGCTTGCGCGTTGCAAGCCTGGCGTGATCATTATCAACACCGCGCGGGGCGGGCTGATCGATGAAGCGGCGCTGCTCGAAGCCGTTCAGTCGGGACGCGTGGCGGCGGCCGGCCTGGACAGCTTTGCGCGCGAGCCGATGTCGTCGCCCCATATTTTCCAGGGGCAGCCTGGCTTCGTGCTGAGCCCGCATATCGGGGGCGTGACCAGTGCGGCCTACGTCAATATGGGTATCGCGGCGGCGACTAACACCATCGCGGTCCTGGAGAAGGTTCACGAGGCGGCAGCGGGACAGCATTAGCCGGATTGGTGCCCGGTTGGCGGTATGTCGTGCTCGTTGTCCGCTCATGCGGCGCCGTGCCGTTTATCCCGCCCTTTACGCAATATAAAAAACGATGGAGACAGCTTGATGAAAAAGAAGGAAGGCGGAGCGTGGAAGCTCCGGGGCCTGGCGTTCGCGACGCTTGCAGCCATGTCGATGGTCGCTCAGGCGCAAGGCTGGCCGGCCAAGCCCGTCAAGATCATCGTTCCTTACCCGCCTGGCGGCGCCGTGGACGCCGTCACCCGCAAAATGGCGCAGCGGCTCGCCGAGCAGACGGGCCAGAGCTTCTATGTGGAAAACAAGGCCGGCGCGACGGGAACGATTGGAACGGCCCAGGTTGCCCGCGCCGCGCCGGACGGTTACACGCTGCTGGCCAACGATACGACCTACGCGCTGTTGCCCCACATCTTCAAGACGCTGCCCTTTGATCCGGCAAAGGACCTGCAGCCTGTTGCGACGATGGCCGCCTGCTGGTCGCCAACCCGGGGCTCGCCTACGTATGGGTACTGAATCATCGGGCCGAGCCGGTCGAGGTTATCCGTGGCACCGCGGGCCACTCGCTGACGAATGTGGCGTTTGGCGGACCCGATCGCAAGATGCTTTACATGACGGATTCAACGGCGGGTGAGATTCTGCGGATCGGTATGTCGGTGCCGGGCGTGACGACTCAGCGAACGTTTTAAGCAAATCTGAACGGCCATCGTTGATTTTCAGATCAGCGCTGCAAGTCCAACCCAGACATAACCCCGGGCTATTTTTCCAAACAGCCCTCTCTATGCCTCGCGCCGCGCAAGCGCCAGGAAGGTGCCCAGCCCCAGCATCGTGACACCCGACACACGCGTCATCAATCGGGCGCGCGCGGCGCGGGCGGCGCCGGACCTGAGCAAACGATGGGCGGCAAACACGGCAACAACATCCACCAGCGTGTTGAGCGCGACGCAAATGCTGCCCAGCACGACCAGCTGCGGCACCAGAGGCTCGCCTGGCGAGACAAACTGCGGCAGGAACGCCAGGAAGAACAGCGCCGTCTTGACATTCAGGATCTCGACCACGACGCCCTCGGCCAGGGCGCGGCGCGCGCCCTGAGACGGCATGGCTTCGTGCGCGACCGACTGTTCCTTGCGCATCAGCATCCGGATACCCAGGTACACCAGATAAGCCGCACCAACGTACTTGATCAGGTTAAACGCCACCGCTGACTGGGCGATGACCAGCGACAGGCCCAGGGCGGCAGCGAGCACGTGGAACATCCCGCCGACGCCCGTGCCCAGGCATGAAGCCAGCCCCTCTGACCGGCCGCCAGCGACGGTTCGGGCAACCACATAGGCGATGCCCGGGCCGGGAGTGATGGCAAGAACGACGGCAGTGAGGAGAAAGGTGACAAATGACATGGTAGCGCACCGTCGATGGCGTGGAACTCGTCGTCGAACTCGCCTTTGGCGAAGGTGAAGGTGGAGGTGTACATGGCGCTGTGGGGAGATGACATGGCTGCCTGTCGAGGCTGCCGCTTATTCACCGGCCCTGCGCATGGACTGCGCCAGTTCGCCGTACCCCCGCGCCTCCAGCGTGTCGGCGGCATTGAGGCGGTCGCGCGCCTCCCTGTTCTGGCTGAGCTTGACCTTGCCCACCAGCGAAGTGACGGCGACCTCGATGCCCACGATGTTGCGCAGGATGCTGTCGATGAACTCGGGCGCGGAATCCCCCATCTTCCAGGGCCTGGCTTCGGCCGCCTCGTGCCGCCGTGTCAGGTGCGCGAGGAGGCGGCGAACGAAACGCTCGTCGTCATGCACGGTGAGCGTGCCATGCGCGTGTACCACCTCGTAGTTCCAGGTCGGCACCTGGCGGTGCGCCTCATGCTTGCTCGGGTACCAGTTGGGCGAGATATAGCCCTCGGCGCCGCGAAACACCACCATGACCGGCGTGCCCGAGGGGCAACGCTGCAACAGCGGGTTGGCACGAGCCACGTGGGCCGTGAGCACGCCATGCGTTTCTTCGCCGGCATCGAACTCGAACGGGATGTGGTCGGCATCCAGTCCGGCGCTTCCTTGTGTGACCAGCATGCCCAGCGGGTGCTCGCGGATGATGCGGGCGAGTTCGTCGGGCCGGGTTTCAGCAAACGGGGCAGGAATGTACATGGTGGCGGATCGGGGGCAAGGGAATCCTCGATAATCTCGCCCACAACTGGCACAATCAGAAGGACCAGTTTTGAGGATTCTTTATGGGCCAGTCTCGTCAGCCTGCCGACAATCGTCCCGGCGCCACCGGGGCGGGACGCCGTATCTACGATCTGCTGCGCGCCCAGATCGCGGACGGCACGCTGCCCCCGGGATCCCGGGCGCCGTCCACCCGCGCGCTGGCGGCCGAGCTGGGGGTATCGCGTACCACCGTCACCGCCACCTACGAACAACTCGCGGCCGAGGGCTTCCTCGTCACGTCCATGGGGCGGGCAGCCCGGATCGCCAGTCCATTGGTGGCGCCGGCCCCAACCCGGAGGGCCGCAGCCCGGCGCGCCAGGTCTGCCCCGGTCCTGTCAGAGTACGGACGTCGCGTGGCAAACATCGGCATGCCCGGACTACCTCACGCCGAACCGGTTCGCTTCGACTTCCTGTATGGCGCGGTGGCTTCCCGGGACTTTCCAACCCTGGCCTGGCGGCGTGCCTACCAGGCCGAACTGCTGCGCCAGCAAG
This sequence comes from Cupriavidus necator, assembly GCF_040578825.1. Classification (GTDB taxonomy): domain Bacteria; phylum Pseudomonadota; class Gammaproteobacteria; order Burkholderiales; family Burkholderiaceae; genus Cupriavidus; species Cupriavidus necator_E. Next base: position 1,022 of record NZ_JBEFLI010000085.1, on the reverse strand, counting down.
ACAGCCTGTACTACGCCCCGCCCGAAGGTGACGCGTCGCTGAGGCGCGCCCTGCAGGGCTACTTGCGGCGCGCCCGGGGACTTGCCTGCGAGGCGGAGCAGATCCTGGTGGTGCATGGCTCGCAGCAGGCCATCGACCTGTGCGCCCGGCTGCTGCTCGATGCCGATGATGTCTTTGTCTTCGAAGACCCGGGTTACCTGATGGCAAGGCGCTGCTTCGAGGCCACCGGCGCCAGGTGCGTGGCCACGCCGGTGGACGGGCATGGCCTGGATACCGCCAGCCTTCCACAGGGCGACCGGGTCCGGCTGGCGTACGTAACGCCATCGCACCAGTTCCCGCTGGGGGGCGTGCTGCCGATCGGCCGCCGCCTGGACCTGCTGCAATGGGCCACGCGCCATGACGCCTGGATCATCGAGGACGACTACGACGGCGAGTTCCGCTACGGCCAGCGCCCGATCGACACGCTGCAGTCGATCGACACTGACGGCCGCGTGATCTACATCGGCACCTTCTCCAAGGCGCTGTCGCCGCAAATGCGGCTTGGCTACCTGGTGCTGCCGCCCGAGCTGGTGCCGGTGTTCCGCCAGGCCAAGCGGCTGGCCGACCGCCATGCGCCCGTGCTGGAGCAGCGCGTGCTGGCATCGCTGATCGACAGTGGCGCCTACGAACGCCATGTGCGGCGCATGCGTCGGGAGAACGAGCGCCGCCGCGCGGCCTTGCTCGATGGCATGACGCGCTACCTGCCTGGCGACGCAGAAGTCGGCGGTACCGCGGCCGGGCTGCATGTGGTGCTGTGGTTGCCGTCCCTGCGGCCCCAGGACGAGCCCGCGCTGGTGGCCGCTGCCCGCAGCAAGGACGTGGGCGTCTACCCGGTATCGCCGTTGTTTGCCGAGCCTCAGCCGCACAGCCGGGCTCGGCCAGCGGGGTTGGTGCTGGGCTATGCCAGTCTGACGACCGAGCGCATTCAGCAGGGGATGCGTGCCTTGGGTGCGGTGATTGGGGCGATGGGGCAGGGGGAGCGA
>NZ_JBEFLI010000084.1:0-27275 GCF_040578825.1 Cupriavidus necator | reverse complement strand
GGACAGATCTGAATCTGTAAATTGGGTAGATAACAAATGAAAATGTGGAAGAAGGCATCCGCAGTTTGTCTGGCAGGTGCGTCCCTGCTTGCCAGCCAGGCGGCGTCCGCGGTCAGCGACATGCCGGGCGGCCCCGCCGTGCGCCAGCTCAACCTGACCGAGCCCGTTACCAAGATCGCCGAACAGATTCACTGGCTGAACTGGATGATGCTGATCATCTGCACGGTGATCTTCGTCGCGGTGTTCGCCGTGATGTTCTATTCCATCTTCACGCACCGCAAGGCCAAGGGCTCCAAGCCGGCTTCCTTCCACGAGAGCATTACGGTCGAAGTGGTCTGGACCATCGTCCCGTTCCTGATCGTGATCGCGATGGCCTTGCCGGCCACCAAGACCGTGGTGGCGATGAAGGACACCACCAATTCCGACATCACCATCAAGGCCACCGGCTACCAGTGGAAGTGGGGCTATGACTACCTGAAGGGCGAAGGCGAGGGCATTTCCTTCGTGTCGACCCTGACCACCCCGCGCGAGCAGATCAACAACGAGCAGCCCAAGTCCAATACCTACCTGATGGAGGTGGACAACGAACTGGTTGTGCCGGTCAACAAGAAGATCCGCATCGTCACCACCGCCAACGACGTGATCCACGCCTGGATGGTCCCGGCCTTCGGCGTCAAGCAGGATGCGATCCCCGGCTTTGTGCGCGACACCTGGTTCAAGGCCGAGAAGACCGGCGTGTACCGCGGCCAGTGCGCCGAGCTGTGCGGCAAGGAACACGCCTTCATGCCGATCGTGGTGCGCGTGGTCTCCGACGCCGAGTACACCAAGTGGGTCGACGGCAAGAAGAAGGAATTGATGGCCAAGGCCGACGATCCCAACAAGACCTGGACGATGGACGAATCCAAGGTGCGCGGCGAGAAGGTCTACGCCGCCAACTGCGCGGTCTGCCACCAGCCCAACGGCAAGGGCGGCGGCGCGTTCCCGGCGCTGGACGGCTCCAAGCTGGTCAACGGCCCCAAGGCCGCCCAGATGCACATCCTGCTGGAAGGCAAGGGCGGCATGCCGTCGTGGAAGCAGCTTTCGGATACCGAGCTGGCCGCGGTCACGACCTATACGCGCAACGCCTGGAGCAACAAGACGGGCGAAGTGATCCAGCCGAGCGACTTCGTGGGTGCCCGTGCGGGCAAGTTCCCTGAAGGCGGCGGCGCGGCAGGCGGCGAGGCTCCCAAGGCCGAAGCCAAGCCAGCCGACAAGCAGGCCAGCCTCGCGGGCAACCGCGTCGCGGGCTGACCCGCTGAAGACAGAACAGGATTAGAGGAGCATTTGCGATGAGTACTGCTACCCCGGACGCGCTCGCCCATCCGCACGATCATGCGCATGACGACCACGCGCATGAACACCCGCATGGCTGGCGCCGCTGGCTGTTCGCCACCAACCACAAGGACATCGGCACGCTGTACCTGCTGTTCTCGTTCATCATGCTGCTGTCCGGCGGCGTGCTGGCGCTGCTGATCCGCCTGGAGCTGTTCGAGCCGGGCCTGCAGTTCTTCCGCCCCGAGCTGTTCAACCAGTTCACCACCATGCACGGCCTGGTGATGGTGTTCGGCGCGATCATGCCGGCCTTCGTCGGCTTCGCCAACTGGATGATCCCGCTGCAGGTCGGCGCGTCCGACATGGCGTTCGCGCGCATGAACAACTTCAGCTTCTGGCTGCTGCCGCCCGCCGCGCTGCTGCTGGCAGGTTCGTTCCTCGCCCCGGGCGGCGCCACCGCCGCCGGCTGGACCCTGTACGCGCCGCTGTCGGTGCAGATGGGCCCGGGCATGGACATGGCCATCTTCGCCATGCACATCATGGGCGCGTCGTCGATCATGGGCTCGATCAACATCATCGTGACCATCCTCAACATGCGCGCCCCCGGCATGACGCTGATGAAGATGCCGATGTTCTGCTGGACGTGGCTGATCACCGCCTACCTGCTGATCGCCGTGATGCCCGTGCTGGCCGGCGCCATCACCATGGTGCTGACCGACCGCCACTTCGGCACGAGCTTCTTCTCCGCCGCAGGCGGCGGCGACCCGGTGATGTACCAGCATATCTTCTGGTTCTTCGGCCACCCCGAGGTCTACATCATGATCCTGCCGGCGTTCGGGATCGTTTCGCAGGTGGTGCCCGCGTTCTCGCGCAAGCGCCTGTTCGGCTACAGCTCGATGGTGTACGCGACCGCCTCGATCGCCATCCTGTCGTTTATCGTGTGGGCTCACCACATGTTCACGACCGGCATGCCGGTGACCGGCCAGCTGTTCTTCATGTACGCGACCATGCTGATCGCGGTGCCGACGGCCGTGAAGATCTTCAACTGGATCGCCACCATGTGGCGCGGCTCGATGACCTTCGAGACCCCGATGCTGTTCGCGATCGGCTTTATCTTCGTGTTCACCATCGGCGGCTTCACCGGCCTGATGCCGGCCGTGGCCCCGGTCGACATCCAGCTGCAGGACACCTACTTCATCGTGGCGCACTTCCACTATGTGCTGGTGGCCGGCTCGCTGTTCGCGCTGTTCGCGGGCTTCTACTACTGGGGTCCGAAGTGGAGCGGTTTCATGTACAACGAAACCCGCGGCCAGATCCACTTCTGGGGTTCGATGATCTTCTTCAACGTAACCTTCTTCCCGATGCACTTCCTGGGCCTGGCCGGCATGCCGCGCCGCTATGCCGACTACCCGACCCAGTTCGCGGACTTCAACGCGATCGCGTCGATCGGTGCCCTGGGCTTCGGCCTGATGCAGGTGTATTTCTTCTTCTTCGTGGTGCTGCCGTCGTACCGTGGCGGCGAGAAGGCCGCGGACAAGCCGTGGGAAGGTGCCGAGGGCCTGGAATGGACCGTGCCGTCGCCGGCGCCGTTCCACACCTTTGAAGTGCCCCCGCAGGTCCGCTGACGCGGCGCCAGCGTAATCAGGCAGCGGGAGGCGGCGAAGTCCGCCTTCCGCGCCGGCAGTTAAGGAAATGATGCAGGCTCCAGACAAAAACCCATCACACCCGGACCAGAAAGCCGCCAACCGGCGCCTTGGCCTGATCCTGCTGTCGATCGTGGTGGTTTTCTTTTTGGGGTTCTTCGCCAAGATGATGTTCTTCGGCTGAAGCGGCAGGGTAGCGAAATGGGCATCGACCAGCAGGGCAGTGAAGCCAGGGAATCGGAGCGGCGGTTCAACCGCGGCATGATGCTGCGGCTGGTCGTGATCGTGGCCGTGATGTTCGGCTTCGGCTATGCGCTGGTGCCGCTGTACAAGAAGATCTGCGAGATCACCGGCATCAACGTGATCACCACGCGCGAACTGCATGGCGCGGTGAAGAACACGCAGGTCGACAAAAGCCGCACCATCACGGTGGAGTTCGATTCCAATGCGCGCGGGCCGTTCGCGTTCCGTCCGGTGAAGAACAGCATGGAAGTGCACCCGGGCGAGATGGCGACGATCGTCTATGAGGTGGCCAACGGGCAGCCGCGCGATATCTCGGCGCAGGCGATCCCGAGCTACGCACCCAAGCAGGCGACCCAGTATTTCATGAAGCTGGAGTGCTTCTGCTTCAAGCAGCAGACGCTCAAGGCGAAAGAGGCGCGCGAGATGCCGGTGGTGTTCGTGATCGATCCCGCGCTGCCCAAGGATGTGAAGAACATTACGCTGTCGTACACCTTCTTCGAGGTGGGCACGCCGGTGGCGCAGGCGCCCGAAGGCCAGTTGGCGCCGCCGCCGCAGGTCCCGGCGGGCAAGGGCATCTGACGCGGCCAGTGCATGGCGCGTTTGCAGAGGACGGGCGATGGAAAAGATGAAGGACGCGGTCAAGCGCAAGATGTCGTTCGGGCAGACCATGCGCGCGGTGCTGTGGTCGTTCATCGGGCTGCGCAAGGGCGCGGAGCACGAGCGCGACATGGCGCGGCTGAACCCGGTGCATGTCGTCGTCGCCGGCGTGATCGCCGCGGCCATCTTCATCGCGGTGCTGGTCGTCATCGTGCGCATGGTGGTGAGCCAGGCGGCAGGGTAGTAGCAGGCAGGAAAGGTAGACAAGAAAGCAGTCGCAGGCAGTCGCAGAACAAAACAGCCGCAGCGGCGGGGCCGGCCCAGAGGAGGCGGGTGGCCCGCAGCGCCAAAGCGCGGATAACGAATACCGAATCAAAGACTCTGAGCTGGAGATAAAAGAATGAGTGCGAATCGCGCAAACGCTCCGTACTACTTCGTACCGGGCCCGTCGCGCCACCCGATCACGGCAAGCTTCGGCCTGCTGCTGGCGGGCGCGGGCGCCGCCGGTTGGGTAAACGGGCAGCCCTGGGCGCCGTATGTGTGCGGCGTCGGCCTGCTGTGGTTCCTGTTCGTGCTCAAGAGCTGGTTCGGCGACGCCATCACCGAGTCCGAGGGCGGCCTGTACGGCAAGAACATCGACTTGTCGTTCCGCTGGTCGATGGGCTGGTTTATCTTCTCCGAAGTGATGTTCTTCGGCGCCTTCTTCGGCGCGCTGTTCTACGCCCGCGCCATCGCCATGCCGTGGCTGGGCGACCTGAACAACAAGATCCTGTGGCCAGACTTTGCCGCGGTGTGGCCCAACGTGGGGCCGGCCGGCGTGGTGGAATCGTTCCAGACCATGGGCCCGTGGCCGATCCCGACCATCAACACCGCGCTGCTGCTGATGTCGGGCGTGACGCTGACCTGGGCGCACCACGCGCTGCTGGCCGGCAAGCGCAGCCAGCTGATCCAGGGCATGGTGCTGACCATCCTGCTGGGCGCGATCTTCATGTGCCTGCAGGTGTATGAGTACATGCACGCCTACTCGGACCTGAACCTGAAGCTGACCTCGGGCATCTACGGTTCGACCTTCTTCCTGCTGACCGGCTTCCACGGCTTCCATGTGACCATGGGCGCGATCATGCTGGCGGTGGTGCTGGGCCGCGTGCTCAAGGGCCATTTCACGCCGGAGAACCACTTCGCGTTCGAAGGCGCCGCCTGGTACTGGCACTTCGTTGACGTGGTGTGGCTGTTGCTCTACGTGGTGGTGTACTGGCTGTAAGCTGCACCTGCCCGCCGGCGCGTCCCGTCACCCGGGGCCGCCGGCGCGGACGCAAAAGAGAAACGCCGCAGGAGGCCGGCCAGCCTGCGGCGTTTGTCTTTTGCGGCCCCGGTGTTTCAGGGCGTCATGCGGATGCCGGTGCTGTGGATCCAGCCCATCCAGTGCGAGAACAGGATGAACAGGAACAGCGCCACCGAGAAGCCCACGCGCAGCATCAGCGAGCGCATCATGTTGGGCGTCTTGCCGCGGTCGCGCATCATGAAGAACAGGGCGGAGGCCAGGCTGGCAATGATCAGGATGAAGGCGACAATGATGACAAAGCGCATGGCGGGGCAGGTTGGCTGCGGATCGTGCCGCGGTCTCGGTATTGGACAGGCCCATTATCGCACCAGCCGGGCAGTCGTCTCGTTCGCATCGCCGCACAGCGCGGCCTGCCGATGAACCTGCGCCGTCTCTTCAGCGCTGTGCCCCCGTTGCCGCTGGCTGCGGCGCTGGTGGTGATCGCGGTGACCTGCGCGCTGGGCAACTGGCAGCTCAACCGCGCGCATGAGAAGGAAGTGCGCGCCGCGCGGCTGCAGGCGCTGGCGGCGCAGCCGCCGGTAGTGCTGGGCACCGCACCGCTGGCGCAGCCCGCGACCGACCGCACCATACGCGTGACCGGGCGCTTCGACACGGCCCGCACCGTATTGCTGGATAATCGCCCCCACGGCAATGGCGGCGACAGCCGCGCCGGCTTCCTGGTGCTGACGCCGCTGCAGATCACCGCGCCCGCGGGTGATGCCGGTGTCATGCAGGCAGTGCTGGTGCTGCGTGGCTGGCTGCCGCGCGATGCGCAGGACCGTAGCCGGATTGCGCCGTTCCCGACGCCCGCTGGCGAAATCACCATCGAGGGCACGGCACTGGCGGCCGTGCCGCGGGTCTACAGCCTTGGCCAGGCAGCCAGCGCGGAAGCCGGCAGCAAGATCCGCCAGAACGTGGAAATCGCCGCGTATGCCGCCGAAACCGGGCTGGCGCTGCACCCGCTGGTGGTCGAGCAGCGTAACGACACCGGCGATGGCCTGGCGCGCGACTGGGCGCCGGCAGACCTTGGCGCCGACCGGCACTACGGCTACGCGTTCCAGTGGTTCGGGCTGGCCGCGCTGACGGTGGTGCTGGTGATCGTATTGGGCTGGCGCCGCGCGCGCCGGCCGGCGGCAGGCACGGCCGCACCCTGAAACGAATGAACCGGCCGCACGCGCTCCCTCCGGGGCGCGTGCGCTTGCCGAAACAAAGGACAGACGTACCCATGGCACAGCACGACTCCGCCCCGGCCCCCGCCGTCACGGCTTCGCCGCCGGATTCCCGCATCGACGCGCGCACGCGCCGCGGCCGCCTGCAGATGCTGCTGCTGCTGCTGGTGTGCGCGTCGCCGGTGATTGCCTCCTACTTCACCTATTACGTGATCAAGCCACGCGGCGGCGCCACCAACTACGGCGCGCTGGTCGACCCGCAGCGGCCGATGCCGCCGGTGCGGGTCACCGACGAGCGCGGGCAGGCCGTGCCGCTGGAGCAGTTCCGCGGCAAATGGCTGCTGGTGACGTCGGATCCGTCCGCCTGCGATGAGGCCTGCGCGAAGAAGCTCTTCACCATCCGCCAGATCCGCGCTGGCCAGGGGCAGGACCGCGAGCGCATCGTGCCGGTGTGGCTGATCACCGACGAGGGCGCGATCGACCAGCGCCTGACCGCCGCCTACAACGAGCCCTACGCCGGCGTGCGCTTTCTGCGCATCGACCGCCAGGCCGCGCAGCAATGGCTCCCCGCCGAGCCGGGCAAGCGCGCCGAGGACACCATCTTCCTGGTCGATCCGCTCGGCAACCTGATGATGCGCTTCCCGCAGGACCCGGATCCCAAGAAGATGAGCGGCGACCTGAAGAAGCTGCTCAAGGTTTCGCGGATCGGCTGAGGGGGACGGCATGCTGCTGCAACTGGCCATCATCGGCATCCTGATCGCGCTGCTGCCCCTGTGCTACGTGCTGGTCAAGGGCGATCGTAACAAATATCGCAAGCTGGTCTGGATCACCGCGTTCCTGACACTGGACCTGATCATGTTCGGCAGCTTCACGCGGCTGACTGACTCCGGCCTGGGCTGCCCGGACTGGCCTGGCTGCTACGGCCACTCCAACCCGCATGCGGCGCTGGAGCCGATCCGCGCCGCCGAAACGGCGCTGCCAAGCGGACCGGTGACGCTGGTGAAGGCGTGGATCGAGATGATCCACCGCTATTTCGCCATGGCGGTGGGCGTGCTGATCATCGCGCTGATGGTGCTGGCGTGGGTCAAGCGGCGCGAGCTGAAACAGTCGCCGTGGTTCGCCACCGGCGTGCTGCTGCTGGTGTGCGTGCAGGGCGCATTCGGCGCCTTTACCGTGACCATGAAGCTGCAGCCGATCATCGTGGTCACGCACCTGATGCTGGGCATGGGCCTGCTGGCGGCGCTGATCTGGCTGGGCTCGCGCAGCGACCCCCCGCACCTCGTCGCGCCGCAGGCGGCGCGGCTGCGCTGGCCGGTGCGCATCGGGCTGCTGCTGCTGGTGATCCAGATCTTCCTGGGCGGCTGGGTCAGCACCAACTACGCGGTGCTGGCCTGCACGGATTTCCCGCTGTGCAACGGGCAACTGGTGCCCGAGATGGACTTTGCCCACGGCTTCACGCTGTGGCGACCGCTTGGCATGACCGCCGACGGTGCATACATCCCGCATGCGGCGCTGGTAGCCATCCACTGGGTGCACCGCGGCTTTGCCTTTGTCGTGCTGGGCTACCTGGCGTGGTTCGGGCTGCGCGCGCGCCGGCTCGAAGGGCTGGACCGCGCCGCCGGGTGGCTGCTGGCCGTGCTGGCGCTGCAACTGGCCACCGGACTATCCAATATCATGCTCGACTGGCCCCTGGTGGCAGCGGTCGCGCACAACGGCGGGGCGGCGGTGCTGCTGCTGCTGTTGGTCCGCCTCCACTACAATATAGCCCTCGCGACCCGGGCCGCCGGCGCCCCCGCTGCCGTGCCGAACGCCGCCCGCGCCACATGAAAGAGAAGACCCCTTCCGTGGTTACCGCTACACACCCCCATTCGCTGGGCAAGCTGAGCCGGATCCGGCACCTTGCCCGCCAATATGCCGCCCTGACCAAGCCGCGTGTGACGCAGCTGGCAGTGTTCTGCGCCATCATCGGCATGTTCCTGGCCACGCCCGGCATGGTGCCGTGGCGCGTGCTGATCGGCGGCGCCGCGGGCATCTGGCTGCTGGCCGGCGCCGCGTTCGCCATCAATTGCCTGGTCGAGCAGAAGATCGACGCGCTGATGCGCCGCACCGCCTGGCGCCCGTCGGCCACCGGCGAGATCACCACGCCCCAGACGCTGACGTTCTCGGCCATCCTGGGCGGTGCCGGCATGTGGCTGCTGCACGAGTTCGCCAACGACCTGACCATGTGGCTGACCTTCGCCACGTTCCTTGGCTACGCGGTGGTCTACACCATCCTGCTCAAGCCCGCCACGCCGCAGAACATCGTGATCGGCGGGCTGTCCGGCGCGATGCCGCCGGCGCTGGGCTGGGCTGCCGTGGCCGGCGAAGTGCCGGCCGAGGCCTGGTTCCTGGTGCTGATCATCTTCACCTGGACCCCGCCGCACTTCTGGGCGCTGGCGCTGTACCGCCGCGCCGACTACGCCAAGTCCGGCCTGCCGATGCTGCCGGTCACGCACGGCGAGCGCTACACGCTGCTGCATATCCTGCTGTACACGCTGATCATGATCGCGGCGACGCTGCTGCCCTTTGTCTACGGCATGAGCGGCTACATCTACCTGGCGGCCGCGCTGGCGCTGGGCGCCGGCTTCCTGGGCTACGCCTGGAAGATGTACCGCAACTATTCGGACGAGCTGGCGCAGCGCACTTTCCGCTTTTCGATCCTGTACCTGTCGCTGCTGTTCGCGGCGCTGCTGGTCGACCATTACTTCAAGTTCGTGCCGCAGGTCTGAGCCATCGCCTGACTGGGCCGGCTGCGTCATCTTGTCGCGGCCGGCGCCCGCTGACGGTGCGATGGGCGATACTGCGTGATGCCCGCCGCGCATGCGGCGATCCGTTTCCCCGCAATCCCCTGACCCTGTTCCCGCCGCATGCCTCGCCTTAGCCCCGCCTCCGGCCTTCTCAGTGCCCTTCGACGCTTCTCCCTGCTGGCCGCGTTAGCGCTGGCGGTGGCCGCCTGCGGGCAGCAGAAGGCATCGTTCCGCAATGTCGATATCAGCGGCGCCGCGGACTTCGGCAAGGATTTCGCGTTGACCGACCATACCGGCAAGGTGCGCCACATTGCCGACTACAAGGGCAAGGCGGTGGTGATGTTCTTCGGCTACACCCACTGCCCGGACGTGTGCCCGACCACCATGGCCGAACTCAAGGCGGTGATGGAGAAGATGGGGCCCGATGCCGACCGCGTGCAGGTGCTGTTCGTGACGGTGGACCCCGAGCGCGACACGCAGGCGCTGCTGGCGCAGTACGTACCGGCGTTCGATCCGCGCTTCGTGGGCCTGCGCCCGGCCGACGAGGCCGCGCTGCAGAAGGTGGCCAAGGACTTCAAGGTGTTCTACGCCAAGGTGCCGGGTTCGTCGCCCAACAACTACACGGTGGATCACTCCGCCGGCAGCTATGTGTTCGATCCCAACGGCCGCCTGCGCCTGTTCATCCGCCACGGCCAGGGCCCCGAACCGATCGCCCACGACCTGAAACAGCTGCTGTCGTGACCTGACGGGTGCGGCATAACGCCGCAGCTGTGTCAGCTTGCCGCAGCCCCGCAGCCAAACAAAAAGGCCGGTCCAATGGACCGGCCTTTTGCTTGCGGCGAGGCTGCGTGATCAGGCGAAGGCCTGCAGCGCGCCCTTCATCTTCTTCATCGCCGCGGCCTCGATCTGGCGGATGCGCTCGGCCGATACGCCGAACTCGGCGGCCAGGTCATGCAGCGTGGCGCCGCCCGAGCCGTCGTCCTCGACGTTCAGCCAGCGTGCCTCGATGATGCGGCGGCTGCGCTCGTCCAGCTTGGCCAGCGCCTCTTCCAGGCCCTCGACCTGCATGCGGTCCTGGCGCTTGGCTTCCATCACGCGCGTGGGCTCGTTATGGTTGTCGGCCAGGTAGGCGATGGGGGCGAATTCCTCCTCGCCATCGTCGACCTGGCCTTCCAGCGCCAGGTCGCCACCCGACAGGCGGGTTTCCATCTCCATCACTTCTTCGGGCTTGACGTTCAGCTCGCGCGCCACCGCCTCGACCTGCTCCGGCGTGAACGTGTGCGAGCCCTGCTTGTGGCTGCGCAGGTTGAAGAACAGCTTGCGCTGGGCCTTGGTGGTCGCCACCTTGACCATGCGCCAGTTCTTCAGCACGTACTCGTGAATTTCGGCCTTGATCCAGTGGATCGCATACGACACCAGGCGCACGCCCTGGTCGGGGTCGAAGCGCTTGACCGCCTTCATCAGGCCGATATTGCCTTCCTGGATCAGGTCGGCGTGCGGCAGGCCGTAGCCCAGGTACTGGCGGGCGATCGACACGACCAGGCGCAGGTGGGACATCACCAGGCGGCGGGCCGCGTCAACGGAATCGTGATCGCGAAGCTCGCGCGCCAGGCGCTGCTCTTCCTCCGCGGTCAGCATCGGAATTCGGTGGACAGCCTGGATATAGCTGTCGAGATTGCCCAGCGTGGCCGGGAAGGTCAGCGCCAGGCTACCCCCATTCTTCGGGGCCGTCGGCAGACGGCTGGGGGTCAGGGTTTGGTCGGCAGACAAGACTGCGTTCACTCAATGGCTCCTTTCGCATCCGGCGGTTCGGTTGCCGGTGCGCCGCGCCTGTCCCGTTGGGATCGGACGGCGGCACTGCAACGCATCTTAGCACTCAGGCCGGGTGAGTGCTAATTGGAGGGCCTGATGGTCACGATAGTTCCCTTCGATTGCGTAGGCTCATGGCATAGTTAAATCCATGGCAAGCGCCGTCGGGGATACTCATGGCAGGTCGCACTCAGGGTTAGAGCAGGGCCGGTGCTCCCGGTTCTGCCCGCTGGTGGAATGATTTGTTGCACCAGCGGCTACACTCGACGCAAGCGGCGGCTCGCTGGCATATTGGCGAGCCTCTCTCATTCACCGGAGGCGTTATGTCTGCTATCGAACACTTGCTCAAGCCGCATGTGCGCGACCTGGGGGATTTCACGGTGCGCCGGCTGTTGCCGGCGGCCGCCACCCAGACCGTCGGCCCGTTTATCTTCTTCGATCATATGGGCCCGGTGCAACTGCCGCCGGGCGAGGGCGCCGATGTGCGCCCGCATCCGCATATCGGGCTGGCCACGGTCACGTATATGTTCGAGGGCGAGATTATCCACCGCGACAGCCTCGGCAGCGAGCAGGCGATCCGCCCCGGCGACGTCAACTGGATGACCGCCGGCCACGGCATCGTGCATTCCGAGCGCTCGCCCGACCATGTGCGCGCAGCCGGGGCACGGCTGCACGGCATCCAGACCTGGGTGGCGCTGCCGCAATCGCACGAGGCCGACGAGCCGTCATTCTTCCACCATCCGGCCGAGACGCTGCCGCGCATCGAGCGGCCCGGCGTGCGCATGACGGTGATCGCCGGCGATGCCTACGGCAAGACCTCGCCGGTGAAGGTGTTCAGCCGGACGCTGTACGTGGCAATCGAGCTGGACGCGGGCGCCAGCGTGGAAATCCCGGCCGAGCACGCCCAGCGCGGACTCTATCCGGTGGATGGGGCGGTGACGCTGGATGGTGAGCCGCTGCCGGCGGAGCATATGGTGGTGCTGACGCCCGGTCAGAGCGCGACGCTGCTGGCGACGGCGCCGTCGCGGGTGATGCTGCTGGGTGGCGATCCGACCGATGGGCGGCGCTTTATCTACTGGAATTTCGTGGCGAGCAGCAAGGAAGCGATCGAGGCGGCGGCGCGGCGGTGGGAGGATGACCAGTTTCCGCGGGTGCCGGGCGATGAGACGGAGAGGATTCCGTTGCCGCCGAGGAAGCCTTGAGGTGAGCCTGCCCCCGAGGCAGAAGAGGAGAGCGGTTTTGGAAGGGATTCGTTTGGCGGGGGCAAGCTCACACAGCCCTTATTCACACCGGACTAGCCCAGGTCACCCGCGTCCCTTGGCGCAGGCACTCGCGAATCGCCTCGATCTGAGTCAAGATCGGCCCCGGCACCGCCACAACACCCTCCAGCACCCGCCGTATCCACACCACGGTCTGGTCCACATCGCTGCCAGGCGGCAGCTCCGGCACCTCGGGCAGCGAGCCCCCGGCAGGATCGACCAGCGTCTGCTGGTGCCCTTCATGCAGCCAGTCGATGCGGCTGGTGCGGCGCGCATCGGCCACCACTTCGCCTTCGGTGCCGCGCGCCAGCAGCACGTTGGCGGGTTCGTGCGAGAAGTAATCCGTCAGCGTCTCGCGGTATTCCGGATGCGTGTAGCTGTACAGCCGCAGCCCCTCGGCGGGCGAGTGCTCGCCCACCGGCTGCAGCATCTTGGCGACGGTGTGCGAGGAATTGCGCAGCCCTATGACGGTGCGCCGGTCCAGCAGTTGCGACAGGCCGGGCGACAGCACGTCGACCGGCAGCACCGCCAGCGGCCCGTGGTCCGTGCCATCGCGCAGCCGCGCCGAAGCCTCGGCGGTGGTCGTGCACAACGGAATGCCCAGCGCCTCGAACAGCGTCATGCTGGTCACGCGGCCGTTGAATACGCGCGAGCCGTGCACCAGCACCGGGATGCCCTCGCGCGCCAGCAGCAGCGCCAGCAGGGGCACCAGGTTGGGCTGCTTGCGCGCGCCGTTGTAGCTGGGGATCACCACCACTTGGCGATCCGGAGGACCCGGCAGCGGCTCGCAGTGCGCATGGGCGGCCTCGAGCATGCCGGCCAGTTCGTGCGGGGCCTCGCCCTTGATGCGGTAGGCCATCAGGATGGCGCCGAGCTCGACCTCGGACACGCGTCCGGCCAGCATGGCGTCAAACAGGGTCTGGGCGTCCTCGCGCGGCAGCGCGCGGGCGCCGTTGACGCCGCGGCCGATCTCCTTGATATAGCGGGCGGCGGGGAAGGGGGCAGCAGTGGTCATGGCGGCGTGGGGGAGAGTCGGTTCTGGGTTCATGATAGCGGAGCGGCACCGCCACGCCCATCGCCGCCGATGGGCGTGGCAGCCAGCGCGAGGGCTAGTGTCCTGTTCCGCAAATACCTTGCCATGAAATCGCCCAGTTGGCCGCCATGCGTCGTTGCTCGTCGTTGCCATAGCTACGGCTATGGCGCCTCCTCGCGCCTAGCCTGACGACCAACTGGACGATTTCATTTTGGCAAGCTATCTACGGAACAGGACACTAGGCCGCTTCCTGCAGCGCCGGGTTGCGCTGCTTGCGGTAGAGGAAGTCCAGCACCGCGGTGCGGCAGGCGTGGTAGGTCTTGTCGTCGGCCAGCGCGACGCGGTCGCGCGGGCGCGGCAGGTCAACCTTGAGGATCTCGCCGATGGTGGCCGCGGGGCCGTTGGTCATCATCACGATGCGATCGGCCAGCAGCACGGCCTCGTCGACATCGTGGGTCACCATCACCACGGTGCTGTGCGTGCGCGCGACGATCTTGATCAGCTCGTCCTGCAGGTGCGCGCGCGTGAGCGCATCGAGCGCGCCGAAGGGCTCGTCCATCAGCAGCACCTTGGGCGCCATCGCCAGCGCGCGCGCAATGCCCACGCGCTGCTTCATGCCACCGGAGATCTCGTGCGGGTACTTGTTCTCGGCATGTGTCAGGCCCACCAGCGCCAGCGTGTCATGCGTGCGTGCCGTGAGCTGCGCCTTGTTTTCGACGGTGGCGAACACGCGCTCGACGCCCAGGTACACGTTTTCGAAGCAAGTCAGCCACGGCAGCAGCGAATGGTTCTGGAACACCACCGCGCGCTCCGGCCCCGGCCCGGCGATCTCGCGCCCCGCGCAGATCAGCGCGCCGGTGGTGGGGGTGGCCAGTCCCGCGATCAGGTTCAGCAGCGTGGACTTGCCGCAGCCGGAATGGCCGATCAGCGTGATGAATTCCCCCTCGGCGATCTGCAGGTTGATATCGCGCAGCGCCACGAACGGCCCCTTGCGCGTCTTGAAGGTCTGTCCGACGTCTTCGATGCTGACGAACTTTTGCATGGCTTTTCTCCCCTCTGTCCCGCGTGTCAGTTGGTGCCGTAGCTGAAGCGCCTGGCCAGCGCCAGCAGCGCATGCTCGAGCAGCAGGCCGATGATGCCGATCACAAAGATGGCGATCACGATGTGCTCGACCTTCAGGTTGTTCCACTCGTCCCACAGCCAGAAGCCGATGCCGGTGCCACCGGTCAGCATCTCGGCCGCGACGATCACCAGCCAGGCGGTGCCGATCGACAGCCGCACGCCGGTCAGCATGTACGGCAGCACCGCCGGGAACAGCACGCGCGTGAACACCTTCCACTCGGACAGATCCAGCACGCGCGCCACGTTCAGGTAGTCCTGCGGCACACGCGTGACGCCCACTGCGGTATTGATCACCATCGGCCAGATCGAGCAGATAAAGATCGCCCAGATCGCGGCCGGGTTGGCGGCCTTGAACAGCAGCAGCCCGATCGGCAGCCACGCCAGCGGCGACACCGGACGCAGCAGGCTGATCACCGGCGCGGTCATCGCGTTCAGGAACGCGAAGCGCCCGATCACGAAGCCGGCCGGGATGCCGATCACCGCGGCCAGGCCGAAGCCCGCAGCCACGCGCGCCAGCGACGCCAGCACGTTCCAGCCGATGCCCTGGTCATTGGGCCCGTTGCGGTAGAACGGGTCGGCAAACAGCGGCACCGCGGCGTTCCACGTCGCGCCCGGCGTGGGAATCGCCGGGATCAGCGTGGCGATGCCGTGCCACGCCAGCACGAACAGGGCAAAGCCCAGTACCGGCGGCACGGTTTTCAGCACCAGCGCGCCGAGTGCGTCGCGGCGCTGCGCGCGCCGCTCCTGCGCGGCGAGTTCCTGCTCGCGCCGGCGAGCCCGTTCCTTGATGTCAGGGTCGGCCGGGGCGGCCAGGGTTGCGCCTTCGGGCGCGGTATGGGCGATGGCATTCACGTCTGGCTCCTTGTTCTCAGGGGCACTGCGGATCATTGGGGAAGTAGCGGCCCGAACTTCGTCAGGCCTTGATCTTGAAGCCATCGGCGTAGGCCTTCGGGTCCTTGGCGTCCCAGACCACGCCATCGATCAGCTTGGCGCTGCGCAGGTCGCTCTTGGGCAGCGGCACCTGCGCCGCGGTGGCGGCCTGCTTGAAGACGTCGATGCGGTTCACCTGCTTTGCCACGCCGAGATAGTCCGGATGCTCCTTCAGCAGGCCCCAGCGCTTGTGCTGCGTCAGGAACCACATGCCGTCGGACAGGTACGGATAGTTGGCGCTGCCGTCCTGGTAGAACTTCATCGCGTCGGGGTCGTCCCAGGTCTTGCCCAGGCCGTTGTTGTAGCGGCCCAGCATGCGGTCCAGGATGATGTCCATGTCGGTGTTGACATAGGACTTGGCGGCGATGGTCTCGGCGGTCTTGCGGCGGTTGGAGGCCGACGCGTCAATGAACTTCGATGCCTCCAGCACCGCGGCCACCATCGCGCGCGCAGTGTTGGGGTACTTCTGCACGAATTCGGCAGTGGTGCCGAGCGTCTTCTCCGGGTGGTTCTTCCAGATTGCCTGCGTGGTCTCGGCGGTGAAGCCGATCTTGTCGGCGATCGCGCGCGCGCCCCAGGGCTCGCCCACGCAGAAGCCGTCCATATTGCCGACGCGCATATTGGCCACCATCTGCGGCGGCGGCACGGTGATGGCCTTGGCGTCCTGCATCGGGTTGATGCCGTGGGCCGCCAGCCAGTAGTAGAGCCACATCGCATGGGTGCCGGTGGGGAAGGTCTGCGCGAAGGTGTAGTCGCGCTTTTCCTTCATCATCAGCGCCTTCAGGCTGGCGCCGTCCTTGACGCCTTTTTCCGCCAGCTTGGACGACAGCGTGATGGCCTGGCCGTTATTGTTCAGGTTCATCAGCACCGCCATATCCTTCTTCGGGCCGCCGATGCCGAGCTGCACGCCGTAGATCAGGCCGTACAGCACGTGCGCGGCGTCGAGCTCGCCATTGACCAGCTTGTCGCGCACGCCGGCCCACGACGCTTCCTTGGTCGGCGTGATCTTGATGCCGTACTTCTTGTCGAGCCCGAGCGTGGCGGCCATCACCACTGACGCGCAATCGGTCAGCGGAATAAAGCCGATGCGCACGTCGGTCTTCTCCGGTGCGTCGGAGCCCGCTGCCCATGCGCCCGCACGCACCAGCGGATCGACCAGCGTCATCACGCTGGCGCCGGCAATGGTGGCGAGCGCCCGGCGGCGCCCACGGCTGGCCGGCACTGCGTCAGCGGCAGCGTCGGAAACGTGCACGGCAGCGTGCAGCGGCTTGGCAAACCTGAGGCGAGAGGGCATTGCATGGCTCCAAAAAAGAAAAAAGCGTCCCCTTCCGCAGCCGGCTTCGCCAGAAGACCGGTGCATCGCAGGGACGCCGTTGTCCGTGGCGTGGCACGGCCCGCGTTGGCCGTGTCCGCCTGAATTGTCGATCGGCCGCCGTTGGCCGATACCTGGATAACGCAAGGCGTATGCCAGCTCTGTGCGGCGCAGCATTTGCGGGCAAATGTCGCCCATCAGGATGCGGCGACGATTCGATTTGGTGAGAAATGTCCGGACTCGGTGCGCGCGGTCTCGGATGCGTCGCAAGGAGGGGGGCGAACGGAAGGAGCCAGGAGGGAGGGGAGAAGTGCGGCACCGCTGCAGCGGCGCCAGCATTGTGCAATGCACCGGCCCCGTGCGGCCGATGCACGATGGGATGGCATTTAGCCCATCACATCGAGCACGCGCTGGGCCGCGTCCACCAGCTTCAGGCCGCGCTCCATCGCCATGCTGCGCAGGCGCTTGTAGGCCTCTTCCTCGCTGATACCGCGCGCCTGCATCAGCAGGCCCTTGGCGCGCTCGACCACCTTGCGCTCGGCCAGCTTGAGCTTGGTGGCGTCGAGTTCGGCGCGCAGTTGCTGGTCGAGCTCGAAGCGCGCGTAGGCGACGTCGAGCACGGTCTTGACGCGTTCGGCGCGCAGGCCGTCGACGATATAGGCGGTGATGCCCGCCGTCAGCGCGGCCTTGATGCGCTGGCTGTCGTCGTTGTCGGTGAACAGCACGATGGGCCGCGGCGCGTGCTGGGTCGAGACGCAGACGTGCTCGATGGTGTCGCGCGCGGCGGACTCTGACGCGATGATCAGCATGTCGGGCTGCGTGGCGGTGATCACGTCAGGCAGGCGCAGGTCGGCATCGACGATCTGGATCTCGGTGAAGCCGGCGCTGACCAGGCCGCTGCGGATCGTCTCCACATTCAGCGGGTTGGCATCGAGCGGATCGCGCACAAGGAGGATGCGCAGCACCCGGCCTCCGGTGGCGGATGGGGCATGCGTCGGGGGCGATGGGGGCGGATGGCGTCGGGTCATGGCTTGGCTCTGTTGCAGTGCGCCATGCAAGATTCGCGCCGGGTGGCGGCGGTCAGGCTGCGCCAGGTCGGTGCAGTGCGTCTGCGCGGGGCCCTCGCTTCATTGTATGCCGCCGTACGCAGCCAACTTCGGCGGTGTATCCTGTTGCCCTGCCGCGCCGGGCGCGTCTGCTGGCGACGCCGCAGGGCTGCACCCTGCCTCCCGCGCCGTGGCACTGATCAGAATAAATCTGGAGAGATGCATGACCGAATTCGTGTTCGCCCCGCCGGCCCCCGTTGGCGTGCCGGTGCGTGGCAGCAACGCTAGCTTCCCGGTCCGGCGCGTGTACTGCGTCGGCCGCAACTACGCAGCGCACGCCCGCGAAATGGGCTCGGACCCCGACCGCGAACCGCCGTTCTTCTTCTGCAAGCCGGCCGACGCGGTCAGCTACGTCGCCGACGGCACCGAGGGCACCTTCCCGTACCCGCCGGGCACCGGCAACTGCCACTATGAGGTGGAGATGGTAGTCGCCATCGGCAAGGGCGGCCGCGATATCCCGGTGGAAAAGGCCGCCGAGCATGTGTTCGGCTATGCCGTGGGCCTGGACATGACCCGCCGCGACCTGCAGAACGAATCGAAGAAGACCGGCCGCCCCTGGGAGACCGGCAAGGCCTTCGACCAGTCCGCGCCGATCGGCCCGATCGTGCCGGTTTCGGCCATCGGCCATCCGGAGAAGGGCGAGGTGACGCTGTCGGTCAACGGTGTCGAAAAGCAGCGTGGCGACCTGTCGGACCTGATCTGGTCGGTGCCGGAGATGGTGTCGTACCTGTCGAAGCTCTTTGCGCTGCAGCCGGGCGACCTGATCTACAGCGGCACGCCCGAGGGCGTGGGCCCCGTGGTCAAGGGCGATGTCATGCAGTGCCACGTCGGCGGCGTGGGCGATCTCACCATCAAGGTAGTCTGATCCGATGCTCAAGCTTTACAGTTACTTCCGCAGCTCGGCCTCGTTCCGCGTGCGCATCGCGCTGGAGCTCAAGGGCCTGCCATATGAATACGTGCCAGTGCACCTGCTGAAAGAAGGCGGCCAGCAGCTCAAGCCCGAGTTCCGTGCGGTCAACCCGGATGGCCTGGTGCCGGCGCTGGTCGACGACGAGCACGTGCTGCAGCAATCGCTGGCGATCGTCGAATACCTGGACGAAGTCCATCCCGAGCCGAAGCTGCTGCCAGGCACGGCGCTGGACCGCGCCTACGTGCGCGGCCTGGCCCAGGAAATCGCGTGCGAGATCCATCCGCTCAACAACCTGCGCGTGCTGAAGTACCTGAAGCACACGGTGGGCGCGAGCGACGAGGTCAAGGACGCGTGGTATCGCCACTGGATCGAGCTGGGGTTCGAATCGCTGCAGGCCAACCTGGAGCGTGGCGGCAAGACCGGGCGCTTCTGCTTTGGCGATACGCCGACGCTGGCCGATATCTGCCTGGTGCCGCAGGTGTTCAATGCGCAGCGCTTCAATATCGACGTGAGCCGCTACCCGGCGATCGCGAAGATCTATGAGGCGTGCATGGAGCAGAAGGCGTTCCGGAAGGCGGAGCCGAAGTCGCAGCCCGATGCGGAGTAGGCGTTGGCTTGCAGGACTGCAGCGCTAGCAGCAAGCCCCCCTCTCCCGCTTGCGGGAGAGGGCGAACACCTTGCTTAGGCAAGCGCGGGCGGCTTGGGAGCACCCAAAGACATCGGCTCCGCTTTGTGTTGCCACTTCACCCCAGGAGCGCCTCGGCAAACTCATCCGCCCTGAACGGCTGCAAGTCTTCCACCTTCTCACCCACGCCAATGAAATAAACCGGCACCGGCCGCTGGCGCGCGATCGCCGCCAGGATGCCGCCTTTGGCGGTGCCGTCGAGCTTGGTGACGATCAGCCCGGTCAGCCCCAGCGCATCATCGAACGCGCGGGTTTGCTGCAGGGCGTTCTGGCCGGTATTGGCGTCGATCACCAGCAGCACTTCGTGCGGTGCGCTCGGCATGGCCTTGCTGATCACGCGCTTGACCTTCTTCAGCTCTTCCATCAGGTGCAGCTGCGTCGGCAGGCGGCCGGCGGTATCGGCCATCACGATGTCGATGCCGCGCGCCTTGGCCGCGTTGACCGCGTCAAAGATCACCGCTGCCGGGTCGCCGCTTTCCTGTGCCACCACGGTGACGTTGTTGCGCTCGCCCCAGATCGTCAACTGCTCGCGCGCGGCGGCGCGGAAGGTGTCGCCGGCGGCCAGCAGCACCTTCTGGTCGTAGCGCTGGAAGTGCTTGCACAGCTTGCCGATGCTGGTGGTCTTGCCGGCGCCGTTGACGCCCGCGATCATCATCACCAGCGGCTGTTCGCGGCCCAGCGCCATGGTTTTTTCCAGCGGGCGCAGCAGGTCGGTCAGCAGCGCGCGCAACGCGGCCTTGACGCCTTCGGCCGATTCGATGCGCTCGGACTTGACGCGCTTGCGCAGCTCGGCCAGCAGGTACTCGGTGGCCTCGACGCCGGCATCGGCCATCAGCAGCGCGGTTTCAAGCTCTTCGAACAAGTCCTCGTCGACCTTGACGCCGACGAACAGCGTGCCGATGTTGCGGCTGGTCTTGGACAGGCCGGTGCGCAGCCGCTGCATCCAGCCTTGCCTGGCCTCGGCGGTGGGGGCGGGCGCGGGGATCAGTTCCAGCGCCTCGGCCGCAGCCGGCGGCGCGGTGAAGGCCACGGGCGCAGCGGGCGGCGCAGGCACCTGTCCGGGGACCGGGGTCGGCACCGGAACCGGGACCGGCGTCGGCGCCGGGATGGGCGCAGGGGCGGGAGTCGGAGTGGGGACGGGCGCAGGTGCGGCTACCTGAGCAGGTGGCGGCGCCAGCGCCTCAGCGGGGGCCGGAGCCTCGACGGGCTCGGGCGCCGGCTCGGCCTTGCGCTTCTTCCAGAAACTAAACATTGGGGAATGGAGTCAATACCGGGTCCGATACCGCTGGCGGCAGCCAATGCCGGCAGGCGACCGGTTAATAATCAAGGGCTTACGCAGGCGTCGCGGTGGCCGGGGAGAAAGCGTTGTGGTCCCGGCCGGCGATTGCGTATAGTTCGCTACATGGCAGATCCGTGGGCGCAGGCATGCACACATGGATCGATCGGCAAAATTCTAGCAGACGGGGTCGCATGAACACTTGCGCTGTCCTGACCGCCACGGGCGCACAAGGCGCCCGGGCACGCACCAAAAGGCGCTTCCTGCGCCTCTCACACCCGCCCACCGTACCACGAATCACATCACTTTCCGCCATCGCCGCGCATCACGCGCGGCGTGTCGTTCCCACGCTGCTGCTGGCCCTGCTGCCGTGGTCGCTGCCGGCCGGCGCGCAGGGCGTGGTGGCATCGCCGATGCCCTCCGCGCAGACCGCTCCGGCTGGCGCCACCGCGCAGGGCACGACCGAATACCGGCTCTCCAACGGCCTGCGGCTGATCGTCAAGGAAGACCACCGCGCGCCCACGGTGGCGCACCAGGTCTGGTACCGCGTCGGCGGCATCGATGAGGTGAGCGGCACCACCGGCGTGGCGCATATGCTCGAGCATATGATGTTCAAGGGTACGCCCAAGGTCGGCGTGGGCGAGTTCTCCAGGCAGGTGGCGGCATTGGGCGGGCGCGAGAACGCCATGACCAACCGCGACTTCACCATGTACTACCAGCAGATCGGCAAGCAATACCTGCCGAGGATGATGGAGCTGGAGGCTGACCGCATGGCCAACCTCATCATCAGGAAGGACGAGTTCGAGCGCGAGATGAAGGTGGTGATGGAAGAACGCCGCCTGCGCACCGACGACTCCGCGCGCGGCACCGTCTACGAGCAGTTGCTGGCCACCGTCTACACCGCCGCGGCGTATCGCCATCCCGTGATCGGCTGGATGGACGACCTGGTCAATATGCGCGTGGACGACGTCAAGGACTGGTACCGCCATTGGTACGTGCCGAACAACGCGCTGGTGATCGTCACCGGCGACGTCAAGGCGGAGGAAGTGCGCGCACTGGCCGAGCGCTATTACGGCAAGATCAAGCCGCGCACGCTGCCGCTGCGCAAGGACCAGGAAGAGCCGGCGCAGAAGGGCATCAAGCGCATCTGGGTCAAGGCGCCGGCCGAGAACCAGTACATGGTGATGGCCTACAAGGTGCCGCGGCTGCGCGATGTCGAGAACGATGTCGATCCCTATGCGCTGGAGGTGCTGGCGGCCGTGCTCAACGGCTACGACAACGCGCGCCTGACGCGCGAACTGGTGCGCGAGCAGCGCCTGGCCGACGACGTCAACGTCGGCTACGACAGCGTCAACCGCGGCGAGTCGCTGTTCGTGCTCGACGGCACGCCCTCAACTGGCCACAACACTGACGAGATCGAGCGCGCGCTGCGTGCCGAGATCCAGCGCATCGCGAAGGAAGGCGTGTCGCCGGAGGAACTGAAGCGCGTCAAGGCGCAGGTGGTGGCGGGACAGATCTACAAGCGCGACTCGGTGTTCGGGCAGGGCATGGAGATCGGGGTTTCCGAAATCTCTGATATCTCCTGGCGCCACATCGACCGCATGCTCGACAAGATCAAGGCCGTCACGCCGGCGCAGGTGCAGGCCGTCGCCGCCAAGTATTTCAACGACGACAACCTGACCGTGGCCACGCTGGTGCCGCAGCCGATCGACCCGAACAAGCCCAAGTCCCAGGCCCCGTCGGGCCTGCGCCACTGAGGAAAGGCGATGTCTTACTTCGTCACCGCATTTGCTTCCGTGCACGCGCCGCAGCGCGCGCTGCGCAAACTGGCCGGCGCCGCGCTTGGCGCCGCCGTGCTGCTGGCCGCGCAACTGGCGCAGGCCGCGATCCCGATCGAGCACTGGACCGCATCGACCGGCGCGAAGGTGTTCTTCGTGCATAGCCCGTCGATCCCCATGCTCGATATCAATATCGACTTCGACGCCGGCAGCCGCTATGACCCGCCGGGCAAGTCCGGCCTGGCGACGCTGGCCGCAGCGCTGCTCGACAAGGGCGCCGCCGCGCAGGATGGCCAGCCGGGGCGCGACGAGGCCCAGATCGCCGACGCCTTTGCCGATACCGGTGCCGCGTTCGGCGGCGCTGCCAGCGGTGACCGCGGCGGCATCGGCCTGCGCACGCTGACCGCGCAGCCCGAGCTGGAGCAGTCGGTCGCGCTGGCCGCCCAGTTGATCAAGGCGCCGACCTACCCTGACGCCGTGGTTGGCCGCGAGAAGCAGCGCCTGATCACCGCCATCCGCGAAGCCGATACCAAGCCCGGCGTGATCGCCGACAAGGCGCTGGCCAAGGCCATGTACCCCGACCACCCCTATGGCGTGGCGGCGACGCCGGCCAGCGTGGAGTCGATCAAACGCGACGATATCGTCAAGTTCTGGCGCGACAACTACGGCGCGCAGCGCGCGGTGGTGACGCTGATCGGCGCGGTCGACCGCAAGCAGGCCGAGGCCATCGCCGAGCAGCTCACGCGCGGGTTGCCCCAGGGCAGCGCGGCGCCGGCGTTGCCGCAGGTCAAGCTCAACATCGCCGCCAGCGAGCAGCGCGTTCCGCATCCCGCGCAGCAGGCCAGCGTAGCCCTCGGCCAGCCGTCGATCGCGCGCGGCGATCCTGACTATTTCGCGCTGCTGGTAGGGAACTACGTGCTGGGCGGCGGCGGCTTCAGCTCGCGCCTGACCGACGAGGTGCGCGAGAAGCGCGGCCTGACCTATGGCGTCGACAGCTACTTCGCGCCCTCCAAGCAGCCGGGGCCGTTCGGCATCAGCCTGCAGACCAAGAAGGCGCAGACCGACGAGGCCCTGGCGCTGGTGCGCCAGGTGCTGACGCGCTTTGTTGCGGAGGGTCCGACCGACAAAGAGCTGCGCGCGGCCAAGGACAACCTGATCAATGGGTTTCCGCTGCGCATCGATAACAACCGCAAGCTGCTGACCAATGTCGCCAATATCGGCTGGTACGGGTTGCCGCTGGATTACCTCGACACCTGGACCGCCCAGATCGGCAAGGTTACGCGCGAGCATGTCCGGGCAGCCTTCCAGCGCCACGTGCGGCCGGACGGCATGGCGACGGTGATCGTCGGCGGCCCGGTCTCCTCGCCGGCGACGGCGGCCAGGCAGTGACGCAAACACCCCACGCAACGGGTTTGTCGATGCGCAGGCGCACACGGATGCATGCGGCACAACGGCCCACAGGCTCTACAATCACGGGATGAATTCGCGTTCCCGATTGCCCTCGCCCGCCCTTGGCGGGCGACCTGATTCCACCGCCCTTGGCGGGCGACCCGATTCCACCGCCCCCGGCGGACGGCCCGAGTCCGCCAGCCTTGGCGGGCGCTCCGCCGCATCGCCGGCACCCCGTCCCGCACCCCGCCCAGCCCCGCGCCAGGCGCCGTCGCAGGTGCGCATCATTGGCGGACGCTGGAAGCGTACGCTGCTGCCCGTGCCCGACGCCCAGGGACTGCGGCCGACCCCCGACCGCGTACGCGAGACCCTGTTCAACTGGCTCGGCCAGGACCTGTCCGGCATGGAATGCCTGGACCTGTTCGCCGGCTCCGGCGCGCTCGGCTTCGAGGCCGCTTCGCGCGGCGCGGCCGCGGTCACGCTGGTGGAGTTCAACGCGCGGGTGGCCAGGCAGCTTCGCGACAACCAGTACCGGCTCGATGCCAGCCAGGTGCGCGTGGTGCAGGGCGATGCCTTTGCCGTCGCGGCCCAGATGCCCGATGCCAGCTTCGACGTGATTTTCCTGGACCCGCCCTTTGCCGAGGACTGGCTCGGCCCCGCGCTGGAGCATGCGGCACGGCTGTCGCGGCCCGGTGGCGCGGTCTATGTCGAGACCGACCATGCGCTGACCGGCGCCGATGCGCCGGTGCCGGCCTCGCTCGAGATCGTGCGGCATGCGCGCGCCGGCGCGGTGCATTTCCACCTGTTGCAGCATCGCAGCCCGGGCAACGGCGCGGCCGGATGACCCGGATGCCCTGAAGCAGGGCGGCCACTTACGTTGCAGTGCCGCAAAATGGAGCGCCCAGCGCCTTCCAAGTGGCGCATTTAGGGTTACACTACGCCGCTGTCACAACGCTCGCGACGCAGCCCCGCGCCGGTCCGGCCGGCGAACGAGGCGGCCCACCAGGGCCGGCAGCGGGCAGATCAAGGAGGAAGTATGGTCATCGCGGTCTATCCCGGCACCTTCGATCCAATGACCCGGGGACACGAGGATCTGGTCCGCCGGGCGTCGAATATCTTCGACGAACTGGTGGTAGGCGTGGCGCACAGCCCCAACAAGCGCCCGTTCTTTGGGCTCGACGAGCGCATCAGCATCGCGCGTGAAGTGCTCGGGCACTATCCCAACGTGCGGGTCGAAGGCTTTTCCGGCCTGCTCAAGGACTTTGTGCGCAAGAACAATGCGCGCGTGATCGTGCGCGGCCTGCGCGCGGTGTCCGACTTCGAGTACGAGTTCCAGATGGCGGGCATGAACCGCTACCTGTTGCCGGACGTGGAAACCATGTTCCTGACCCCGTCGGACCAGTACCAGTTCATCTCCGGCACGTTCGTGCGCGAGATCGCGGTGCTGGGCGGCGACGTCAGCAAGTTCGTGTTCCCGTCGGTGGAACGCTGGCTCCAAGAGAAAATCGGCAAACCGGAATAAAATACGGCTTCAGACACGTCAGACCGCGGCCAGTCGGGCGCGGGCGTGTCCGCAGGAAGGAAACACCATGGCGCTGATGATCACCGACGACTGCATCAACTGCGACGTTTGTGAACCGGAGTGCCCGAACGAAGCCATTTCGATGGGGCCCGAGATCTACGAAATCGACCCCAACAAGTGCACCGAGTGCGTCGGACACTTCGACGAGCCGCAATGCCAGCAGGTCTGCCCGGTGGCCTGCATTCCCAAGGACCCGAACCGGGTCGAGACGCAGGAAGTGCTGATGCAGCGTTACCGGCTGCTGACGGCAGCCAAGCACGCGGCCTGAGCGCGACCACCTGAGCGCCGCCCGCGCCTCATCACAGGCACAAAAAAGCCCCCGCCACCGCGAGGTGACGGGGGTTTAACTTTTCCCCTTTACTACAACTTACGGTACTGCCCGGTCACGCACCCACCGGCTTGCCGTCGGTACGGCGCACCACGATGGTGGACGAGCGCGCCGGCTTGGCGGCGTCCGGCCACTTGCCGGTGGGGTGCTGGATGTTGATGAAGCAGGTGGTCAGGTCCGGCGTGTAGGCGATGCCGGTGATCTCGCAACCGGTCGGGCCCACCAGGAAACGCTTGGACTGCCCCGTCGGCGAGATGTAGTACATGCTGTTGTTGCCGAACGTGGTGGTGTAGGTAGCGCTGGTACTGGAGTCGGTCTGCACCCACAGGCGGCCCTTCGGGTCCACGCGCAGGCCGTCCGGGCTCGAGAACGTGTCGCCGTTGATATTGCCCTTCAGGTTGGCCGTGGCCAGCGAGGGGTCGCCGGCCTGCAGCAGGATGCTCCAGGTGAACGTGGTGGCCAGCGGCGAATTGCCGGCTTCGTTCCACTTGACGATATGGCCGTGCAGGTTGTTCACGCGCGGGTTGGCGGCGTCGGTCTGCTGGCGGCCGCCGTTGTTGGTCAGCGTGCAGTAGAGCGTCTTGTCCGGTGCCGCCGTGATCCACTCGGGGCGGTCCATCAGCGTGCCGCCGGCCACGCGTGCGGCCGACTTGGTATTGATCAGCACGTCGGCCTGGGTGGTGAAGTCGACGGTGGTCGGCGCCGGCGAGACGGCCGACTGGGTCCAGTTGCCCGGATCCGAAGCGCCCACGGTCAGGCCGTTCTTGCCCTGCGACAGCTCGATCCACTGGCCGCTGCCGTCGGCGTTGAACTTGGCCACGTAGAGCGTGCCGGTGTCCAGGATGTTGGCGTTGGCGGCGCGGTTGTTGGGGTCGAACGCCTTGCTCGGCACGAACTTGTAGATGCAGCCCGGCGTGCCGTCGTCGCCCATGTAGAACGCGACGTTGTTGTTGGCGTCGGTCAGGAAGGCGACGTTCTCATGGTCGAAGCGGCCCATCGCGGTGCGCTTGGCCGGCGAGCCCAGCGTGCCGTACGGATCGACTTCCACCACCCAGCCGTAGCCGTTGTCGGCCTGGGTCGGGTCGATGTAGTTGTCGGTGCTTTCTTCGCAGGTCAGGTACGTGCCCCAGGGCGTATGGCCGCTGGAGCAGTTGTTGAGCATGCCGACGACCGTCGCGCCCACCACCGAAGCGGCAGGACCGCCCACGCGGTACAGCGTGTTGCCGGTGTAGCGCTTGTTGAAGATCGAGTCGCGCTTGACCTGCCACTTGCCGCTCGCGGCCAGTTCCACTTCGATCACCGAGATGCCGACGGCCGACAGCGCGATGCGCTTCTGCTCGGGCGTGGCCGTGGCGGCGCTGTACGCGGTCGGGAACAGGATGCTGTAGTCGGGCAGCTCGTGGTTGATGGCGAGCAGGCCGCCCTTCTGCGGATCGACGCCGGGCAGCTCGAAGAAATGCATGCCGTCGTGGTTGCCGCCGGCCTGGCGCTCGGTCTCGGCCGAGGACTGGAAGGCGCCGGCATAGCCGGTGGCGCCGGCTTCCACCGGATCGCCGGCGGAGAACAGCACGTCGACGCTGTAGCCGTTGGGCACGACCACCGCATCGGCGGTCGACTTGGCGACCGGCTCGAAGGTGACTTCGTAGCTCGGGGTGACCGGAGCAGGAGCGGGGGCCGGGGCGGGCG
>NZ_JBEFLI010000083.1:0-27936 GCF_040578825.1 Cupriavidus necator | reverse complement strand
CAACGCATGACTCGGGGACAGCGTGATTCGCTAAATCTTCTGCTGTCAGGGACTTTCACCCTTTACTCCTTGCCGGTTAGCCGGCGCACACTGTATAAACATACAGTACACTGTACGGACAGACAGCTCTGCAGCCTCATGTCCACCCCAAACCCGGAAACCATCCATCCCGCCCTTTGGCGCGCCTCCCAACTGGCGCGGCCGGCCGGTCGCACGCTGCCAACCGGCTATCCGGAACTGGCCAGCGAGCTGCCTGGCGGCGGCTGGCCGGTGGGCACGTTGGTTGAGTTGCTCACGCGGCAGCCTGGCGTGGGCGAGTTGCGTCTGCTGCGCCCGGCCCTGCTCGCCGCCGCTTCACGGCCGGTTGCGCTGATTCAGCCTCCTCACACGCCGCAGGCGCTCGCCCTGACAAGCTGGGGCTTGCCGGCCCAGCAGATCCTGTGGATTCGGGGGCAGCGAACCGCCGACACGCTGTGGGCTACCGAGCAGCTGCTGCGCGCCGGTACTTGCGGCGCCGTACTGCTCTGGCAACAGCACATCCGCTCAGACGCGCTGCGCCGCCTCCACCTGGCCGCTCAGTCGGGCGAAGCCCTGTTTTGCCTCGTGCGCCCTGTCGCCTGCGCGCGCGACGCTTCCCCCGCTCCGTTACGCCTCGCCATCAGCCCGGCCGCCGGTGGCATCGAGGTGACCTTTCTCAAGCGGCGCGGCCCCCAGCAGGATGCGCCGCTGCTTATCTGGCTCGAGCCATCGCCGAGCCTTCTCCACCGCCATGTTGCGCCTGTGGATCTGCCTACACCTGCCATCGCTACCCCTCGAAGTGTTCCGGCCGAGCTGGTCCACTGAGCTGCCAACGGCAGTGCTGGAAAGCGAGAAGGTGTGTGCCATGACCCCGATGGCAGCACGCGCCGGCGTTCGCCTTGGCATGCGCCGCGGCGGTGTACTGACCATGGCGCCGCAGACCCTCATCTTCGACCGGGCGCCCCAGAAGGAAGCCGAGGGCCTGCGTCGCGCCGCGACCGCCTTGCTCCAGTTCTCGCCCAATGTTGTCGAAGCAGAGGAGGCCTGCGTCCTGGTCGACGTATCGGCGAGCCTGCGACTCTTCGGCGGCATCCGGAAGCTGGTGCGCCGCGTACGCGCGACTGCCCGCGCGCTTGGCGTGACACCCATGACCGGTTGCGCCCCGACGGCTCAGGGGGCTTGGCTGTTGGCACGCGCCGGCGGGGGCCGCGCGCTGTCCCATCGCTCACTTGAGCGCCAGGTCACCAGAATGTCGGCGGCGGTGCTGCCAGCAGCACGCCCCTACCTCGAATGGCTGGATGGCTTGGGCTGCACGGCGCTTGGTGATCTGCGCCGGCTGCCGCGCGCCGGCCTTCAG
This sequence comes from Cupriavidus necator, assembly GCF_040578825.1. Classification (GTDB taxonomy): domain Bacteria; phylum Pseudomonadota; class Gammaproteobacteria; order Burkholderiales; family Burkholderiaceae; genus Cupriavidus; species Cupriavidus necator_E. Next base: position 26,561 of record NZ_JBEFLI010000083.1, on the reverse strand, counting down.
CGCCGGTGCGGCCAGGAGCTCAACGAAACGTTGGACCGGGCACTCGGCTTGGCACCCGAGATCTTCGAGTGGCTCGAAGCGCCGCCAAGCTTTACTGCGCGCGCGGAACTGCCCGACCGTATCGAGCACGCCGAGGCGACCTTGCTCTATGCGCGGGGCCTGATTGTCCAGATGCTGGGCTGGCTGGCCGCCCATCAACTGGCCGTGACGAGGATTGCCGTCGAGCTGCAGCACGAGCGCGGGCGCTCCGCGGTGCCGCCCACGGTAGTCGAGATCGCCCTAGCGGAGCCCAGCTGGAGCGAGGACCACCTGATGCGCCTGCTGCGCGAGCGACTCGCCCGCGTACAGGTGGAGGCCCCGATGATCGCCGTTCGCCTGTCGGTCACGGACGTACAGCCGAAGGATCCGCCCAGCGAGGATCTGTTTCCCGAGCCCGGCGGCACGCCGGAAGACCACGCACGGGTGATGGAGTTGCTCACCGCGCGGCTTGGCGCCGAGAACATCCTTCGCCCGGCCTTACAGGCAGACTACCGGCCGGAGGTGGCCAATGGCTGGGAACCGGCCGTCGGCAAGCCCCGCCCGGCCCAGCGCGCGCCTAACCTCCCCCGCCCAGCATGGCTGCTCGACAAACCCATCGCTTTGCTGGAGCGGGACCACCGGCCGTTCTATGGCTCGCCCCTGCACCTGGTATCGCCACCCGAGCGCATCGAGGCGGGGTGGTGGGCGGGCGACTTAGTGACACGCGACTACTACGTCGCCGAGGGTAAGGACCATTCGTTCTACTGGATCTTTTGCGAACGGATGGCCAGCCCCGAGGGTGACACAGCTCGGTGGTACCTGCACGGGCTGTTCGGTTGAGACGCGCAAATGAACACAGATCTGACCGGCGCCGGCCTGCCCGGCTACGCCGAGCTTCACTGCCTCTCGAACTTCTCGTTCCTTGAAGGCGCTTCGCGCGCGGAGGAGTTGGTGGAGCGCGCCGTGCAATTGGGATACAGCGCCCTGGCTATCACAGATGAGTGCTCCCTTGCGGGCATCGTGCGGGCACACACGGAGGCGAAGCGCCACGACCTGAAGCTGCTGGTTGGGGCATGGTTCCGCCTGGTGAACGAGGATGGCAGCCCGTCGCTCTCCTTCGTCGCAATCGCGCGCAACCGCGAGGGGTATGGGAACTTGTGCGAGCTCATCACCATGGCGCGCACTCGCGGCGCGGAAAAAGGAACCTACCGGCTCACTCAGCGCGACCTGGACCGACCCGGGCCGGGGTTTGAGCATCTACGTGGATTGCCTGACTGCACGATCATCTTTACGCCGGACTTCTGCACCCCGGAGGCGACCCTCGATGCCCAGGCACGGTGGATCACCGCCACCTTCGCCGGCCGCGCGTGGATCAGCCTCACCCTGCTGTACCGGGCCATGGATGACATCCACCGGGCAGGAGTACTGCGCGCATCAATCACCAACCACCTGCGCCTGGTGGCCACCGGGCACGTGCTCATGCACGTGCGTTCGCGCAAACCCATGCATGACGTGCTCAGTGCCATCCGTCTGCGCAAACCGGTACCAGCGTGCGGGTACGAGTTGACTGCGAATGCGGAGCAGCACCTACGCTCCCGCCTGCGTCTGGCCAACATCTATCCGCACCGCGCGCTTACCGAGTCCGTGCAAATCGCCAATCTCTCGACCTTTTCGCTCGATGAGTTGCGCTATGAATACCCGGACCAACTGACGCCGCCCGGCGTGTCGCCGGAAGACTACCTACGGCAGGAGACGTTCGCCGGCGCGTATCGACGCTTTCCCCAAGGGATCCCGCTATCGGTCCAGTCCCAGATAGAGCACGAGCTCGCGCTGATCAAGGACCTTCGGTACGAGCACTATTTCCTGACTGTGTACGACATCGTCAGGTTTGCGCGCAACAACGGCATTTTGTGCCAGGGGCGCGGCTCTGCAGCCAACTCAAGTGTGTGCTACTGCCTGGGGATCACCGAGGTTGATCCGGCGCGCGGCAACCTGCTCTTCGAGCGCTTCATCTCGAAGGAGCGCAACGAGCCACCCGACATCGACGTCGACTTCGAGCATCAGCGGCGCGAAGAGGTAATCCAGTACCTCTATCGTCGATACGGCCGGGACCGCGCCGCGCTCACCGCGGCGGTGGCCACCTATCGCCCCCGCGGCGCGCTGCGCGAGTCAGGAAAGGCCTTGGGCGTGGATCCGACCATCGTCGACCAGGTCGCCAAGGCTCACCACTGGTTTGATTCCCGATCCGACCTGATCAAGCGGTTTGCCGAATGCGGCCTGGATATCGAAAGCGAGCTCACCCAGCGATGGGCAAGCATGGCAACGCAGCTGCTCGGTTTCCCCCGCCATATCTCTCAGCACCCTGGCGGCTTCGTCCTTTCGGCGGGCAAGCTGTCACGGCTGGTGCCCATCGAGAATGCGGCCATGGCCGGGCGAAGCATCATCCAGTGGGACAAGGATGACCTCGACGCGCTCGGCCTCCTCAAGGTCGATATCCTCGCCCTGGGCATACTATCCGCCATCCGTCGCACGCTGGACTTGGTGAGCGAGCAGCGCGCCGAGCTCTTCGAAATGCAGGACATCCCGGCAGAGGATCCCGAGACTTACGACATGCTGTGCAAGGCGGACACCATCGGCGTGTTCCAGATCGAGTCGCGCGCGCAGATGTCAATGCTGCCGAGGCTGCGTCCCCGCACCTTCTACGACCCCTGGTGATTGAGGTCGCCATCGTGCGTCCCGGTCCCGTGCAGGGCGGCATGGTCCATCCATTCCTGCGCAGGCGGCAAGGCCTCGAGCCGGTGACCTTCCCAAGCGAGGCGATGAAAGTCGCCCTCTCCCGTACGCTGGGCGTCCCAATCTTCCAGGAACAGGTCATGCAGGTGGCCATGCTCGCGGCCGGATTCACCGCCGGCGAGGCCGACCAGCTGCGGCGCGCGATGGCGGCCTGGAAGCGTAAAGGAGGGCTGGAGAAGTACCAAGAGCGCATCGTCACCGGAATGCTCGAGCGGGGCTACGATCTGGAGTTCGCGGAAGGCATCGTCCGACAGATTCAAGGGTTTGGCGAATATGGATTCCCAGAGAGCCACGCGGCCAGCTTCGCCCTACTGGTCTACGCGAGCGCCTGGCTCAAGCGCCACGAGCCGGCGGCCTTCCTCTGCGCGCTACTCAATAGCCAGCCGATGGGGTTCTACAGCCCTTCCCAGCTCGTGCAGGATGGCAAGCGCCACGGCGTCGAGGTGCGTCCTGCCGATGTCACCATCAGCCTGTGGGATTCAACCCTTGAGCGGCGAGAAGGCGGGCAGCCTGCGGTGCGGCTGGGTCTATCGCGCCTACGCGGAATGCGCGAGGAGGCGGCGCAGCGCATCGAGATCGCCCGGGCGGCTCGCCACTTCGACTCCATCAAGGATCTCGCACGCCGCGCAGGCCTGGACCGCCACGACCTCCAGGTCCTCGCCGCGGGCAACGCCTTGCGCACGCTATCTGGCGATCGGCGCCAGGCGCTCTGGCAGGCGGCCGCTGCCGTACCCGACAAAGACTTGCTTCGGCCTACCGACCTAATCGAAGACCGCCCTGCCCTGCGCCCTCAGACGGAGGGCGAAGAGATCGTTGCGGACTATCGAGCCATGGGGCTCACGCTCAACCGCCATCCCCTGGCACTGCTGCGGCCGCAGCTCGCGGCGCGCCGCTTCGAGCCAGCCTCGGTGCTGAGCACTTACCAGAATCGGCAGCTCGCCCGCGGCTGCGGGATCGTAACGGTGCGGCAGCGGCCGAGCACCGCAAATGGCGTCTTATTTATGACGATCGAGGACGAGACGGGCGTGGTCAACGTCATCGTTTGGCCGGGGGTCCTAGAGCGGTTCCGCAAAGAAATCCTCAATGCATCACTCATTGGAATCTATGGTCAGTGGCAGGCAGAGGGCGACGTACGACACCTAATTGCACAACACGTCGTTGATCTAAGCAATCTTCTCGGGACCCTCGAAACAAACAGCCGAGACTTTTGCTAACGCAGGGGGCGACGCTCTCAGCGAGCGTGGAGTACACGGCAGATATGCCGGCGATCGCGGATGGTGCAGGCCGAGCAAAAATCCATCCATGCCATCGTTGGAAAGCCGTCACGGATGGATAGAAATTAAATCTATGCCACCAAAGGGTGGTCAGTTTGTACAACTACTGTAGTGGGTAGTAGAGTTAGGGCTGTTTGAAACAGCACAAGAACCATGGACCCATTGATCCGAAAGCTTGAAGAACTCTTCTCCGAAGAGCCAATCCACGGCCTGCTCACTGGTCGCTACGATGCCATCCACATTGGTTATCGCACGGGCGCGCTTGGAATTGATGCTCGCGAATCGGAATCGAAGTATCTGAGGACCTTATCCGGATTCGACGCAGCGAAACTCGCCGAGCAGGTCCATGCCCTGACCGGGATCGAGGGGGAGTTCGACGTCTCGGTGAACGACATCAAGTTCATGATTACCGAGAGCAAGTACCACGCCGGCCAGGAGTATGTTGTGACCAGACACGACCGAATGCCAGTTGCGCACTTCTCGTGTCGCGCATGGCTTAGCGTATCCGTGTGATCTAATTGAGTCCAAGGAGGAGGGACATGTGCAACAACTACATCCCTGTGCAGGCCCAGTTGCTGCGCGACGTCTATGGCGTAGAACCTCCTGCCGCGGCATACCCGCCCGAAACCTGGCCCGACTATATGGCCCCGATCGTGCGGCTCGATGCCGCCGGCGGAAGGCAGGCTGTGCTGGGCAACTTTGGCATGATGCCGAAGTCCCGGATTCCATCCGGTGTCAAACCCTTTGACACGACGAATGCCCGATCGGAGACTGTTGGGGAACGGAGAACATTCTCGGCAGCCTGGAAAAATGGGCAGCTCTGCCTGGCCCCAGCGTCCGCGTTATTCGAACCCAACTACGAGTCCGGGCCAAAGTCGGTGCGGTACCGGATCTGGGCGCGTGACCAAGAGAACTTTGCTATCGCCGGCCTGTGGCGTGACTGGCCAGACGGCTTCACATCCTGGACCATGCTTACGGTGAACGCCGAAAACCACCCACTGATGCGCCGCATGCACGCCCCAGGGAAAGAGAAGCGATCGGTGGTGATCCTGCATCGCGATCAGTGGGACGACTGGTTGAACTGCAGCGACCCAGAAGTTGCGCGCACCTTCCTCAATCTATACCCCGCCGATCTGATGGACACCGAGCCCGCGCCCAGAGCTTCGCGGAAGTCGAAGCCACATCAAGCCTCCGATCAGGCAACGCCAGACCTTCCGTTCTGAAACGCGAGGCAGCGCCAGAACGGTTGGCGAACAACAGGCACGGCGCGGCACAAGTATCAAGCCCACCCCACGGGACGCGAGTGATGATGATCGCCGATAGGCGAGGCTAACCGATCGCCGTCAGCAAGGCCTTTGAGCACGCTTCAACATCACCGCATGCTGCTCGTCGTGCTCCGCGACCTTCTCCAGCAGATCTGCCGGGACATCGAACTCATCAAGGTCATCGGCATTGGGGCACCACATCTTGCCAGCGTGCTCGAGGCAGTCGAGCAACGCGTTCTCCGGGGTGAGCGCGGGCAGGCCGTAGACAGGCTCACCCCAGGGAGAGAACTTTCGATACCACCGCATTGACCGTTTGAACACTTCCACACCTTCCATAGAGGGGTGGCTCCCATCGTTCAAGACGGCGATGGCTACAGACTGCGGGATCTGCGTGATCCACCCGTAACGGTGCAGGACAGTTGGACCGATTACGACGGCAGATGGGTATGCCATCTTGATAGCGTGCGCGCGATTTTCTTCCCAGTTCGGATGTGTGACCAGGTTGTAGTAGAGCCCCAGGCGGGGCCCGGCAGCATGCACCATGCCCTGCTCTTTCCATCGCGCAACAGTTGCCTTAACTGCAGCGTGGTCCTTGTCGAGCAGTACCGAGATGTCGCGCAGCGAAAACACCGCCGGCATTTTGCGCAGCGTCCTAAACGAGTTCACGGCTTCTCCGGGGCGGTCCGGACGGGTTTGTCCTCCGGCGCGTTCTCGATCAGGATCGTGACTGCTCGCGAGCAATGGAATTTGGTGACATCCACCATCTCCTGCACGGTGTGTGGCCACATTGCATTCCACATCGCCGGGGCGATCCAAGGCTTCAGCCCCACTTCCATGCTGGCCATCAACTCCTCGTTCGGCTTCTCCACCAAGTCCTGCAGACCCATGATCGCGTCAAAGGCTGTCCGATCGTAGAGCGCCGCGGTGTTGTCCATCCAAGTAAGGAATTCCGGCACGTCGCCAAACACCTTGTCAGCATTGAATGCCTGACCCGTTTCCGCAGACCCATCGCGCAGTTGCGTGGTGAGGAACCAGACGTCGAACACATCCCTTGCCTTCAGTCGGCCCCTGTGCGCGATGGCATTGAGTTTGTCAAAGAAGATCTGCTTGGGTGTAGCAACATTGAAGATGGGACGGACCGTCGTATATAGGGTCGCGCCTCCGCTCGGGGCTAGTGTCCGGTGTACACCTTCGTAATGTGCTGCCTTGTCAGGCTGCACCTGCCAGAACTCGGTCTTCACCTTCACCTTGCCGACCACGTCCGGCAGGGTGATACCAATCTGGAATACGGCGAGCTGCTTGCCCTTTCCGCTCTTGTCGGCCAAGTCGACCTTCGCGCCTGGATAGAAGGGAACAATTGCGTGCTGAACGTCGCGGGCGACGAGGTGCATTGCTTCGGACAGCTGCTCGGGCCTGACGTTGCCCGCGATGAAGTCCAGGTCCTCCGAGAAACGAGGAGAGGCCCAAGCCAAGGCTAGAGACGTCCCCCCCTGGAACGTCAGGGAATGGCGATCGAAGTCCGCACTCTGCGACAGAGCATTGAGGGTCAAGAAGTGCGCCAGGCTGGCCACCTCGCGTTCTGTCTGTGGATCAAGGGCCTTACGGGATGGTGCCATTGAAGTGTCTCTTTTCCGACATCCCGGGGAGTTCGCCCGGGTAACGTTTAGTTCACCGCTTCGTGGCCAATTATAAGGCACCCCTAAAAATCAACCGAACAAGATGCGGTTTCCCGGAGCTTATCCCGTCGTTTGCTAGGATGCCAGCCGACTTTCAAGCGTGAAAGTCGGCTTCGAATTTGAAAATTATGGGGCCAAGCTCCGGATTTTGTGGATCATGCTGCCCATCATTTCGTATATTGATAAATACGATACGGTATTTCGTGCCTTATTTACTCTACAAGGGCCTCTCTACGGCGCGCCTTTCTCGCTCATCAGGCGGTCGACCATCTTGCGGGCCACGGTAGCTACGATGCCGTTCTCGTCCGCCTGCTCGTCGGCTCGCATGTTCATCCGGGCATCCTGGATTGCATGGCGGGCAGTCCCCGAGGGAAACGCCTTTGCCAGCTCTACGAGCCCACGCCAGGAATCGCCACCGAGCCTATCAACCACAGCCCGTCGAACACCGACATCCAGCGCCGATGAGTTAAAAGCCCACCGCTCAAGACTGGAGGCGCTGTTATAGAGCAGCTGCGAGACGTCACCTCGCTCGGCGGTCTTGAAGAGGCCAAAGAGCGGCGCACCCTTCTCGGTCGGGCCAAGGCAGTCGTTGGTGATGATCCGACGCTCGGATTCGCTCAGACCAAAGACCTTGGCCACCTCATGGGAAGCCTCCTCCGAGCCCACACCTAGAATGAAAAAGTTGGTCGCGTTGTCGCGCAGCGGCTTCGGAAAGTCCTGCAACATTTGTGACGACAGTAAAGGAACCACGTTGTACTTGCGGCCAACCCGGAAGTCCTCGACGACGAGCGACATGACTGCCTCCTTCCCAGATGCCATATGGAACTCGTCGTATTCCAAGAACTTCAATGTCTCCCACATGATCTTGACCCGTCGCGCTTGGTAGGCCTTGTACCGCTCGGGCATCAGCGGCTCGACTTCCTCCCACTTGAGGAAGTAGTTCTTCGCGCCGAGCTGCCGTGCAAACAGGATCATCATCTCCGCGCGCCGCTTGCTCTCCTCGGAGACCGACGAGGCGACCACCTCTTCCAGGTCAATGGCCACGATACGTGCGTCACCCAGGTCGAAACGCGTAGTGGTCGAGAAAAGTGCATACTCGCGCATCGCCGTGGAGATCGAACGGGTGAATACGTCAGTGATCAGTTCTCCAGACTTTGCCGGCGTCTTGGCGTAAAGGTCCTGTACCGATTTCATCCGGGCCGCGGCCACGAGCGACTCGAGAGTGGGGACGGCAAACCGCTGGGCGGTGGTAGCTGCGTGGACCCCGCCCAAATCAAAGAGCTTGTCGACGACCTCCCAAACTCGCGGGAGGCGATTCTCGTCAATCGAGAACCCAGCAGCGACGAGGCGTTCTGAGATCTCCGGGTCGAGCGCATACTGCCAGCGCTTCGCGTTGATGCTCGAGCGGTCGACGTCGCTGTATGCAGCATCGATGACAGCGCCCACATACCGACTGCCCTCTTCGCCCAGGCCTGGGCAGATGGCAAGCACCATCGCGATCTGGAAATCCCGTTCACGCTCGGTTGGCCGTTCCGCCCCGAGCTGGGTGTCAAACATGTTGATAGCGAAATCCGGCGTGTTGCGCAGGCGGATTGACACTGCCTGGTGGCGTTTGCTCGCAGGCAGCATCGCACGGAGAGTCTCTACTAGGGCAGCCGAGGACATGCCATTGTCGATAATGGTCATGTACGGCAGCTCGGACAAACCCGGCGAGAAGGCCAGGCCGGCGTTGATGACGTTCATGAGGAACGATTTGCCGCGTCCGGGCGGCGCAAAGATCAGCGTGCCCCAGAAAGCCTGGATTGTGGTCCCAAACCCAACCGGATAGGGCTTGCCCTCGCGTGTGCGCAACAGAAGCTGCCCCTCAGTCCACGGAGAAGCAGGTCGGAACACCGGCAGCATGCGCGCAAAGGTCCCGATTGGACCGGGCAGGAAAGGAGCCGGGCTCCCGCGTCCCAGGCCAGGAGCGGCTGCCACATGCAGCGAAGTCGGATCTCCAGACTCGTTGCTCGCAGTTGAGCCACCCCAGTTCTGGATGTCCATTTTTACCTTGGCCAGCTGGTCGCAGGTTTCCTCCTTGCTGCGCGCCCAGGTCGAGCAGACAACCCGGATTGCCGCGATGTACATGCCGCGGTCCCGCATCGCTTTGAGCGAGTTCCAGGCATCTCGCAGCGCCCGATTGTGGGTGCCAAACCCACCGAAGAATCCGGCGAACATCTGGTCGAGCTTCTTGAACTCCAGGCCATTGGGGCTGATCTCGAACGACAAGGCAACTGGAAACTCCTTGCCGATCCGCTCCATCAGGGTCGAGAAGCTGGATGCGGGATCGTCATGCGGACACACGTCCATTTTGATGGCGCCATACCAGAATCCCGCCCTGCGGCAGAGTTCAAAGTCATCATAGACCTCGGTGGTCGGCTCGCTGAAAAGCTGGCGCGCCAACGGTGCCGGCATGGCATGGGCAATATCCCCCTTGCGCTGAAGTGCCGACGCGGTCGGTGCCCTGAATCCGAAGAGATCCGGCCGCCAACTGCCAGGCAGGTCGCTGCCGTTGACATAGCGCCCCAAGGCGGCGCCGGCCTCCGCGCAGTCAAGCTTGTCGATCATCAGGCCCAGGCCTGCCTCCTGGTTCTCGAAGTTGTGCTGCAAACTCTTGAGCATGGCGTCGTGCCGCGCCTCGAGCAGCCCGGCGACTGGAACAACGGACTGAGAGAAGTCGGCGTTGCCGCCACCGACGGCATTTGCCTTCGCCGCGGCCGAGACCTGGTCAGCAGCGGCAACTGTGGCGCGCTCAGCCTCCTTTTGCGCGAGGCCACCTCGCAAGGTAAAGGCGGCCATTAAGATTGTCTCATCGCTCGCCACGGTGCTGAGCAGTTGGATTCGCTGCCTAAACCATTCCCGGGCATGGTCGCCTGCACCGAGCCGAGATGCCGTGTTGATAGATGAGTTGAGCGCCTCAGTGATCACCCGCTTCGTCCCATGCGGGGCTGAGAGGTAACCAAACGCGACACTGTGCTGGCGCCCAGTTCCATCGCCAAGAATCGTACGGAGCTGGTGCCCAAGGCGATCGGCGAGCCTGTCAAAGTCGTCCGGACCGATATGTCGCTTGGCGCCCCGGATGCGAAAGTAGGACACCAGGTCGCCGGTCGACGTGATGAAGGTGTTCGGGCCAACAGGTGAGATCAGGGCAACCCGCGACTGGATATCTCCGCCAAGGAAGAAGCCGGAAAGGTAATACAGGGAGCGCTCCAGGGCGCCTTTGTTCACGATCGCCAGTGCCATGATGGCCAATACGACCACAGCGATCACAATGTAGGTAGAAATCATGTCGAGAATTCGGTATCGGTCTATCTCAGGCGCCAGTCTCACGCGTGCGGTCTGCAGACGGCGGCTGCACCTGGTTCATCGTCGGGATCAAGGGGGCGGCTTGGCCCGCCGCGACATCGACCTGCAGCTGTTCAGCGAAGATCGCCATCAGGGCGCGTGTGCCCTCTCGCCGTTTGTCGCTCTGCGCGTACTTCTGGTAGAGCATGGTTGCACGCACCGCCGACTGCCTCGCCCCGTCCATTGCGAGATCGTCAAGTTCCACGATCATTTGCAGCCCACCACGGTCCAGCAAAGGCATGAACGCGGCATCTGGCCCGGAGAAAGGCTCGAAGAAGTCCGGATATCGGCCTGTCGTAATCAGTTCGTTTTCCATGTCAACTCCCACCTTCCACACCATAGCTTTCCGACGTCGTCACGGTACCCCAACCGCCCTCCCCTTCTTCGCAAGGCGAGACTCCAGGCACCAGCGATTCAATTGCGGGATACATAAACCCAAGGTCACGCTTGAACTTCAATAGAGCCTGGAGCTGGTCCTCACGGACGCGTAGGCCAATCTCTCCGTCGCCGTAGCGCCTGACGAGGAACCCGGCTGCATGAGCGCGACAGGCGACCCCAAACATGAATCCCCGGTCATAGGCCCGCAGCCATGCTCCGGTGGCCGACGCAAACCGCCCTTTACTCCCTTGATAGCACTCGGCGGATAGGACGGCATCCAGATGTGCTTTACCCACCAGACCAGCGGAGTAAGACATGGTCAGTTGGGAGCGAACCGCGAGGGGTACCGGCATCTGCAATGGTGCCGCCAAGAGAGAGTAGCCTCTCTCATTTATCAGCGCAGCGTGAACATGTGCGCGGCAGAGTGGTCCCAGCCAGTCCAGCTCCGGCCCACACGCCCAGAGGCGGAGTTGTTGCTTCCTCTTCCCCGTCTGGCCGAATGCAGCAAGTGCGACCACATCCGGCGCCGTTTCACTCCAGTCGATAGCAAGGTTCACAAGTGTTGGCAGCCTGTCAATTCGCTGACCTTGCCCGACCTCTACCCAGTCCGCCCCTGCCGGAACTAGTTGAGCCAGTAGTTGCCTGGCATACGCCAGGCGGTTGAACCGCAACGTCACCGGTACTAGCCTCTCGAGCGGCTCGAACGGCCAATTCGGAGCGGAGCGATCCTGGCAGGCGTGGCCGAGTCGGCTGCCAATCGAGTCGCCTGATGCCTTGTGCGGTGGCTCCATGCGCATCGCCATGGCAATATCTTCGAAGAGAGTCTCGCCACCTAAAGGCGCCGCACCGCCATCCAAGTCCCAGCCGTACACCCTCGACGCGACGACCACCGCCCTGGACATGATTGTCGCGATTGCCACTCCCTCTTGCGCGTTTAGTGGGTAGCCGCGGGAATAGGCCAGTCCAAGATCGTAGGCAATGTCCGAGATGCTGGCGCCAAAATAGTCGCTTGCCCGCAGCCCGGGATGGGTACGAGAGAGACCCCGATCGGGCACGTTCGCCACCCAGATCATGTCCGAGCGAAGGTCGTTCATCGACCGGATCCGCTGCGGCAATGCATCAGGAAGATATGCGGTTCCCGCACCACGCTCCTGCGGGTCGTCGAAGATCACCAGACCACAAGCAGTTGTCCTTTGGATCGGCGCATGGATTGCCAGCGACGGCCTTGCCGCAAGCGCCATCATAGGTTCTCCTTCTCGCCGACGGCGTGCGTATCGAGCTTAATCAGTGTCCGTGAGGACAGCTCCGTCCAGCTGGATACGGGAAGGCCGCTATGCTCTCCCTGGAGCTTGCTTCCGATGGCGGTGAGCAAGTGCTCGTGGAATGCCAGGCGCAGGTCCTCCACCGCCTCGCCCCGATGCGCGTACTCCCCATCGGAAAGCGCCAGCATGGCAGCGTGGAAGTCCCGCGGGGAAGCGGACCCCCAACTGGCCTTGGCGAATACAGTGGCTTCGTTGACTACCTGCAGGACTTTCAAGGCCTGATCTCGCTCGCGCTGGTCGTTAAGCGCACACGCGATCGCTCGATAGAGATGGTTGAGGTCGCCGGCAGAAATGCCACCCTCGGCTACTGATGGCACGCGCATTAGGCGGGTCTGCGGGGCAATCTTCTCCCCCTGCGACCGCGCCGCTGGTGTGCGTTCGCCCACATGCTGGTATGGGTGACAGAGCGCGCAAACCCCGGCCAGATTGCGTGCGCTGATATCGTCGTGATTTCCGTTGAGGTGAAGTGCCTCGGTCGTGGACTTGCTGCGAAATCCACACACCGTGCAGGTGAAGTTTGCCGCTGCGATCGCTTTATCCTCCGCGAGCGCAATTGCAGCGTCAGGGCTCTTGGCGCCTGCCGTTTGTAGTCGACGCTTGATGCCGACAAGTAGAGCGTTCACGAGCTCCTCCGTACGCATGAGAGAGATCGAAGGGGTGCCGGGTGCCTAACACCCTGCCCGGCCAGGTTGGGAGGGGTCGAGCTCGATGATTGGGGCATCGAACTCCCAGGTAGGCTCTGGTAACTCTGTCCTTAGAAGCTCTGCTGACGACCGATGTCGCTGGAGCTACCGCCCGTGGTCTCAACCAGCATCGTGATCACGAACCAGATCACAATCAGACCTGCACCGCCGCCGAGGGAGAACAGGATTTGGCTGATCTTCACGTTCTCCCGTTCATTGCTCCTGTCCTTGATCAGCTTAAGGCCGTACAGGACGCCGGCCACGCCCATCACCATCGCAATGTTCACGAGCGTGGTCACAGACGCCTTGGCTGTGGAGTCGATGTTGCCGAGCATGCCCGTAATACCACCAGCGGCGTACGCCGCCTTCGACGCATTCACGCCCATCAGCGCCACAGTCACCCGGGCGAACGCACCTTTCCATGCCGACCAGGTCTTGGCACCCAGGCGGCTCGCTTTGTGTTTGATACCTTTCATGTTTTTCCCCTATTAATCACCAAAGATTTCCATCCGCACGCGGCGGACTTTCCCACCCAAGATGCGAAGCGACGTTGGGTACACCACTTCGGCTTAACCTCCGAACCAGCTGCCAGCCAGACCTCCAATGTTGATGAGACAGGCCCCGCCAAGCACATGCCAGAACCCGCGCCAACCAAGGTCCCTGCCGCCAGCCGACGCACCCTCACTGAGAGAGTTCCAAAGCAGTAGTCCACGAAACACAGCAGCCCACCCAAGCGCTGCCAACCAGTAGACCGCGACGCTCACCACAAACATGAGGGTTTCGTTGCCGGCAACTTGACTGGGCATATACGAGAGCGCCTCGCGCGGATCCGATATGCCAGTGCCGAACAACAACTCGACGGTATTGCCCGCCACCGTGGCAAGCTGAGCGAGTAGCGCTGCGATCAGGAAATTGATAGCTACCGGACCGATCGTTGGCTGTCCTTGACGATGGCCCTTGCTAGCCGCGACGAGCTTGCGCAGGCCGCTGAAAGCGATCCACGTCGCGCCGAGAACGCACGCCCCCGACGTCAGTAGCGAAACGAGCGCCTTGCAGAACGCGATCGACCCTTCCAGGAAGGCCTGCCAATCCATCGTCTTGTCCCTCGGCTCACTTCACGCTGATCTTGCCGCCGTCCGCCAGATAGACGGTGGTGCCGGCCAAGCGCGAAACCTTCACGCCATCGATCTCCGAGCCAACGGTCACCACGACCAGACCCTTGCCATTGGTAACCCACGCCTTCTCGGCCTTGCCCGTAGCCGGGTAAGTCGCCACCGTCCGATATCCGCTCCAGCTCGACGGGTGCTCCGCCTCTGCCTTCGCCACGCCGGTGCCTCCCGGCTTGCCGCGTACGACATCGGCTTCGTACGCAAGCTTGGTCTGTTGTTTCGCTTTATACGCATGCGCCGCAGTTTGTTTGCGCGTGCTTTGATCTGTCGAAGTCGGCGCGGCCTGGCCCCTCGACTCCAGAGCAGCTACCCGCTCGGTGAGGGCTGTAATCTTGCCCTTGAGCTCAGCGTTCGCCGCCTCGAGTGCAGAATCCCTGGCTTTTAGGTCGCTCAAGCCCGAGGCATCCGTCGACGGTGAAGCTACGACCGCCGGTTGCGCTGCCGCCGGCGCCGGGCCAGGCGCGATGGCGCTAGCAGGAGCCGGGCTCAAGTCGGACTTCGCTACGACCATCGTGTCTGCAGCCGGCTGGATGTCGGGCTGCGGCGCCGCTTGCTGGGCAATGATAGGAGCGGCCGGCGCCGGTTGCCGCGGCGACTGACTTGCAGGTTGAGCCTTCACCACCGGCTCCGGCACGTACTCCTCTGCAGCCTGGTTCGAACGGCTCATCTTTATCGCCAGCCCAGAGCCAACGACGCCCACCAGGGCGACCGCCACGCCGGCGATCAATAAATTTGCGGTGCGCTTCTTCTTTGCCTTCTCGGCCTCCGAACCTCCCGGGCTCGCGGGAGCCGCAGCTGCGGCACCTCCGGCATTGTCAGCGGGCGACTGCGCGTTGGCCGCAACCGCCTCGCTTTCCCAATTCGGGTCCGAGGCCCAGGGGTCGTGGGATGGCGTGGCTGCAGTAGCCTGTGAAGCAGCAGCAGCTGCAGCGGCCGGTTCCCGGTGTGTCGCCGGGTCGTGAGAAGGCAGCGGGTCATCCCACCCAGTTGATTCAATCGTCATGCCAGAAGACATTCAATATCTCCACTATCAATTGCTGGTGAATCAGCGAGGCCTACTGGCCGTGATCCTGTCAGTCGGCTGCCATCACGGGTTGCCGGAAAAGCACACCGATCGCCGTCCGCGTGTCAAGCGTTCCCCGATTCGGGCGATTCGCATATCGCTGAGTCTCCCGCTCTGCAAGCTGCATGCTCTTCTCGATCCCCTTGCCGATACCCTGGTCCATCGCCTGGCTGGCGGATGGCGCTGGCTGCTGGACCACAGCATTGCCATTGACCGTCGTCCCGCCCACCACCACGGTGCTCGGAATATAGGTTGTCGGCGTCGTACCGCGCGCCGTGAAATACGTGGACGCGCCCGCAAGGCCAGCGACCAGCACGGGCATCACAAACCGCGAAAATGGCCGGTGATCGATGTCGGCATTCAGTGCATCCGAGGCGGTTTGCTCGTTAAGCAGTACAGCATCGACCTTGTAGGACTTACCCTTCCAGTTCATCGATGTCATGTGCGCGCTGACGTCCTCGCCCTGCGCAGATAGCACAGCCTCCCCGGTTAAGAACGCACCATCAAGTTTACTACCAACAATATACGCCGAAATATATTTGGTTCTGTCTGTGTCGACAGGCGAAGCCAGTTGGCCTGGGAAAATCTCCAGGCCTGCAACGATCTGTGTGCCCTTCGCTGTGGGTGTTGCCCCGGCGGCGCTCCCGGCTTCAGCAACGGCCGCTGCTGTAGTCGTCTTCTCAACCGTCGTGATGGCTACCGCCACGCCCTTGGCTGGCGCCATCGAACTGACGATTGTGGCGAGCTGGCGCTCCAAGCCCTTCTGGATATGCTCCAGCTCCGCTTGACGGGTGTCGCCGGAAACCCCGGGGCTAGCTTGTCCGGTCACCTGAGCGGCACGCGCACCATACTGCTGATAGGACGACGAGCCAGGACCTTGTCCTTGGCCTTGGCCCGGATCGGGATTCCGGCCTCCGACCGGCTCTTTGGGCCCCAGGTCGGCGGTATCGCCAAGATACATTCGGCCTTCCCGACGAGCGGCCTGCGCCTCGTTGTGCTGAACGTACGCGATCCGCTCCTTCATCGCGGGGCTCAGGTCCTCGACATCCCTGTTGCGCTGGGAACTGGCGGGTGCTGCAATCTGGCGCAGGTCGGCGGTTGACTCTTGCTTCTGCTGCGACTTGTTGGCCACCATGGCTACGGCCGTCACCAGGATAACGCCGCCGAGGATCGCGCCGCCGATGATCAGCAGATTTCGTTTGGCGCCAGCATCCAGCGGGCGCCGCGTCTTCTCTTTAGTATCGGTCATTGCTCATTTGCACTCATTTTCATGACACCTGCCTTATCGCCACCACCGACACCGGGAGTCAGCCCCTTGATATGGACAGCACGGATCTGGCCGTCCACCGAGACGCGAAGTACTGGCACAGCGGGCAGCTCATAGACCGTCGTGCCGTCAGATGACGGCAGAACCTGGTAGGGGCCGGGAGAGGCCACCATGGCTTGAGTGCGTAGGATCAGCCGGCCACTGGGGTCCTGCCACGCCAACGCAAGAGGCAGATCCTGGACTTCGAGACGCCGGGCCCCATCCGGGGTCTGGCCGTAGAGGTAATTCTCCAGGCCACGCTCCGCAATTCCCACGCGCCCAAGGCCGCCCGCGAGCCGTGCCGGAGCGTCAGGCGAGCGACCGGGGATGATCAAGTCGGCGCGGTAGTCAATCTCGCTCTGGCTGGGAACCACGGTGAACGTGAGCGGCGTCGCCAGCCCCTTGAGCAGGACAGTCACGGATCCAGAAGCGTGGTCCGAGTTGCTCTCGACCGTCACCACGTGCGGGCCCAGCTGGGTAACCGTCATGGCCTGCTCATAGAAATTGCGCGCCTTCTCGATGGGCCAGGGATTTCCCGACGAGTCGAGAAAGCTGACCGTTGCACCCTGGCCGCGGAAGATCCGCACAACCGGGGGCGTCGCGCCTGGAGAAAGGTCGACCACAAAGCGCGAGGCGATCGGCTTCGCCGTGTTCTTTGCCGGCGCGGACGCGGCGCCGGAGCGATTGTAAAGCTCCTCGATGAGTGCTCGGGTCGTGGCAGCATCCATCGGCGCAGTTTGATCCAGCGCTTCCTTCTTCAGGTCAAGCTTCGGAGACGGAAGGGGCTGCGCGCTCACAACATTGGAAGTTTGGCCGCCGCTGCCGCCAGCCTTTTGTTGCGCGTCCATAGTTTGGACGCCAGCGGCTGGCGGGGTTGCCTGGTTGGGCTGCGTTGCCGGTTGAGTGTTCGTTGCCGCGGGTGGCGCCGCTGGGCCTTGCGCCTGCAGCGCTGCGGCATTGCCAGCCGCCAGCGCCAGAACTGCGGCTACGGCCGCGTAGACACGCGGATACTTGATGGGGGCGATACCCGTGCCTTGCTTACTGGTCATCTTGTCATCCCGCGTATGTCACTCGAAGAGAGCACCGCCGCTGTCCTGAATTCGCATACGCATCAGTACCCACGCAGTGACGACGCCCAAGGCGAACTGCGTCGGGGCGGTTTCCATCGCGTCCAGCAACCACGAGCGTGGGCCCGCCTGGACGCCGATTGCGATCCTTTCGAGATATTCCCCATGTTCCTGATCGAGTTGATCGAAGAGCGTCGCGCCTTGCGTTGCAGCATGCCGACCAACCTCCAGGAGGGGGCCGGTGAGGTCCGGTCCCAGTTCGAGCTGCACGTACTCGCGGGTGATGGCTGGCATGCGCTTGATCATAGGCTTGCCCTCACCTGTGTGAAACAGCAGCATGCCGTGTACCAGACCGACAGCAAGATCGGACGGCGCTGAGACTTGCACCCGTTCCAAGTCGCGCTGCGTCCTTGCAACCCTGATCTGCAGTCCGCCGACAGAGCGCAGCCACGTCGAGTGCGCCTCGTCGGCAAACGAACTCTGCAAGCGTCCGATTGCCTCTGTTGCCCCAACCTCGTCCCTTAGTCTTTCAATGTCGCCGACGAAATAGTCGACGTCCCGCCCGATGCCCTTTTCTAGCAACCGCACCGTACTTCTCCAATTGGCTTATTGTTCTTCTTCGCAGCGCCGTACCCAATATGGCCCTGCACCCTTGTCTCCCCGGCCTCTTAAGGCGCTATCGCTTCTGATATGGCGCTAGCTGCATCGAGTCGATTGCGACTCCTCGGGTGTTTTCTTCTAGCGGTACGCGCACCACCCGCACTGTGGCCAGCCGCTGCAATGGCGCGAACGATCCTGATTGACCGTTGTAATAGAGGGTGACCGGCGCCTGCACATCCCACGTAACCCGTCCGCCGGCGAGGTACGGCCCACGCGCAACCGTGGCGGGCTCGGTCACGGACGCCATGACCAAGCGTCGCTCACGCAGATCCTTGAAGAACGGATCGATTGCCGCGGCGTAGGCCTTTCCACCCGGCTCCGTGTAGCACGGCATGGCGTCATTGAAGGTTCGCCTGTAGTTCACGAAGTCATGCGAAAAGGAACGCCGCACACACTCGTCGACGGTCGAGAGCATGCGAGTTTCTGTGACAAATGCTTGATCCAACGGCACCGTCTTGATCACTGCCCCGGTATCACTAATTGCCACGACGTCGGTGCGGCCTTTCATCAGCCGGATAAGCAATGCGCCATCGATCAACAGCAACGTCAAGGCGATCGCCACCGTGATGATTAGAGCCGTCAGAAGCTTGCCGATGTACGCGGCGTCGCTGGTACCGTTCTCGCCCGGTCGCCCGATGACGACCGCGAGGGCCGACTCTGCGGCGGCGAGCGCGGGATTTTTACGGGGCGCGAAACTGGAGGGTTGCATCGTCAACTACTCTTTCACTTCAGCCTATCGGCGTTCTTTTCTACCCAGGCGCGATTCGCTTCCCGAACTGGCCCGGTGTACACCGACTTTGCGCCGGGGTTGTTGCAGCTCAGCATGTCCATGGGCACTACCCAACCGCTACCGGAAAGGCCGACCAAGCGGGAACATTGAGCGCCAATGGCCAGAAGCAGCGCGACGTGCGCCACGAGCAGCACGGCGATCACGATCAGCGTGACCCGGATAGAGCGAGCCAGAATTGGCGCGATCCATTGTTGGGCCTGCGCTCGCGAAAGTGTGACTTCGGTGTTCATTGCACCTGGTTCCCCGGCAAGGAAACTGCATGGGTTGGCTTTGGCCCTACCCGCGCGGCGTCCGTGAGACCCAAGACAGGCGGAGGCGTGAGCTTGCGGACGTCAACATCGGCGCGCGCGGCTTCGTACGCGGCCTCGAATCGCTTCGTATATCGTTCAAACTCAAACCCGTTGCTTGGGTCAGGGATTTCCTTGCAAACGGTCGCCCAGCCGCTGAGGATCGCCATGGCGACTTGCGGGTTGTCCAGGTTGGGGCTGCGGTATGGACCATGCCTCTTCACAGCTTGGACAACGTGACCTAGCGCCAGCCGCGGGGACACAGCGCTAGCACTGCCCGCGGCCCGCCAGACACAGTTTGGCCGGGGAGCAAACTCGGACGATCGCACGTGCGCGCGCAGCGCATCGACGATGAAGTCGTTATCAAACTTGCTGAAGACTTCCAGTTCCCAGATCAGGGTCTCGCTGTCGGTCGGATGGTGCTTGTACATACCATTGACCGCAGCCCAGAACTGGCGGGCATCGACTTGAGTCGCGTTCATACTGTGGCCGGAGAAATTCGGGTAATGGCCTCGCGGACACGGCGCAGGCTCTCGATGCTGGTGTGCTCTGCCGCTTCTCTCGTGCGACGCCCGAGGGCAAACCTCACTGCTTGCCTCGGATGAGCGCTCGCCGCGGCCGCCTGGTGTGGCACCAGTTGGGAATACGAGATGCCGTTTCGCACCCAGGTGCGGAACTGCGCCGACCAGTCGGCCGCCTGCATTCCGCGTCCGCGGACAAAGTCCTCGAAGCGGGACCAAATGTCGTCGAACTGCTTGGGAGCGAAGCCATTGCTGGTCAGATAAGCACACAGTTCGCCAGTCAGGCCGGCGCCTTCAGGCAGCGAGCGCTTGGCTGGCGCGCGGCGAAAGGACGGCGCACGCGATGAAAGTGAGGTTGCCTGGCCCTCGTCGGCCTGCCTTGCGATCAGCGGGGCTGGGGAAGGAAGATCTTCGACGATGAGCGAGTCGCCAAAGAGGTCGGGTGCTTGCATCGCCACCGTGAGCGAGTCCTCTAGTTGGCGAATCGCATTGTGGTAAGCGCTCGCGAGGCGCTCGGCCAGAGCTGCCATCGGTGGGAACGTCATGCGGTCACCTTTCACGATCCACCCACCCGTAAGGACAGCTTGGTACCGCTGCACCTCGTCTACGGTGAGGCGGGAGTACTGCGCAAGCGCAATGGGGTCGAGCGGGAGAGTCCCGGCGGGACTAACGCTCCAGGCTGCGGTGAGGAGATTGATCGAGCCGCGCACGACGCGCGGATCATCGTGAGCGAATGCCGGGAGGCTCGCAAGCCAATGCGGCTCGATGGGAACCCGCCCCATTATCGCAGTCCTTCCCTGACCAGTTCGACCACTCATCTCAACCTCCCCAAGAAGACCCTTACGTCTCAGAGCTCCCGGGTAGGAAGCAGAGTTGCGCGGGTCAGTGGCATGCCGATATATTTGGTAGCACACCATTAGTGCGCAATATATCACTAGCAAAACCCGAGTGCAACCTTTCGGACACGAGAGACCTGATGACGACTTCCTTTCGATTTCCCTCTCAGTTCGCCGGCACAAAGTCGGCCGCTACCGGTTGGATGCCAAATCCCGAAACGACAATGACGACGCCGAGTCCTGTGCCTAGCCATGGGGCGGGCAAGGAGATGACCGGCGCGTTTTCGCCTGCTCCGTGTGGAATGCTCACCGTGATCGGCATCCCAACTGAAGTCTCGGACTCCCCGCCGGCGATCCGCTTCGGCACGCTCGCGGTCACCATCACCCCCGAGGATCTCAGTCAGATCCGGGGGGCGCTTGCCGGCGCGCCCGACGGCGCGGTGTTTGCCGTGTCGGCCGCGCTCTGCGGCGGCCAATGGAAAGCGCTGAGCTGCGTGCCAACGGTCGCCGCTCACCTTCCTGGCTCACCGGCGGCAGAGGCCCAAAGGCGCAGCGCCTCCGAGTCACCTCCGTGCACCCAAACCACCACGCTATACGCTCGCCAACACTTGGCCCAGTACGAGCTGACTGGCCGCGGTGCCGGTAGACACAGCGGCCAATCGGCTCCGCGATTCACGACCAGAAATCCGATTGCCAAGTCAGCGGCGGCATCGGCTGCCGCCACATCTTCGTCAGTCTCGTTTGCCCGGCCTGCGTCTCAAATGGATCGCGCCCCTATGCCACAGACCCAGCTTGGCGAGATCGAGGACCTCGACAAGATTCAGGACATTCCCTATTGAGACTGCACGTCATATCGGCAGGCGATCACGGTGACTTAAGTGATGTTTAAGGCAGATTTATGAATTTCTTTCCGAGTTGAAACCATAGTGGTCGCATCTGACGCCATCTTCGACCCCGCTGATGAACGGTGAGACTGTCGAGCCCACTGCTCGCATTGCGAGCAATGGCCGGTCGGCGCCTTCCGCTGACGCGCTTACCGCCGTGGAGAGCGAGCGCGTCGTTCTGTCGCGGGTGCTCCGCAGTAGTCCGGACTTGGCGTTTGCTCAGCGGTTGGTCGGTGAGGAGGACTTCTCGCTTCCCGCACACCGCGCGATTGCGCATGCGGCATCCTGCCTCCTGGAAGGTGGTCACCGACCGCGGTGCTGGCCAGTGCAAAGGCCAGGGACACGACGTTGGCGGCGTCGAATGCCTGGCGCAGCTCGTTGCTGACCCAGTCTGGGCCAGGGCTGACGAGGCCGTTGTGCTGGCTGACGCCGCCATCGTGCGGGCCAAAGCGCGCGGCGCCGGATTCGAGCCAATCTACTTGGCCAGGTGGCGTCACTTGGCGGTCGCAGCGTCGAAGAGATCCTCGGCAGCGTTGTAGACGAGGCTACCGGCCTGGCTGACCGGCAGCCGCGAGCGCCGGCCCGCGCCACATCAGCGGCGTGGTCGAGGAGATCGCCGACGCCGTGCTCTCCGACGAGCCGCCCACAACGGCCGTCTCCACCGGCTATCCCCCACTGGACGAGGCGCTGAACGGCGGGCTGCGGGATGGTGAGTTCATTCTCATCGGTGGCCGGCCATCCATGGGGAAGACCGCCTTTGCCCTCAATCTTAGCCGGAACATCGCGGTGAATCGCGAACCGCTCCGAGGAGGCGGCCGCGCTGTCGTGGTTTTTTCCTTGGAAATGGGGCCCGCAGCGCTGGGCATGCGGGTCGTTTCCAGTGAGTCGGGCGTTCCGCTGCGGATGCTGCGCAGACACCACCTGCCCGACGAGCAGATCAATATGATGGCCGACGTCATGCACAGGTTCACCTACGACCAGGGGATGCGCCTTTGGATTGACGACCGGCCATCGCGGACCCTGGAGGATATCCGCACCGCGGCCCGCCAGTTCAAGCGCGAGCATGGTGAAATCGTCGTGGTGCTGGACTACCTGCAGATCGTCGCCCAAAGCGGCCGCGGCCGCGACGACGGGGGCGGCATGTAAGCCGGGTATCGGCGGGCCTCAAGCAGCTGGCCAAGGAGCTGAACTGCCCGGTGATCGCCCTCTCGCAGCTGAAACGCTCCCTCGAGCAGCGCGCGGGTAAGCGGCCAATCCTCGCGGACCTGCGTGAATCCGGCACCCTCGAGCAGGACGCGGACATCATCCTATTCCTGTACCGAGATGTCATCTACGATCCCAACACCCCAGATCCCGATGCGGCCGAGGTGATCATCGCCAAGCAGCGCGACGGCGCGATCGGACCGTGCGTCCTTCGCTACCACGGCGACGTCCTTCGGTTTGCCGCAGAGCTATCTGACTACTAGCCCCCCACAAGTGTGGGACCTACATCCGCCCCGTCGTTGCATACTCTGCACTTGGCGACACCCATATGCGACTGGCAAGTTTCGCATTAGACTGAGCATCCGCAATAGGTTAAAATGGCGCCGCTACCCCTTTGGTGGGGGGTTAAGTTTTCGCGCGTCCGTCCGATGGCGTGCCGCCTCAACCGGCCGAGGCCAGCTCTTGACGCAGCCTGGTAAGGTCTCAACCAGCAGACTTGGGACTTGGAAAGGTATCTGACGGGCGGTTGAACCGTGCAACACTCAGGAACTAAATGTCTCAGAAGAAGGCGGAAGCCAAGCGCGACGAGGAGCAATTATCGCGTATTCAACGACTAATACGCGATTATCGTTCCAACGAGAAGTTGTTTCGCCCGCTCACGAAGCAGGAGGTTGCCGAGCGAATCGGCAACCTGCCTCACCGTGCGGCCCTCGAGAATATTGAGCGCAAGCAATCCGGTGAATTCGATACGCTGGGTTTGCAACGACTCAACACTCAGACCGTCCTCTTCATGCTGGGTTTGACGCCGAACCAGAGCATCAGCTATCAAGAGTCGGAAATTGCGTCGGTTGAGATGGAGATGTTGCTCTATTGCTACGAGGCCAAACCCCGACACATGTCGCTCGCCCTGCAAGGTTGGCACATGGACGATTTTATTGCCTACATTTACCGCGATTTTCTACTCCTGGCCGGTGTAGCAAGTTCGTTGGCCGAGTCGTCCATGCACGCGAAAGAGTATTTGCGAGCTGCCAGCCGCCCCACGCTGGAGGATAAGGCTGGGCGGATTCGAGTTGGCATTGCCACGCGCGTCACGGCAATGTTTGACCGACACCAGACGAGCTTCTATCGCTGGATGGCGCCTGAGTCTGGCTTGAGGGAGCAGCGCAATCTCATCGCGAAGCTACTGGAGCCGGACGACGACGCCGGGTACACCTGGGGGCGCCTTGCGCACTATAAACAGGTCCGCGAAGACCTCTACGAGCTTTCTCGATTCTGCTGGGAGGCGCGCGGCGTGGACATCGACGAGAAGGCCTTTCCCCCCGAAGACCCTGCCTTCCTGGAGCAACGCCCTGTCCGTAGGGCAGCAGCCCAGCCTCGGGCTCGGAACACCGGCAAACGCGCTGCTTGAGCGATCAGATTAAACCGTAATAGCCAAGGCCAAATTTCATGGATACCACCGAGACCCGCCGCGCTCAAGCGGAGCGTGCTGCTGCAGCTCAAGCCGCCACCGCAATTGGCACAGCTCGTGGCACTAGCACGAGGGAAGAGGCTCCGCACCTTGCGCGGTTCGGCTGTGTGCGCTTGGTGATGACAAGTTTCGCGCCGGAAGACAAGAAGATCCGCGGCGTCTCGCTAAAGCATGCGTCGGTACCCCTGTTGGACGACCAGGTCGAGCTCGACGACGCCGACCCGACCGCGAATGTCGCGCGCTACCGCGCTCGCAACGTCTTGACGGCCGTACCAGCCAAGAACCGTCTGAATATCCAGATGGATGCGAATCTGTACGCGAGCAGTCGGCAGATGTCCTTGCACGTCGCCCATTTGCAGTATCGGATCATGGATATCGATGAAGGACAGCAGAAGGAAGCCGACATCCGCGCCACCAGGATTGCCAAGCGGGGCGGCAATGAGCTGAACAGTGATACCCGCATTAGCACCTGGGACGTAATGCGCAGTTGGGCCCGGATCAAGCCGCTCGATCTCACGCAGCTGCGGGTGCTGGAGCTAGGCGATGCGCCCAAGGATATCCTGGCCTATCTGCATCCCTACCTAGTCAAGTGGCTCGACGAGGCCGGCTATGATGGGCCTGTGGTGGTCGCCGAATATAAGCCCTGGGGCACCCGGTACTGCAACCTGCTCGTGCGGGACTATCCCTT
The DNA here is from genome assembly GCF_040578825.1 of Cupriavidus necator. Taxonomy (GTDB): domain Bacteria; phylum Pseudomonadota; class Gammaproteobacteria; order Burkholderiales; family Burkholderiaceae; genus Cupriavidus; species Cupriavidus necator_E. The sequence continues at coordinate 1,826 of NZ_JBEFLI010000083.1, read as the reverse complement.
CATCGCGCACCGGATCTTCAAACTGATTCCCGATCTGCGGGTCCTCACCCACACGGCGCGAATCTTTGATTCCAAGATCGAACGCAGCGTCTGCTCGTTCCGCTACGATCCTGCCCTGATCGAATCACCTTTCATCCTGGACGCACCCCACATCCCAGTCGAGGTTTGAGAAGTCCGCAGATCTAGTCCCGGCCCTCTTCGCAGAGGGCCTTTTCATTGGCAGTCCACCGCACGCTCGGTCGCGGCGCCTCTGCCTTCCCCCCGACTAAAGTTTGGTTCGCGATTGCCGACATAACAGGCATCCTCTCGTGCGCCCCGAAGGAGGCTACTTTGCCTTATCAGGGTAAGAAGAAATTTGCGTGGGTCACTTGTGGATCGATATTCTGATCTTACTGCCCCCCCCAACAACAAGGAAAAATCATGAAGAAGAGTCTTGTCGCAGTGGCTGCCCTCTCCGCCCTCCTCGCGGCATGTGGTGGCGGCGGTGGTGACGGCGGGAACAGCCCTGCGACCACGCCGACCACGCCGACCACTCCGACCACGCCGCAGGCTCCGACGTCCGTCCCGCCCGCGACCAGCGTTCCGACGCCAACCTATGGCGCCGCAGATCAGCGACTTTCCGCCTTCGATGCCCTGAACACGCTCCGCCAGAAAATGGGGGTTGGCATGCTCAAGCAAGATGCTGTGCTGGATCTCGCGGCAGAGAACCATCTCAACTACGCGAAGGCCAACAACACCACCTCCCACCTTGAAACGCAGGGTTTGACGGGCTTTACCGGCGCCAATCCTTACGACCAGGTTGTCGCGGCCGGCGGTAGCAAGAACCAGTGGATCGGCCAGGAGCTTGGCAAAGCGGGATACATGAGCGGCGCCGAGTGCGTAGGAGCATTCCTGCATTCGGTTTATCACCTGCAAGGTGCAACGAGCGGTCAGGAGACTGTTGGTATCGCATTCCATGACAACCTCTGCGTGATCAACTTTGGCGTTGTCACCGGTGCAAATGGCGGTGGTTACGGTCTGCCGCAATGGGGCGGCCAGCAACTGGCTGCAAACGCAGTAGCCTACTACCCGCTCGACAACGATACCGTTGTGGGTTCCTTCACGCCCGCAAGTGAGTCGCCGAATCCGGCGCCCGACCTGGCCTCGGCAGGTACGCCGATCATGTTCCGTGTGGGCGCGCCCAACGCGAGCGATGTGCTGACGGTGAGCGCCTTCACGCTTACCGGGCCGGGCGGTGCCTCGGTGCCTGTACGCGTTCTGGTGCCATCGGCGGCGCAGTCTGGCTCGATGTCCGGCGCGATTTCTGACTCGAACCTGTACGCGGGCGTCGTTTTCATGCTGCCCACCGCTCCCCTGGCTGCTGGTGCGTACACGGCTACCTTCGCAGGCGCTCGCAACGGTGTTGCGATCAGCAAATCGTGGAGCTTCAAGGCGTTCTGATCTAGCCGATCCTAAATTCGACGCCAGATAGAACAGGGCCCGCGCTAGCGGGCCTTGCTCATTAGGGCAGTCTGAAAATATTACCTACAGACTTCGTATGAGGCGCTTCCCATGTTGTTGCCATTACTCAACTGGCCGGTTATGTATGCGCCCATCCGATATCCACTTCCTGCGATGGCGGCATTGGCTCGAGCGTTAAGCTCAGTCCAATCCATATAGCCAACCCACATTTCGGAAGCAACGACGCCGCCGTAGAAAATTACGTATCCCTTGCCCTCACAGCCGCCATCTGCTGAACAACTACCCATATCCCCGTTATAGATATATATTCCAAAGACATTTGCCTGATACAGGCACGACGGAGGAGGCGGCGGCGGTGGGGGTGG
>NZ_JBEFLI010000082.1:0-28549 GCF_040578825.1 Cupriavidus necator | reverse complement strand
ACACGCCCCTCCCCCCGCCCCGGCATTGCGGTCCGGCCGCAGCGGCCTCGTCCGGATGGCGTCGGCTTGCGCCCCCGCTTTGGCCGGCGCACCTGGCTGGCCGACGACTGGGCACCACCGTCCGACGACGGCGGCACCGACACGCGCGGCTCGGAAACGGTGCGCTGGGCCCAGGACTGCCTGAACCGCATCGCCGGCACGGCGCTCCCCGTGGACGGCGTGATGCGGCCGCCGTCGCGCAGCGCGCTGCGCGCCTTCCAGCGGCGCCAGGGGCTGCGGCCTACCGGCATCCTGGGGCCCGACACGCGCTCGGCGCTGCGGCGCGCGTGTGCCGGCAGCAGCGATGATGGTGACGATGGCCGCGAAGGTGACAATGGCGGCAATGCCGACCGCAGCGATGGCAGCGAAGGCGAGTTCGGCAGCCTCGCCGATCTCGGCCGCAGCGCCGCGCAGGCGCTCGGGCGCGCCGCTGGCGCCGTCGGCGACGCATCAGGCGGATGGCTCCCGGGCGCGTCGCGCATCATCGACCTGACCGCACAGGCCGACCAGCGCCTGCGCAAAGGCGTGCGCAAGCCCGCCGACGTCTACGCGCTGGTGCTGCACCAGATGGCCTGCTGCTTCGCGCCGAAGGACCCGCTGCGGCGCTTCCTGACGCTGAACGCGCACTTCGCCATCCTGGCCGACGGGCGCATCCTGCAGCTCCATCCGGTGTCGGCACTGCTGTGGGCCTCCAACGGCTTTAACCGCGGCAGTGTCGCGGTGGAGTTCGCCGGCAATTTCCCCAGCACGCGCGGGCAGTGGTGGCAGGGCGACAAGTTCGGCCGCAACCAGGTGAGCGCCGCGCAAATCGAGGCGGGCCGCTACCTGGTGCGCTACCTGCAGCGGACCATGAAGCTGCGCGTGGTGCTGGCGCACCGCCAGTCCAGCGGCTCGCGCACCAATGACCCCGGCCCCGACATCTGGTCGCAGGTGGGCCAGTGGGCGGTGGATACGCTGGCACTGCGCGACGGCGGGCCCGGTTTCAAGGTGGGCACCGGCAATCCGATCCCGCAGGAATGGCGCGACTGGGCCAGGGCCGGCGTATCGCGCGAAGTGGGCGGCGGGGGCCAGGCCGGCGCCCGTGCCACCCCGGGCGCAGCGAGGGCCGCGGGCGGCTGCACGCGCCTGGGCCTGTGGAGCGGGCTGATGTCATTGCCCGAGGCCATCGCCAGCCCGTGCGCCAGGCAGCCGGGCGTGTACTTCATCCACCAGGGCGACAAGCCGCTCTATGTCGGCAAGGCCGACGACGCCATCGGCCGCCGCCTGCAGCACCACGTCTGGTGCCTGCAGCACCTGGGCCGCAACGTGGCCGGCCTGCGCGTCAAGATCAAGCCGCTGGCGGGCAAGAGCGCGGCCATTATCAAGGCGCACGAATCGGCGCTGATCAGGCGCCATGGGCGCCGCCGGTACGACAAGGGCGGCGTGCTGACCAACATCTCGCCCGAGCTGGAAGGTGAAACCGGCTTCGGGCCCTGACAACTCAATCACCGGCATGCGGCCGGGCCGCATGCAATCAAGCCACACCCACGCCAGCCACACTGACCAAGGAGAACCATCATGCATACCATGCAATGCCGTTGCCCGGACTGCGCCGGGACTGCCCGCCAGCCGATGCAAGCGCGCGCGCCGCGCCCCGCGAACGCCAACCTCGCCCCTCGCTTGCAGGCTAGCGGTGTCCGGCCGCCCAACGCCGCACCAGGGATGCAAGCGCAGGCATCGGGCCGCTGGGTCCGGCGCGGGCGCACCATCATCCTGCTCGATCTCTAGCCGCGGCGCAGGCCGGCATCGGGGTAAGGACGGGAGGACCGCCATGATCATCGACTGCCATTGCCACGCCGGCCCCGGCGATGGCCTCACCGGCCCGTGGGACACCGACGCGCCGCTGGCCGCCTACCTGCGCCGCGCGGCGCAGGCGGGCATCGGCCGCACCGTGCTGTTCGCGGCCTTCCACAGCGACTACGCCAGTGCCAACCGCATCGTGGCCCGCATCGTCGCCAGCCGGCCCGGGCGCTTCTACGGCTTTGCCTTCGTCCATGCCGCGCGCGACCGCGGCCGCATCCATGCGATGGTGCGCACCGCGGTACAGGACTATGGCTTTGTCGGCCTCAAGGTGCACCGCCACGACGCGCGCATCAGCCGCGAGGTCTGCGACGCGGCGCGCGCGTGGCGCCTGCCGGTGCTGTATGACTTGGCCGGCGAGACCAGCGCCTGCGAGCTGCTGGCGCAGGCCTACCCCGAGGTGCCCTTCATCATCCCGCACCTGGGCAGCTTTGCCGACGACTGGCGCGCGCAGCTCGCGATGATCGACCATCTCGCCAGGCACCCCAACATCTATGCCGACACCTCGGGCGTGCGCCGCTTCGACCTGCTCGAGGCAGCCGTGCGCCGTGCGGGGGCCAGCAAGCTGCTGTTCGGCACCGATGGCCCGTGGCTGCATCCTGGCGTGGAGCTGGCCAAGGTGCGCGCGCTGGGCCTGGGCGCCGCCGATACCGACATGATCCTCAGCGGCAATCTGCTGCGGCTGGTCGGCCGGGTCACGCGCGAGCCGGTGCAGCGCGTGCCCGCCGAGCGCGGCACGCTGGCGTTCGCGTTCCGCGATCCGTGGGCAGCGCTGGCATAGCGCCCGGAGGTTTCTCTCTCGCTCTATCGCTCCCTTTATCGCAGCGCCTCGCGGCTGGCGCGCCGCAACTGCAGCGCGCGGTCGGTGACGCCGAGCCGGCAGGCGGCGCGGTGCAGGTTCTGTCCCTCGAGATCGATCGCGATCTGCACGGCGGCGTCGGTGGCTGCCTGGCCGATCTCGCGCAGCCCCACGCCGAGTTCGAGCGCATGGCGGATGGCGCCGCCAAAGCCCGCATCGCGCCAGTCCACGCGCACGCTGCCCGCGGCCGGCCATTCGTCGGCCGGCACATCGCCTACCGTGATGGGGCCCGGACCGGCATGCCGGTGCAGCAGGCGCTCGGCCACGCGGCGCAGGTCGCGCACGTTGCCGGGGTAGGCGCGTGCCAGCAGGTATTCGCGCACCGCAGGGTCGAGCCCCGGCGGCGCACTGCCGGGCTCGCGCCGCGCCTGCGCGCGCGCGAGGAAATGCTCGGCCAGCGGCAGGATGTCGGCGCGCCGCTCGCGCAGCGGCGGCGTGCGGCAGGTCCAGCCGGCGATGCGGTAGTAGAGGTCGGAACGGAAGCTGCCGTTGGCCATGCCCGCGTCCAGGTCGCGGTTGGTGGCGCATACCAGCCGGAAATCGGTGTGCTGCCAGATATTGCTGCCGACGCGCTTGTACTTGTGTTCCTGGATCACGCGCAGCATCTGTGCCTGCAGCGGCGCGGGCAACTCGCCGATCTCGTCCAGGAACAGTGTGCCGCCATGGGCCAGCGCGAAAGCGCCGTCGCGCGCCAGCGCCGCGCCGGTAAAGGCCCCGCGCTCATGCCCGAAGAATTCGCTGCCCGACAGCTCCGCGCTGATGGTGGTGCAGTCCACCACCACCATCTCGGTGCCCCGTGCATGCGGCGACAGCTCGTGGATCAGCCGCGCGATCAGTTCCTTGCCGGTGCCGCTCTCGCCATGGATCAGCACCGACGCATCGGTAAACGTCGCCACCTCCACCACCTGGCGCACCAGCGCGCGCCAGACCGGGCTGTTGCCGACCAGCAGGTCGCGCACGCGGGGCGAATCGGCAAGCGCCTGCACCGCCTGCCAGCGCGCCAGCCGCGCCGACACCTGGCTGGCATCGGCGGGCATGCAAGGCCATACCAGCACATCGGCCGCGCCGCTATGCAGGATGTCCCACAGCATCGGCGCCGCACACGTCGCGCCGACCTCGGCCGCGGTGGCGATCGCCAGCACCGTGGCGTTGCGGCTTGCGCTGCGCAGGTGGTCGAGCACCGTGGAGTCGGAAGCACCGAACACCATCAGCCCGAAACCGGACGGCGGCGACGGCATGCCGTGGAGGACGATGCCGGCGCGCGCCAGCATCGCCGGCAAGCCCTGGCGGATCTCCGCGCCGACCTCGCCGACAAAGCAGAGCCAGGCGGCCAATGCCACGGATTGCCCGGGCGCCATGGGGCCGCCGATGCCCGCCGCGGTCATGGTCGGCACTCAGTTGCACAGGCCTGCGGCAGGTCCGCCCCTTCACGCGCGCAGGCAGCTCCCGGCAAAGCGGCGGCGGCAACTTTGGGCGCGGATGGGTCCATGTGATGGCTCGCTGGGGTGGGCTTGTCCTGCCCGATTTTCCCCGTCGGGGCGTGCTCGCCCCTTGGGCGGAACCCGCGCGGCGGCGTGGCGATTCACGCCACCGCGCGCGTCACAACGCAACGGTAGGTTGCCGCGCAAAAAAGGGAAGTGAGAGTTCTTTCCGACTGATGTACGTGCGGTTCAAGGTGATTCATTGTTGAAACAACTGGACTGGCCGGCGGTGTTCGAACAGCGTTGTCCGGCGGTGGAGCTGGCTCTCAAAATAGCGACACCGCCAGCAGCAAGCGCCTACGCCAACCTCCTCACCTGCGGCTCCCTTTCCCATTGCCGCGTCTTCGCCGCCGCAATAAAGCGCGCCGTATCGCTCGCCTGCACCACCCCGCCGTCCGGCTTCAGGTTCGCCTGCGTCAGCAACACATCCCCGCCCTCATCGACCGCGATCGCCTTCAGGTGCGCGTAGGCAAAGCAGACGAAATCAAGCGCCGCGCTGTCCTGCGCCAGTTGCGCCGCGCCGTCGGGCGACAGCACCACGGCAACCGCGTCGAACATCACCGAGGGCGTGCCGGCGAGCTGGCCGTCGGCGGGCAGCCTGGAGCCATCGGCCAGCACCGCGCCGCCTACCTTGGGCGCAACGATCTTCACCGTGGCGCCGGCGGCATTGGCGGCCTGGCGGATCGCCTCGACCGAGGTGCCCTCGGAACCATCGTGGACCAGGATGCCGATTTCGCGGCCTTCCAGCGTGTCTTTCATCCGGCCGATGATCTGCAGCGCCGCGGACGGCGGCAGGTCCTGCACGGGCGCGGCAGTGGGCAGCGGATCGGGCAGCTTGTCGAGCGCAAGGCCGTCGGCCACGCGCCGGCCCAGTTCGTCGTCGATATTGCGCAAGTGGGCCACCATGCGTTCGCGCACATGCATGTGCTCGACCTTGGACAGCTCGAACACCAGCGCCGACGCGATATGCGCCTGCTCCGGCCGGGTCTGGCTGCGGTAGAACAGCCGCGCCTGGCTGTAGTGATCGGCAAAGGTCTCGGCGCGGATGCGGCTCTTGTCGCCCTCTTCCGGCACGCGTGCGCTGCGCAAGCCCAGGTCGGGCGCTTCGCGCGGCGAATCGTCCGAGAGGGAATGGGGTTCATAGGCAACCCGGCCCTTGGGCTGCTGCATCTGCATATGCCCGTCGCGCTGGTGGTTGGCGAACGGGCACTTGGGCGCGTTGACCGGGATCTGGTTGAAGTTGGGGCCGCCCAGGCGCAGCAGTTGCGTGTCGAGGTAGGAGAACAGGCGCCCCAGCAACAGCGGATCGTTGGAGAAATCGATGCCGCGCACGATATTGGCGGGGCAGAACGCCACCTGCTCGGTCTCGGCGAAGAAGTTGTCGGGCCAGCGGTCCAGCACCATGCGGCCGATGATCTTCAGCGGCACCGTTTCTTCCGGGATGATCTTGGTGGCATCGAGATGGTCGAACGGGAATTTCGCCGCATCGTCTTCGGTGAAGAGCTGCACGCCGAGTTCCCATTCCGGATAATTGCCTGACTGGATCGCATTGAAGAAGTCGCGGCGGTGGAAGTCGGGATCGGCGCCGGCGATCTTGACCGCCTCGTCCCAGACGGTCGATTGCAGACCCAGCTTCGGGCGCCAGTGGAACTTGACGAAGGTGGAGCGGCCCTGCTCATCGAGCAAGCGGAAGCTGTGCACGCCGAAGCCCTCGATCATCCGCAGCGAACGCGGGATGGTGCGGTCCGACATGATCCACATCACCATGTGCATCGATTCCGGCGTCAGCGAGATGAAGTCCCAGAAGGTGTCGTGCGCGGTCGCCGATTGCGGGAAGCCGCGGTCGGGCTCCATCTTCACCGCATGGACCACGTCGGGAAACTTGATCGCGTCCTGGATAAAGAAGACCGGGATGTTGTTGCCGACCAGGTCCCAGTTGCCTTCCTTGGTATAGAACTTGACCGCGAAGCCGCGCACGTCGCGCGGCGTATCCACCGAGCCCGCGCCGCCGGCCACGGTGGAGAAGCGGGTGAACACCGGCGTCTTGACGCCGACCTCGGTCAGGATCCTGGCAGTGGTGTATTGCGACAGCGATGCGGTCAGCTCGAAGTACCCATGCGCCGCGGTGCCGCGTGCATGGACGATCCGCTCCGGAATGCGCTCATGGTCGAAGTGTGTAATTTTTTCACGAAGAATGAAGTCTTCGAGCAAGGTCGGGCCACGGGGATTGGCCTTGAGCGAGTTCTGGTTGTCCGCAATCGGCAGGCCCTGATTGGTGGTCAGCGGGGCATGGCTGCCGCCCGCGCTCTGGTGCAACTCCCCCGCGGTGCCGCGCTGGGCATCGCCGTAACCCGCTGGGGTCCCTGCCATGGCGCCGCCTTGCGTGCTGTTCGCCGTGGGCTTTGCCTTGTCATCGGGCATATCGATCTCCTTTGCGCTGGTTGATGGGACTGGGAATGGCACCGCCGTCTGGATAGGCGGCCGCTATTGGCTGTTTTCTGTCGATGCCAAAGCCTTGCAACTGACAGCAATTGCCGGGCCTGCTTGGCGCGACACGTTTGCCATGTGACGAATCAACGATCGCGCCGGCTCCTGCTGCTCTTGGGCGGGCGGCGGCCACGGTCATCGGCGCTACCATACGCGCCGACACCACGTGACCGCATGGCAACAAACCCCGTCGGCGATCCCCATGCCCGGAATGCTCCCCGCGCTTGGCCTTGGTTGAAATGCATTCCACCACGGAAACTATCGCCCACAAAACTTCACTAGGCCCGCCGCGGGCCGTCGCTGATACTCAGTCACGGTTACACCACGATGACTAAGGGAGCGAGCATGAGGAAGTCAGCCATTCATATCCTGGCCGCGGCGGCGGCAAGCGGCGCGATGCTGTTGGTGCCGGCCATTGCGCAAGCGGCATGGCCAGAGAAGCCGGTGCGGCTGATCGTGCCGACCGCACCGGGCGGCGCACCGGACATCGTCGCGCGCCTGTTCGGCGATGCGCTGTCGCGGCGGCTCGGGCAGACCGTCGTGGTGGAGAACCGCCCCGGCGCCGGCGGCAATATTGGCATGCAGGCGCTGCTGGCGGCGCCGGCGGACGGCTATACCATCGCCTATGGCAACAACGCCACGCTGTCGACCAACCGCTTCCTGTACGCGAAGCTGCCCTACGATCCGGACAAGCTGGTGCCGATCGTCGGACTGGTGACGACCTTCAATATCCTTGCGGTGAACCCCTCGCTGCCGGTCAAGACCATGCAGGAACTGGTGGCCTATGCGCGCGCCAATCCGGGCAAGCTGTCGATGGGTTCGGCGGGCAATGGCACCACCAGCCACCTTGGCGGCGAACTGTTCAAGGTCATGGCCAACCTGAATATCACCCACGTGCCGTACAAGGGCAGCACGCCGGCGCTGCAGGACCTGGTCGGCAACAACGTGCAGCTGATGTTCGATAACGTGCCGTCGATCGGGCCGTACGTGACAGCCCACCGCGTGCGGGCGCTGGCGGTCACGTCAGGCAAGCGCTCGCCGCATTTCCCCGACCTGCCGACCATGGCGGAGGCCGGGCTGAAGGGCTATGAGCTGACGGCGTGGGCGGGGCTGGTGGCAGCGCCAGGCACACCCGCTGAAGCAATCGAGCGGATCAACCGCGAGGTCAACGCCATCATCAGGGATCCGGCCTTCCGCGCGCAGCTCGACAAGCTGTCGTTCGATCCGCTGGGCGGCAGCGCGCGGGAATTCCAGGCGCTGATCGCCTCCGAGACCGTCAAGTTCGGCGAGCTGGTGCGCAAGAGCGGCGCCAGGGTCGACTGAGGGAATACGCCATGCCAACTCATTACGAGCATTACGACCTGATCATCCGCAACGGCGACATGATCGACGGCACCGGCGCGCCGCGCCGTGCGGCAGACGTGGGTGTCGTCGACGGCGAGATCGCCGCCATCGGCAATCTCGCGGATGCGCGCGCGGGCAGCGAAATCGACGCCACCGGCCTGATCGTCGCCCCCGGCTTTATCGACACCCACACGCATGACGACTGGATGGTGTTCCAGTCGCCCGACATGCTGCCCAAGGTCACGCAAGGCGTCACCACCATCATCGCCGGCAACTGCGGCATCAGCCTGTTTCCGCTGGTGACCGACCGCATCCCGCCCGCGCCGCTCGACATCATGCGCGGCGGCTATCGCTTCGACTCCGTACGGGCCTACCGGGAATCATTCGAGAAGCGTCCTGCAGCGGTCAACGTCGCGGTGCTGGTGGGCCAGTCGACGCTGCGCGCACGGCATCTGCGCCAGCTCGGCTTGCCCGCCAGCGATGCGGAGATCGAAAACATGCGACAGGACGTTGAGGCCGCGCTGCGCGAGGGAGCGATCGGGGTTTCCACCGGCACCTTCTATCCGCCGTCGGCAGCGGCGCCCGAGGACGAGATCGTGCGCATGTGCGAGCCGATGAAGCGGCTCGGCGGCGTGCTGGTCTCGCATATGCGCGACGAAAGCGACAACATCGAAGCATCGATCGACGAGACCGCGCGCATCGGCAAGGCGCTGGGTGTGTCGACGGTGATCTCGCACCACAAGCTGGTGGGCAAGCAGAACCACGGCCGCAGCCGCCACACGCTGGCGCAGGTGCGGGGCCTGGCCGAAACCATGCCGCTGTGCCTGGACTGCTACCCGTATGCGGCCTCGTCGACCATGCTGCGGCCCGAGCGCGTCACGCAATGCGACCGCATCCTGATCACGTGGTCGGCGCCGCATCCGGAAGCCGCGGGGCGCTACCTCGAGGACCTGGCGCAGGAACGGGGGCAGACGCGCCACGAGGTGGCGCAGGCGCTGGTACCCGGCGGCGCCGTGTACTTCATCATGGATGAGGGCGACGTGCGGGACATCCTGTCCTACCCCGATACAATGGTCGGCTCGGACGGCATTCCTTCCGACGAAACGCCGCACCCGCGGCTGTGGGGCACGTTCCCGCGCGTGCTGGGGTTGTACTCGCGCGACCTGGGACTGTTCCCGCTGGAGCGAGCGGTCCACAAGATGACCGGGCTGCCGGCGCAGCGCTTTGGACTGGAGCGCCGCGGGGCACTGAGGACGGGACATGTGGCCGACATCACCGTGTTCGATCCCGCGATGATCCAGGACCGCGCCACGTTCGACGATCCGCAGCAGCCGTGCGTCGGCGTGCGGCATGTGTTCGTCGCCGGACAGGCGACGTTGCGCGACGGTGAGCCCGTCAGCAGCCGCCCCGGGCACTTTGTTACCTCCACGCTGGTGAAGACCGGCGCCGCCGGCTAAGGCGTATCGCTCCCTGATCAGCGCCGGTTTTCGTCGGCGCTTTGCTCGAGCAGCCACGCGATAAAGCTCTGCATCGCGGGGCTGTTGCGCTTTTCCTCGAGGCAGACGAAGTAGTAAGCCTTGGGCGAGACGTAGGGCTGGTCGGACAATCGCAGCAGGCGGCCGGCCCTGATGTCCTCGCCCGCCACGTATTCCGGCAACAGCGCCACGCCCATGCCGCTGACGGCGGCCTGCAGGCCCATGGTCAGCAGGCCATAGCGCGAGCCATCGTCGGGATGCGCCAGCGTGATGCCGTTCTGTTCGAGATAGGCGGGCCACGCTTCCAGCGCGGCGATCTGGTGCAGCAAGGGCAGGCGCTTCACGGCCCTGGCCAGCGTACCGCCGCCGGACAGCAGTTCCGGCGCGCACACCGGATAGAGCACCAGCGGCATGACCTTCAGCGCAAAGTGGCGCGGCGGCGGCCCCGCGCAATACATGATCGCCGCATCGAGCCCGGTGCTTTCCAGGTCGACCGGGCCCACCTTGGTAGTGACGTTCAACTGGATCTGCGGCTGCTCCTTGGCGAACCTGAGCAAGCGCGGCAACAGCCAGATATTGCCCAGCGACACCGGTACCGACAGGTTCAGCCGCCCGCCGGCCGCCCGGCCCGACTGCACCTCCAGCGTCGCTTCCTCCAGTATCGCCAGCGCCTTGCGCACGCTCCTGAGGTATTCCTCCCCGGCCGGTGTCGCCGCTACCGCACCTTTGCGCCGGTTCAGCATGCGTTCACCGAGGAAGGCTTCCAGCTCGGTGATCTGCTTGCTGACGGCACTCTGCGTCAGGCAAAGCTCGTCGGCCGCGCCGGTGACGCTGCCGGTGCGCGCAGTGGTTTCAAACGCAATCAGGTTCGCCAACGCGGGGAGGTGGCGTCCGGTGGTACTTTTCATGTCGGTGGGCGTGTGGGAAGCGCCTCCGGTGCGGGGGACCGGTTGGCGTGATGGCATTGTCTTCCATTCATTCCGGCAAGGAAAGATGGATGGAGAAAACATCCATTGCCTGCCAGCGTGGCCGGGCCAATACTCGCTGCATCACGCACTATCGCCAATGAACTCACCCTCCACTGTCCCACTCCCACCGTCCATGCGCTTCGATCCGTGCGAGGCTTCCCTTCGCGACCTCGGCACCGCCATGCGCGCGGGCCGTATTTCCGCAGCCGGCCTGGTGGCTTGCTACCTCGAACGTATTGCCGCCTTCGACCGCGTGGGGCCCCGTATCAACGCCATCAGCCATCTGAACCCCGCCGCCATGCGCGAGGCGCTGGCACTGGACGAGGAACTGCGTATGCAGGGACCGCGCGGCCCGTTGCATGGCATGCCGATGGTGGTCAAGGACAACATCGATACCGTGGGGCTGCCGACCACGGCCGGCTGTGCGGCGCTGGGCCGGGCCTGCCCGGCTGCCGACGCGGCATCCGTGGCGCGCTTGCGCGCGGCGGGCGCCATCGTGCTGGCCAAGGCCAATATGTCGGAGCTGGCCGCGTCCAACGGGCGCTTTGGGTACAGCTCCGCCAGCGGGCTGACGCTGAATCCCTATCGTTTGTCGCGCAACGCCAGCGGATCGAGCAGCGGCAGTGGTGCGGCGGTGGCGGCGAATCTCGCCGCGTTCGGGCTGGGCACCGATTCCTTCGGTTCCGTGCGCGGGCCGGCCTGCGTGCATGCGCTGGCCGGCATGCGGCCCACACATGGTTTGCTGGACGCCGGCGGCGTGCTGCCGCTGGCGCCATCGTTCGATACGGTCGGGCCGCTGGCTCGCAGTGCGGCGGATGCTGCCGTGGTGTTGGCCTCACTGGCGCCGGAGGCGGGCTTCACGGTCGAGCCGGGCTCGCTCGCGGGGCGCAGGCTCGGCATCGTCGGGAACTTCGGGGGTGGCAACGGGGAGATCGATGCGCTGTTTGCCGCTGCAACGCAGGCGATGCGTGCGGCGGGTGCCATGACGATTCCCGTTCACCTGCCGGCTGGCGCGCAGACGCTGTACGCCGATTTGCTGGGCGACATCACGCGATCTGAATGGGTGCGCGGGCTCGATGCATATCTTGCGCGCCTGCCGGCCGGCGCGCCGGCCAGCGCGTCTTGCTTGCTCGATTCGATCCTCGCCACGCCTGCGCTGTCGGCCGGCATGAACCCGCTAACCCTCGTTGCGCTACAGGATGCGGTGCAGACACGGGGCACCCCACCGCAGGCCGGTATGGCAGAGGTACGCCGCTTAGGCGCCATGCTCGACGATATCTTCCACGCCGAAGACCTGGCAGCGCTGGTGTTTCCGACGATGGCATGTCCGGCTTCGCCGCGCTTCGACATGGCCGACGCGACTTACCATTGCCGCGCGGCGCAGCCGCTCGCCGCGATGCATATCGCCAGCGCCACCGGTTTTCCCGAGATCAGCGTGCCGATGGGATTCACGCAGGCGGGCGTTCCGGCCGGCGTGTCGTGGTTGGGGCGCGCGGGCAGCGATGCCTTGCTGCTGTCGCTTGCATCGGCTTTTGAGCAGGCGACGCGTCACCGCCGGCCGCCTGCCAGTACGCCAACATTGCGATGACCGGCCGCACACATCGCAGCCGGGCGTCAGCGGTGCGCTGGCGTGGTTTGCGCAGGACGTCGCGGACCAACACGCCATATCGCGGGGCAAGCGCCTGCCCTCCCCCCACACAAGCGGTAATGGAAACGTCGCTGGTTTTGCGCAAGCGCCCTGCCCTCACACCTTGCGCCACACCGGCGACGCAGAAACCGCCACCTTGCGCGGCAATATCTGCTGCGCGGTGAAGGCATCGGCAATGCGCTGCTGCTCGGCCAGCGCGGCAGCATCGACCGTACGCACGGCATAGCTGCGCCGCACGTTCGCGGCTTCAACCGTGGCCGCATCCAGCCCGATCAGCGGCGCATGCCAGCGCGCCGCCTCGGCGGGATTGCGCTTGACCCACTCGCCGGCATCGCGCAGCGCATCGAAGACCACGTTGAGCACCTCGGCATGCGCGCGCGCAAACGGCGTGGCGGCGAGATAGAAGCGGCGATAGCTCGCCAGCCCCTCGCCATCGCGCAGCACGCGCGCATTGGCCTGGCGCTGCACCGCGGCCAGGAACGGGTCCCAGACCGCCCACGCGGCCACGCTGCCGCGCTCGAAGGCGGCGCGCGCATCGGCCGGGCTCAGATACACCGGCTCGATATCGCGGATCGACAAACCCGCACGCGCTAATGCCTCCAGCACCAGGTAATGCGCACCGGCGCCCTTGGCAAAGGCCACCCGTTGCCCCTTGAGCTGCGCCACCTCGCGAATCTGCGAATCGCCGCGCACGACAATGGCCTGCGCCTGCGGCGAAGGCGTTTCGCTGGCGTAGTAGGTCAGATCGGCACCCGCGGCCAGCGCGAACGGCGGCACGGCGTCGGCCACGTCCGCGCTCAGGTCGAGGTTGCCCAGATTCAGTGCTTCCAGCAGCGGCAGGCCGGAGGTGAACTCGTACCATTGCACCGCGACGCCTTTGCCTGCCAGCGCCTTTTCCAGCGTCTGCCGCGACTTCAGCAAGATCATCAGCGTCGATGACTTCTGATAGCCGATGCGCAGCGCGGCCTGGCCCTGCGCCTGAGCCGCGAAAGGCAGCGCGGTGGCTGCGGCAGCAGCGCCGGCAGCCTGCAGCAGCAGGCGGCGGCGCGGATTGAGGATAGGGTTCATGGCGGCGCTCACGGATTTCACGGAGCGCCAGCTTAGTCATGCGCAGGCACGAAGCCAACGAAGAAAGTCGCGCATGCTTATGCGCGCAGCGCGGGTATCATCCGGAGATCCACCTCGCACCGGAGAACGCAAACCATGAAGCTGTCGGGCGCCATTCCCATCCTCCGCATCTTCTCGGTCGACAAGGCCAAGGAGTTCTATCTCGACTACCTCGGCTTTGCGCTCGACTGGGAGCATCGCTTTGAGGAAGGGTTTCCGCTGTACGCGCAGGTCAGGCGCTCCGGCCTGACGCTGCACCTGAGCGAGCACCATGGCGATGCCACGCCGGGCTCGACGGTGTTCGTACCGGTCGAGGACATCGACGCGCTGCATCGCGAACTGGCAGCCAGGCAATATGCGTACGCCAGGCCGGGTATTGAAACGGTCGGTTGGGGCCGCCTGCTGCAGGTGGCGGATCCGTTCGGCAATCGCCTGCGCTTCTGTGAGCTTGCCGACGACTGACGCGCAACGGGTCAATCGAAGCGGTGCTCGACCAGTTCCAGCGTTTCGTTGACGCGCTTAAAGCGGCAGACGAGACTCGCGTTGAACTCCCTGCCTTGGTGGGGAACGTGAAGCAGGAGCCGGTAAGGCCAGCCCGGATACGGCCTCACTGGAGCCGCGCACCCGACTCATCTCCACATACTTGCTTCAGGCGCCGCTAGCCGTCAGCGCGGCTTCCTCACCTCAGCCTCATCCGGCGCCATCACACCCCCATCGCTGGCCTGCGGCATCATCAACTATCATCAGACGGAGCGCGCCTGAAGTTTGCCGGGCGCGCCGCTCGTGTCCCACCCCGGGGACCACGCTCCCTGCAGGCGGGACCGGCCCGCCGCAAACCGACCGGGACGGCCGATGATGCACAAGGACCCAGACTCGCTACCGGACTCGTCAGGTGGCTCGGTGATGTTCGCGGACATCTGCGACAGCACCAGGCTCTATGAAAGAGTCGGCGATACGGCTGCGCTTGGCGCAATCCGCCAGTGCATCGCGCTGATGAAGTCGAGCGCCGCCGCCGCGCAAGGCCGCGTGGTCAAGACGATCGGTGACGAGATCATGGTGCTGTTTCCTGCAGCGGAGAACGCGATGCAGGCCGCACTTGGGATGCAGGAGGCGGTCGCCGCGCTGCCGCCGATCGCCGGCGCGCCCTTGTCGATCCATATCGGCTTTCACCACGGGCCCATCCTGTCGGACGAAGCGGGCGACGTGTTTGGCGACACGGTCAACCTTGCCGCCCGGCTGGTCAAGCTCGCGTCGCGCGGACAGATCATCACCAGCAAGAACGCCGTGGAGCAGCTGTCCGCCGGGCTGCGCCAGATGACGCGCCACCTGTACCCGATCCAGGTGCGCGGCAAGCACCAGATGATCGAGCTGTACGAAGCGATCTGGCAGCAGAACACGGAAATGACCGTGGTGGCGCCGGTGGACCTGCCTTTACGCGGTGCGGTGTTGCTCTCGCTGCGGTATCGCGGCGCCCTGTTTGAGATGAACGCCGCCTCGCCGCCGCTGACCATCGGCCGGGACAGCACGATGAGCATCGTCGTCACGGACCGGCAGGTGTCGAGGTTCCAGGCAACGGTCGAGCCGCGCGGCGGCCGCTTTGTGCTGATCGACAGGAGTTCGAACGGTACCCACGTCAGGATCGACGGGGAAGACGGGATCGTCCTGCGCCGTGACGAAATCACGCTCCGAAGCCATGGCTGGATTACATTTTCCCAGCCGGATGCCGGTGCCCAGGAGGGTATCGAGTTCTTTGTGGGCTGAGGTGGAGCATGCTGCAGGCGCGGCAATGCCTTGATTCGAAAGAGAATCGACGCATTCAACGACGTTAAAGGCAGACCGGACGGGCTGGACATTCCAAAGGCAAGGTGGGCGGCATGCACGCGTTGATCTTCTGCTCCGTGCAGTTCCTGCTGGCGGTGACGTGGACCCTCTACGTGGCCTGCCTGCCGCAGCTCGCCGCGCAGGCCGGCATCGCGCGAGCGCATGTGGGCTGGATCCTGCTGATGGACCAGGTGATCTTTATCGCCATGGACTTCGCGCTGGGCATCGCGGCCGACCGTGTCGCCAACGCCATGCGCCGGCTGGGAGGCTGGATCCTTGCCCTGTCCGCGGTCTCCGCGCTGGCCTTCGTGCTGCTGCCCCGGTCCACTTCGCCCTGGCTGCTGCTTGGCCTGACGGCGCTCTGGGCCGCTACCTCTTCGGCGTTGCGCGCGCCGCCGATGGTGATCATCGCCCGCCGCATGCGTGCCACCGCGCCGTCGTTGCTGGTGGGATCCTCGCTGCTCGGCATCGGGCTGGCGGGGGCAGTGGCTCCGATGCTCACCGCCTGGCTGCGCGATGCCTCGCCGCTGCTGCCGTTCATGGCGGCCAGCGCGGCACTGGTCGCGGCGGTGGTGGCGCTGCGGTGGGTCGAGCCTGCCGGAGCACGCGTGGGCGCTGACGCAGCGCCGGCGCCGCTCGCCAGCGCTGCGCTCAGGCGCGTCTGGCTGCTCTTCGCCGCGGTCTGGCTGCTCGCCCTCGGCTTCCAGGTCCACACCACCGTCAATTCCGCGCCGGCCTACCTGCGCTTCGTTTCCAGTGCCGAACTGGTGCGCATGACGCCAGCCTTCTGGATCGGCTTTGCGCTGTGCGTGCTGCTGCCGGCGGCGCCGGTGCTGCGGCGATACCCGCCCTATGTGCTGCTGCTGGCCGCGGCGGCCCTCGGCGCGATGTCGTTGTTCGCCTTTGCCGCCGCCAGCTCGCTCGGGGTTATCCTCGCCGCGCAATGCCTGGCCGGCGGGATGTGGGGAATCATGTTCGGCTCGGCGGCCAATGCGGCGCTCGATGCCGGACACGTCGGGCGCGAAGGGATGTTCACCGGGCTCGTCTTCGCGGTCCTGGCTGTCGCCGCCTTGATGCGCATCGCCATGGTGACGTCGGGCGCCGCCAAGTCAGCGCCGCTGGCCAGCCTGATGCCGTGGCTGCCAGCCATGGCATGGAGCGTCGGGGCGTTGCTGCTGGCGGTCTTTGTGTCAGCCAATTTGCCCTATCTGGCCGGGCGGGCCCGCGCGCTGCGCCAACAGGCCGGCGCCGGCTAGCGGCGATCGCGTCTGGCCGACGATCGGCACACACCGACGGCCGGGAGTATTCAGCAACCGCTCCATTCCTCTGTATCGGCCGCCTGGAGAAACATGGCGGCATCTGCCCTTTAAAAGCACGGCGAACAAGCGGCGCGCGCCCCCCTTTGTATCCCACTGTGTCGGCCCGCACCGCCAACACACGCGCATACGAAACCCCCCTCCGCCTGATACATCCCCAATACGTGACGCTGCTGAAATGGCGGCACTGGCTTCGGCGCATCGCCCTGAACCGGCCACGCCTTAGCCCGCTTACTTTCCAATACACGTCAAGGATGTTGATATGAAAACCACCCGATCGATGGCGACGGCATTGCTGGTCGTCGGCAGCGCCCTGGCGATGCACGCGGCACAGGCCCAGACAGCCGGAATCTATCGCACCGATCTGCTGAAACAGGACATCAGCGCGCCGGAGCGCGAGGCCGTCCAGGTCCGGGTCGATTTCGATCCGGGTGCGTTCGCGCCGCGGCACGCGCATCCGGGCGAGGAAGTCGCCTATGTCCTCGAAGGCACGCTGGAATATCAGCTCGATGGCAAGCCCCCGGTCACGCTCAAGGCCGGCGAGGCCTTGTTCATCCCCGCCGGGACGGGCCACTCGGCGCGCAACGTCGGCAGCGGCAAGGCATCGGAGCTGGCCACCTATATCGTCCGGAAAGGCGCTCCGCTGGTCGCACCGGGCAAGTAAGCCGCTCAGATCTCGATCAGCGTCCCGATCTCGATCACGCGATTGGCCGGTATGTTGAAATAGTCCGCCGCATTGCCGGCGTTCTTGCTCATCGTGGCGAACAGGCGCTCGCGCCATAACGCCATGCCGCCGGGCCTGCCGGCAATCGGGACAATGGATTCGCGGCTCAGGAAGAACGAGGTCTCCATCATGTCGAGCTCGACGCCGGATTCCCGTTGCAGCGCCTCAAGCGCTCGCGTGACGTCGGGCCGGTTCATGAAGCCGAAGCGCAGCGCTACGCGATAGCAGTCGTGCCCGAGCGGCTCGACGCTTGCGCACTCGCTCAACGGCACCCACGGCACATCCTTCAGATTTACGGTAAGGAACACGACGCGCTCGTGCAGCACCCGGTTGTGGTTGAGGTTATGCACCAACGCGTGCGGCACCACCTCGGGTGTGGGGGTGAGGAACACCGCCACACCCGGCACCCGCGCCGGCAGCGCGAGAAACAGCGAATCCAGGAACGGCTTGAGCGCAACGTCGGAGCTCTGGATCCGGTCAAGCAGCAGCTTCCGGCCGCGCTGCCACGTCAGCATCACCATGAACATCGCTGCCCCGACCAGCAACGGGAACCAACCGCCATCGGCAATCTTCAACAGGCTGGAAGAGAGGAACGCCGCGTCCACCGCGATAAAGAAGCCGGTCGCGAACAGGCTGAGCCACAGGTTGTAGCCCCAGCCGTAGCGAATCACAAAGAACGTCAGCAGCGTCGTCGCCAGCATGGTCCCGGTCACCGCGACGCCATATGCCGACGCCAGGCTCGATGACGAGCCGAAGCCAAGCACCGCGACCAGCACGGCAAACAGCAGCATGCCGTTGAGACTGGGGATATAGACCTGCCCGATCGCCTTCTCGGACGTCTGCACGATGTACATGCGCGGCAGGTAGCCAAGCTGGATGCCCTGCTTCGTCAACGAGTAAGCGCCGGAAATGATGGCCTGCGACGCGATCACCGTCATCGCGGTCGCCAGCGCAACCATCGGGTACAACGCCCATGACGGAAAGAGCAGGTAGAAGGGGTTCTCGATCGCCCTGGCATTGACGATCAGCAGCGCCCCCTGCCCCAGGTAATTGAGTGCCAGGGCCGGGAACACCAGCCCGAACCATGCCAGCCGGATCGGGCCGCTGCCAAAGTGGCCCATGTCGGCGTAGAGCGCTTCGGCGCCGATAAACGCCAGCAGCACAGCGCCCAGCACCGCGAACGAGGCAAAGCCGTGCTGCGTGACGAAGCCGAGCGCGTGCAGCGGATTGAGCGCGCCCAGCACGGCGGGATACTGGCCGATGCCGTGAAGGCCGGCGAAAGCCAGCGCGAGGAACCAGACGACCGTGATGGGCCCGAACCACGCACCGATGGTGGCGGTGCCATGCCGCTGGACCAGGAACAGCCCGATCAGGACGCCCACCGATATCGGCAGCACGTATGGCTGCAGCGCGGTGGTGCCCAGCGCGATGCCTTCCACCGCCGAGAGCACCGAGATGGCCGGCGTCAGCACGGCATCGCCATAGAAGAGCGCGGCGCCGAACAGGCCCACCAGCAGGACCGGTGTGGACGAGCGGCCCACCTTCTTCACGGACGACAGGGCCAGCGCGAGCAAGGCCATGATGCCGCCCTCGCCCCGGTTGTCCGCCCGCATGATCAGGATCACATACTTGAGCGAGACCACTACCATCAGCGACCAGAAGATCGCGGAGACGCCGCCGAGCACGTTCTCCGCGACCAACGGGATGCCGAGGGCGGGATTGAAGGTGGCCTTGATCGCGTACAGCGGGCTGGTGCCGATATCGCCGAAGACGACGCCTAGCGCGGCAAGCGTGAGAGCGGCACGGGATTGCCGCAAGTTGGGATCGCTCTGCGCTTCGAGGTTATTCTCGGGAGAATCCACGGTGGCTCCTCTTGGTCGCTGCATAAGGAGCATAGACGGTGAATCCGCCCTCGGCTGGGGTGAAGTGCGCGTTCAGGTGGAGATGCCCGCACACCACGCGAATCCGGAAGAGGGGTACCGCAGGTTCCGGTTCCCCTTCAACAGACCTGCGCCATCAAAAGGTCTTTGCCAGCGAAGCCCAGGCCGTGCCCCGCCCCATGTAGCGGCCGCCGGCATTGGTGTACACCGCCCGGTCGGCATTGGTGCCGATATAGGCGACCGCCAGCGCGAAGCCCTGCCCCAGGTCCCTGGTCAGGCCGACCTTCCAGTCCGCGTACGAGGCATTGGCAACCTGCACCTTCTGATAGCCCACATGCGTGTTCAGCGTCAGGCCCCAGAAGTTCAGCGGGACGTTGGCCGACAGATCGACGTACCAGCTATGCTTGCTGTCCGCGAAACCGAACAGGTTGGTGGGCGCATAGGAGTACTTCAGCGTCACCGGGCCATAGCCCAGCCCCGCGTACACCTCGGTGGTATATGGCCGCGTGTAGTTGGCCGGATAGTCCCCCGGATAGTAGTACTGCAGCACGCCGATGTCGTAGCTCCAGCCAGCGCCGAACGTGTCCTTGTAGCCGCCGTAGAAATCCATTTCTATCGGCGCCGAGACTTCGGCATTGCTGTCGCCCAGCCAGCTGATGCTCGAGTTCCAGTTGCCGAGGTAGAAACCGCTCGCGTGGCTGTAGTCAAAACCGCCCTGGATCGCGGGGCGGCGGTTGGTCTGCATCAGGCCGCGGTAGCGATACTCGCTGGCCACGGCAACATTGGCGGTGAACGCATGCGCCGGCGTTTCCGCGTCGGGCTGCGATTGCGCCATGGCAGGCATGGCGGCGAACAGGAACAAGGACGATACGGAAGACGCTCGCAGCGCAGCGGCGGTCTGGCGCAGTACAGGCATGTTTTTGTTGTGGTAGTGGATGGAGTTTCCGTGGGCGTGGATGATCCGCTTCAGCGGCTTCAGGGGCTTCAGCGACCTCATCGCCTGGCCGCGACGCCGTCCAGCGCCAGGTTCAGCTTCAGCACATTGACGCCGGGCTCGCCCAGTACCGGCAGCAGCGGCGCCTCGGTATGCGCGGCGATCAGGTCCCTTACCTGCTGAATCGGCATGCCGCGGATGCCGGCTACGCGCGCGGCCTGGTATTGCGCCGCGGCGGGACTGATATGCGGATCCAGTCCGCTGCCGGATGCGGTGACCAGGTCCACTGGTACCGGCGCCCGGTGATGCGGATCGGCGGCGCGCAGCGCGTCGATGCGCGCGCGGGCGGCGTCAGTCAGCGCCGGATTCGCCGGTCCCAGGTTCGAGCCCGCCGAAGCCGCGGCGTTGTAAGGCATCGGCGCCGTCGCCGACAACCTGCCCCAGAAATACTTCGGGTCGGAGAACGGCTGGCCAATCAGCGCCGAGCCGACAAGCTTGCCATCCTGCCCGATCAGCGAGCCTGCCGCCTGACGGGGAAACACGGCTGTCGCGATCGCGGTAATCACGCCCGGATACAGCAGCCCGGTCAGCAGAGACAGCGCGACGAACAGCACCAGCATCGGCCTGGCAAGCCCCGCCTGCACGGAAGCGGGCGACGGCTGGAGAGACTGCACTTGCGTATTCATGTGAACTCCTCTGGAACTCAGACCCAGCCAGACAGCGCAAGGATCATGTCGATCAGCTTGATGCCGGCAAACGGCAGCAGGATGCCGCCAAGGCCATAGACCAGCAGGTTGCGGCGCAGCAGCACCGCTGCCCCCAGCGGCCGGTACGCCACGCCCTTGAGCGCGAGCGGAATCAGCACGACGATGATCAGCGCGTTGAAGATCACCGCCGACAGGATGGCCGACGCCGGCGTGGCAAGCCCCATCACGTTCAGCAGGTTGAGCTGCGGGTAGGTGGTGGCAAACGCCGCGGGGATGATGGCGAAATACTTGGCGATGTCATTGGCGACGCTGAAGGTCGTCAGCGAGCCGCGCGTCATCAGCATCTGCTTGCCGATCTCGACGATCTCGATCAGCTTGGTCGGGTTGCTGTCCAGGTCCACCATGTTGCCGGCTTCCTTGGCCGCCTGCGTGCCGCTGTTCATCGCCACGGCGACATCGGCCTGCGCCAGCGCCGGCGCATCGTTGGTGCCGTCGCCGGTCATCGCCACCAGCCGCCCTTCGGCCTGGTATTGCCGGATCAGCCTGAGCTTGGCCTCTGGCGTCGCCTCGGCGAGGAAGTCGTCGACGCCGGCTTCCGCGGCGATCGAGGCCGCGGTGAGCCGGTTGTCGCCGGTGATCATCACGGTCTTGATGCCCATCTTGCGCAGTTCGCCGAAGCGCTCGCGGATGCCGGTCTTGACGATGTCCTTCAGCTCGACCACGCCCAGCACGCGGACCTCGCCCGCCCGGGTGTCGGCCACCACCAGCGGCGTGCTGCCGACGCGGGCCACCTCGTCCACGGCATGCAGCACAGCGTCCGGCAACTTGCCGGCGTGGCCGGTGACGTAGCGGCGCACGGCGTCGGCTGCGCCCTTGCGCACCCGGCGCGCGCCGCCATCGCTGTCGCCGAGGTCGACGCCGCTCATGCGGGTCTGCGCGGTGAACGGCACGAACACCGGCTTGAGCATGGTGATGTCCGGCGCGGTCAGCCCGGCCTGCTGGCGCGAAAGCGTGACGATGCTGCGGCCTTCCGGGGTCTCGTCGGCCAGCGACGACAGCCATGCGGCTTCGGCAAGCTGCAGCAGCGACACACCCGGCGCCGGGATAAAACGCGCTGCCTGGCGGTTGCCGTGCGTGATGGTGCCGGTCTTGTCGAGCAGCAGCACATCGACGTCGCCGGCGGCTTCCACCGCGCGGCCCGAGGTTGCGATCACGTTGGCTTCCATCATCCGGCTCATGCCGGCCACGCCGATGGCGGACAGCAGCCCGCCGATCGTGGTCGGGATCAGGCACACCAGCAGCGCGACCAGCACGGTGATCGTCACCGGCACACCGGCCTTTGTCACCAGCACGCTGTAGAGCGAGAACGGCTGCAGCGTGGCCGTGGCCAGCAGCAACACCAGCGTCAGGCCGACCAGCAGGATGGTCAGCGCCAGCTCGTTCGGCGTCTTCTGCCGCCTGGCGCCTTCGACCATCGTGATCATGCGGTCGATAAAGCTCTCGCCGGGGTTGGTCGTGATGCGGACCACGATCCAGTCGGACAGCACGCGCGTACCGCCGGTCACCGACGAGAAATCGCCGCCGGACTCGCGGATCACCGGCGCCGATTCGCCGGTGATGGCGCTTTCGTCCACCGACGCCACACCGTCGATCACTTCGCCATCGCCGGGAATCATGTCGCCGGCCTCGACCAGCACGACGTCGCCGCGCCGCAGCGCGGTGGCCGCACGCGTCTCGGTGGCGCCGCCGCGCTTGCCGTCCTTCAGCACGCGCGCGGTGACCGTGGTCTTCAGGCCGCGCAACGCCTCGGCCTGCTGCTTGCTGCGCCCTTCGGCCAGCGCCTCGGCAAAGTTGGCGAACAGCACCGTGAACCACAGCCACACCGAAACCGCCAGGATGAAGCCCGCGCTCTCGCCGCCGGCGGGTGCCGCGGGCGCGAACATTGCCCGCAGGAACAGGATCGTCGTCAGGATGCTGCCGGCGTACACGACGAACATCACCGGGTTGCGAAGCTGGTCGCGCGGCGACAGTTTGCTGCAGGCTGCGATGAGCGCGGGTTTCACCAGCTCCGGCGCGAACATGCCTTGCGCCGGCGGGCGCTGGGGATGATGACGGGTCCCGCTTTGCTGGCCGCGCTGTTGAACCGGCGCCGCTTGCGCGTTGGCCGTGTTGGAGGAAGGCGCATCCGGCGTGTCGGTGCCGCGCCTGGCCGCAGGGGCCATCGAATCATGTTGCATGGTTTCTCCGAATCCGCAGTTACTTCGCCGCGACCGCTGCCGCCGCATCCTGGAGTTGCTCGGCAACCGGCCCGAGCGCGAGCGACGGCACGTAGGTCAGCGCGCCTACCAGCAGCACCGTGCCCACCAGCAGCGCCACGAACAGCGGCCCGTGCGTCGGCATGGTGCCGCCGCTCGCAGGCACCCGCTTCTTGGCGGCAAGCGATCCCGCCAGCGCAAGGACCGGGATGATGATCCAGAAGCGCCCGAACCACATCGCGGCCGCCAGCAGCGTGTTGTAGAACGGCGTGTTGGCGGACAGGCCGGCGAAGGCGCTGCCGTTGTTGTTGGCCGCCGACGACAGCGCGTAGAGGATCTCGGAGAAGCCGTGCGTGCCGGGATTGAACACGCCCGCGCGTCCCGCATCGGCCATCACTGCCACCGAGGTGCCGAGCAGCACCAGCAGTGGCGTGACCAGGATCGCCACGGCGGCCATCTTCATTTCGTACGTCTCGATCTTCTTGCCCAGGTACTCGGGCGTGCGGCCGATCATCAGGCCGGCGATAAAGACGGCAAGCACCGCGTACACCAGCATGCCGTACAGCCCCGAGCCGACGCCGCCGAACACCACCTCGCCAAGCTGCATCAGCAGCATCGGCACCAGCCCGCCGATCGCGGTGAACGAGTCGTGCATGCCATTGACCGCGCCGCATGACGCCGCGGTGGTGATGGTGGCGAACAGCGCCGACGCCGCCACGCCGAAGCGCGTTTCCTTGCCTTCCATATTGCCGCCGGCCTGCAGCAGCGAGCTGGCATGGTCGACCGGCAAACCCGCCAGTGCGGGATTCGCCATCTGCTCGGCATAGGCAGCAGCGCACACCATGACGACAAAGATCACCGTCATCGACGCCAGCACTGCTACCCCTTGCCTTCTGTCCCCCACCATCTCCCCAAACGTGAAGCACAACGCCGCCGGAATCAGGAAGATCGCCAGCATCTCGATAAAATTCGCCAGCGCAGTCGGGTTCTCGAACGGATGCGCCGAGTTGGCATTGAAGAAGCCGCCGCCGTTGGTGCCGAGCATCTTGATGGCCTCTTGCGAGGCGACCGGGCCCATCGCCAGCGTCTGCCTGTCCGTCTTCACGGTTTCCGTCACCGGCTTGCCCTGCGCATCCATCATCGGCTGCCCGGCGGCATCGACCTTCGGCTGGCTGTATTCGACCGGCGTTACCAGGCTGACTTCCTTGTAGGCATCGAAATTCTGGATCACGCCCTGGCTGACCAGCGCCAGCGCGATCACCGTGGCAATCGGCGCCAGCACGTACAGCGTGATGCGGGTGATATCGACCCAGAAGTTGCCGATGGTGGCCGCGCTCTGGCGCGCGAAGCCGCGGATCAGGGCAAACACCACGGCAATGCCGGTGGCCGCGGACAAGAAGTTCTGCACGGTGAGCGCGAGCATCTGCGTCAGATAGCTCATGGTCGACTCACCGGCATAGCCTTGCCAGTTGGTATTGGCGACAAAGCTGATTGCGGTGTTGAAGGCCGAATCCGGCGTCACCGCGCCAAACCCCTGCGGATTCAGCGGCAGCAAACCCTGCACGCGCTGCAGCGCATAAACTGCCACCACGCCCAGCAGGTTGAAGGCAAGCACGGCGATGGTGTATTGCTTCCACCCCATCTCCGCATCGGCGCGCACGCCGGCCAGGCGATACAGCCCGCGCTCCAGCGGACGGCCCCACGCGGTCAGCGAATACCGGCTGTCCTCCACGGCACGCCGCAGATAGCGGCCGAGGAGCGGCGCGCATGCCAGCAGCACGGCAAGATAAAGGACCAGCAGGCCCACGAAGTGCGAAGACATCAGAATTTCTCCGGCCGGAACAGCGCGATGAGGAGGTACACGAAGAGGGCAGCGGCCAGCGCGCCGCTCAGCAGATCGGTCCAGTTCATCACAGCCTCCTGTCCGCGGCGCAGTGCTTTGCCAGCGCCTGGTCAGGCGAACCGGTGTGTCCCGTGCCCGCGGAAGATTGCGGAGCCAGCACGATGCAAAGCCCCAGCAGTGCCGCGCTCAACGCGGCGAAGCCGATCAGTACGATCAGGTAGATCCCGTCCATGACAAAACACCCTTGCTTGGTTGCTCGCCTTGCAGGGTAGCGACGGGGCGGTAAAAACAGGGTAGAAAGGTGGGCGATACGTATAAAGAACGTATAAAGACGGGAGCTGGCTGGGGGCGGGAGAAGGGAGAACTGCTGCACGCCGGGGCGCCTTGGCGGCGCCCCGGGTCCGGAGAAGCGGGCTTACATCGAAGAGGATCTTGCAGGGATTGCGGGCTCGGCCATCAGGCCAGCACGGCGCGCGCGATCACAGTGCGCTGGATCTCGGACGATCCCTCGTAGATCCGCAGGATGCGCGCATCGCGCACCAGCCGCTCCAGCGGCATCTCGCGCGTAAAGCCGTAGCCGCCGTGGATCTGCAGCGCGGTGTCGGTGACGAAGCCAACGGTCTCCGAGGCATAGAGCTTGGCCATCGACGCGTGCTCGGTGAAGGGCTCGCCGTCCCGGCGCCGGACCGCCGCCTGCAGCGTCAGCAGCCATGCCGCCTCCAGCCGCGTGCGCATGTCGGCGAACATCCATTGCAGGCCCTGCTTGCGCGCCAGCGGCTCGCCGCCGACCTGGCGCTGCCGGGCCCAGTCCACCGCGCAGGCGAGCGCCGCCTCGGCAATGCCCAGGCTGGTCGCCGCCACGTCGAGGCGGCTGTTGTCCAGCACCTTCATCGCCGTGCGGAAGCCGCTGCCTTCCGGTCCGAGCCGGTTGGCGGCGGGGACGAAGCAGTCCAGCGCCACCTCGTGCGCCGGTGCGCCGCGTATGCCCATCAGTTTCTCGGCGGGAGCGACCTCAACGCCCACGCTATGGCGGTCCACCACGAAGGCGCTGATGCCGCGCGTGCCGGCGGCCGGATCGGTCTTGGCGTAGACCACGATAAAGTCCGCCGCATCGGCGTTCGAGATGAAATGCTTCACTCCGCGGAGGCGGTAGCCGTCGCCTTCCGGCGTGGCGCGCGTGGCCATGTCGGCGGGGTTGGAGCCCGCGCGCGGCTCGGTCAGCGCAAAGGCGCCCAGCTTCGTGCCGGCGGCAGCGTCCGGCAGGTAACGCTCGCGCAGGCTGTCGTCGCCGCCGATCAGGATGGAATCGGTCGCCAGGTAGTGCGCGCCGATCATCGAAGACGTGGCCGCGCAGGCCTTCGCCACCTCGGCCAGCGACAGGATCAGCGTGACCGGAGAGGTCTCGGCCCCGCCCCAGCGTTCGGGCACGTTCATGCCCATCAGGCCGAGTTCGGCAAGCTGCGGCACGTAGCGGGTGGTGGAGGTTTCATCGCGATCCACCTCGGCCGCCTTCGGTGCCAGTTCGCTCTGCGCGAAGCGGCCGATCGCGTCCGCGATCTCGAGATCGCCCGGCTCGACGCCAAGTCGTTTATGCATGTTGCTTCTCCTTCTTGAAAGCTTGCCCGGCGGCAGGTGCGGTCGGGCCCAGGGCACCGCTTGCGCGCAATTGATCGGCCTGCGCCGCACCGATGCCCAGCCCGGCAAGGATGGCCTCGGTGTCCCGCGCCAGCGCCGGCGCAGGCGTCACGCGGTTGGCGCCATAGCCCGAGAATTTCACCGGCTGCGACGGCAGCCGCACTGCCCCACCTTCTGCGTCGCGCACTTCGGCAAGCAGGCCACGGTGCGCGGCATGCTCGCTCTCCAGCGCTTCCTTGACGTTGCGGATCGGCGCGACGGGAATGCCCGCCGCACTGAGCAGGCGGTTCACCTCGGCCACCGAGCGGCGGGCGGACCAGCTTCGAGCCCCGCGCGCAGGTCTGCCTCGTTGCGGCAGCGTGTCTCGTCGTCGGCAAAGCGCGGATCCTGCGCCATGTCTGGCCGGCCGATGGCATCGGCCAGCGCCTGGAACAGCTTGTTGTTCAGCACCGCCACCACATAGAAGCCATCCGCGGCCCGGTATGCGCCGAACGGCGCCGACGACGGATGGCGGTTGCCGACGCGCCGCGGCGCCAGGCCGGTCGCGGCATAGCGCGCGACCAGCGTGGCGCTCAGGCTCAGCGTGGCGTCGAACATCGACACATCGACATGCGTGCCCCGGCCGCTCTTTTCCCGCGCCAGCAACGCGGCCAGCACGCCCCAGGACGCGAACAGGCCGCTGACCGCATCGGAAACCGCCTCGCCGAGCATGGTGGGCGGGCCATCCGGCGCGCCGGTGGCATCCATCAGCCCGCACATCGCCTGCAGGATGATGTCGTACGCCGGCCGGTGCGATTCCGGCCCGGTCTGCCCAAAGCCCGACACACTGGCGTAGACCAGCCGGGGGTTCAGCTCGCGCAGCGCTTCGTAGCCGATGCCCAGCTTGCCCGCCACGCCCGGGCGGAAGTTCTCCACCACCACGTCGGCGCGCGCACACAGCGAGCGCGCCAGTTCGAGCCCGGCTTGCGCCTTCAGGTCGACACGATGCTCTGCTTGTTGCGATTCATCGCCGAGAACAGGCCACTCTTGCCGTCGACGAAGGGACCGACCGCGCGGTAGTCGT
This sequence comes from Cupriavidus necator, assembly GCF_040578825.1. Lineage (GTDB taxonomy): Bacteria > Pseudomonadota > Gammaproteobacteria > Burkholderiales > Burkholderiaceae > Cupriavidus > Cupriavidus necator_E. The sequence continues at coordinate 1,124 of NZ_JBEFLI010000082.1, read as the reverse complement.
CGCCGCCCGGCGGCTCGATCTTGATCACCTCGGCGCCAAGATCGCCCAGCAGCGCCGTGCAGTAAGGCCCCGCCAGCACGCGCGAGAAATCGATCACGCGGATGCCGGCCAGCGGCAGGTCGGAATGGGTCACGTCTGCGCCTCCAAAGCTTGTCGTGACTCGATTCTGCGCAGCGATGGCTATCAAGTAAAATATGGAAATCGACTAGCACCTATAGGATTTCCTGATGCGTGTCTCCTTGCGGCTGTTGCGATACTTCGCCGCGACCGCGGAAACCGGCAGCACCACGGCGGCGGCGCGGCGGCTGAACGTGTCGCAGCCCTCCATCTCCGTCGCCATTCGCGAACTCGAGGCATTGTTCGAGGAAACGCTGTTTGCCCGCGACGTCGGCGCGAAGATGACGCTGACCCGCTTTGGCGTGCGCAAGCTCGCCGAAGCGCGCCAGATCCTTGGCGCGGCCACGGCATTCGAGCTCGACAAAAGCGGCGATGGCACGGCCGGCGAAGTGCAGATCGGCGTGTTCCGCACGCTGGCCCCGGTCTACCTGCCGGCGGTGCTGCGCATTGCGCGCGAGCGCTATCCCGGCCTGACAGTGCGTTTCGTCGAGGGCGACCTGGCCCAGCTTGAAGACTGGCTGCACGGCGGCCAGATCGAACTGGCCCTGACCTACGACGTCGGCCTGCCCAACGAAATCGACCGCGAAATCCTGGCCGAACTCCGGCCCTACGCACTGCTGCCAGCCGGCTCAAGGCTCGCCAGGCGCAAAGGCGGCATATCGCTGCGCGAGCTGGCACAAGAACCGCTGATCCTGATCGACCTGCCGCACAGCCGCGAATTCCTGATGGCGCCATTCTGGCAATACGGACTGCAGCCCGAGGTGCGCTACCGCGCGACGACGCTGGAGCTGGCCAGGAGCATGGTGGCAAACGGGCTTGGGGCGGCGCTGCTGATTACGCAGGCGCCTGCGTCGACGCAGATTGCCAGTGTGGTGGAGAAGCCGCTCCTGGAAGAGACGGTGCGGCAGCCGCTGGTGATTGCACGCGCGGGTCGCGCGACGGGGACGCGGGCAGCGGAGTTGCTGGCGGAGTGTGTGCGGGAGGCGGTGAAGGAGGCGGTGGGGGGC
>NZ_JBEFLI010000081.1:0-29513 GCF_040578825.1 Cupriavidus necator | reverse complement strand
AAAGCCAAACACCGAACCTCAACACCACACCTTCTAGATCGGACATTTCAGCTTAGCTGAGCGCCGGACATTTGAACTTAGCCTAGACACTTGGTGTTGGCCGTTTTTTCTAATGTCGTACTTGGGTTAAGTTCAAATGTCGTACCCCGTCCCGGAGCGTGCCAAGCTGGCGGCTTTGCCATTTAGCCTGGAGCGGCGATCATGGGACGACCCGACACGATCACCATGAGCATGCGGGAGCTGGACCGCTGCAAGGTCATCCAGGCCGTCGTCGAAGACGGACTGATGGTCTGGCGCGCCGCCGAGAAGCTCGGCATTTCCAAGCGCCAGATCGAGCGGCTGGTGCACCGGTACCGGCAGGACGGCCCCCAGGGCCTCGTCTCCCGTAAATGGGGACAGCCGGGCCACAACCAGTTGCCTCCGGGTCTGGAATCCCGTGTCCGTGGCCTGATCCGCGACAGCTATGCCGACTTCGGCCCGACCCTGGCCTGCGAGAAGCTGCGCGAGCGCCATGGCATCGAGATCTCGCCGGCATGCGTGCGCCGGATCATGATCGACGCGGGGTTCTGGGTTCCCAGGAAGCAGCGCCCGCCCAAGGTGCACCAGCCGAGGAACCGCCGCGCCTGCCTCGGTGAGCTGGTGCAGATCGACCGGCTCAAGGTCATTCAAGCGCTAGCAGACGGCTATCTGAAGACAGGGATTGCCGCCGCCAGGCTGGGACTGACCTCCCGCCAGACCCTGCGCCTGCTGCGGCGCTACCAGCAGCACGGCGCCGCCGGCTTGCTGAATCGCCACCAGGGGCAGCCGGCCAACAACCGGACCCCACCGGGCCTTGCGGCGCGGGCGCTCGGGCTGATCCGCGACAACTATGCCGACTTCGGCCCGACGCTGGCCCGCGAGAAGCAAATAATACGTTCTGTTTTTTGCGGTTTGCGCTATTATTATTTGTATCATGCCGAGGAAAGCCAGCGCAGTTTCAACCCTACCAGGCCCGGTCAGCCGGTCGCTGATCCAGCTCGGTCTCAATCTGCAAGTAGCCCGCAAGCGGCGCAAAGAGACAATGGCGGCCTTCGCCGAGCGGATGCAGGTTTCAGTTCCGACGCTCCGGAAGATGGAGCAAGGCGATCCGACGGTGTCAGTCGCCGTCTATGCAATGGCGCTCTGGCTTGTCGGGCGCCTCAAATGGCTTCCAGAGATTGCGAATCCTGCCGCGGATGAAGTCGCGCTGGATCTGGAGATCTCCCGCGTTCAACGGCCTGCCGCCAAGTCGCAGTCCCAGTGGAAGAAACCATGAACGATCACCTGTACGTTTGGTTTTACCGACCTCACAGCCATGAACCTGTGCTCTGCGGCCGCCTGGATCTAATCGGTGGTCGGCAGTGCCTGTTCTCTTACGTGCCTGATTATTTGCAGCATAAGGACTCCATCGCTCTCTCCCCAGACTTGCCGCTCCGTGATGGCAAGTATTCAGCGCCGTCCGGCCTAGAGCTACACCCTGTCTTCGAAGACGCTGGACCGGACCGCTGGGGCCGGCGCGTTATCGATCGGGCCTTCAATCCACGCAGGCGCGCAGCTATTGACTACCTGGCCTTGGCCGGCGAGGACCGGATCGGCGCGCTCGGCTTCGCTGGGGTGGCGGATCGGTATGAGGTCAATCATCCTCCCGTGTTCCATCGCGGGGACCTGCCAGGATTGCTCGAGGCCGCGCGCGCCGTCGAACTGCAGCTGCCAATCGACGATCGTCTTCGCCAGCTGCTGCGACCGGGCGGCACCGCCGGCGGCGCCCGTCCCAAGGCGATTGTCGATGATGAAGGAAGCTCCTGGATCGCCAAGTTCCCAGCAGAGGGCGACGAGGTGGATTTCTGCGCGATCGAGCATGCCTCACTCGTGCTGGCGCAAGCGTGCGGCATCGAGGCGCCCGAGTCCAGGCTCGTCCAGTTGGGCAGGAAAAACACGCTATTGGTCAAGCGGTTTGACCGGGAACCTGGCGGCGACCGCATCCACTTCGCGAGCGCTCGCACGCTGCTGCTTGCCGATGGCATCCCTGAGGAACAAATGTCCTATGCGGACATCGCGGAGGTGGCTCGCCGCTACTCACCCTGGCCTCTCGACGACTGTCTCCAAATGTTCCGACGCATGGTCCTGAACCTCCTCATCGAAAACACGGACGACCATGCGAAGAATCACGCCTTCCTGCATCAAGGTGGGGAAAATTGGCGGCTGTCGCCGGTTTATGACGTCCAGCCGCAATTGCAAGGGATTTCCTACCAGCAACTGATTGTCGGCGATCAGGGCACGGACCCGACGCTGGAAAACGCCCTGTCCCAGGCCACCCGCTTCATGCTCACGCCCGCGGAGGCGCATGCTGAAGCCGAGCAGATTCTGGAGATCGTTTCTGGATGGAGGAACACCTTTGCGGAAGCCGGAGTTTCTGAGCGCGACATCGAGGCCTGCGCACGCTACATGATGCGTGAGACCAACCTTCCCCCGTTGCCAACGCGCCGTCGGACCGAGAGAAAGATGTAATAGTGAGCCACTTGGAGACCAGCCGGTGACATCGAGAGATGAGGAAAGTGCACTGCTGGAAAGATGCACGGCCGCCGCCCGTGGGCGACTGGCCGAGGCCGGCAATCAACGGGAGGCAAACGTCTTCCGGCTCGCCGCGATGGTTCTGAGTCCGAAGCTGCCGGTCGAATCTCGCCGCCTGATGGCCGCGAGCGAGCGCTACTTCGCGGAGCACCCGGATCACCTGGTTCCGTCCGTGGATGTCGTGCGCAATGGCTGGATCATCGGCTTGCCGCGCCTGCGGGACATGCTGACGGCGCGGCTCCGTCCTCAGGACCCGGTCCCAGTTAAGCTGCAGCGCAGGCCGAAGCATTCATGACCGATCACCCCATAGGCCCCGACGCGGGGCATTGAGGGTCTGTGCCAGGCGCCGCAAGTTTTTCCAGATGTCGGTAGGTTCGCGTTGCCGTTTGGCGGCAACTTCAGCCACCACCTTGCAGACAAGCTGAAGCGGCGCTTCATCGAGAACATGAGCAAGTTGAGCATGATGCTGGGCGGGGACCTCGCCGGAGGCCAGCGCCTGCTCCAACTGCTCGGGCGTAAGCTCGCCGCTGTAGCTGACGCTGGCGCTCGTGGCCGCGAGCCATAAAGCCCGCGTAGGCTTACCCGCCGTGCTCCTGATCGCCTCCGGGTCGACGATGTCGAGCACCAGGCCGAGCACGTCAAGTAGCCGGCCGAGCGTACCGAGCGTGGCGTTGACTGTGCCCTGCTCGATTCCATTGAGGGACTGGCGAGACAACTCGGCCATGTCGGCCAGTTGTTGTTGTGTCAGGCCAAGGGCGATGCGCTTGCGTTGAATCGTGCTACCCAGGAGAGCCAGGTTCATAGCGATAATCTCCGATCAGTGCGATCATGGTGTCAGGTATAGACGACACGAAAGGGAACAAGGACGTGCACGTTGTGCCCCACGAAGGAGCCTGGCGGGTTGAAGTCGGCGGTAAGATGGAGGGCCAAGATTTCGCAAGCCAAGAGGATGCAATCAAGGCCTGCACCGAAAGGGCAAAGCGGGACAAAGTCGAGCTCTTCATTCACGGCCGCGACGGAAAAATCAGGGAACGCAACACCTACGGCCACGACCCCCGGGACATCAAGGGCTAGAGCAGGCACCCTCGAACTGGCACTTAGCGCACATTTCGCGTAGCGCCCGCTGCCCGTGGGCGGTCGCTGATCCTGTAATGAGGCGCCGGCCTACGGCGCGCTGCCGCCCTGTTAACTACGCTGATAGTGTCTCGCCGCTAGGAGTTCCAAATGGCCGCGCGCTCCATCGCCTCGCTCTCGATCAGTTTCGGATTGGTCTCCATTCCCGTAAAGGTCTTTTCCGCCACAGAGAGCAAGGCCGCTCTCAGTTTCAACCTGCTACACAAAGGGTGCGGGTCACGGCTTCGACAGCAGTACATCTGCCAGAAGGAAGGCGTCGTCGTCGATCGCGCCGACATGGTCAAGGGTTACGAATTCGAGAAGGACAAATACGTATTGTTCACCTCGGATGAGCTCAAGGCGTTGGAGGAAGCTGCCCAGCATACGATCGACATCGTCGCTTTCATGCCGCTCAAGGCGATCGACCCGATTTACTACGACAAGGCGTATTACCTCGGGCCTGACAAAAGGGGCGCCAAGCCTTACAGCTTGCTTTCTGAAGCCATGCGCGCCACGGGGAAATGCGCACTTGCGAAATGGTCCTGGAAGGGCAAGCAGTACATGGTCCAGATACGCGTGGGTGATGACGGGCTGATATTGCAGCAGCTTCTGTACGCCGACGAGGTCCGGTCCATGGCTGAACTACATGTCGAGACTGTCGATGTTTCGAACGCTGAACTAACGCTGGCCGAGCAACTCATCGAGCAGAATTCGGTTGAAGGCTACGATCCCGCCGAGTACACAGACGAAGAGAAGCAACGCGTCCTTGCCCAGATAGACCGAAAGATCGAGGGCAAGGACATCACCGTTGCCGAGACTCATGACGCGGTCACTGGCGCGGAGGTGATCGACCTAATGGAAGCGCTTCGGAAAAGCATTGGTACTCCAAAAGCGGGCGCGGCAGCCGCCAAGACCGCCAAGGAAAGCAAGGCGCCAGCCCGGCGCACTGCCAAGCGCGCAGAAGCGGAGAGCGCGCCGGCCACGCCGGCAAAGCGGGCCAGCAAAAGGCAAGCATGATGCGTTCGTATACGATGCGCGACGTCATCGAGATCGTTGGCATACCGCGCTCCGCGGTCATGTCGCTGGTCGTGGCTGGGGTGGTCGCACCTGCCCGAGGCGACCGCGGCGAGTATCGGTTCAGCTTTCGAGATCTGGTTGTGCTTCGCACCGCGCAGGCACTGCGCCAATCTAATATTTCCTCCGGTCGCATACGGAGGTCGCTGCTCCGAACAAAATCCCTCTCGCGCGGCCGCCCAACGTCGGCCATGTCTCTTCGTGCAGAAGGAAGCGACGTCATAGCTAGTTCGAATGGGGCTGAATGGGATGCCGACTCCGGACAGTTGCGATTCGACCTTGCTCAGCGTGCCGGAGATGCCGTCGTTGTGTCGCATCCGGAGGTTGACTCCAATGATGCCTACGACTGCTATGAGATAGGCAGGGAGCATGAGGCCCATCATCGCGTTGCCGAAGCGGAAAGTGCCTACCGAAATGCGATAAGACTTGACCCGTCCATGCATGCGGCATGGCTGGACCTCAGCGCACTGCTATGCGATCAGGGAAATTGCACTGAAGCGTTAAGCGTTCTTGCAGAGGCCCGCACGCAATTTCCGTCCAGCACCGCCTTGCTGTTCAACCTCGCCCTCGCGCTCGAAGACACCGGCGATTGTGAAGGAGCAATGAGGGCCTACCAGGACTGCCTGACCCTTGACCCTCAAAACGCGGACGCGCATTTCAATATCGGACGCCTCTACGACATCGCGGGACACACGCAGGAAGCGCTGCGGCACTACAACCGGTATCGGGTGCTGACCAGCTGACTCAAGGCCATCGCAGCATGAAGAGGAACGCTGACCTTGATCCACATGAGCGGAAGCGCAATTTCTCCGTCACACCAGAACCTGGTGGGCGTTCCAATCGAGCGCGGAAGCCTGCTGGCAAGCTGTCGTTCGTTATTCAGAAACATTGGGCGCGGCGCCTGCACTATGACCTTCGGCTCGAATTGGACGGCGTGCTTAAGAGTTAGGCGGTGCCAAAGGGGCCCAGCTACGATCCATCCGAGAAGAGAATAGCAGTCCACGTGCCTCAGCCCGTGGGGTGGGCGAGCAGATCCTGGAGGCGGCGGAAGCCGGCCGCATCGTGATGCCGGAGTGGGACTACCGGGTTTTGAAGGACTGGTCGACCGCGCCGTACGGGTTCTGACCCGTTCGCTTAACGCTAGGAATGCGCTAGCTGCAGCAGGCCGGGGCCGCAGCAGAGCGGGCCGGCCAAACGAAAAAGGGAGCACTAGGCTCCCTTACTTTTGCATTCCCGGCGAATTTAGGCCGCGGCGTCCTTCAGCTTCTTCAGCGGGCGGACCTTAACCTTCACGGAGGCGGGTTTCGCTGCGAACCACTGGTCCTGGCCGGTGAACGGGTTCTTGCCGAAGCGCTTCTTGGTGGCGGGTACCTGAACCGCCGTCACCTTCAACAGGCCCGGCAGCGTGAATTCGCCGGCGCCCTTCTTGTGCAGCGCGCTCACGATCGTGTTTTCCAGCTGGGCCAGCACAGTCTTCACGGTCTTGGCTTCGAGCTGGGTTTGCGCGACCAGGTGAGCAAGCAGGCTGGACTTGTTAAAAGTATCCTTCAACGGCTTGGCCACCGGTGCCGCGGCGGCGGTCTTCGGTGCAGCCTTCGCGGCCGGCTTCACAGCAGCCTTCTTGGCCGGGGCCTTAGCGGCCGGCTTTGCAGCGGCCTTGGCAGTCGTATTAGCTTTGGTTGCCATATCGGTTCGTAGTCTCGGTGGTTGATGTGCCGGCGGGTCCCGATGGGCTGCCCCGCAACACTGCACGCGATATTGCCACGACGAAGCCTATTTTCAAGGGTTTCTTGCGTTTTTCTGCGCGTGTCTCGGGTATGCTCAACGCAATCGCAACACTCAAGTGAGCTCGATATACGGAGAATCCCCAATGAAAGCCAGCAGTCGGACCCGCAACACACAGCAAGCCCTCTTCGGCAGCACGTTCGCCGAATGGAAAAAGGATGCTGATCGCGCGTTCGATCACTGGCTGGCCAGGCGCGGCGTGAGTGAGAGTAGCGCGAAAATCTACGGCTTCATGTGGCGCAAGTGGCTGCGCTGGACCGCCGAACGCAAGCTCTCCATCACCGCCTGGGAGGCGCATCATATTGGCGAATTCCTCGACGACTCCGACCTGCACAAGCACCACCGGTACCGCTACGCTCGGCTCATTGAGCGGGTGTTCCAGTACCTGGCCACGTTGCGGCCCGGTATGCATAACCCGGCAAGCGTCGCCGTGCAGCAGAAACTGGCCGACGGCGAGAACGCGCCAACCACGTTCCTGACGGAAAACGAGCGTAAGGCCATCGAGGGCTACCTGTCGCGGGTCCCTCAACTGCCGCAGACGATCACCGTCAACGGCGACCAATGGCGCGGATATCGCGACTTGGCTCTGCTCGCCCTCTTCTACGGTGCTGGCGTTAAGGTCTCCCAGGCCAAAGTGCTCAGAAGGAAGGCTGTTGAAGCTTCTGCAAGGACCATTGCTGTCCCGCAGAAGATGGGGCAACGGGTCTATCAAACCCGCGTGGAGCTGCTCGAGGTGGCGCGCCCGGCGATGCAGACTTGGCTTCAGCTGCTTACCTGTACCGGCCTACCTGGCGAGTGGCTTTTCCCGACCGCCGGTGACGGGAGGGCGATGCACGCCGCATCGATGTTCAGGCGCGTGACGGCGCAGCTGGAGGCTTTGGGGATTGCGGACGGACGGACGAGCCGCCTGTCCCCCCAGACGCTTCGCAATACGTACGCCGCGATTCGGTTCGACCGCGGGGATACGCCCGAGGAGGTTGGCAGCGCGTTGGGATTCGTGGACGAGGCCTCGCCCTTCCGGCTGCACCACTGCTACGTCGAATGGAAGGATGGACAGGCATCCCTCGTGGACCGGAGCGAGGCGCGCGAACTTGACTAGATCCGGCTGAGGCCGACCGATAGAACGCCGGCTTCCCCATTTAGCTGGAAGTCGCGCATCGGCCGGTCGGCGCGTGAGTGTGTCAACGCTTGGATTTGTCTACGGCGAACCCGTTCACGATCCACGCCAGCGCGAAGGCAGTGGCAAAGCCAGCCAGGCCGCCAGCAATGCAGAAGACCGCTGCCAGCCATTCACGGTCACGGGCCGTCGGTGTCTTGTCCTTGAAGTGCGCTGCCAAGATCGAATCGGCGGTCGGCGCGGCCGACTTCCCCAGCCATTCGTCGACGTCGACTGATTTCTGGTCTTGACGCGATGTGGGTTGCGGCATCGACGCGCGCTGTGCCGCGACGACGTCGATTAGCTTACTCTGCGTCTGCTGTTCGTACAGCGCAATGAGTTCATCGCGTGACAAGTCCCGTTCGCGACCGTAACCGAAGACGCAGGCCAGTGCGACAAACAGGGCCAGCCATAGCCAGCCCAAGACCCGGAAGACCGTTGCAATTCGCCGCAAGCCTTCGCTCATGTTTCCCCCAACCGTTAATATTTGTCCATTCTAGCCTGCATGCACGGGCCGACCCATCGCTGCCAAAACCAACCTGTAGCGAGCGGGCAGGATCTCGGGCAATGCAATCCTGTGCAGAAATGCACGTCATGGCAAATTCGCCCGAAGAGTTTCACTTACAGTCCTGGTGCCGGTCGCCTAGCGCCAGCGCCGAGCGAGGGGAGTCACCCGCCACCAAACCCCATCCAGGCTGGTTGCGACGGCCAGCTCCGTCCGGCAGGCGCCACGCTTCACCATCTGACTGTCGTCAGGGGTGAAGCGAAGGCCGATCAGGGCCTCAGTGGTGTAACGCTTCTTCAGCGTTGCGTAGATTTTGGGCGATGGCATAGAGGATGCAACAATCGTTGCGCCGTCACAGCGTTCAGAGAGTGAGAGTGCCAGCGGGAAGGGGCTCGGCGCCCCGCAGCCGATTCACCTACCCTACGCATGTCCGAGCTTCTTTTGTGGGTATACAGCATTGTTTTCGTTGGCCCCAGAAGCTCATCCTGCGCATGGCACCCTCGCATGAAGGCTCTCTCAAGAGAGCTCTCATGCCAGCTGCCGTGCCCCTGATGTGCATGCTTAGCATTTGGAGTTTGACTGGCCTCTCGGCGGTTAGTTGCATCCATTGGAATCCCCACGACTACGGAACCAGCCTCATCTGCCCTCGCCTTTCAAGCTCGGCGCGGAAGGCTTCCTCCGTGGGCGGTGCTGATGCCCCGGACCTCTTCTCCCCTTCGAGCTGGGCAAGCCGCCCTTGCAGGTCAGCTTTCTCCCCCAATACCGCCAGGAGTTGCAGCTTGAGCGCAGCAACCTCTTTAGTGGCCGCCTCCGCAGCACGAGTTGCCTCCCCTCCCCGCTTGATCCCAAGCGCCTCGACGCTCGCCGCGTACTCGCTCTGCAGCTGGGCCAGCCGCAGTCGTGTCCCTCCAAAGAGAGCCCGGGCGTTGAGCTTCCCCCGCTCGTCGAGCGGCACCAGGATTGAAAGGATGACCGGAGCCGGCCCGCCGGCGTCCAACGTCGCCAAGGCCAGCCGATCGCCGTACTTGCCCCGCAGCCAATCAATGCTCGCTTCGGTCCACGCCTGCAGGCGGTCGCCGCTCCACTCACCGCCGGTTGCCGGCTCGCCCGCCAGTTGGGGCCGACGCATCACCGACATCAGCACTTGGACGGCAAGCACGGCGTTTGTGCGGACCGTTTGTTTACCGATCAGGGAACGGACAGCAGCGAGCAAACCGGGGCCACCAGCGCCGAGAAGCAGCTGCGCGCCGTCGCATTGACCGGCGGCGGTCACCGCATCCCACGTCTTTAGCTTCGTGATGCGCAGGACGGTATAGGCAGGTGCCAACGGCGTGGCCACGGCGACGGGTTTCAATCCCATCGCGGTCGGGGCAGCTTCATCGGGCGGATGGCCGCTGTATCAGGGAAGAAGCGAATTCTCGCGAGCTGCTCAATCTCCTGGATTGGCACCTCACGCGGCCGCCTGTAGTCCTGGTTCTCGAGGAGGTATGCGCCGCCGGAGTTGTTCGCGGGGTCGTAGACAATCTTGTATAGGTGGGACGGAACAGCGACGCGACGGTTGAGCCACCGGATGGCCTTCCCCTCTTCCGGAATGAATAGGGGGCCGGTGATCACGAAGACCTGGCGGTGCCGGGCAAGGGATCGCACGGCTTTCTCGATCGCTGCCCAGGCATTCCGGTTTCCGTCAGCACTCTGCGGCACAATATTGGTCAGCGCGAACGTCTCATAGTCCGAATGCGGATTGCTGGCGTCGGCCGACGGCGTCATGTGGCCACGGTCCAGGCCGCTTCCTCGGTAATCATCCAGCGTGGAGCGCCAGCCAAACGGGATCCGCTTGTCCTCATAGAAGACGTCATACCGCGGGAAGTCGCGCGGAAGCGAGAACCGGCCAGGGCTCAGGTTCTCGGCGGACCACAGCGGGGTTCGGGTAAGGTTGGAATAGACGACGCCGAACTGGGAGGAGCAGAGCTCGACCGTGCCCTTGGACAGCTTATCGTGCCAAACATCGGGCGCAAAGCCGGCGGCATAGCTCTCAGGGCAGTTCGTCTGAGCACTCCATGCCGCAAACGGTGCCATGAGCATGGCCGCTGCAACGAGGCCGGCCTTCATGCTGTCGTTGATCATCCTGTGCATTATCTATTTATTTTGTGTTCGCATTATACTGCGAATTATAATTTAGGCGGCTAATGCGTTGCTTTCAGGGACCGGTTTGGTGTGCAGCGCTACCTCGCGCATTGGTTCATCAGGCGAAACGGGGAAACGGGAAGCCCAGCCGCCGAGGATATAGGCGGGTGTGTACCAGACAGAGGAGTGTTCCACGGTCAGGCTGTTGCCGCAGATCAGCACTGCGGGGATGTGCAGGAGCGTCAGCTGGACGTAGGCCATATGCACGGCGGTGAGGCTCAGATCCACACCCACAGCGACCATATGACGCTGGTAGTTGAGCCCCGCTTCGGCCATGACCGCAGCGGCCTGGATTAGCATCGCCCCGCCACCCATTGCAGGCTCGTGGACGGAAATGAAGCCGTCGCGGGCAATAAGCGCCTCCATGGACTCCCGGTCCATGGTCATCGCCGCCACCAGCTTGCTGACCTCGCCTGGTGTGAAAAATTGACCCATGGCGTTGTTCCCAAGCTCGAGAGCCATGTAGATCTCGCCCAGGATGTCGGCGAAGTGGATTGGCACGCCACCCGGTCCCACATTCGCCTCGAACGCCAACGGAAGACGGACAAAGGCGCCGACCAGCGCGTCGAACTCCTCCTTTGTGTACCGCTTCACAATCCGCAAGTACTCGGCTTCACGTTCGTCGTGGCCGCGCCGATCGATCTGCGCGAATGTAATGGCGCCGAGCGCGACAAAGTCGCTCCAGACCTCAGAGATTCGGCGCCGGTAGGACGCCTCGCGAAGTAGTTGGACAATTTCGAGCTGTGCCGAGCCGGCACTGCCCCGCTTTACCGCGCGTAGCTGGCGCTGCTTCATACTGCCCTCCAGGTGGTACGGATGTTCTCGATGTGCCTGCGCCGCATCGGTGCATCTACGCCCCGCATGAACGCAGCCCCGTCGGTGAATGTGCGCACCGGCGCCCCGGGGTTGCCGATCTCATGAATGAACAGCGCGCCCTGCGTGGTCTCCTCGACCTCCCAGGAATCCAGCCAAGGCTCGCGTGGCTGTTGTGGCAGGCTGCACGCCCCGCACGGCCCCGCGGAAGTGCACATAGTAGGCCGTGGGTACCCCGTAGTGACCCATGCCACGAAGCGTGTCCAAAGCGGCCTGGCGGTACTTCGGGCGCAGCAGGCACCGGTCAATAGGGTCCATAGGAATGATCGCCAGACGGTTCCAGCCTTTGCCATCGTGGCCGGCGGGCGAGCGATCAAGGGACGGCCTCACGCGATAGCATGGCCCGATTGCTGTCGATGGCGGATTAGCGCTCACACTCATCATGTGGTCTCCTTGCAGTGCAGGATTTGTTGAAGCCAAACTACCGATCGATGAGGGAACTGCGCAAATCGGGACGCGAGTAACCCGTAAGGCTCCGCGCATTACACCTGCGCGCGGGCGGCCTGCAGCATGTCGGTCGCGACCACCGGGCTTACCATGTTTCCAAGCATCCGCATGGCGTCACGCTTGGTTGTCGGGAGTTGGTAGTCCTGTCGTAGCCCCATGGCTGCCTTCGCCTCCGGGATCTGCAGCATGCGCATCCGATCCCCGTCGATGACGGCCCAGCGATCCACGGTCGTGAGTGTCCCAATGGGACGATCGAGGCTGCGGCCTGTCTCCCCGCTGCCGCTGCCGTAGTAAGGCGCCACGAATCGCTGGCCATATCGGGCCCGGCCGGCGGCGATCCGCCGCAGTGTCGCCGGGCTGCGCCGCGGCGTTTGGATTGGCGTCCACGGGTGCTCATCCCACTGAATGACCGAGCCGACGCCCACGTGATCGCGCCTCGGCAGCTTCAGCTGAATTGGGCTCCTTGAGCGGGTGCAGACGAGGAAGAGCCGTACGCGATGTTGCGGTACGCCGTGGTCTGCGGAATCAACGACGTGGGGAGAAACGCTATAGCCAAGCCGGCGCATAGCATCCTCCCAAGCGGGATATAGCGCCCAGTCCAGAAACTCCAAGACGTTCTCGGCGAGGACGAGCTCTTCCCGGTGATACTCAGCGCAGCTAACCACCGCCCACGCAGTGCTGCGCTGGCTGTCGTGATGCGGGCGATCCCTGCCGCGGGCCCGCGAGTGCCCTTGGCAGCAAGGCGATGCTAGCAAGACGTCGTGGCGAGGAACCTCGGTCCAGTTCGCCTGGTGCAGGTCCTGGCAGACGTGGATGGAATTCGGGTGATTCCGCGCGTGGAACTCGACGGCCTGGGGATTATGGTTGCCGCACCAGATCACATTGATGTCCGCGTTGCGTGCGCCTTCGGTGAAACCGCCGGCACCTGCGAAGAGATCAATGGCCGTGAGTTGTCCTGCCGTGCTCGGCATCGTTGCTGCGATCATGGGAGATTCTCGGGAAGCTGGGTTTGGGGCTACTCCGCCCCCTCACCCGGGATGAAGGTCGCCTTGCGGCTCGTGCGTCTTGATCGGCTGGGTCAATGAAGCGTGGCGCCGGCGCGGCCGCCAACGGCCGCGAAGTAGTGGTTGGTTGAGCCAACGTCGACCTCCACACTCAACATCGTGGTTGTCCCTTCCGCAGACAGATCGGCGAACCGCCGCAATGCCTGCGTCAGAACGGCACTTGCCTGGAAGCTCAGGACCTGGACTTCCCGCTCGGTGAAGTCTCCTGCCAGCGCCATGGCGTTGAGCGCAGCCTCCGATTTGGCGTGCGCGAGCAGGGCGTCCACCGGGCTATTTGCGCGCGTCACGCCCTGCATAGCCTTTATCCAGATCATCGACAGCGCGCAGCCGTTCTCGCTCCAGATCCTCTTGCCTTTCAGCATGCTCTCGATGAGCTGGGTTACCAGTTCGTTGAAAGAGGGGTTCTCTTGGCTGGTGGTCATATGCGAATTTGTTGGTTGCACTTAAGCTCACGTTTGATCGATCAGGGTTTGGGATCGTCCTGCAGCTTGCGCAGTGCGGTCCGCAGCATTTGCTCGGTCTGGGAGACTGCCTCGCCGGAGTTCACCAAGGTGCCGGGGTACCGCAGCACGGTCCAGCCCATCTCGGCTGCCAGGTTGTACTTGCGTGCGTCCTCAATGAAGCCGCGCGCCTGGGTGTGCCGGCCGCCGTTCCAGATCCCGCCCTCGAGCTCCACCGCGATCAGGAGGTTTGGCCAGGCGAAGTCGAATCGGTACAGGCGCGGCAGCGCGAAGCGGAACTCTGTGCACCACCGAAACGCCGGGTGCGGCTCCCGGCCAAACGTCGCGCGAAGCTGTTGGTCGAATGCAGCCTCCAGGTAGCTTCCCTCGCCTCCCACGCTGTGGCCGCGCTCGGCTGAGGCCTTAACCCGGCGCTCGCGGTCTCCAGCCCGCTTCTCGATATCTCGCTCGACGCGATCAGCCGTCTGAGGGGAAAGCCGCCTCAGCTCTTTAAGTGTCAGTCGCATGTTCTTGCTGCTTCCATATCGCTTCGTGCGGCTGACGCGGTGCGTGTTTCGATTTGGAGAGCCTACAGAAGAGTGGGGGGTACCACGCAAATGTGCCGGTATGATTCAGTGCATGGGCGTGGTCGATCGCCAACGAGAGGAATGACGTGAACCTAGAGAGATTGCTTGGCAGGTCGGAGGAGCTACATGACGCCCTGGCGGATGCCATAGACGGCGCACGCCCTTACGATTTCCGGTGGTCGGTTGCACAGCGGGCGTGCGCCGTCGCTTGGGATCACGCGACAGGGGTGCGGTTGGCCATTGCACACGAGTTGCTGACTCCTGCAATAGGTCTGCTGCGACTTCAATACGAGGCCTTCACCCGCGCGGCCTGGTTGGGCTACGCGGCTTCGGACAGCGATCTCGCTCTAATCTCCGCCCCGTTATCTGAAGAGGCAGCCGAGGCGGCGGAAGGGGTTCCTACCCTTTCCAAGATGGTCGCTCAGCTCGGAAAGACGCAAGCCCCAGGAGCGCAATCAGCGCACCAGATGCTCTCATCCTTCAAGGGCCCGAATTGGGGTGTCTTGAACTCGTACGTCCATGCGGGAATTCATCCGCTAGCCGTGGTTGCCGGCGAATTCCCCGTCCGGCTGGCCGCCAACATACTTCGATTGTCAAATGGGCTGGAGGTAGGAAACGGGATGGTCGCCGCGGTGTCGTCAGGCGATAGGATCCGGATTGGCGCTGTGCGAGCGCTTCAGCATCGCTTCCTCGACTGCTGTCCGGATGTCATCAGGTCAGAGGAAAGCCCTTGAATGCACCCATTAGGGCCACGTTCAAGACCGGGCCTCGCTCTCCGCATCGGCAATGTAGTCCACGATTGTGTCTATCTTTTCGCCTTTGGAATCATCGTCATTTGCAACATTTTTCTCTACCTTTGCCGCTCGGCTACCGGCCGGCGTGCGGGGCGCCGCTCGCGCCTGGTTCTTTTCCGCTTTTGATTGTGAACGTGTAAGAGCAGCGACAGCGAACGCAGGCCGATTCGCTACGTCCCCAAGCTGGGCACGCAGCGAATCGAGTTCAGCTGCGAAGGGTCATTGGTTGACTGCATCCTTGAACTTCTGGCCAGCCTTGAACTTCACGGTCTTCGCGGCCTCGACCTTGATTTCCTCGCCGGTGCGGGGAATTGCGCGCCACACGCTCACTGCGTTCCCCCTGGCTAAACGTGCCAAAGCCAATCAGGCTCAGAGTGTCGCCCTTGCCAACAGCCTCCATGATGGCGCTGATAGTCACATTCAGCGTTTGCTCAGCCTTGGCTTTGGTCAGGCCGTCTACACCGGCCGCAATTGCGTCGATCAGTTCGCTTTTGGTCATGCTTTGTTCATCGCTTCGTTAGCTACCGGCCAACATCGGGGCGCAATTCGCGCCGTTGCTTTTCCGATGGCTCGCTGGGTTACTTTTCGCTTGGAATGCTGGCCAGCAGCTCAAGCAAATCCTCCTTAACAAGCACCAGCTCGCAGAGCTTCCGCGGCTTGCCATCGCTGTCTGCAGTCATAACATCGACGGCGAGGAAAGTCCCGTCCCTGAACTCAGGCGCCCGATCCGGGAATTGGAGCCAACGGCTAGACACCTGACAAACCGCCTTACCCTCATTGAGGTTTCCGCGACGGCGTCGCTCAGCGTTCCATGAAGTCTTCATCCCGTCCATATCGATCTCGCTTTTCCGTTCATTCTATTAACTGGCCACGGGCAAAGCCGGTGGAACCGGGTAGCTTCAATGCGTCGGGAATTGTTCACCGCCGCCACCCACCTTGGCACCTCTCTCGAATTCCCAGTCGCCGGGTTCGTCGAGCATCGCAATCGCCAGGCGGGCGGAGTTCCACGATGGTGCCCAAAGCCACAGCACAGTGCTTCCGATCCATTCCTCGGCCGCGTCGAATTCTTTCCAGACAGAGTCCATTACTCTATTTTCCGATCAGTGAAGGGTTCCGTTTGGATCACGCTAAATGGAAGCGAATCTTGATATACAGCCCCTTCCTACCTACTCGCCTTGTAACGATCAATCGCTGCCAGGATCCTCTGCGCACAGATTCCAGCCCGTTCCGGGGTATCGCACTCAGATGCCTTCACGCGCTCGACATAGACGCCCTCATGTGCAAGCATCGCGGTTCGAGCATGAGCGTCGGCCGGTGACTCAGTATGGACGGTGTCACCGTCGACCTCGACTTGAACGAGAATCCCCTGCTTCACGACGATGAAATCCGGTTCGATTCGACGATACTCTTTGCCACCTCGCAGGAAGACGGGCAACGGTGCGAATGGAATGCCTAAAGCTTTCAGTGCTTCGTAGAGCAACATCTCCGGTTTGGACCTAAACAGCAACCCATCAAGGCGATGTGGAGCAATATTGTCTGATCGCACGCGGCCCTGATTCGTTATGCCATCTCCGCCCAACCATGCCCGCGCCTTGTCCCGCCACTGGTCGTCGCTTACGACCTCTGGGGCAATCACCACGTTGTCGAAGACCTGGTTATCCGAGCCTCGCAGAAACTCTTTGATCTTCGCAGCGATCGCGCTTTCCAATTGGGAGAGCGCTGACTTTACCTGCGAATAAACGTGGGCAGGCACTTCCAATGTCAGGGTGTAGCCGTAGGTGCCGCCGTTCCAGTTGTCATACGACGTCTCCTCGATCTTCGGTGTCGCCGCCACGATTACCGCAACCTCGTTTGCGGACCCATCGTAAGCGAACTGACGACTCACGGATGCGAGCAGCGGCTCGAGATTGTCCAAGTAGTCCGAAAGAGAGGCCATATTCTTTTCCTATGCTATGCGAGTAGAAGGGCGATACCCAGAAAGAAGGCCGCGACACCCGCCGCAAAAGCCGCCCAACGATTCCAGGCCGCTTGCGCAGCGGCGCTCTCAAACGGATTTGTTCGTTTTCCCTTGGCGTCCCCTTGAGAGATGCCTCCGGGGATCCAACCATCTTTGCTTACCTTCTCCACATACGGCCGGGTTACCCAAGTGGAAAAGAACCATAGAGCAGCCGCTACGAGTGCAGTTGCTCCTGACGCAAGATTCAGATAGCCTGCGATCGTCTTTGCATCGATCATCGTTTCCTACCTCAAACCGATGGCCCGTTCCATGGCCTCGCGGTTCGCACGGATGATCTCGGCTCGCTCGGCTTCGGAGTCAACAGCGAATTGCAGCAGAAATTCAAAGCCGTCGATACCACGGCCGGCAGCCGTTTCGCTCAGGGCCTTTGCAGCTTCGATGCGGCGTAGTTCAGCGAGGTCAACGCCAAGGGCGTCAGCAATGGCTTTCGTGACAGCATTGACGCGTGCACTGGCATTCGGATGCGCCACTAGAAAACGATCGTAGCCGGTTGCGATCTGTTCGTCGGACAGCAGTCGCTTATTCATGTAATCCCCTTTTCCTATCGGTCCTTCTGACACTGGACGTTGAATGCCGCCGGCAATGGTAGTCCGCCTCACGGCTACGCAAACTTGCATAGCAGCTCGTCAATACGTTCCACCGAGTATCGCCACGATTGGGGAATCTCATCGATTGTCCCAGCGGCTTGCGCGCGCGGGCCCCAAGCATGACGCTCGTGGAGTATCGTATCGCCGCGACCGCCCGCGGCCATCTTCAATCGCCCCGCGATTTCTCTTGGCGTTGCCAAGTACACCCTCGGCATTCCATCGATGGGAACGTCCTTGTACTGCACCAAACAGAAAATCGTGCGAGCACCGTGCCGTTTCAGCCAAGTGTCGGCTGCACCATAATAGTCTGCATTCCGAATGATTGACTGAGTCAGGCCCCAACCGCCGTCTTTGCTGCCCTTGACCGATACCTTTAGAATATCGGAGCTGCGGTCCGGATGACCAGTCATAAGTGGGCGGGCGACAATTAGATCGTACTCTGGCTGATTTGCACCGTATTGCACGGAGACATCGGAGCCTGCCCGGGCAAACAGCGCAGCAGCGGCAGCTTCGGCGGCCACGCCTATGTGGCGAGATGATACTTCGCGGAACATTTCCGTTGGAGGGACTAGCATACCTTTTCCGTTAAATCAGATCGTACCTGGCCTGTAGCTCGTTCTTGCGAACTTCTTTGCAGATCCTTCCCGAGCGTACGGTCTTTTCGCGTGCGTAGGTATCGGCGCCGCTGTAAGATGCCTAAGCGCTCCGCTTCCCGGTCATGGCCACATTCCAACTGAGCAAATCCGGGGCGCTGTGATTGCAGAGCCAGCGCTCAAGCCCGGCGACGATACTTTCATGGTCTTCGCCAAACGCCTGTACTAGGGCATCAACCTGTGGTCCCAGCGTTCCAGACAGCGCGATAATGTCCTCAGCTGCGAGACAGCGTACTTCGAACGCGACACCCGGGGTTGCTTTCGATTCGCGCTCGATATGCCTCCAGCACTGGCTGTGAAAGAGCTGGTTCTTCTCAAGACGTACCATGGTCACGGCGTCATACGCTGGAGAGGTCCGCCACCGATCTTTGAGCCCGTTGCGTGAGATACCGACATAGCGCAGCTTTGCGTCATCACCCGAGACAAGATAGAGGCAGGGGCCCTTGCGCCGCCATATCTCTTCGCTCACGATGTCATAGCTGCCTTGCAGCCACGGGGCCGACGCGGGCGCCCTTTTCAACGTTACGCTTCCAGCGCCTGCCCCCCACCTCATAGATGAGGATTACAGGCACCGCCGTGTTAAAGAGCCGATATGCCTGATCATGCGCTGTGAGACTCCGTGGTGACATCGTCGGCTCGCGCGGTGCCACGGTAGGCTCCGTCACATGACCAAGCGCTGCGGGCTTGGCGTAGCTGCTGGCCGCAACAGCGTCTGCCACCGCGTCATCGCCAGTTGCGTTCTGTTCCCTTAAGCGGAGATTACGCCGAATCCAATCAAACACAATATTCTCTTCCCGTTCAATAAACGAACTTCAACGTGCTGCGTGCGGATGCGCGATTCTGCTGCCTTAGCCGTGTCGCCCACCTGACCCCAATCGTGGTGCCACTCCTGCTTGGTGGCTTTTCCTACGCGATTGGCCGACGTTCGATGCGCCCCTTATCGCCTACCGTGAGGCCGATAGCCCATAGCATAGGCACGACAATCTTTTGGAAGACCGCTACTGCAACAGAATACGCGTGATCGGCTTCCGAAGTACTGCAGGAGAGGCCTTTGTGAATAATGCCATTCCGGAGTTCTTGCACTCTTTTGCTCTCGTCAATTAGCGAATTACTCACGCCATCGCGGGCCACTTTTGTCAGGTCCAGGCTTGCCAACTCTTGATACAGGCGTGACAGCAGCTCTCGATAGCGGTCAAATCCAGTTTGACCAACTGCATACTTCACGATGATTTCGGCCAGCCCAGCGCTGTGTACAAGACCATACACGATTGGCTGCAATACTGTGGCTTTTAAGAGTAGCTCGATCGCGGTAGCGCAGAACACGACAGCGGCTGGGGAATGCCCGTTAGCCAGAAGTCGCTTTCCTTCCTGAAGACTATCGACCGCGGGACGCATGACCATTGGGTTGGACAAATAGAACAACTGCAGGCGTTCCGCTGTGAACTCGGTCACTGCCTGTTCCTTATGCTCAGGATAGAGTTCTTCACTAATGCGCTCGTACATTTCGCCGAACGCGTCGTCTCCAGGTTCGTAGCTCATATGCTATTTCGTCTCAGTGCAGCTCATGGTTGCGCGTCGATTTCGAGCGGCGCATTCACGTAGCCGAAGGTCGCGATCTGACCCAGGTATCCAGGAAGAAAGCTCGCAATTGAGCCGGCTTGTTCGTACTGATGAACATGCCGGATGAATTGTTTTTTTCAACAACACTGCCGCCGAACCAAGCGTCGGGACGGGATTAACATAGCTGTCATCGGTTGCTCGCAGAAGAATCCACGGAGTGCCACGTCAGAATTTCCTGAATGTATGCGCGGCCCATCTCTGGTAAGGCTCGGAAGTCAGAGGACTCGCTCGGCAAGAGCCACTTGTCAAGAGTTCGTCTGGACACACTTAGGCGGGCCGCGAACTCCTCGCGCGTCATCCCAAGTTGGCTCATTGCCTCACGCAGTAGAGTCTGCTGGGTGGCCCGGAAGAGCTTCATGTTTGATGCCATTTGACCAAATGGATATCGATTCGCTGACTCTGTATATCCCCAACGGGGAGTGCCTTCAATTACCCCAAAGGAGGGTATCGAAAGCGGCAGCTGCCTCCAGAAGGTCGCATTTGGTGACTTCCAGGTAGGGAGCAACATGACAATGTGGGAGTGGCCGAATAGCAATTGGACGGTATCTATCGAGTGCCCCTGCGCGAGAAGCCGGTTGGCGAACGTCCGCCGACCGGAGTGGCTGCTATATCCCTTCCCAAGTCCCGCCCCTCACTTCTGATCGCGAGTGACGTCACTATCCAGGCGGTGTCGACGTCGTGGCGACTGACCACATCCGCATCGAGAGATCGCAATGGGACATTCGAGATCGCTAAACTATCTCCTTTGGTGCTCCCTGCGCCGTCGAAAGATGTGCTCTGTTCCGATAGGCCCATATGACGCGTTTGACATCCCAGGGGCGGAGCCAATTGCCAGTTCCGGCAGTGTCCTCACGCTCTCCTCGTTAAATCCGGTCCTTGAAAAGGCGTAGCCGAATAGTCTATTCATGCTCATCTTTTACTCTTGGAGGCCTTTTCAAACTCAGGATCAACGATGAATCCCCCCCGTTTTCCGGCCACGGCGACCGGTCTCTTACGAAGTGCCATGACTGCCGTGCGGCAACTGATCTCTCTGGCCAGCAGTAGGGACAAGACGTTCCACCCATATCGCACCAGCATCGTCTGACCCTCAAGTGCTTGAGCAAGGAGTGTGGGTGGGTCCCACGCCGGCCGGCGCGTCCTGCCAGTTGGTGAAAGTGCCATCCTCATACTGGAATTGCTCCTGCAACACCGGCCCGTTGTTCCACACGCCAGTGGGCGAATTGCCGTAGCGGTCCTGACATGTCACCCTACGGATGATCCTTGGAAGGCTGGTGGTCGCGTCGATGTAGACCACCGAAGCCCCATTCGGTATCCCTGCGGGGAGCGATACCGGCGCAACCGCTCCGCTCGACGTGATGATGAGCTGCTGGCCCTGCGCGACACCAACCGTTCCGCGAGCGCTCATCGCCGTCTGCAACTCAGCGCGCACGCCGGGTATCAAGCGCGAGTTCACCCCGCTGGGGATGTAGAAGAGGAAGATCTCGCCGTTACGTAGGAAGCCCTGTACGTCCGAGCGGCGGCTAAACCAGGAGGACTGAGCGGCCGCGTCCGGCATGAACTGCTGTACTGGCCCGATGAAGGTCCTGAAGTTGGCGTAGTTCACCAAGTTCCCGCCGGTTTGGGCGAGCGCGTAGTTCACGATGGCCGCGCGATAGTTCTGCATGTTGGTGACCACGCTGCCCACATCGAGCTCGGCGGCCTGGGTGTCCTGATCCTCAGCGTTAGAAGAGGCGAAATAGCCGAACCAGATGAACATCGCAAGTGCGATGGCAAGCCCGACGGGCATGGTTTCAGTCCTTGAAAGTGGTTTGATTACGCCACTGCAGCTCGGCAGCCGTCTGATAAATGGCCAGCATCGTCCCGGGCATGCCCCTGCCGTGCTGGGCACCCGCCTGAAGCTGGTCGAGCGCGGCGCGTAGTTCCCGCGCATTGCTGTGGGGATCCCCTGGCTTCGCCCCGCTCACTTTGGCATTGAACTCCACGATCCTGGCTGCACCGCGCCAGTTTCCGTTGGCGGCGAAGTAAGTCAGCGCTACAAGGTCGGCCAGTCGCTCTGACGCTCGCACGTCCCGGAAGGTGGCGCCTGCCCGGGACGCCGCGCGCCGAGTCTGGTGCCATTCCATACAGTGGCCAAACTCATGGGCGGCCAAATAGTGGAGTGCCTCCACGTACTCGAAAGCGCCGGAACGCACGTAACCGTCCAGCAGGTCACTACGGCTGGAGTCATAGAAGATCACGCACGTCGGCAGCTCGCTGCTCTCACTGAATCCTCCAACTGCACGCGCGACCTTCATGTTGTCATAGGCCTGCATAGCAAGAAGCTCATCGGCGCTATGACTGGTGGTCGCCTGTAGGAAGCCGCGCACTGCTACATCCCCGGTGTCGAAGGTCAGAACTTGCAGCGGTGTGTCGGCCTCCCGGCTGTAGCTGGCGAGCATCTGCCCAACCACGTGACCGAGATCGCTCAAGAAGGTCTGCGACGGCGCGGCCTGCCCCGCGACTGGGGCGAACGCGGCGCCGACGGCAAGCCATGGGAGGAGCGCGCGCTTCGCACGCGAGATGAAGGAAGCCACGCTAGTTGCTCGGTGACTGGTTCTGGAGCTGCTGCAGTGCCTGCAGGAAGGACGCTGGCGGAGCGTATCCAGCCTGGGCCGCCTGGTCATACCAGTATTTGGCTTGCTGTACATTGTTGTTTCGCGTATAGAGCAGCCCCAGGTTGCACATTGCCTGGGCGCTGCCCGCATTCGCCGCCTTCGTGTACCACTGGGCAGCGGTGTCCAGGTTCGGGCCCAAGCCGCCGCCAACGTCATACAGCGTGCCGAGATTTAGCATCGCATCGACGATCCCCTGCGCCGCCGCCTTCTCATACCAGGAGCCTGCCTCAGCCGGGTCGAGGTTCACCCCCACCCCGCGCTGGTACATGAGGGCGAGGTTGAACTGGGCCTCCGGGTGACCATTGATGGCGAGCCGAAGGTATTGGCGATACGCCGTGTTGTAGTCGCCCTGCTTCACGGCGGTGTTCGCCGCTGTGAAGATGCTGCCCGCTGACTCGTTGACGTTCTGGGCCGCAGCGCCACCGTACGCGAGGGCGAGGACCATGCAAGCCAGCATTGACGCCAGCGGCCTGACTCGCCCCCCAACCACAGCAAATGCCGAGTCAAACACCCTCACGCTCCCTGTATTGCGGGATGGTAGCGCCCTCGCCGTAGCCGTTCTGTCGAAGCTCCTTTGTCGCCCTGTCGAGCGCACGCTTGTCGTATTCATGCGTTGCTCGTTGGCTGTTCTGATAAAGCCGGCCCGCGGAGTCCACCATACGGGATACCTGGTCCACGCGCCGCGTGCCTGACGCCGAACCGACCGACTGCCCTTGCTGGTACATCGAGACGCCATCGCGAGCGAGGCCGCTCAAATCCCTGGCGGTGGTATTCATGTCCCGATTGCCAGTGGCGCCGGCCACTGACTGTGCGAGGCCGATAGCCGAGCGGGCAATGTCCACGAAGTCCGCACCGACCTTGCGGGCCTGCACGTTTCGCGGCGTGGTGGCACTGAGTTGTGCCCTGAGGAGTTGGTGGACTGAGCGCGCGTATGCCCATCCGTAGCTAAGCGCGTCCGCGGCGTCGAAAACGGCCTGCGGGCCTTGCATGCGCATCTGGGCTACAGAGGCCTTCCAGTTGTCCGGGGACTTCATATACGCAGCAAGTCCCATAAGCGGCGAGGAATCATTCTTCCACGCATCAGCAACAATCTCTCGGACTGCACTGTCGATCTGTTTGAGCGAGCGCGCCGGGGAATTGACGGCATTGACCGATTGGGCAAACCCAGCAAGCACCTCCGTCGGTGAGAGGCCCTCGAGCGCAGAGTCGGAGCGAATAAGTACCGAGTACGGCCCGGGGTTCACCCGGGCAAGTTTCGCTGCCTCGCGCATCATTTCCATGGTGCCCGGCATGCGCTCCTGCAACCTCTCGCTTCGGAGTTCGATTGGATTCGCTCCCGAAACGCCCGGCTTCTCCCCATGCGCGGAACTGTACGTCAGCGCGTACATTCCTGCGGCCGCCAACATCGCGCCTGAGATGGCCAGCACTGGTGCCGCTCGCCTCAGCCAGCCAACGAAGCGATCCATATTTGGGCCGCTCGGTCCGTGCACCGTAATGCTGCTCGGCCGAGCCAACCCGCCCAGGCCGAGTTTCGCGCCTTTGGTACTGGAGAATCGAGCGATGAACTCCTGCGCTCTGGGGCTAAGCTTCGCAAGATTTGGCGGGACATCTGTTCCCGTCGGGTCGACCTGATCTGCTTTGGTCATAGTTTGCTCCGATCTGTGCGGAATCAGATCAGGCGACAGAAGCCGCCGGCGCGCCCTGGAGCACAAAGTCTCCGATGAGCTCGTTCGTGGCGGTGTCGCCCAGCATCACCAGCAGGCCCTCTGCACTGGCGACTGCTTCGATCACATCCTTCGAAACCGGGGCGGCGGGCGTGCCCAAGCGCTCAACGGTGCCGTCTGCGCACTTCCAGGTGATTGTGTCCGTGGAGATTCCAACGACAGTCGGCTCACCGCGCCCGTCGCGGGCGGGGATCATGACGGCGACCTGGTCATCGCGTCGCAGTTCGGCATACACCAGGGTCGTAATGTGTTCACTAGTCGTTTGCATGGTCTTTCCTTCTGGAGTTGGGTTTGTGCTGCTGGCGAGCTTCTCAGGCGCGCGGCCGCGGTGAAAAACTGAATCGGGGGGCGGTGTTGGACTGAGCCGGCTGCGGCGGCGTCACCGGTTCGGATTTCGAAACCGATACCGATGCCTGCGGCGCTGGGTGGCCAGCGTCTGGGCGAGGCCATGGCCACGGTTGCCCGCCCTCCCGGTAGGCCCGCACCACGTACGGATCGATGTCGGCTTGCTCGAAGTACCAGCCCCAGTAGTCGCGCGGAACGTCGGCGATCGGGCGGCCCTTATGCTTGCCGAACGGCATGAACTCGGGAATCCTGGCAATTTCACTGATCTCCCACAGATCGGCGAAAGACCACTCGCCGTCAGGCCGGAGCGCGCCGCGCCATTGCAACTCGTGGACGATCAGATTTAGCAGCCGAAGGTTGATGCCAACATCGACGGCAGCATCGTGCGCGTGCATGGCGAGTGCTGGTGCGACCTTCGGCATCAGGAAATAGAGCAGCGCTGACTGTGTATGGCTGTCGCACTCGGGCCAGAGTCGTTGGGCCAAGACCAAGGTACAGATGCCCCTTATCTCACCGTATCCCTCCGACGGCGCCGCCGCGTGGATGACATCGATGTCGTAATCGATCTTGTGGCCGATCAGGTGCGTCACGCCGGCCGGCAGGCGGAACGTCGACGCCGGCGGGCAGTGCTCAATCGCGTGGTTCGTGATGTGGTGCGTGGCCATGGCCCCAAACTCGATCGGCTTGCCGGGATTGAAGCGCTGGACCATGGTGTCGCGGGCACACGCATCGCCAACGAGTTCGCCGGCGAGCTGCTTGATTTTGCCCGGAGACGGAATCGGGATCCATGCGGCCTCAACGAGGCCTGGGTCCCTCTTCCCGGTTGTTTCGGTGTCAAAAACCAGTGCGTTCATGGTCGATGGGCTCGGAATCACCCGCGCGGGCGGGGTCGGGAGGTTTGCGGGGTCTCGATCGCGTATGACTTCTGGATCTGGCCGTTGGTCTGGCTGCCGATCACTGCGTTGTTGACCCAGATGCGGCGACCGTCCTCCAGGCGCCGGATATGACCGCGGCGCATGTGCATTCGGGGGCTGGCTCTGCCGGTGCCACCAGTGCCGCTGCTGGCGCCTGCGCTGGAGCGTCCGGTCACGTCGATTGTCAGTACCTTCGCATCTGCCGCGCGACGTTTGGCCAGCGGGCTGCCCGGTTCGATCCCTTTGGTGAGGGTGGACGCCTGAATATTGCTGCAGGAGCACGCTTCGATGAACTCGAGCACTGCGCCGGCTTCGAGCGAGATATCCCGCTGCAGATCGGCGATCACCTGGTCTTCCTGGCCCGGCCGCCCATCCATTGCAATTCGGAACATGTCGAGCATCGCTGGGACCATGCCACCCACAAGCATTGGCCGGCGGCCGGCCACGAAGGGCGCAGCGGAATCGGTCGGCCGTTGGTGCCTTTCGCGGCGCAACTCCTGCGAGTACGAAGCGGAGTCGGGGTAGCGCTCTGGCAGCAGCCAGAACCCCGACTCCGGCGCCCAGATCGGCTCCAAATTGGGACCTGGCTGGACATAGGCGGCGCCCCAGACAAGGATTCCACGCTCACCGGCGCCGAGCTGAGGATTCTCCCGAGCCCAGTTGAGCAGCGAGCTGGCAATCATGTCGTGGTGTACCGGTGTCAGCCAATCCGGCAAGCTATCCCGGGTCAATTCGCACGCGTAGATCAGCCGTTTTGGGGCATGAAGCCGGTCGCCAATCTGCTCGGGGTTGAAGGGGACGAAGTATTCGATCGTGATTTCCGGAAACGGCAGTCGGAGCGGCCCGTCCTCCAAGCCTCGAAATCCAGTTTCGAGGATGGCAGCGTTGTCGGGGACCGCGAAGTGCACCGCCTCGCCCAGGCGGTGCACGAGGTGTGTGAGGACGAACGCGTCGTGCCGCAATCCCCTCTTCTCAACCAACTGCACGTAGTTGCGCAACGACCGTTGGGCTTGCGCGGCATAGTTGCGCGCCGTGACAGGCGAATCGCCAACCATCGGCGCGGAGGTCAGATTGGTCAGGTTCTCAGGCACAGCGTAGGCGCTCCCTGTAGGGTTCTGGCTCGTTATCGAAATACAGCTCGTGGGGAACGAACGGTGTCATGTCTGGATGGAGAACATACGTATCGCTGTATTGGGCGAACATGTAGAGGAAGCCGGCAAACGAGGCCTGGTAGCTCCAGGCACGATTGCCTCCGGAATCGGCTCGATCCCGTCGAGGGCATGCCACGGATCCTCCGTGAGAGGAACCGGGTTTGCTATCGGCGGCAGCAGATCTTGGCGCTCGGCAGCGGCCACACGCCGGTCGACGGCCTTGACCTGCTCATGGATACGCCGGTCGGAGTCAGGAGAGAGCCCAAAGCGCACCCCGATGGCTTGCTCGATGCGAGTCTCTACTGCCTTGTAATCCGGAAGCAGCGCCTTCAGCGGGGACGGAAGGTCCCGGATATATGCCTCGGACGCGTCGTGTAGCAGTCCGTCAAGGGCAAACTCGGGATCGATGTGCCGGGCAACGATCACGCTGTGCTGCGCGACCGAATAGTGGAAGTCCAGCTGGTTCGCGTATCGACATTCCCTCGCCAAACCCAAGGCGATGTCACGGATGTCGAATTGTTCCGGTTCGGGGTGGGCGAGATTGACCCTCAGTCCGCTTCGGGTAGGCATCCAGCTACTTATATTTACGTTTGTCATTATGCTACGCAATTTAATAGGCGACGATTACCCGCCAAAGTTGGCGGACTGGGGGGCCGGGTTTCAGCCGTTTTGTCTGCGTGGCAGATTCATCGACTGTCGGGCATCCTCGACAAAGAAGCGAATCACCTTGGTGAAATCGGCCACCAACCTTTGGGACAGCGTGCGCTGCCTGGCCGGCAAGTTGTTCTGCTCCATCATCTCAAGGACCACCAGACCGTAGCTATTCGCGATCTGCGCCCAGCTTGTTCACGGACTTACGCTCTGCATCGTCCAGCTTCGATGCAGCAATCGTGGTCAGCCCCCTCAGCAGGTCGCAAAGTTGGGTCCAAAGATCCCTCAAGTCGGTTTCCGCTGCCGCGGCGCGCAACGAGGCCGATATGTCGATGTTCTTCACGACCATGGTCAGCCCCGCGGACGATCATGAGTCGGGGCATCCTGTCCCTCTTCGGTGACTGTCCCCACGCCCCAACGGCGCTTCCAAGCAGAGAAGTACTCCGATGCAACTTCCATCGGCATCGAGAGTAGTGCCGGCCCGCCGGTCTCCCGCAAATCATGACTGGCAGCCTCGCTCTCGATGGCTCGAAGCGATGCCCGAACAGCAAACGTCATGCCGCCGGTTCCAAGCGGTGGTGGCGTATCATGGTCCGGATGCCAGTCCTTCACGGCTTCGGGTGTAAGGCCATTCCGCGCCAGGGCGGCTGACAGGAGCTGGCTCGAGCGGTGTATGACCGGTAGGGATGTCGGCATCGGGTGTCGGTAAAGAGGATTCTCACCAGATTCTAAACCATCCTTTGCAGTATCATGTAACGTCAAAACAAACTAAAGCGGCGCCACCGGGGCGCCGTCTCTTTTTTTCCTCACACCTCCGGTGCCACTACCCGACTTTGTTCCCCACCAAGACCGGTAGCTCAAGGACGTATTCCCATTTTGGCTCGTAGCCGGGGATCTCTAGAGGGTCTTTCTCTGCCAGTAAAGGTGCAGCCGGAATTCGTGAGACTGCGCTTTCCGAAAAATCAACAACTTAGCAGTTAGTTCTGCCAGCGCTCTCCTGTATTGGAACCGGAAATAGCGAGACTGCCCTGTTTTGAAGCGCGAGTTCGTTGGACTGCTCCGCACCGGTTGCTCACTGTCTCTTTCCCACCCTCGGCCGTTGGGCCACAATAGACCGACTGGCAGCAGCGGCGGCATGTCAACCGAAGATCCGCACTTCCTTAGAATCGCGCTCGCCCACCGGACATGTCAAAGACAGCGCCTGCGTTAAAGCGGCTGGCGTCTGAACATAGCCACGCTACCAGGTGTGCCACCTCAGCCGGATCACCGAGACGCCCCGCTGGGCTATCACGAACCATGGCCGCCACCTCGTGGCTATCGAGGGCATGGATCATATCGGTATCCATGGGGCCAGGCGCCACGCAATTAACGTAGATATTACGGCTCACCATCTCGCGGCCGATCGCTTTGGTCAGCGCCACCACGCCGCCGCTGGCCGCCGAGTATGCGGCCAGCCCGACCAGCCCCTCCTTGCCGGCCATCGAGCCCATATTGATGATGCGGCCGCCACCCCAGCGCAACATATGCGGCAGCATCGCCTGCAGGACGTACATGGTCCCAAGGAGATTCACGGCGATGATGCGATGCCATTGTCCGGCCTCGTGATTCTCGAACGGCTGCATCGGGCCGAGGTAGCCGGCACCGTTGATCAGGATGTCGAAGCGAAAACCGGCATCGACCAGTCGCGCCAGCGCCAACGCAACCTGCTCAGCATCGGAGACATCGACGACCTCAGTACTGGCGCCGTCCATCTGGAACGGCAAGATATCCCAAACGTGAACGCTTGCGCCGCTGTCGATCAGTTGCGCAACGATCGCCCGGCCGAGCCCCTTTGCACCGCCAGTCACCAGCGCCGTTTTCCCCGAAAGATCGTAACTATTGGACATGGCATCCTCCGCGCACACATGGCTGCGTAGAAGCGGTCGCATGAAGGGCGGGGCCGATCCCCGACGTCAGCCGGATTCGACAAGCGTTCCGATAAGCCGTAACAACTCGGCATGCTCTGGTCCGTGCGCATCGCGCACGAGGAAATCGCCAACGGCTATTTCGGATGTCTGGCCGCCCGATGGCATGTTGGACTCATGCCGGATGAACACTCGTCCTGAATCCAGGTCGTGAACCAGCGACCATCGGTCGCCATTGGAACTCCGATAGAGATCCCGTGCTCGCTGCGTCATGAACCACCCCCTCAATTTTGGCTGGCGACATCCCCAAGCATGCATCTATCCGATGCCGTACTCAATAAGGAGACTGTGGTGACCGTCTCGTTCGGGTCGACTGCGGCCCGTCGCCGGCGACCTTGTCCTTTAAAAACTCGGTGCCCTGCGTCGGCGGACTTTTTGCGACCGCCATGTCAGCGCAACGCTACCCGCCGCTGAATCCCCCGCAGTTTCATCAATTCGCTATTTCCAGGGAAGCGGCGAAGTCTCACTAATCCGCTTCCCTGCACTTTATGGCCCTAATTAAGCACATTTCGCCAGAGGTCACCAATGTCGCGGTAGGAATGCCCATTACTGAGCACCCCCCGCACAGATCCCGGCGTGCGCGATTCGCGCACCGGGCTCCTGCCTTGGGTGTTTGGCGGTG
>NZ_JBEFLI010000080.1:0-29526 GCF_040578825.1 Cupriavidus necator | reverse complement strand
CCCCCCCCCCCCCCCCCCCCCCCCCCCCCCCCCCCCCCCCCCCCCCCCCCCCCCCCCCCCCCCCCCCCCCCCCCCCCCCCCCCCCCCCCCCCCCCCTTTTTTTTTCCACCCCCACCCCCCCAACCCCCATGCTCAGCAGCCCCGTGGGCTCGGAGATGTGTAAAACACACAGTCACCACGTCGTTGGTCATCTCGGCCTGCTGATGCTGGCGCTGATCGTGGTGGCGATCATGCTGGGCTTCCCCACCGCGTTCACGCTGATGGGCATGGGCGTGCTGTTCTCCTGGCTGGCCTATCGCATCGACGCCCCCCAGATCGCCGTGCAGCAGACGCTGGACCTGATGGTGCAGCGCGCATACGCCGTGATGACCAACGACGTGCTGATCTCGATCCCCCTGTTCGTGTTCATGGGCTACCTGGTCGAGCGCTCCAATCTGATCGAGAAGCTGTTCCGCAGCCTGCACCTGGCGCTGGCATGGATCCCCGGCTCGCTCGCGGTGGCCACGCTGGTGACCTGCGCGATCTTCGCGACCGCCACCGGCATCGTCGGCGCGGTGGTCACGCTGATGGGGCTGCTGGCCTTCCCCGCAATGCTGCGCGCGGGCTACAGCACCTCGCTGTCGGCGGGTGCGGTCACCGCGGGCGGTTGCCTGGGCATCCTGATCCCGCCGTCGGTGCTGCTGATCGTCTATGGCGCCACCGCGGGCGTGTCGGTGGTGCAGCTCTATGCGGGTGCCTTCTTCCCGGGCCTGATGCTGACCGGGCTCTATATCGTCTACATCCTGATCTTCGCCAAGCTCAAGCCGGCGCTCGCCCCGCCGCTGCCCGAAGCCGAGCGCGTGGTGCCGCTGCCGCCGCTGGCACGCACGCTGGAAGCCAATGGCGCCAGGCATGCGCTGCCCGCGCTGGGCGCCGGCATGATGCGCACACTCAAGGGGCCGCGCAATGCCGACGTGCCGACCGGCGAGTTCATGCGCCAGCTCGGCATCGTGCTGCTGCCGTTAGTGGCGGTGGTGGCGATCATGGGCACGATCTACCAGGCGGTGACCGCGCCTGCGGCCAGCACCGCCGTGGAGTCGCCGCTGTCGCTGGGCGGCGCCGAGGAAAGCAGCGCGCCGCTCGACGAGCTGCAGGCGCCGCCGTCTGACGAAGCGGCCACGCCCCCCGCACAGCCGGCACCGGCAGCACCCGCCGCAACCACGCCGCCTGGCACGCCGGCGGAGCGGGCCACTGCGCCAACCCAGCCACCCGCGCCCGCGGCCGCCGCCGTCACTGCCCCACGCTGGTTCTGGATCACGCTCGCCGTGGTGGCTGCCGTGATGCTGTATTTCTACTGGCGCTTCAGCTTCGCGCGGCTGGAAATCTTCAAGATGCTGCTGACGTCGTTCTTCCCGCTGGCGCTGCTGATCCTGGCGGTGCTGGGGTCGATCGTGTTCGGGCTGGCCACGCCCACTGAAGCTGCCGCGGTAGGATCGCTGGGCGGCGCGCTGCTGGCGGCCGCGTACCGGCAGCTCAATTTCCGCGTGCTCAAGGAATCAGTGCTGCTGACGGCAAAAACCAGCGCCATGGTGTGCTGGCTGTTCGTGGGCTCGTCGATCTTCTCCGCCGCGTTCGCCTTGCTGGGCGGGCAGGCGCTGGTCGAGCAATGGGTGCTGTCGCTGAACCTGTCGCCGGTGCAGTTCATGATCCTGGCGCAGGTAATCATCTTCCTGCTGGGCTGGCCGCTGGAATGGACCGAGATCATCATCATCTTCATGCCGATCTTTATCCCGCTGCTGGATAACTTCGGCATTGACCCGCTGTTCTTCGGCCTGCTGGTGGCGCTGAACCTGCAGACCGCGTTCCTGTCGCCGCCGGTGGCGATGGCCGCCTTCTACCTGAAGGGCGTGGCGCCGCCGCACGTCACGCTGAACCAGATCTTCCTGGGCATGCTGCCGTTCATGGGCATCCAGCTGATTGCGCTGGTGCTGCTGTACGTGTTCCCCGGCATCGGCCTCTGGCTGCCCACGGTGCTGTACCGCTGAGCGTTGCGGCGCGCATGCGCCGGATCCCCTGCACGGCCGTGCGCGCCGCCTATACTGGTTGGCAATGCCGACCGATACCGCCCTCGCCACGCTTCCCGTCGATACCGCATTCCGCACCGATATTCCCGGGCGGCTGGACCGCCTGCCGTGGTCGCGCTGGCACTGGCGCGTTGTCATCGCGCTGGGCGTGGCGTGGGTGCTCGACGGCCTGGAGGTCACGCTGGTGGGCTCGGTCGGCGCGGTGCTGGAGCGCCCCGACACGCTGGCGCTGACCGCAACGCAAGTCGGCTGGACCGGCTCGCTCTATATCCTGGGCGCGGTGATCGGTGCGCTGGTGTTCGGCCGCATGGCCGACCGGCTCGGGCGCAAGCGTCTGTTCCTGGCCACGCTGGCGGTCTACATGGTGGCGACGCTGGCCACCGCGTTCGCGCCGGACTTCTACTTCTTTGCCGCGTGCCGCTTCCTGACGGGCCTGGGCATCGGCGGCGAATACGCTGCGATCAATTCCGCCATCGACGAGCTGATCCCTGCGCGCGTGCGCGGCCGCGTCAACCTTGCCATCAATGGCAGCTTCTGGCTGGGTGCCGCGCTGGGCGCAGGACTGAGCCTGGTTCTGCTCGACGCGCGCGTGTTCGGACCGGTATGGGGCTGGCGTGCCTGCTTCGCGCTGGGCGGGGTGCTCGCGATTGCGATCGTGCTGGTGCGCCGGCACGTGCCGGAAAGCCCGCGCTGGCTCGCCACGCATGGCCGGCTGGAAGAAGCCGAGCGCGTGGTCGCGCAGATCGAGGCCGAGGTGCGCGCCAGTCACGGCCCGTTGCCGCCGGTGGCGCCCGACTGCGTCGGCGTGGCGATGCGCCGGCGCGCGGCGCCTCGCGTGGGCGAAGTGATGCGGCTGCTGCTGCGGCGCTACCGCCAGCGCAGCATGATCACGCTGGCGTTGATGGTGGCGCAGGCGTTCTTCTACAACGCCATCTTCTTCACCTATGCGCTGGTGCTGACGCGCTTCTACTTCGTGCCCGAAGCGCGCGTGGCGCTGTACATCTTCCCGTTCGCGCTCGGCAACGCTGCCGGGCCTTTGCTGCTGGGCCCGATGTTCGACCATATCGGGCGCCGCCGCATGATCGCCGCCACCTATGTGCTCGCCGGCATCGGCCTGGCGCTGACGGGCTGGGCCTTTGTCGAAGGCTGGCTCGATGCGCGCGCGCAGGCGCTGTGCTGGTCGGGCGTTTTCTTCCTGGCCTCGGCCGCGGCCAGCTCCGCCTACCTGACCGCGAGCGAAGTGTTCCCCCTCGAGATGCGCGCGCTGGCGATCTCGGTGTTCTATGCGGTGGGCACCGGCACCGGCGGCTTTATCGCGCCGCTGCTGTTCGGCGCGCTGATCGAAAGCGGCAGCCGCGAGGCGGTCGCGGTGGGCTACGGCATCGGCGCGGCGCTGGTGATCGTCGCCGGGCTGCTGGCGCTGCGTTTCGGCATCGATGCCGAACGGCGCCCGCTGGAGCAGGTGGCGCCGCCGCTCGCGGCGGACGACTGAGCGACAGCATGCCCGCATTGCATCGTCGCGCCATGGTGACATCAGCGACATTGCCCGATTCACAACACTCCGCAACATTGCGTAAGCGGCAGGGCCACCGTGACAGGCACTTCCAGGCACCTGACGGCACCGCCGCGCCGCTGTGAGCCGCCTGCAAGCTTAGTGCCGAGTTAAGCAGTGCTACAGCCTCCTCTTACACATTTTTACAGCAAGCGATGGGGCACTTGTCTAGCCTTAACTCACCTGCGGTGGCCTGAGTGCATGAATCTTTGCGTCAACGGGCTGCCACTTCGTGGTCATGACTGGCCATTGTTCAACACTGCCCGCATGAAGGCGGGCAAATCCACGGACCGCCTCGTCGGTCCGATTGCAAGGTGCGCCGATACGGCTCCCGCCACATCGAGCGTGCTGCAGACAACAAGCTGAATTGGGGACAAGCAAACCGGGCTTCGCGCAACCGCCCTCGCGCGACGGCACCGTTTTGCCTGGGAAAAAAGCTCGTCCGGCATGCGCCATGCGCTTGCCGGCGGGGAGCCTTTGACTTGCTTGCCGGAGAACAAACACCATGGCCGACCAGCGCAACAACAACCCGCCGCCCCGCCAACACTTGCTGACGCCGGCGCCGGGGCACCAACCCCAGGGCGAGGGGCTGGTCGAACGCAAGACGCCCGTGGCCGTGCCGCTGTGGCACATCGTGCCGCGCATGGCCGGCTACGGCGTGGTGCTGTTCATCGTGTGGGCGGTGCTCACCATCATGTTTCCCAACGTGTTCACGCGTTCGTCCGAGCGCGCCGTGGTGAACAGTCCCGTCAGCCTGGTGACCTCGCCAGTGGAAGGCATCGTGATGAAGCAGATGGTGGCCGCGGGCCAGCCCTTCATGGCCAACCAGCCGCTGATGATCGTGCAGAACCCGAACATCGACCGTTCGCTGTTTGTCGACCTGACCGGCAAGAAGCTCGACAACCAGCAGCGCTACGATTCCGCCAAGGCCAGGCTGGAAAGCAACCGCCGCCTGCTGGCCGCCACGGACTCTGACCTGCAGCGCTACAACAGCGCCGCGCAACGCGAACACGCGGCGCGCGTGCGCGCACTGGAAGCCCGTGTAGCGGTGGCGAAGGCGCAGGAGGACCAGCAGCAGGAAGTGGTCAACCGCAACCAGAACATGCAGTGGGCCGGCGCGGTCAGCGAGGCCTATACCAACGCATCGCGCTACCAGCTGTCCATGCTGTCCAATGCCAAGGCCGCGGCCAAGGCCGAGCTGGACAATGCCGTCGGCGTGAGCGAAGCCGCGCGCAACAAGGTCTATGCGTCTTCCACCGACGGCCCCAGCGCTTCGCTGGCGCAGCGGCGTCAGGTGCTGAACGCCGAGAACGCACAGCTCACCGCGGAACTGGAACAGCTTGAAACGTACGGCAAGGAGGTCGACAAGCTGCTCGCCGCCGAGCAGGAACGCATCGACCGGCTCTCCAACCTCGAGATCCGCTCCACCGAGTCCGGCACCATCGAAGACCTGATCGCGCAGCCAGGCATGCGCGTTGCCGCCGGCGCCACGCTGGCGCGCGCCAGCAACTGCTCGCAAACCCGCGTGGTCGCGGTATTTCCGCGCGGGCTCAGCGACAGCCTGCTGCCCGGCGCGCGGCTGAACGTGCATGTCGATGGCCTGCCCACGCCGCTGCCGGCATCGGTGGCGGAGATCCTGCCGCGCGCGCCAGATGGCGACCAGGCGCGCTACTTCGTCCCGTTCCCGCCGATCGAGAAGAACGAGATCTATGTGATCGCCAAGCTCAACCGTCCGCTGGGCAACCTGCCCGACAAGCCCGCCTCCGGCGTCGTGCCGGCCGCGGCGGCGGGTCAGCAGGCGTCCTCGGGCCACTGCGGCATGGGCCGCTGGGCGCGCGTGACGCTGAACCAGAGCTGGCTGGGCCAACTGCGCGCATCGCTGTCGTGACGGCGCGCGCGGGCACAGGAGATACCCGATGCGACTGTCCCGACTGTCACCTTCCCACGCACGCCTGCGCCGCCTGGCAGCCAGCATGGTGCTGCCGGCACTGGTGGCGCTGACGCCGGCAGCGGCGCGCGCGCAGCCGGCCGCGCAGCCGGCCGCGCAGCAGACGCTGCTGGCCGAAGGCTGCAAGGCGCTGGCCGAGCGCGTCAGCCGCGAGCCCGGCAATGGCCCGCTGTTCCTCGCCAGCTATGAGACCGCGCCCGGCGGCGAGCCGCTGGCACCGGCGCTGCGCAATGCGGCCTTCGTCTACGACAATGCGCTGGCCGGTATCGCGCTGGTGGCATGCAAGCGGCCGGCAGAGGCGCGCCGCATCGCCGACGCGATGCTGCAGGCCACCCGCCAGGACCGCACTTACCGCGATGCGCGGCTGCGCAATGCCTATCGGTCCGGCGCCTTGCCCGCCGGGCCGGTGCCGCTGCCCGGCTGGTGGGACGAGCCCAGCAAGCGCTGGTTCGAAGACGCCTACCAGGCCGGCACCGCCACCGGCAACGTGGCCTGGGCCGCGCTGATGCTGCTGGCCGTGCATGAAGCCACGCGCGACGCGCGCTATCTCGACGGCGCCGCCGCGCTGATGGGCTGGGTGCACGCCACCGTGCCCGACACCGGCGCGCCCGCAGGCTATATCGGCGGCTTCTTCGGGCACGAGCCCAAGCAGACGCGCCAGGGCTGGAAATCCACCGAGCACAACGTCGATACCTACGCCGCCTTCAGCTGGCTGGCGAGCCAGCGCAACGATCCGCGCTGGCGCGACGGCGCCGCGCGCTCGCGCGGTTTTGTCAGCGCCATGTGGCAGGCGCGCGAGGGCCGCTTCATCATCGGCACGCGCGACGACGGGCGCGCGCCCAACGCCGGCCCTTCTGCGCTGGACGCGGTGCTGTGGCCGCTGATCGCCATCCCCAATCCTCCGCAGGACTGGCGAAAAGCGCTTGACTGGCTGGACGCCAGGCATCGCGCCGGCGCCGGCTACGGCTTCAAGGCCAGCCCCGACGGCCTGTGGACCGAAGGCACCGGCCAGGCCGCGCTGGTGCTGCAGGCCGCCGGCCGCGCGCAGCAGGCGCAGGCGCTGTGGCCGGTGCTGCTGTCGCAGCGCGCGCCTTCCGGAATGCTCTACGCCACGCCCGAGGCGCGCATCAGCACCGGCCTGTCGATCGGGCCCACCTCTACCACGGAGGACTTCTACTACTACCACCTGCCGCACCTGGGCGCCACCGCATGGGCCGTGCTGGCCGCCGCGCGCTGGAACCCGTTCCGCCCGGGCGGCTGCCTGGAGCCATCCTGCCCGCCGCCGGCCATCGCCGCCGCCACCGACGCCATCCCCAAGGATTGACGATGTTCACTCTCTTCCTCGAGAACCAGACGCTGCTGGTCATCAACGGCGGCGTCCTGCTGGCGATGGTGTTGCTTGCACTGCTGTGCCGGCAGGACCGGCCCGTCGACCGCATGCTGTTCGGCGGCGTGACCATGCTGCTGCTGGTGGTCTACCTGACATGGCGTATCCGCGAAACGCTGCCGGAATGGCAGCCGACCTTTGCCAGCGCGTGGGCGCATGTGTTCTTCGCGTTCGAATGCATGACGCTGGCCTATACGCTGCTGTCGATCGTGGTGCTGACCCGCACCAGCGACCACAGCCCCGCCGCCGACGCGGGCGAGGCCGCGCTGCGCCGCGCGCCGCACGTACCGCGCGTCGATATCTTCATCGCCACCTACAACGAGGGGCTGGAGATCCTGGAGAAGACCATCGTCTCCGCGCTGGCGATCGACTACCCGGACTTCCGCGTCTGGGTGCTGGACGATACCCGGCGCGACTGGCTGCGCGAGTTCTGCGAGCGCGTCGGCGCGTACTATGTGACGCGCCCGGACAATACCCACGCCAAGGCGGGCAACCTCAACAACGGCCTGCAGCGCAGCGCCGAGGCCGGCGGCGCGCCCTACATCCTGGTGCTGGACGCCGACTTCGCGCCCCACCGCAATATCCTGCTGCGCACCGTGGGGCTGTTCAACGACCCGCGCGTGGGCGTGGTGCAGACGCCCCAGTTCTACTACAACGCCGACCCGATCCAGTACAACCTGCGCGCCACCGAATGCTGGGTCGACGAGCAGCGCGCGTTCTTCGACGTGATGCAGCCGGCCAAGGACGCATGGGGCACGGCGTTCTGCATCGGCACCTCGTTCGTGGTGCGGCGCGACCTGATCGAGATGATGGGCGGCTTCCCCACCGGCACGGTGACCGAGGACATCCACCTGACCTACCGGCTGCTGCCGCACGGCTATATCACGCGCTGGCTCAACGAGCGGCTCAGCGTGGGCCTGTCGGCCGAAGGCCTGCCCGAGTACATCAGCCAGCGCAGTCGCTGGGGGCTTGGCACGATCCAGGTGGCACTGACCGCCGACGGGCCGCTGCGCGGACGCGGCTACACCGCGGTGCAGCGGCTGCACTATGTGCACGGCCTGCTGCACTGGGTCTCGCGTCCGTTCACGCTGATGCTGCTGGCCGGGCCGCTGCTGTACTGGTACTTCGGGGTC
The DNA here is from genome assembly GCF_040578825.1 of Cupriavidus necator. Taxonomy (GTDB): domain Bacteria; phylum Pseudomonadota; class Gammaproteobacteria; order Burkholderiales; family Burkholderiaceae; genus Cupriavidus; species Cupriavidus necator_E. The sequence continues at coordinate 21,443 of NZ_JBEFLI010000080.1, read as the reverse complement.
TCGACGCTGTACGGCGAGCCGCTGCAGTTCCTCGCCTACGGGTTGCCGGCGCTGATCGCGTACTGGGCCTACAGCATCTGGATCACGGGCCAGCGCGCGCTGCCGATCTTTACCGAGGTGACGCAGATCGTGGCGTCGCTGGCGGTCACCGCATCCTTGGTCAGCGCGATGTTCAAGCCGTTCGGGCGGCCGTTCAAGGTGACCAACAAAGGGCTGGACCGCTCCAAACTGGTGATCCACGGCAAGTTCGCCGCGCTGTATGCGGGACTGCTGGCGCTGTCCGCGCTCGGGCTCGGGCACGCGCTGATGACCGACGCCGACGCGCCCGGCCTCGCGTTCAACACCGTCTGGACCGGTGTGGCGCTGATGCTGTACCTGGCGTCGTTGCTGGTCTGCGTGGAGCTGCCGCGCCCGCGCAAGGAAGAGCGCTTTCCGCACCACGCCGCCGCGCTGCTGCGCGTCGATGGCCGCGAATACCGCGTTACCACCAGGGACCTGTCCTGCAACGGCGCCGGCGTGACCACGCCGCTGGCAGCGGCCTTCCGTGCTGGCATGGAAGGCGCGCTGTGGCTCAGCCAGACCGGCTGGATCCCCTGCCGCATCGTGCGCCGCGACGGCCAGCTGCTGGGCATCGCGCTGCATGCCGACATGACGGTGCGCCACAGCCTGATCCGCCTGCTGTTCAGCGATCCCACGCACAACATCGCCCGGCAGGGACAGCCACGGCTGGCGATCTCGCGCTTTATGCGGCGCGCGCTGCTGGGCTGAGCGCCGCCTGAATCTTCTTCACTACTCCGGGATCTCTCATGCGAAGCCTGCCACGCCCCCGTACCCTGCCACCGCCGCGCCTGCTGCTGCCCGGCGCCCTCGTGCTGGCCCTAGCGGCCTGCACGCTGGAGCCGCAGTACCAGCGCCCCGATGCGCCGATCCCGTCGGCGTTCCCGCAAGGTGCCGCTTATCGCCGCGACGCTGCCGCAAAGCCCGGGCAGCCCGGCCAGGCCGGCCAACCCACCGCGCCTGCCGGGCCATCGCTCGCGGAGCTGGGATGGCGCGACGTGTTCGTCGATCCGCAGCTGCGCCAGCTGATCGAACTGGCGCTGGCCAACAACCGCGACCTGCGCATGGCCACGCTGGCCATCGACGAGGCGCGCGCGCTGTACCAGATCGAACGCGCGGCGCAGTTCCCCACGGTGGAAGCCAATGCCGGCATGGTGTCGCAACGGCTGTCGCCGCGGCTGCGCGCGCCGGGACAGTCGCAGCAGATCACCACGTACAACGCGGGCATCGGCTTCACCGCGTTCGAGCTCGATTTCTTCGGCCGCGTGCGCAGCCTCAAGCATGCTGCGCTGGAGGAGTACATGGCGACCGAGCAAGCGCGCCGCAGCGCGCAGATCAGCCTGGTGGCTGAGGTGGCCAATGCCTACCTGACGCTGCTGGCCGATCGCGAGCTGCTGCGCCTGTCGCAGGAAACGCTGAAGACGCAGCAGGATGCCGCGGAGATGGTGCGGCGCGGGCGCCAGGCAGGCGCGATGGCGCAGCTCGACCAGCATCGCGCGCAAACCCAGGTGCAGACCGCACAGGTGGGCGTGGAGCAGTACACGCGGCAGGTAGCGCAGGACGAGAACGCCCTGACGCTGCTGGTGGGGTCCCAGTTGCCGAAGTCCGTGACCGATGCAGGGGCGGGTGCGGTGGCGAGCAACGCGGCAGCGAAGCCGGATCCGCTCGATCCCCGCATGCTGCTGAGCGAGTTCCCCGAAGGGCTGCCGTCGACCCTGCTGGAACGACGCCCCGACATCCTCGACGCCGAGCACCGGCTCAAGGCGGCCAACGCCAATATCGGCGCGGCACGCGCCGCGTTCTTCCCACGCATCTCGCTGACCGGCGCGCTGGGCGTGGCCAGCACCAGCCTGGCGGGACTGTTCTCCGGCGGCATGGCGTGGCTGTTCGCGCCGCAGATCACGCTGCCGATCTTCGATGCGGGCCGCAACCGCGCAGGGCTCGATGCGGCCACGGTGCGCAAGGACATCAACGTGGCCAACTACGAGAAGACCATCCAGACCGCCTTCCGCGAAGTGGCCGACAGCATGGCGGCACGCGCCACCTACGAGCGGCAGGTCAAGGCGCAGGAGGCACTGGTGCGCGAAGGCGGCGAAACGCGCCGGCTGTCGGAAATGCGTTTCAAGAACGGCGTGGACGACTACTTCGGCGTGTTCGATGCGCAGCGCCAGCTCTACACCGCACAGCAGGCGCTGATCACATACAAGCTGGCGGGGCTGACCAGCCGCGTGTCGCTGTACAAGTCGCTCGGCGGCGGCTGGCGGGAGGTGGCGGAGGTGCCCGCTGGGGGCGCGAACCCGGCGCCGGTGGCACAGGCCAGGCCGGCCGCTGCGGTGGCCCCGGCGGTGCGGTCCGCACCGGCAGCCCAACCGGTACCTGCAGCGCAACCTGTACGGGCGGCACAGCCGGCACCGGTTACTCGGCCCGCACCGGTCGCTCAACCAGCGCCGGCCGCACCAGTCGCACAAACCGCTCCGGTCGCGCAGCCCGCACCGGTCGCACAACCCGCGCCGGCAACACAGCCCGCACCGGTTGCGTCAACGCCCCGCTAAAGCAGGCGGCGCGCCAGCGCGCTGGCCGGATCAGAAGTATTTCAGCCAGCGCCTGTCGCGCCGCCTTGCCTTCAGCGTCGCGAACCAGCGCACCGCCGGCCACAGCGCGATGGCCAGCACCCCCGTCCCCAGCCATAGCTGCCAGACATGGTCGAAGCCGAACACCTTACCCTGGTTCAGGCCCCATTGCCGCACGCAGACCTGGTACATGCCCTGCAGCACGTACAGGTGCAGCAGGTAGAAGAACATCGGCACGGCACCGAATACCGCCAGCCGCCGCGCCAGCCACCCCTGCTGCGCACGTTCCAGCCAGACCAGCAGCAACAGCCCCGCTCCCAGCGTCAGCAGCACGAACAGCAGCGACGGCGGGTACTTGGTGACATTGAGAAAGCTCATCGCCGTCTGCAACGCATCGCTGCCGGGGCTCCACTTCTGCTCCTGCCCGTAACCGTTCAGTCCGCGCAGCACGGCGAATGCCGCCAGCGCCGCCACGGCGCAGCCGGCGAGACGCCGCTGCCGCACCGCTGCAGGCACCGAGGCGGCAAACCACGGCCCCGCGGCGTAGCCCAGCGCGATCACGCCGATCCACGGCAGCACCGGGTATGAAGTACGCACCTTCAGTCCGTCGTAGATGCCGATCCAGGTGCGGTCGTGCAGGATCGCCCAGGGCACGTGCCACGGGCTCTCCGGCGCAAACTGCAGCGGGCTCAGCAGGTTGTGGCCGGCCACCAGCGCGATGCCGAGCGCGATCAGCACCGTTCGCGGCAGCCACACCAGTGCTGCCAGCGCCATCATGCTCAGGCCGATCGCCCAGATCACCTGCAGGTAGATCACCCGCGGCGGGAAATTCCAGGTCCAGGCAAAGCCGACCAGCGTCAGCTCCAGCATCACCAGGAACACGCCGCGCCGCAGCAGGAAGCCGCTTACCGCGCCGCGGTCATGGCCGGCCGCCCCGTAGAGCCAGGCCGAGACCCCGGCCAGCCAGATAAACACCGGCGCGCACAGGTGGGCGGCGAGACGGCTGAAGAAAAGCGCCGGCGAAGTCGCGTTGACATCCATGGGATCGCCGACCTGCACGTGCAGGAAAAACGTCTCCCGCACGTGGTCGAGCAGCATGATCAGGATGACCAGTCCGCGCAGTGCATCGATGGACAGCAGCCGGCCGCCGGCCGGCCGCGCGGCCGCGGCGAAAGGAGAGACTGCAGGGAGGGATTGCGGCGCGGCGGTGCGCGCGAGGCCGGGCAGCATCGTCAGTAGCTCAGTTGCACGCCCAGGCGCACGGTGCGGCCGGCGCCCGGCGCGATCCACACGCTGTTGTACGAGCTTGCATAGTAGGTCTTGTCGAACACGTTGCCCACGTTAAGCGATACGCGCAGGTTGCGGCTGTATTGCCAGTAGCCATGCAGGTCCACCGCCACGTAGGCCGGCAGCGTGAACGAGTCCTGCACGTCGCCCGGACGCCGGCCCACATAGCGCAGCCCCGCACCGACGCCGTAGCGCTGCCCGATCGGCGCCGCGTCTTCATACACCGCCAGCAGGCTGCCGCTGGTGCGCGGCACATTGGACAGTGGCGTGCCTGGCGCGATGCGCGTGTCCTGCGTGATCTCGGCGTCCGTCAGCGCAAAGCTGCCCGACACGCGCCAGTGTGTGCCGATCTGCCCGGCCACGTCCAGCTCCACGCCGCGGCTGCGCGCTTCGCCGGCGGCAATGAAGAAAGACGGGTCGGCGGGATCGGTGGCGAGCACATTGCGCTTGCGGATCTCGAACACCGCCAGCGTGGCGCCGGTGCGCCGGTCGTCGCTGTCGAGCTTGATGCCGGCCTCGACCGCGCGGCCGCGTTCGGGGTCGAACGGCTGCCCGCCGGCATCGACACCCGCATTGGGACGGAACGACTGGCTGGCATTGGCAAACAGCGACAGGTTGTTGCTGGCGAGGTAGCTGACACCCACGCGCGGCGACACCGCGTTCTGGCGCTGCGTGGTGCGGGTGCCGCGCAGGTGGTCGTCCAGCGACTGGTCGAACGCATCGAAGCGCGCGCCGGCCAGCACGCGCCAGCGTTCGCCCAGGCTGATCTGGTCCTGCGCATAGGCGCCAACGTTGAGCTGGCGCTCGTAGGTGTCCATGTTCCAGGACATCGGCGGCGCGGGCTGGCCGTAGACCGGATGGTAGATATCGATGGCGTAAGGCGCGGCGGCGCTGGGGTTGCGGCGCAGCACCTGCATGGTGTTGCCAAAACGGTAGGCGTCCACGCCCATCAGCAACTCATGCCCGACCGGGCCGGTGCTGAACTTGCCGGTCACGCTGGCCTGCAGCGAGATATCGTCCGACTGGAAGTCGCGGTAGCGCCGCGAGCGCGACAGCGTGCGGCCGTCCGCGCCCAGCGCCGACGCTTCGGTGGAATGCCCGGTCAGCGCGCCACCGCGGTACGACAGCGCCAGCCTGCCCTTCCACTGCTCCGAGAACTGGTGCTCCACGCTGAGCTGGTGCGACTGGCTGTCGAGCCGCATGTCGCCGTCGCCGGGCTCGCCAAGGAACCGCGAGCGCGGAATGCGGCCGAGCTGCCCGTTGACGGCGACCACGCCGCGGTCCATCGGCGTGGTGTAGCGCTGGATTTCCGCGGCGTACTGCAGGATGGTGTCGTTGCCCAGCGTCCAGGTGAACGACGGCGCCACCAGGTAGCGCTGGCTCTGGATGTAGTCGCGCGTGCTGCCCTGGTGGTCGGCCACGGCGATCAGCCGGCCGGCCACGTTCTCGCCGAGCGGGCCGGTCACGTCGGCCGTGACCCGGTAGGCGTCGCGCGTGCCGGCCTCGAAGGAATAGGTCTGCGCGGGCCGGAACTGCGGCTGGCGCGTGACCACGTTGAAGGTGCCGCCAGGCTCGCCGGTGCCGTACAGCGAGGACGTTGGGCCTTTGAGCACTTCCACGCGCTCGATGGTGGCGGCGTCCATCGGCGCGGCATAGCCGCGGTTGGCGGCAAAACCGTTGACCAGGTAGCCCGCGCCGGTGTTGTCGTTGCCGGTAAAGCCGCGCATCGCGAAGTTGTCCCACAGGCCGCCAAAGTTGTTCTGGCGCGCGACCCCGCTGACGTAGTCGAAAGTCTGGTCGAAGCGGGTCGCGGCGATGTCGTCGAGCATGGCGCGCGGCACCACGCGCACGGATTGCGGGATCTCGCGCAACGGGGTGTCGGTACGGGTGGCGCCGGATGCGTCGGTGGGGTTGTATGATGCGGTGGCCGCGCCGACCACCGAGACTGCCGGCAGCGTAATATCGGAGGCCTCAGCCTTGTCGGTCGTATCGGCCGCGTCGGCCAGGCCAGATATCGCCAGCATCAGCGCGGCAATAGGGCGCAGCGAGCGCCCCGGCAACGGGTTCAGGCGCAACGCGCAGGCGGCGGACAGCAAGGAAACCGGCGCGCGGCAAGGCCGCTTGCGCCGGGCAAGGCTGGGCTGCGTTGGCAGCATAGGAACACCCCGGAAAGGGCGAATCACCGCGCGGGACGCTGGACGGCAAGCGGGGGATTCGCTAATGATATTAAATTCTCATTAAGATTCTAGTCATGGAACGCATGACCCGTCAACGCGGCGCTGTGATGGATGCGCTGCGCGAAGCCGGCCGGCCGCTGAGCCCGGCCGAGATCCTGGAAGCGGCGCAACGCCAGGTCCCCTCGCTGGGCCTGGCCACGGTCTACCGCAACCTGCGCGCGCTGCTGGACGACGCACGCGTGCATGCCGTCGAACTGCCCGGCCAGCCGGACCGCTATGAACTGTCGGAAGAACCTGGCGCGGTCACGCACCGGCACTATTTCCAGTGCCTGTCATGCGACCGCGTGTTCCCGCTGGAAGGCTGCCCCGGCCACCTGGAAGAGATCACGCCGCCGGGGTTCGAGGTCGAGCATCACGAGCTGACGCTGCTGGGACGCTGCCCGGAGTGCGCGCGCAAGGGCGGCAAGCGGCGCAAGGCGGCGGCGCACAAGCACTGATCCCATAGCTGTTTGGTCAGGTCATCCTCTTACGACACCGGGCGCGAAAGGCCAATACAACAACAGTCTCCAGGCTTACCCCGCTGTCGACCGCTCACGCGCGTTGTCATCTCGCAATCGACCAAGCCACGGCTGCAACCCCCATCGCCCCGATGGAGGGCATTTACCTGCGGCCCGCCCCTCACCTTAACCCAGCGCTAAGGGCGCTTGCAAAAGCTGAAATTGCGCCCCCTCGGGCTGCGTGGCAGACCTCAGCACACCCGAAGCCACCGGCGCGGCATCGGGTCGGCCGACGCTTCTGGGACTGCTCGCCAACGCTTATGGTATTTGCGCGATTCCCCTCCTCATGACTGCTCTGCTCGGCCAGCGCTCAGCCGCGCAGGATCGTTCCCCAAGCCAGACAGAGGGGGAACCCTGGTCGCTCGCTCCGCGCGTATTTTCCGGGGCATGCCGTTCCATACGCACCGATGGCCTGCACCGCCGAGCTCCGATGCGAGCGCCGACAGCGTCATCGCAATCAGTATCATCAACCTGCGCATGGTGCCCCCTCCCGCCTCAGCGTCTGTCGACGTCGAGCACTGCCTGCGCAAACGCCGTGGGCGCTTCATGCGGCGGATTGTGGCCGATGCCACCAGTCAGTTCCCGGTGTTCGTACCGGCCAGTGAACTTGCTCGCATAGGCGCTGGGCTTGGGATGCGGCGCGCCATTGGCATCGCCTTCGATGGTGATGGTGGGGACGCCAATGGCGGGCGCGGTGGCGAGTCGCTTCTCGATATCGTCGAACCTGGCTTCGCCGGCGGCGAGCCCCTGCCGCCAGCGGTAGTTGTGAATGGTGATTTCCACGTGATCGGGATTGTCGAAGGCGGCGGCGCTGCGCTGGAACGTGGCATCGTCGAACTTCCATTGCGGCGATGCCAGCTGCCAGATCAGCCTGGCGAACTGGTGCGTGTACTTCTGGTAGCCGGCGCGGCCACGATCCGTGGCGAAATAGAACTGGTACCACCACTGGAGCTCGGCTTCAGGCGGCAACGGCAGCTTGCCGGCCGCCTGACTGCCGATCAGGTAGCCGCTGACCGATACCAGCCCCCTGCAACGGTCCGGCCAGATCGCCGCCATGATGTCGGCGGTGCGCGCGCCCCAGTCAAAGCCGGCTACCACGGCGTTCCGGATCTTGAGCGCGTCCATCAGCGCGATCATGTCGGCGGCTATTGCCGCGGGCTGGCCGTTGCGCATGGTGTCCGCCGACAGGAAGGTCGTCGAACCAAACCCACGCAGGTAGGGAATGATCACCCGATAGCCGCGGGCCGCCAGCAGCGGTGCCACGTCGACGAAGCTGTGGATGTCGTAGGGCCAGCCATGCAACAGCAGCGCCACGGGACCTGTGGCCGGCCCTGCCTCGGCATAGCCGACGTTAAGCACACCGGCGTTGATGTGCCTGATCGGCGCGAAGGCCGTATGGGTGCCCGGCGCGGTCAACGGCAGCGGCGGCGCCTTCGACACGCCGGTTTGCGCGCGGGCGGCCTGCGACAGGCCGAACGGCGCAGCGGCCAGCGCCACTGCCGCTGCATTCAGAAAACCTCGACGAGGCAAATCCACTTTTTTCTCCGACATCTTCTTCTCCTGTGTGCGTGATCAACGTGAGCACGAGTCTAGGAGGCCATTGCAAGCGGCATGTGTCGGATTTCAGGGCTTTTGTATCACTGTGTGTATGCCGGCGCCTGTCCGATACGCTGATACAAACGTATGGAAACGGTACTGCCCTATAAGGGAGCTGCCGGCGCCCACCCTCCGCCTAGCGCTTTGAACGCCGCCACGGCGGCGCGAGCTGATTCGGTCTGTGCCTGCGCTCTGGCGTCGGAGGTCCGCAGAAGACTCTCGTCGGCATGCAGTACCGCTGACGCTGGCCGCGGTGTTCGTCGTCATGGACGCCACTGGCAAGAACTTCGACCGCATCACCCTGGGCGCGCTGATCCTGGCGCTGGGGCTGCTGGTGGACGACGCCTCGCCAGACAGGCCGAGGCGAAGATCGTGACGGCCTACATCGGTCAGGGCGCGCCCCGCTTCTACCTCGCCATGTCGCCCGAGCTGCCTGATCCCTCCTTTGCGAAGCTCGTGGTATTCCTGCCAGCGATGTATGCCATCTGGTACCGGATCAGGGTTCCCGCCGATGCGGACGACAGAGATCCAGAAGCTTCCACCGTCATTTCGTATTCCGCGGAGTGAGCAAGAGTAGCTAGCCCTGCCCTCACCTCGACCCTCTCCTGCCTTGCGGGAGAGGTAGAACACAAGAGGCAGTGCAAAAGTCTCGCCCCAGCGCAACTGTACTGCGCAATCCAACCCCACCTGTATATGGCGCCAGCCCAGCATCTGCCGCATGATGCCGCTGCCCCGCGCACAAGCCCGCGCCATCCCACAGGACCCCTGAATTGCCGCAAACCGCCGCCAAACGAAGCTCAACGCTGATCGCCGTACTCGCCCTCACCGGCTCGATGGCCTCGCTGTGCATCGGCACCTCCTTCGCCAAGAGCCTGTTCACCGCCCTGGGCGCGCAAGGCACGACGGCCCTGAGGGTAGGGTTCTCCGCGCTGATCCTGCTGTGCGTCTGGCGGCCGTGGCGCATCCCGCTGACGCTGGCCAACGCGCGCGCGATCGCGCTGTACGGGGCGGCGCTGGGCGCGACCAACCTGCTGTTCTATATGTCGCTGCGCACCATCCCGCTGGGGCTCGCGATCGCCATCGAATTTACCGGGCCGCTGGCGGTCGCGGTGATGTCGTCGCGGCGCGCGATCGATTTCCTGTGGATTGCGTGCGCGGTGGCGGGCCTGCTGCTGTTGCTGCCGGTGGGCGAAGCCGCGGGCACGCTGGACCCGGTCGGCATCGGCTATGCCCTGGCTGCCGGCGTGGGATGGGCGCTCTATATCGTATTCGGGCAGAAGGCGGGCAACGCCCACGGCGGCCAGGCCACGTCGCTGGGGCTGACCATGGCGGCGCTGGTGGTGATGCCGTTCGGGGTGGCGCACGCGGGCGCCGCGCTGTTCAGCCCGACGCTGCTGCTGTTCGAGCTGGCGGTGGGCGTGCTGTCGAGCGCGATCCCCTACTCGCTGGAAATGGTCGCGCTCAAGCGCTTGCACCGGCGCACCTTCGGCATCCTGCTGAGCATGGAGCCGGCCATGGGGGCGCTGGCCGGGCTGGTGTTCCTGCATGAGCAGCTGAGCGCAGTGCAGTGGCTGGCGATCGCCAGCATCATCACCGCTTCGGTCGGCTGCACGGTGACGGCGCGCGGCAAGCGCGAGGCGGGCTGAGGCATCCTGCGCTGAAGTGCGCGGCTGACCTTAGCTCGCGGCGAACCAGTCCGCCGGCAGCCACTGTGCGCTGCCCGCCGGCGCCTTCAGGGCCAGTGAGACTTCATGCAGGTAGCTGTCTTCCGGGTTGCGGCGGCTGGAAAAGCCGAAGTCATGCAGGATGGCCAGCATGCGGCGGTTTTCGCTGAGCACGTCGCCACGCATCGCACGCAGGCCGGCGGCGCACGCCAGGTCGCGCAGCTTGCCGATCAGGCGCCGGCCCAGTCCCTGCCCTTGCCAGTGGTCGGCGACCACCACCGCGATTTCCGCGACCCGGCCGCTGACTACATATTCGGCGCTGGCCACGATGGCCGGCGCGCCATCGCTGCCGGGCGCGACGATCACCAGCGCGACGCCCTCGGGTCCCGGCGTGGCGAGGCCGCGCACGATCTCGTCCACCACGCGGCCGCCGGTCAGGAAACGGAAGTAGCGGCTTTCCTTCGACAGCCCGTCCACCAGCGCCCGCAGCGCCGCGCCGTCCTGCGCCAGCGTGCTCCGCAGCGTGACCTTTACGCCCCGCTTCACCGTCCAGCTTTCCGCGCCTTGAAGTTCCATGCTGACAACCTAGCTACATTGTTTGTAGCCAGAGTATAGGCGATACCCTGACTTTTGCAAATGAAGTCAGCATGCTATGCTGCTGGCATCATGAACGTCACTGCGTCCGACCTCCGCCACTGCTCGATCGCCGCCACGCTTTCGCTGATCGGCGAAAAGTGGACGATGCTGATTCTGCGTGACGTCTTCCATGGCGTGACGCGCTTCGACGACTTCCTGCGCCGGCTGGAATGCTCGCCGGCGGTGCTGTCGGCGCGGCTCAAGACGCTGACCGAGGCCGGCCTGCTGCGCAAGGTCGGCTACCGCGAGCCGGGCGAGCGCGAGCGCTTCGAATACCGCCCCACCCGCGCGGCCGTGGAGCTTCTGCCCGTGCTGATCGGGCTGATGCAATGGGGCGACTGCCATATGGCGCCGGGCGGCGCGGGCCCCGTTGAGATCCGCTCGCGCGCCAGTGGCAAGCTGGTGCGCGCCGCGCTGGTCGATGAAGACGGCGCCGTGGTATCGCCCCGCGACATGCAGGTGATCCCCCTGCGCCGCGCTGGCGGCGAAGGCCAGGACACCTAAGCGTGGCCACCATGTGCTGCATCGCACCGTAGCGGCACACCGCACTGCACCATGACTGTGCCGCCAGCCCGGCGGCCGCCCCACCACAGCGCAGCCGGTGGGTCCCCACAGGCGCATGCGCGCGCCCATCCCCCCTCCGCAGTCACTTATAAGCCTGGCACACCCCTTGCGTAATGTGGACCAGGCCCGTCAACGGCGACCGGCCCACCCCCACACAGGCAGCCGCTATCCCATGTAGCGGCTGTTCAGGACAACGGCGTCCCCTGAACCGGCTCATCACGTCAATCGATGCGCCGGTTCGCGGGACGCCACTTGTTTTTTGGAGCAAGTGACGATGACCGGCAAAGCCACCCGCATCGAGCTGCTGAGCTTGAGCACCCCGCAGATGCGCGCCTTCCACCTGACCTGGATGGCGTTCTTCGTCTGTTTCTTCGCGTGGTTTGCCTGCGCGCCGCTGATGCCCGTGCTCAAGGGCGAATTCGGCCTGACCCCGGGCCAGATCGCCAACATCAATATCGCGGCGGTGGCAGTGACCATCCTGGTGCGGCTGGTGATCGGCCCGATGTGCGACCGCTTCGGCCCGCGCAAGACCTACACCGGCCTGCTGGCGGTGGGCGCGCTGCCGGTGCTGGGCGTGGCGCTGGCGCAGAACTACGAGACCTTCCTGATCTTCCGCCTGCTGATCGGCGCGGTCGGCGCGAGCTTCGTGATCACGCAGTACCACACCTCGGTGATGTTCGCACCCAACGTGGTCGGCACCGCCAACGCGGCCTCGGCCGGCTGGGGCAACGCCGGCGGCGGCGCCGCGCAGGCCATCATGCCGCTGCTGCTGGCGGCGGTGCTGATGCTGGGCGCCGACCACGCACTCGGCTGGCGCTTCGCGCTGGTGGTGCCGGGCGTGCTGATGCTGATCATGGCAGTCATCTACTGGCGCTTCACGCAGGACTGCCCGGAAGGCAACTACTCGGACCTGCGCGCCCGCGGCATCGAGATCACCGGCAAGGACGGTGGCAAGGGCGGCGGCTGGGCCAGCTTCCGCGCCGCCAGCGCCAACTACCGCGTGTGGCTGCTGTTCATCACCTACGGCGCCTGCTTCGGCGTTGAGATCTTCATCCACAACATCGCCGCCTCGTACTACGTGGACCGCTTCGGCCTGAGCCTGAAGGCCGCCGGCATGGCTGCCGCGAGCTTCGGCCTGCTGGCGCTGTTTGCCCGCGCCCTGGGTGGCTGGCTGTCGGACAAGGCAGCGCGCCGCCGCGGCCTGGACGCACGCGCCACGCTGCTGTTCGTGCTGATCATGGGCGAAGGCCTGGGCCTGCTGTGGTTCGCGCAGGCCGGCAGCGTGACGCTGGCCGTGGTCGCGATGCTGCTGTTCGGCCTGTTCACCCACATGGCCTGTGGCGCGACCTACGCCCTGGTGCCCTTTATCGACCGCAAGGCGCTGGGCGGCGTGGCCGGGATCATCGGCGCGGGCGGCAACGTTGGCGCCGTCGCCGCGGGCTTCCTGCTCAAGGGCCTGGGCGACCTGCAGCACACGCTGACCGTGCTGGGCGTGCTGGCCACCATCGCCGCCCTGTGCGCGATCGCCATCCGCTTCAGCGCCGAGCACAAGGCACGCGAGCAGGCGCTGTACGACAGCGCGCTGGCCAATTGAATTGATCTCTAAGCATTGCCCCACAGCACAACAAGCAGCAAAGACTGACTCCCGGACAAGGAAAGCATCATGAAACTGATCATCGTCGGCCACGGTATGGTGGGTCACAAGTTCCTGGAATGCCTGGCGGAAGCCGGCGCACAGAATCTTGAAGTGACCGTACTGTGCGAAGAACCGCGTCCCGCCTACGATCGCGTGCACCTGTCCGAGTTCTTTGCCGGCAAGTCGGCCGAAGACCTGTCGCTGGTGCCCGCCGGCTTCTTCGAGCAGCACAACAACATGCTGCTGCGCCTGAATGCCCGCGCCGTCGAGATCGATCGCGCGGCGCGCACGGTGAAGGTGTCGACCGGCGAAACCCTGTCCTATGACAAGCTGATCCTTGCCACCGGCTCCTACCCCTTCGTGCCGCCGGTGCCGGGCAAGGACCGCAAGGACTGCTTCGTCTATCGCACCATCGAAGACCTGGAAGCGATGCGCGAATGCGGTGCGCGCTCGAAGACCGGCGTAGTCGTCGGCGGCGGCCTGCTGGGCCTGGAATGCGCCAAGGCGCTGCGCGACATGGACCTGCAGACGCACGTGGTCGAGTTTGCTCCGCGCCTGATGGCGGTGCAGGTCGATGAAGGCGGCGGCCGCATGCTGCGCCAGAAGATCCAGGGCCTGGGCGTGACCGCCCACACCGGCAAGAACACCGTTGAAATCGTCGACGGCGAAGACGGCACGCACCGCATGGTGTTCGCCGACGGCACGCATCTCGACACCGACATGATCGTGTTCTCGGCCGGCATTCGCCCGCGCGACGAACTGGCACGCGCAAGTGGCCTGGCAGTGGGCGAGCGCGGCGGCATCGCGGTCGACAACAACTGCCGCACCTCCGACCCGGACATCTACGCCATCGGCGAATGCGCGCTGTGGCAAGGCAAGATCTATGGCCTGGTGGCCCCGGGCTACGACATGGCTCGCGTGGCCGCACGCCACCTGCGCGGCGAAGCCGCCGAGTTCGGCGGCGCCGACATGAGCACCAAGCTCAAGCTGATGGGCGTGGACGTGGCCAGCATCGGCGATCCGCACGGCACGGTGCCGGGCGCGCGCATCTACCAGTTCAGCGACGACCGCAAGGAGGTCTACAAGAAGCTGGTGGTGTCCGAATGCGGCAAGTACCTGCTGGGCGGCGTGCTGATCGGCGACGCCAGCGAGTACGGCACGCTGCTGCAGATGATGCTGAACAAGATCGAACTGCCCGAGTCGCCCGAATTCCTGATCCTGCCCGACAGCAGCGGCAAGGCCAAGCCGGCGCTGGGCGCCGACGCGCTGCCTGACACCGCCCAGATCTGCTCGTGCAACAACGTCTCCAAGGGCGAGATCTGCGGCGCCGTGTGCGACGGTGCCACCAGCATCGGCGCGCTCAAGACCTGCACCAAGGCGGGTACCGCCTGCGGCGGCTGCGTGCCGCTGGTCACGCAGATCATGAAGGCGGAGATGAAGAAGCAAGGGATGGCCGTCAACAACCATCTCTGCGAGCACTTCCCCTACTCGCGCCAGGAGCTCTATCACCTGGTGCGCGTGGGCAAGTTCAAGACCTTCGACGCACTGCTGGAAGCGCACGGCAAGGGCCTGGGTTGCGACATCTGCAAGCCGGCGGTGGGCAGCATCCTGGCGTCGTGCTGGAACGAATTCGTGCTCAAGGAAGAGCACGCCAGCCTGCAGGATTCCAACGACTACTACCTGGCCAACATCCAGAAGGACGGCACCTACTCGGTGGTGCCGCGCATGCCGGGCGGCGAAGTCACGCCCGAGGGCCTGATCGCCGTCGGCCAGGTGGCCAAGAAGTACGGCCTGTACACCAAGATCACCGGCGGCCAGCGCGTCGACCTGTTCGGTGCCCGCGCCGAGGAACTGCCCTATATCTGGGAAGAACTGATCGCCGCCGGCTTCGAGTCGGGGCATGCCTACGGCAAGGCGCTGCGCACGGTGAAGTCGTGCGTCGGCTCGACCTGGTGCCGCTACGGCGTGGGCGATTCCGTCGGCCTCGCCATCGAACTGGAAAACCGCTACAAGGGCCTGCGCGCGCCGCACAAGATCAAGTTCGGCGTGTCCGGCTGCACCCGCGAATGCGCCGAGGCGCAGGGCAAGGACGTGGGCGTGATCGCCACCGACAAGGGCTGGAACCTGTATGTGTGCGGCAACGGCGGCATGAAGCCGCGCCACGCCGAGCTGCTGGCGAGCGATCTCGACCACGACACCCTGGTGCGCTACATCGACCGCTTCCTGATGTTCTACGTGCGCACCGCCGACCGCCTGCAGCGCACCAGCGTCTGGCGCGACAACCTCGAAGGCGGCCTGGACTACCTGAAGGCCGTGGTGCTGGACGACAAGCTGGGCATCGCCGCGGAACTCGAATCCGAGATGCAGCACGTGGTCGACACCTACGAAGACGAATGGAAGAAGGCCGTGACCGACCCGGAGACGCGCAAGCGCTTCCGCCACTTCGTCAACAGCGACCGCCGCGACGACAACCTGGTGTTTATCGAAGAGCGCGGCCAGATCCGTCCGGCCACGCCCGAGGAACGGAACTTGCAGCGCTCCCGGCTGGGCCACATTCCCGTGGTCGCCATGCCCGCAAAAGCAGCCTGAACGCGCCCGCCCCCGCCCGAAACTAAGGAGAACGTGATGAGCCATCCGCACCATCCCGAAACCTGGACCGCTGTCTGCACCGTACGCGATATCGTGCCCAATACTGGTGTCTGCGCCCTGGTGGACGACAAGCAAATCGCCGTGTTCCGTATCGGCCGTGGCGAAGAGGTCTACGCCATCGACAATTTCGATCCCAACTCGCAGGCCGCGGTGCTGTCGCGCGGGCTGGTGGGCAACCTGGGAGACCGCCTGGTGGTGGCCTCGCCCATCTACAAGCACCACTTCGACCTGCGCACCGGCGAATGCCTGGAAGCGCCCGAGCACTCGGTCAGCGCCTACGCCGCGCGCGTCTATGACGGAAAGGTCTGGATCGCCGCCAGCGTGGTGCTGGGCGAGGCCGAGGAAGAACTGGCCGCCTGACCGCACCGCTACGCCCCGATGTCCGCCCCTCGCTCACCCTTTCACCACGGAGATGACGGCATGACGCCATCCGCCAACCTGCAGTCCCGCCCGCGCCTGGTCGTAGTCGGCAACGGCATGGCCGGCATGCGCACCGTCGAGGAGCTGCTCAAGCTCGCGCCGGACCTGTACGACATCACCGTGTTCGGGGCCGAGCCGCACGGCAACTACAACCGCATCCTGTTGTCGCCGGTGCTGGCCGGCGAGAAGACGGTGGCGGACATCATGCTCAATACGCGCGAGTGGTATGAAGAGAACGGCATCGAGCTGCTCGCCGGCGATCCGGTGGTGGCGATCGACCGCCCGCGCCGCGTGGTGCGCTCGGCCTCGGGGCGCGAGGTGCGCTACGACCGCCTGCTGCTGGCGACCGGCTCCAAGCCCTTTATCCTGCCGGTGCCCGGCCACCAGCTCGACGGCGTGATCGCGTTCCGCGATATCCAGGACGTCGAGACCATGCAGCAAGCCGCGCGCAACCATCGCCATGCGGTGGTGATCGGCGGCGGCCTGCTCGGACTGGAAGCCGCCAACGGGCTGCTGCGCCAGGGCATGGACGTGACCGTGGTGCACCTGCCCGACAGCCTGATGGAGCGCCAGCTCGACAAGCCCGCTGCCACGCTGCTGCAGAGCGCGCTGGAACGCAAGGGCCTGCGCTTCCTGCTGGGCGCGCAGACCGCCGAGATCCTCGGCACCGACCGCGTCACCGGCGTGCGCTTCAAGGACGGCAGCGAGATCCCCGCCGACCTGGTGGTGATGACCGCCGGCGTGCGCCCCAATATCGAGCTGGCCGCCGGTGCCGGCCTGCACTGCGAACGCGCGATCGTCGTCGACGACACGCTGCAGACCTACGATCCGCGCATCTACGCCGTGGGCGAGTGCGTGCAGCACCGCCAGGCCACCTTCGGCCTGGTGGCGCCGATCTGGGATCAGGCTCGCGTGTGCGCCGCTCATCTCGCCGGCTCCGGCCATCGCCGCTACGTGCAACAGGCCACGGCAACTAAACTGAAAGTGACTGGCGTGGACCTGTACTCCGCCGGCGACTTTATCGGCGGCGAAGGCAGCGAAGACCTGGTGCTGCGCGATGCGCGCCGCGGCGTGTACAAGCGCCTGGTGCTGCAGGACGGGCGCCTCGTTGGCGCGGTGCTGTACGGCGACGTGCAGGACGGCCCGTGGTACTTCGACATGATCCAGCGCCGCACGCCAGTGGGTGCGCTGCGCCAGCGCCTGCTGTTCGGCAAGGCGCAGTGCGAAGCGCTCGCTGCGTAAGCATCACCAGAAGCAAGATAATCGCCCCCCCGCACGGAGAACGCGTGAACCTGTCCGACATCCCGGTGGTCTCGGCCACCCCGACCACTACCACCGCCACCACCTGCCCGTACTGCGGTGTCGGCTGCGGCGTGCAAGCCACCGTGCGTGCCGACGGCCAGGTCGAGATCGCGGGCGACGCACAGCACCCGTCCAACTTTGGCCGGCTGTGCGTCAAGGGCTCGGCGCTGGGCGAGACGGTGGACCTCGAAGGCCGCCTGCTCCACCCCAAGCTGCGCGACGCGGACGGCAGCCTGCAGCAAGTCTCGTGGGATCGTGCACTCGACACCGTGGCGCAGGGCTTCTCCGACATCATCCGCCGCCACGGCCCGGATTCGGTCGCGCTCTATGTCTCCGGCCAGTTGCTGACCGAGGACTACTACGTTGCCAACAAGCTGATGAAGGGTTTCATCGGCAGCGCCAATATCGACACCAACTCGCGCCTGTGCATGTCGTCGGCGGTAGCCGGGCACAAGCGTGCCTTCGGTGAAGACCTGGTGCCGGGCAATTACGAAGACCTGGAGCAGGCCGACCTGGTGGTGCTGGTGGGGTCCAATACCGCGTGGTGCCACCCGATCCTGTTCCAGCGCCTGACCAAGGCCAAGGAAGCTCGCCCCGGCATGAAGATCGTGGCGATCGACCCGCGCCGCACGGCCACTTGCGAACTGGCCGACCTGCACCTGGCGCTGCGCCCGGGTACCGACGTGTGGCTGTTCAACGGGCTGCTGAGCTACCTGGCGCGCGAAGGCCAGACCGATGCGGCCTTTGTCGCGGCGAGCACTGCGGGACTGGCCGATGCGCTGCAGGCCGCCGATGCCGATTGCGCCGACCCGGCCGCCGTGGCCCGCGCCTGCAAGCTCAACGTGCAGGACGTGCTGGCCTTCTATCAGCTGTTCGCGGATACGGCCAAGGTTGTGACCGCCTTCTCGCAAGGCGTCAACCAGTCGTCGTCGGGCACTGACAAGGTCAACAGCATCATCAACTGCCACCTGCTGACCGGCCGCATCGGCAAGCCGGGCATGGGCCCGTTCTCGCTGACCGGGCAGCCCAATGCGATGGGCGGGCGCGAGGTCGGCGGCCTGGCCAATATGCTGGCCGCGCACATGGAGCTGGCCAACCCGCTGCACCGCGAGGTCGTGCAAAGCTTCTGGCAGTCGCCGGTAGTCGCCGACCGTCCCGGCCTGAAGGCGGTGGAACTGTTCGAAGCCATTGAAGCCGGCCGCGTCAAGGCGGTCTGGGTGATCGCCACCAACCCGGTGGTGAGCCTGCCCGACGCCGACCAGGTGCGCCGCGCACTGGCCAAGTGCGAACTGGTGGTCGCCAGCGACATCATCGAGCGCACCGACACCAATGCCGCCGCGCACGTGCTGCTGCCCGCGCTGGGCTGGGGCGAGAAGGACGGCACGGTCACCAACTCGGAACGGCGCATTTCGCGCCAGCGTGCCTTCCTGCCGGCCCCCGGCGAAGCGCGCGCCGACTGGCAGATCCTGTGCGATGTGGCAAGCCGGATGGATTTTAGCGGCTTCGACTATGCCGGCGTGCATGAAATCTTCGACGAACACGCGCGCCTGAGCGCCTGGCGCAACGATGAGGCGCCGCGCATGTTCGATATCAGCGGGCTCGCCGGCCTGGACAAGGACCGCTACGACACGCTGGAGCCGGTGCAATGGCCCGTGCGCGCCAATGTCGCGTCCGACTCCCGGCGGCTGTTCGGCGGCGGCCGCTACGCCCATGCCGATGGCCTGGCCCGCTTTGTCGCCACGCCGCCGCGCGCGCCCGCTCATGCGCCGGACGACGATTTCCCGCTGATTCTCAACACCGGCCGCGTGCGCGACCAGTGGCACACCATGACGCGCACCGGCAAGTCCGCGCGCCTGTCCGACCACCTGCCCGAGCCCTTCGTCGACATGCACCCGCAGGACGCGCTGCTGTGCGGCGTCGGCGCAGGCAAGCTGGCGCGCGTCAGCACCCGCTGGGGCGCGATGGTGGCGCGCGTGCACCACGGCGGCGGCATCCCGCGCGGCAGCGTATTCGTGCCGATCCACTGGAACGGCCAGTTCAGCTCCGATGCGCGCGTCGGCGCGCTGGTCAACCCGGTGGTCGATCCGGTGTCGGGCGAGCCCGAGTTCAAGCACACGCCGGTGCGCGTGGAACCGTTCGGCGTCAACTGGCACGGCTTCGTGCTGAGCCGCAGCGAGCTGCCGGCCGAGGCGCTGACCTACTGGACGCGCGTGCAAGGGCGTCAGTTCCAGCGCTACGAATTCGCCGGCCGCGAAGCCATCGCCGACCGCGCCGCCTGGGCGCGCACGCTGCTCGGCGTGACCGACCCGGATGCCGACTGGCTCGAGTACGAGGACCGCACCGCCGGCGTCTATCACGCGGGCTATGTCGTCAACGACCGGCTCGAAGCCTGCGTCTACGTGTCGACGCGGCCCGAGCTGCCGTCGCGCGCGTGGCTGGCCGGTCTGTTCGGCCGCGACCGGCTCGAGGATACCGACCGCATCGGCCTGCTGCTCGGACAGCCCATGGAGAAAGGCGCCGATGCCGGCCCGACGGTGTGCTCGTGCTTCGGCGTGGGCCGCAATACCATCTGCGACGCAGTGCGCAAGCACGACCTGAAGACGCCGGCCGAGATCACCGCCTGCGTCAAGGCCGGCGGCAATTGCGGGTCATGTGTGCCGGAGCTGAAAAAGCTGCTGGTGGAGATCCGCGTCGCCGAGGTGGCATAAAGGGCGGCACCGGTGCGCGTTCGCGGTAGCATGGCGAGCCTGACCGCCATGCACCGGAGCGCGCCATGCCCAACCCGTATCCCCGCTTTTCAGTCTTTATCGCCGCCAGCCTCGACGGCTTTATCGCCCGTGCCGATGGCGAGCTGGACTGGCTGCTCGGTGCCACCACATCCACTGACGACCACGGCTACGCCGCCTATATGCAGGGCATCGACACCCTGCTTCTCGGTCGCAACACTTACGAGAAAGTCCTGAGCTTCGATCCGTGGCCCTATGCCGGCAAGCGCGTGGTGGTCATGAGCAACACGCTCGACTCGATTGCGCCGACACTCGCGGCCGAAGTCAGCCTGCAGCGCGGCACGGTACGCGAGGCGGCTGCCGCGCTAGCCGCCAGCGGCACCAGCAGTGTCTATGTCGACGGCGGCAAGCTGATCCAGTCCTTCCTGGCGGAAGGGCTGATCGATACGCTGACGATCACGCGCATCCCGATGCTGATCGGCAACGGTATCCCGCTGTTCGGCGACGCCGGGCACGATATCCGGCTGGCGCACCTGCGCACTACGACGTATGAAAGCGGCTTCGTACAGAGCACCTATCGCGTCATCGCAGCCAGCCAGAACGACCAGGCTTCCACCGCGAACTGAGCACGCCTCAAGAGATTCGTACTTGACCGCATTGCGTTAGAATCACCGCATCTTTCGGGCGCGCGCTCTGCCGCGCCCAGCCCTCTTCTGCCGGTGCCGCGGCGCATCGATGATCTTTGCGCCCGACCCTGCGGCGCTCTGCAAAATCCCCTGATTTATCCTGTTTGCCGGCGATGCGACGATTTTGCCGTCATTTCGCGCGCACGCGTCGGCTAGTCTCGCTTTGTTTTCATCGATGGAGTCCGAGGAGCTTCCCCATGCCATCGCCCTTGGTCATGCTTGGCATGACCACCGGCAGGGTTCTGCGAAATCGCTATGGGCTTGGCGTGGCGGCCGTAGGCGGCGCAATGTCGGCGTTCGGCGTTGGCCTGGCCGTCGGCAACCTGCTGGCGGGCCATGCCCGCCGGATCTTCACGCGCGATGAACGCACCCTGGCGCTGGCCTGCGTGCCGCTCGCCGTTGCCATGATGCTGTTCATGGCGGCTTCCGTCGGATTGACCGGTGCGCTGGCTTGCCTGTTGGTGTGGGGCGCTGCCCTCGGTGTGGCGGCGCCGGCAAGTACGGCGATCCTCGCAAGGCGCGCTGCAGCGGCAAAGGGCCAGGTACTGGCCGCATCGGAAAGCATCAACAACGCAACGGTATTGATGCTGCTGCCGGTCGCGGCCGGCGCATTGGCGGCTCACGGCCCGGCAAAGGCGGCCATGGTGGTAGGAGGTTGCTGTCTGGTCGGCGTGCTACTGACGGTTGCCGACGCTCGCATCGCTGAATGATGCGCGCGCATAGGTACCGTTATCGCGCCGCCAAAGCAAAAACCCCAGCCTTTGTGGGCTGGGGTTCTGCGGTATAAGAGCCTGGCGATGACCTACTTTCACACGGGTAATCCGCACTATCATCGGCGCGGAGTCGTTTCACGGACCTGTTCGGGATGGGAAGGGGTGGTTCCAACTCGCTATGGTCACCAGGCATGAGGGGTTGC
>NZ_JBEFLI010000007.1:0-146444 GCF_040578825.1 Cupriavidus necator | reverse complement strand
GGGGTGAGGGGTGGGCTAGCTAGGAGCCACATCAAGCGGGGCCAATGGTGTTAACCCACCGGCCTCAGCCTTTGGAACTCCTGCCCTCTCCCCCGGCCCCTCTCCCGCAAGCGGGAGAGGGGAGCAAACCGCCAGCATGCGAGACGGTCGCGCAATCACCCCTGCTGCCCGATGCGCCCCGCAATATGCCCCAGCGCCTCTTCCACCTGATCCACCAGGATCAGGCACAGATCGCCGGCATTCAGGTGCGACAGCGCCGTATCGATCGCCAGGAACTCCCCGCGGATCTCCTCGACCTTGCTGGTGCGTTGCGCGCCCTGCAGGCCCTCGCGCAGCAGCGCCAGCACTTCGCCGTCGGCACGTCCGCGCTGGCACTGGTCCTGGTACAGGATCACCTCGTCGAACGCGCCGCCCAGGATCTGGGTTTGCCGGCGGATATCGTCGTCGCGGCGGTCGCCGGCGCCGCTGATCACCACCACGCGCCGCTCGGCGGCAATGGAATCGACCGCGTTGCACAGCGCCTGGATGGCGTCCGGGTTGTGGCCGTAGTCAGCGATCAGCGTGGCGCCCTTGTAGTCGAACACATTGAAGCGTCCGGGCGCGGTCTGCGCGTCGTTGACGAAGGTGACCAGGCCGCGGCGGATGATGGTCCAGTCGATGCCCAGCGCCCACGCGGCGGCGATCGACGACATCGCGTTCTCGACCTGGAAGCCGATGGTGCCGTTGCGCGTCAGCGGGATTTCCGCCAGCGCAATGCGCACTTCGGTATCGCCTTCGGAAGCCACGATCTCGCCGCCGTCGACGAACACCACGCGCTTGCCCTGCGCGCGGTGCGTAGCCATGGCCGGCTGGTTGGGATCGTGCGCGAAGAAGGTGACGCTGCCGGGGCAGGCGTCGGCCATGCGCACCACCATCGGGTCGGCGGCATTGAGCACGGCCATGCCGTGCGGCGCGACGTTCTGCACGATCACGCTCTTGAGCACGGCCAGGTCCTCCACCGAGTTGATGTACGACAGGCCCAGGTGGTCGCCTTCGCCGACGTTGGTCACCACCGCCACGTCGCAGCGGTCGAAGGCCAGGCCCTCGCGCAGCAGGCCGCCGCGCGCGGTCTCGAACACGGCCGCGTCGACGTCGGGGTGCAGCAGCACGTTGCGCGCGCTGCGCGGGCCGCTGCAGTCGCCGGTGTCGACGCGCTCGCCCTGGATATACACGCCGTCGGTGCCGGTCATGCCCATGCGCAGGCCGCTCGCGGCCATGATATGGGTGATCAGGCGCACGGTCGTGGTCTTGCCGTTGGTGCCCGACACCGCCACCACCGGGATGCGGCCATCGTCGCCGTCGGCGAACATGGTCGAGACGATGGCTTCGCCAACCGCGCGGCCCTTGCCGTACGACGGCTGCAGGTGCATGCGCAGGCCCGGCGCGGCATTGACTTCGACGATGCCGCCGGCCTGTTCCTCGAACGGCTTGAGCATGGTCTCGCACACGGCATCGACGCCGGCGATATCCAGGCCCACCATCTGCGCCGCGGCCACGGCGCGCGCGGCGATGTCGGGGTGGACGTCGTCGGTTACGTCGGTGGCGCTGCCGCCGGTGGACAGGTTGGCGTTATTGCGCAGGACCACGCGCGTGCCCTTGGCGGGCACGGAATCGGCGGTCAGGTTCTGCTTGGCCAGCACGGCCAGCGCGATATCGTCGAAGCGGATCTTGGTCAGCGAGGTGGCATGGCCTTCGCCGCGGCGCGGGTCGCGGTTCACTTCCTCGACCAGCTGGCGCACGGTATGCACGCCGTCGCCGGTCACCTGCGGCGGGTCGCGGCGCGCGGCCGCCACCAGTTGCTTGCCCACCACCAGCAGGCGGAAGTCATGGCCCGGGATATAGCGCTCGACGATCACGTCGGAGCAGATGTCCGAAGCGACCTCATAGGCCGTCATCACTTCCTCGCGGGTGCGGATGCGCACCGCCACGCCCTTGCCCTGGTTGCCGTCGCGCGGCTTGACCACCACCGGGGCGTCGATTTCCTGCGCGGCGGCCCATGCTTCTTCGGCGCTGCGCACCGAGCGGCCCAGCGGCACCGGCACGCCGGCGGCATGCAGCAGGCTCTTGGTCAGTTCCTTGTCCTGCGCGATCGATTCCGCCACGGCGCTGGTGCGGTCGGTCTCGGCGGCCTGGATGCGGCGCTGTTTGCTGCCCCAGCCGAACTGCACCATCGAGCCCTGCGTCAGGCGCCGGTAGGGGATGCCGCGCGCCATGGCGGCGTAGACGATGGAGCCGGTGCTCGGCCCCAGGCGCACGTCCTCGTCCAGCTCGCGCAGGCGGTGCAGCGCGTCGGCCAGGTCAAAGGCGGTGTCGTCGCGCGCGGCCAGGCACAGCGCCTCGGCCAGCTCGAACGCGAGCCGCCCGACTTCTTCCTCGCTGTATTGCACGATCACCTGGTAGGTGCCCGGCTCGACCGTCTGCGCGGTGCGGCTGAACGTGACCGGGCAGCCGGCGGCGGCCTGCAGGCGCAGCGCCGTCATTTCCAGCACGTGGGCCAGCGACATCTCGCCGGCTTCCTCGTCCGGGTGCAGCGGCCCCACTTCGGGGAAGCGGGCGCGCAGCCGGTCTTCAAAGCCGGGCAGCGCCGACAGCATATCGGCCTGGTCCTGGCAGGCCACGATGGCCTCGATGGCGGTGTGGCGGCACCACAGGTTCGGGCCCCGCAGGGCCCGGATACGTGAGACTTCCATAGAACGGTTTCCGTGTTCTTTGCGCGGTTCAGCTCGGCCAGCGCCTTATGCGCGGCGCGCCGGCTGGCCCATCCAGTGGTGCACCAGGTCGACGGTGGCGCCGGTGGCGGCCTCGTCGCACTGCAATACCAGCAGGTCGCCCGGCACCAGCTGGCCGAGCGCGGTTTCGATGGCGCTTGCGCGCGTGCCTTCGTCGATGATCTTGGTGACGCGGCGCCCCTCGTACAGCCCCTGTTTGAGCAGCGCGCGCGCCTCGGCATCGGGCAGCGCACGCTTGACGCTGCGGTCTTCGCACAGGAAGACGCGGTCGAAATGCTGGCCCAGCGCCTTGCCCTGGCGCACCAGGTCTTCGTCGCGGCGCTGCACGCCGGCACCGTAGACCACCATGCGGCGTTCGGCCGGGAAGCGCTCCAGCGCTGCGGCCAGCGCTTCCAGCGCGGGGGCGTTGTGGGCGTCGTCGACAACCACGGTGGCACCGTTGCGCTCGAACAGCGTGAAGCGTCCCGGCACGTCGACCTGGCCGACATCGAAGGTCACCACGCCGGCGCGGATCAGGTCGTTGGAGATGCCCAGCGCCCAGCCGGCAGCGACGGCGGCCAGCACATTCTCGATCTGGAACGCGACGCGGCCGGCATAGGTCAGCGGCACCGCGGCCACGTCGACCAGCGCGGTCTCGCTGCTGCCGGTGGCCAGCACGATCCTGCCTTCGCGCAGATACACCGCGCGTTTGCCGGCGGCGCGGTGCGACACGATCGCGGGCAGCTCCGGCGTCAGGCCGAAGAAGACCACGTCGCCATCGCACAGCCCGGCCATCTCGACCAGGCGTTCGTCGCGTGCGTTGAGCACGGCGGCGCCGGTGTCCAGCACCACGTCGATCTGCGTGCGCAGCACGTTGTACATCCGGTCTTCATCCTCGACGTAGTAATCGCCGAGGTGGTCGGGCTGGTCGAAGTTGGTGACCACGCCAACCTGGCAGCGGTCATAGGGCAGGCCTTCGGACAGGATGCTGCCGCTGTCGCTCTCGAACACGGCGGCTTCGACCGCGCGGTTCATCAGGATGCGGTGGCCCGATTCCCAGTTGGCACGGTCGCCGCTTTCCACCTGGCGCCGGTCCAGGAACAGGCCGTCGCTGCAGGCCAGTCCCGTGTGTTTGCCCGACAACTGCAGCAGGCGCGCCACCAGGCGTGCGACCACGGTCTTGCCGTTGGTGCCGGTCACGCCCACCACCGGGATGCGGCCCTGGTCGTCCTCGGGGAACAGGTGGTCGACGATGGCGCGGCCGACCGGCCGCGGCGTGCCTTCGGCCGGCTTGATATGCATCAGCAGGCCGGGGCCGGCATTGACCTCGACGATGGCGCCGCGCTGTTCGGCCAGCGGGCGCGAGATGTCCTCGGCCACCAGGTCGACACCGGCGATATCCAGCCCCACCACGCGCGCGGCCAGCGCGGCATGCGCGGCGACACTCGGGTGTACGCGGTCGGTGACGTCGAACGCGACGTTGCCGTTGCGCTGGATCAGCACATTCTTGCCTTCCGGCGGCACCGAACTGCCGTCCATGCCCTGGCGCTTCAGCTCCAGGCGCGCGGCCGAATCGAGCCGCACGCGGTTCAGCGGGTGGTCCTCGGTGCTGC
Organism: Cupriavidus necator; assembly: GCF_040578825.1. Classification (GTDB taxonomy): domain Bacteria; phylum Pseudomonadota; class Gammaproteobacteria; order Burkholderiales; family Burkholderiaceae; genus Cupriavidus; species Cupriavidus necator_E. Next base: position 142,084 of record NZ_JBEFLI010000007.1, on the reverse strand, counting down.
CGCGGCGCGGATCGGAATTGATCTGCAGCTCGATCAGCTCGTCGATGGTGGACTTGCCGTCGCCGACCACGCTGGCGGTCTCGCCCATCGCGCAGGCCACCATGCGGCCGCCCACCACCAGCAGGCGGTGCTCGTTGCCGGGGATAAAGCGTTCGACGATGACGCCGCTGCCTTCATCGATGGCGACGCCGTAGGCGGTCTCGACTTCCTCGCGCGTCATCAGGTTGGTAAAGACGCCGCGGCCGTGGTTGCCGTCATAGGGCTTGACCACCACCGGCACGCCGATGTCATCCGCGGCGTCCCAGGCGTCTGCGGGCGACTCGACCATGCGGCCTTCCGGCACCGGTACGCCGCACGATTGCAGCAGGCTCTTGGTCAGGTCCTTGTCGCGCGAGATGCTCTCGGCGATGGCGCTGGTGCGGTCGGTTTCGGCGGTCCAGATGCGGCGCTGGCGCGCGCCGTAGCCAAGCTGGACCAGGTTGCCGTCGGACAGGCGGATCGCCGGGATGTCGCGGTCGTCCGCGGCATCGACGATGCAGGCGGTGCTCGGGCCCAGGCAGTGCTCGTCGACCAGGCGGCGCAGGTGGTCCACTGCGGCGGGGACGTCGAAGGGGCGGTCCTCGATCGCAGCCATGACCAGGTCGCGTGCCGCGAACAGCGCGGCGCGGGTTACTTCCTCGTGCCAGGCGCGTACGATAACCTTGTAGACGCCACGCACCGGAGTCTCGCGTGCCTTGCCGAAGCCACCCGGCATGCCCGCCAGGTTCTGCAGCTCAAGTGTCACGTGTTCCAGGATATGGCCGGGCCAGGTGCCTTCCTGCAGGCGCTGCAGGAAGCCGCCGCGCTCGCCGATGCTGCAGCGATGTTCGATCAGCGATGGCAGCCAGGCGGACAGGCGCTCGTAAAACCCCGGAATCGTGTTGGAGGGAAAATCCTCCAGTTCCCCGATATCGACCCATGCCTCCAAAACGGGCCGATATGTCCACATATTCGGGCCGCGCAGCGACATGACATCGAAAATCTCAATGTCCTTCTTTTTCATGAATTTGCTTGAGGCAGTGGGCGGAATGCCCGAGAAATGGAAGCCTAACCTTTCAGTAACGTTACAGCGTTGTGCGGGTTGACTTTCTTGGTTTAAAAGTGTTTGTGCAGTGCATCAGGCTACCCGCGCGTTCGTCGTTATGTATACTGCGGGCGAATTCGCGGGCCGCCAGCGCGTGCCCGGCCTAAATTTGTTTCAAGTTATGTCCGTACCCCCTGGACGCACGCCGCGCCATCCATGACCCAGTCCTCCTTGCCTGCCCCCAACATCCCCGCTGCTGAAGAGCGCTGGCGAGCCGAAGCCGGATCGTGGCTCCGACCCGGCGAAACCGTCCTGGCCGGACTGGAACTGGACCTCGACGCGAGGCTGCATTTTACCCAAGGGTGGCTGGTTGTGACGGACCAGCGCATCGTTGCCCGCGCTCCGGGCGAAAAAAAGACACGTGAATGGGAGATCGGCCCCAGCCTGCGCCTGACCCACACCGACCACGCCGGCGTGGGCACGCTGGAGCTGAACGGTCCAGGGGGCCGTCTGGCAAGCTGGCGATATACGCTTGGTTACAATCCGGCGGCATTGCGGCTGGCGGACCAGTTCGAGGCACGGCGTAGCGCCGCAGCCACCCGCGCGGCCGCCGCGGCCGCGGAAGTGCCGTGTCCGACCTGCAAGGCGCCGCTGCCGCCTGACGAGGAGCAGTGCCCGCAATGCAGCCGTGAGCTGGAAACGCCGCCGTCGACCTGGGCGCTGCTGCGCCTGTGGCGCTTTGCACGGCCCTACCGCTGGCAGCTGCTGGCCGGTTTCCTGCTGACGTTGATGTCCACCGCCGCCACGCTGGTGCCGCCGTACCTGACCATGCCGCTGGTGGACAAGGTGCTGGTCCCGTACCAGAACGGCGTGCCGATCAACTACGACCTGGTCAAGCTGTACCTGGCCGGGCTGCTGGGCGCGGCGCTGGTGGCGTGGAGCCTGGGCTGGGCGCGCACTTACCTGCTGGCGCGGGTGTCCGAGCGCATCGGCGCGGACCTGCGCACCACCACGTATGAGCACCTGCTGAAGCTGTCTCTGGAGTATTTCGGCGGCAAGCGCACCGGCGACCTGATGGCGCGTATCGGCTCGGAAAGCGACCGCATCTGCGTGTTCTTGTCGCTGCACCTGCTCGACTTCGCCACCGACGTGCTGATGATCGTGATGACGGCGGTGATCCTGGTGTCGATCAACCCGTGGCTGGCGCTGGTGACACTGGTGCCGCTGCCGTTTATCGCGTGGATGATCCACCTGGTGCGCGACCGCCTGCGCCACGGCTTCGAGAAGATCGACCGGATCTGGTCGGAGATCACCAACGTGCTGGCCGATACCATTCCGGGCATCCGCGTGGTCAAGGCCTTTGCCCAGGAAAAGCGCGAAGTTTCGCGTTTTCGCGAGGCCAACAAGCACAACCTGGCGATCAACGACCGCGTCAATGCGGTATGGTCGCTGTTCACGCCGACGGTGACGCTGCTCACCGAGATCGGGCTGCTGATCGTGTGGATGTTCGGCATCTGGCAGGTATCGCACAACGCCATCACGGTGGGCGTGCTGGTGGCGTTCCTGACCTATATCAGCCGCTTCTATACGCGGCTGGATTCGATGAGCCGGATCGTGTCGGTGACGCAGAAGGCCGCCGCCGGCGCCAAGCGCATCTTCGACATCCTCGACCATGTGTCGAGCGTGCCGGAGCCGGTGCGGCCGGCGAAGCTCGACCGGGTGGAGGGCGCCATCGACATGCGCGACCTCGGCTTCCGCTACGGCAACCGCGCGGTGATCCGCGGGCTCGACCTGTCGATCGCGCCGGGCGAGATGATCGGGCTGGTGGGACACAGCGGCTCGGGCAAAAGCACGCTGGTCAACCTGATCTGCCGTTTCTATGACGTATCGGAGGGCGCCATCCGCGTCGACGGTGTCGATATCCGATCGCTGCCGGTGTCGGAGTACCGCCGCCATATCGGCCTGGTGCTGCAGGAGCCGTTCCTGTTTTTCGGCACCATTGCCGACAACATCTCCTACGGCAAGCCCAACGCCAGCCGTGAGGACATCATTGCGGCCGCGCGCGCCGCGCATGCGCACGAATTCATTCTGCGGCTGCCGCACGGCTATGACTCGCTGGTGGGAGAGCGTGGCCAGGCGCTGTCGGGCGGCGAGCGCCAGCGCATCTCGATCGCGCGCGCGCTGCTGATCAACCCGCGCATCCTGATCATGGACGAGGCCACCTCATCGGTCGATACCACCACCGAGAAGGAAATCCAGAAGGCGCTCGACAACCTGGTGCAGGGCCGCACCACCATCGCCATCGCCCACCGTTTGTCGACGCTGCGCAAGGCCGACCGGCTGGTGGTGATGGACCGGGGCCAGATCGTCGAAGTCGGCAGCCACGACGAGCTGCTGTTGCGCGAAGGCGCCTACTACAAGCTCTACCAGGCGCAGGCGCGCAATGTCGATACGGAGGACGAGATCGACGAAGAGGATGTCCTGACCGAAACGCCGGAGGCCGCCAATGCCCAATGACAACAACGCTGACTACGCACCGGCTGCCACGCAGGATGGCATGTTCACGCTTGACCGCAATCCGTTCGGCCGCCTGGTACTGATCGCGGCGGACGGCACCATCCACGAAGGCGTAGTGCCGGTGCGCGCTTTCCCCATTTCGTCGCCGCAGGGCGGCATCGGCATGATGAGCACCGACGGCCATGAAGTGGTGTGGATTCCGCGGCTGGAAGACCTGCCGTATGCCGAGCGCGTACTGATCGAGGAAGAACTCGCTTCGCGCGAATTCATGCCAGAGATCGAGCGCATCGTCGAGGTGTCGACCTATGCCACGCCCAGCGTGTGGACGGTGCAGACCGACCGCGGCCGGACCTCGCTGGTGCTGCGCGGCGAAGAGGCGATCCGGCGCCTGGCGGCCAGCACGCTGCTGGTGTCGGACAGCCACGGCATTCACTACCTGATCCGCGACCTGACGGCGCTGGACAAGCACAGCCGCAAGATCCTGGACCGCTTCCTGTAAGTCAGGGCCTGCGCGCGCGCCGGCTGTGCTACTGGTAGTCCAGTGTGAACACCATCGAACTCGATATCAGGCCTGGTGTCGGCATGCCGCCCAACGCGACATAGCGCGCGCCGAAGCGGTAAGTGGCAGGCACGTTTGCCGCGATATTGCCCATGGCGGTGCGCACCTGCAGCGGCACCGGCGCGGTGCCGCTTTCATTGACGATCTGCACCCCTGCGCGGCTGGCCATGCCGGCCGCGCCCGCGTTGTCGATGCCGAAGATGCCGTTCGGCGCCGACATGACTGGCGTGCCGCCGCCTGCGTCCAGCGTCATGCCGACCAGTGCCGCGCCATTGCAGGTGAGCTGGATCGCGAAGGGCGTATTGTTTGCCGAGCCCTGCACCGCGAGCACGCTGGCGCTGACCGGCGGCAGGTTCACCACCGGCGGATAGCTGGTGTTGCAGGCGATTTCGCGCGGCGACGCACTGCCGCTAAAGCCGATGTAGTTGTTGGTACCACCCAGGCCGCCCTCGACCGATCCTTTGTAAACACCGAAGCCAAAGCGTGTCTGCGTAGGGTCGAGGTTGCCGGCCGAGATGGGTCCGGTCTTGACGAACTCGATGGACACCGTAACGGAATAAGTCATGTCCGGATTGACGTAGCCCAGGTTCGCGGCGCGCGTATCGCAATTGAAGCCGGCGGCATTGGTCATCGGTTGGCCTGCCGCATTGCGCAGGCGGATGCCGATGCCCGCTACGCCGGTCGAATAGACGCCGGGCATGACCTCGCTGCCGGAGCCGTAGTAGCAGGAGATGATCGGCGCACCGGCGTACACATAGGGCGGTACGACCGCGCACTTGCCGCTGAACGTGTAGTAGCGGACCGTGCCGGGAATGGTGCTGCCCACGGCGAGGTTGACCACCACCGCCATGTTGTTCATGGTTTGCAGGTAGGGCATGGCCGGCGTGGAGGTACACGCGGCATGCGCGAAGTGCGGTGCGGCCAGGCATGCCAGCACCAGCAGCCAGTGTTTCAGTGCGCGTTCTAGCGTGCGCGGCAGAGAGGTTCCGATCATGATGACAGGCGTCCGGTTGGAGATGAACCAACTCTAGCGGCACCGTGCCACGCCAATGGTCGGAATAATCCTGGTTACACCTGTCTGGACGGGTGGAGCACATACAAGGCGTTCCGGAGGAGGGCCGGGCTTAGTGCAGCATGTCGGGCGAGTCGTCATCCTCGTCCCAGTCCTCGTGCATCACCGGCACGTCCGGCACCATGTCGAACACCATAGAGGAGTAGTGCACGCTGAACCAGGTGCGGAACATCTTCAGCGTGAGCTTTTCGGGCCACAGCGAGTCGTCGAACCACTCGCCCAGCATGAACTCGAAGAATGGCTGCCAGCGCTTCTCGACCCAGCGCACCGCGTTCTCCTGCGTATCGGCCAGTTCTTCGGGCACCAGGAACACGCTCTGGTCTTCGCGTACGTGTTCGAGCGTGAGCCCGGGGACCGGCTGCGGGTCGACCGCCAGGATCCAGTCCAGGAACGGCTGCTCCGGGATCAGTGCGACCATTGAGCGGTTGATGGTGAAGCGGGGATGATTTGACATGGCGAGGGGCATTGAGAAATGCAACCGGCTATTGTAGTCGCTCGCGGTACCGGCGCAGCACCTTTACGGTTGTTCGATGGCGCGCGCTGGCGCGTGGCGGCGCAGCGATGCACGGCGCTGGCGCGCCAACGAAAAACGGGCCCGAAGGCCCGTTGAATCGCCCCCTGGCGTAGCTTGGTGCCGGGGGTGGTGTACTGGTGGAGCCGGCGGGAATCGAACCCGCGTCCGCAAGCCCTCCACAGAGAGTTCTACATACTTAGTTCTGTCATTTGATTTAACCGGCGCATCGCGGACGAACACGCTCTACGACGGCGAGTCACTAAATTTTCGTCCCCAGACTCGTGACGCTTCCGGAGCTTATCTGACGTAAATGACCTCGCGTGGTCTTGCGACCCTAGCCCGTCAGCGAGCCAGTGCGAGGACGGCCGCAATTAAGCGGCCAGTGCGTAACGTTCGTCGTTAGCAGTTATTGCATTCCCATTGATTAACGAGGTGACGGGTCCTCGGTATGCCCTCCACTGCTTTGTAACCCACGTCGAAACCAGGTCGGCCCCAGTGAGGAAGCTGGATTGTACCCCCTTCGACGGCAGCTGTCTCGGTGAGTTCCGCGAAAGCCGGGAGTGACGCGGGCGGCGCAATCAGGTGACGGCCGCGGGAAAGAGCAGCGGGATCAGCTCGGCGGGGTGGTGCACCAGATGATCGGCGCCCCACGCCTCGGGCGGCTCGCCTTCGCCGCAATAGCCGTAGGCGGCGGTGACGGTGATCATGCCCGCAGCCTTGCCCGCCTGGATATCGCGCAGGTCGTCGCCGACATAGATGCAATGGTGCGGATCGGCGCCGGCGCAGGCGGCGGCGTGCAGCAGTGGGGCAGGATGCGGTTTGGCGTGCGGCGTGGTGTCGCCGCTGACCACGGCGCTGGCACGGGGCGCGAGGCCGATGGCGGCCACCAGCGGTACCGTGAAGCGGGCGATCTTGTTGGTGACGATGCCCCACGGGATGCCCGCAGCTTCCAGCGCCGACAGCACCTGCGGCATGCCGTCGAACAGGCGCGTGTGCACCGCGATATCGGCTTCGTAGTAGTCGAGGAACGTGTCGCGCAGCGCAGGGAATTCGGCATCTTCGGGGCGCAGGCCGAAAGCGGCGCCCAGCAGGCCGCGCGCGCCGTGCGAGGCGACCGGTCGCAGCTTTTCATAGGAGACGGGCGCGTGGCCACGCTCCACCACCAGCCGGTTGGCGGCGGCGGCGAGGTCCGGCGCGGTGTCGGCCAGCGTGCCGTCGAGGTCGAAGAAGACGGCGGCGATGTTCTGCGTCATGCCGCCACCCGGCGAAATGCCATCAGGTAATTCACATCGGTGTCGCGGCTGAGCGAATACACCTGGGACAGCGGGTTGTAGGTAATGCCGCGCATCTCCATCAGGTCCAGGCCGGCCTCGCGGGAAAAGCGCGCCAGCTCCGACGGGGCGATGAACTTGTCGTAGTCATGCGTGCCGCGCGGCAGCATGTTAAGGACGTACTCGGCTCCGACGATGGCGAGCAGGTAGGCCTTCAGGTTGCGGTTGATGGTGGAGATGAAGACATGGCCGCCGGGCTTTACCAGCGTGGCGCAGGCGCGCACGATCGACGCCGGATCCGGCACGTGTTCGAGCATCTCCATGCAAGTCACCACGTCTACGCTGGCCGGTTCGCGTGCGGCCAGTGCTTCTGCGGCGATCTCCTCGTAGTGCACGATAACGCCGGATTCCAGGCTGTGCAGGTCCGCCACCTTCAGCGCCTTGGTCGACAGGTCGATACCGCGCACATGGGCCCCCAGGCGCGCCATGCTCTCGGACAGGATGCCGCCGCCGCAACCCACGTCGACCACGCGCTTGCCGGCCAGGCCGGCAATGCCGTCGATCCAGCCCAGCCGCAACGGGTTCAGCTCGTGCAGCGGCTTGAATTCGCTCTGCGGGTCCCACCAGCGGTGGGCCAGTTCGCTGAACTTGTCGATTTCCTTGGGGTCGGCATTCCGGCGCAGCGGATCCAGGCTGGCGGACAGGGTTTGCGATTGCAACGTCATCGTATGCAGGGCCGGCAGCGAGCCGCGCCGGCGTGATAAGGGGGAGGAGGAAGGGGCGTTCGGGCAACTGTACCAAAAAAAAAGCCCAGCTTGCGCTGGGCCTTTTTTGATCGGAAAGGATCCGATTAACGTGCGCTGCGGGTCCCGACCACTTCGACTTCCACGCGGCGGTTCGGCTGCTGGCAGGCGATCTGGGCCTTGCGGTTGCCCTTGCACGACTTCGGATCGACCTTCAGCTGGCGCTTGCCCTTGCCTTCGGTGTAGACGCGGTTGGCTTCAACGCCCTTGCTCACCAGGTAAGCCTTGACCGATTCAGCACGACGGATCGACAGGCGATCGTTGTACTTGTCCGAACCGAACGCGTCGGTGTGGCCAACGGCGATGATGACTTCCAGGGTGATGCCTTGCAGCTTCGAGACCAGGTCGTCCAGCTTGGCCTTGCCTTCGGGCTTCAGCACGGCCTTGTCGAAATCGAACAGGGTGTCAGCAGCGAAAGTGACCTTCTCGCTCGACACGACCGGCGGTGCCACCGGAGCCGGTGCCGGAGCGGCCGGGGCTGCGGGGGCCAGGGCGCCGTCGCACAGGGCGTTGGCGGTGGCCGGAGTCCAGGAGCTGTCGCGCCAGCAGAGCTCGTTCGTGCCATTCTTCCACACGTACTCGCTCGTACCGTTGCCCCAGTTGTCGTTCACTGCCTTCTTTTCATAGGGGACGGACTGGGCTTGAGCGGATGCAGCCATTACTGCGGTAGCTGCAACGAGCGCGAGCTTGGCAAATTTTTTCATATTTCTCCTCTCAGGATGAGATCACCGCAGGGTTACTGCGAGCAAATGGACGAAAACAAGTCATACATTCTTCGGAGTATAACATTCTCGATGTGGTGGATGCTCCACTTCGAACAATGTCTGGCTCTTCGCTGGGGAATTGTGCCACAAGGGTCGTTTCCTAAGAAGTAAATATATTCGATTCGCCCCATGGGTTTTGGGCCTGTGGTGTTTGTGCAACATAGCTCTTGTGTCGCCCGCAAAGCCTTGTGGCATCAGGGTTTCCGGGTTTTGGCACAGGCCCGCGGGCGCGTCCCGCGGCGCTGTCCGGAGAGGGCGGGGCGGGGGTGCCGGCATGTTAGAATGGCACGTTGCCCAGCCGTCAGGCGCCGTCCGGCGCCAGGCGCAAAAGGGCTAGTCATTCGCTTAAACCTGCCGCATAAACCACGCCGCAATGGATCCATTCGCAAAAGAAACCCTTCCGGTCTCCCTAGAAGAGGAAATGCGCCGCTCATACCTCGATTACGCCATGAGCGTGATCGTCGGGCGCGCGCTTCCCGATGTGCGGGACGGCCTGAAACCGGTGCACCGGCGCGTGCTGTTTGCGATGCACGAGCTTAACAACGACTGGAACCGGCCTTACAAGAAGTCGGCGCGTATCGTCGGTGATGTGATCGGTAAGTACCACCCGCACGGCGATACGGCAGTCTACGACACCATCGTGCGCATGGCGCAGGACTTTTCGCTGCGCTACATGCTGGTCGACGGCCAGGGCAATTTCGGCTCGGTCGATGGCGATAACGCCGCGGCCATGCGTTATACCGAAATTCGCCTGGCGAAAATCGCGCACGAGATGCTGCACGATATCGACAAGGAAACCGTCGATTTCGACAGCAACTACGACGGCTCTGAAAAAGAGCCTTCGATTCTGCCGGCCCGTATTCCCAATCTGCTAATCAACGGTTCTTCCGGTATTGCGGTGGGTATGGCCACCAATATCCCGCCGCATAACCTGAATGAAATCGTCGACGGCTGTCTGCACCTGCTGCGCAACCCGCAGGCAACGGTGGACGAACTGATTGAATTGATTCCGGCTCCGGATTTTCCGACCGCCGGGATTATCTATGGCATTCAGGGCGTGCGCGAAGGCTACCGCACCGGCCGCGGCCGGGTGGTGATGCGCGCCAAGACGCACTTCGAGGACATCGACCGCGGCCAGCGCCAGGCGATCATCGTCGACGAGCTGCCCTACCAGGTGAACAAGCGCACGCTGCTGGAGCGCATTGCCGAGCTGGTGACCGAGAAGAAGATCGAGGGCATCTCCGATATCCGCGACGAGTCGGACAAGTCCGGCATGCGCGTGGTGATCGAGCTCAAGCGCAACGAGGTGCCCGAGGTCGTTCTCAACAACCTATATAAGAACACCCAGTTGCAGGACACCTTCGGCATGAACATGGTGGCGCTGGTCGACCGCCAGCCGCGCCTGCTGAACCTGCGCCAGATGCTGGAGTACTTCCTTGCGCACCGCCGCGAGGTCGTGACCCGGCGCACGGTGTTCGAGCTGCGCAAGGCGCGCGAGCGTGGCCATGTGCTGGAAGGCCTGGCGGTGGCGCTGGCCAATATCGACGAGTTCATCGCGATCATCAAGGCCGCGCCGACTCCGCCGATCGCCAAGCAGGAACTGATGTCCAAGGCGTGGGATTCCGCCCTGGTGCGCGACATGCTCGCCCGCGCCGAAGGGGAAACCCCTGGTGGCCGCGCCTCGTATCGCCCGGACGGGTTGCCCGCGGTGTTCGGCATGCAGGCGGACGGCCTGTACCGGCTGTCGGACGGCCAGGCGCAGGAAATCCTGCAAATGCGCCTGCAACGCCTCACCGGCCTCGAGCAGGACAAGATCGTTCAGGAATACCGCGACATCATGGCGGAAATCGCCGACCTGCTGGATATCCTGGCACGGCCGGAGCGCATTACTACCATCATCGTCGACGAACTTACGGCGATCCGCGCCGAATTTGGCGATGAGCGCCGTTCGCAGATCGAGCTGAACGCGACCGAGCTGGACACCGAAGACCTGATCACCCCGCAGGACATGGTGGTCACGCTGTCGCACAGCGGCTATATGAAGAGCCAGCCGATTTCCGAGTACCGCGCCCAGAAGCGCGGCGGGCGCGGCAAGCAGGCGGCGGCGACCAAGGAAGACGACTGGATCGATACGCTGTTCGTGGCCAACACCCACGACTACATCCTGTGCTTCTCCAACCGCGGCCGGCTGTACTGGCTGAAGGTGTACGAGGTGCCCCAGGGTTCGCGCAATTCGCGCGGCCGGCCAATCGTCAATATGTTTCCGCTTTCCGAAGGCGAGAAGATCAATGTGATCCTGCCGGTGCGCCAGTTTGACGCCGAACACTTCATCTTCATGGCCACCGCTCGCGGCACGGTCAAGAAGACGGCGCTGACCGAGTTCTCCAACCCCCGCAAGGCCGGCATCATCGCGGTCGACCTCGACGAGGGCGATTACCTGATCGGCGCGGCTGTGACGGACGGCCAGCATGACGTGATGCTGTTCTCCGACGCCGGCAAGGCGGTGCGGTTCGATGAGAACGACGTGCGCCCGATGGGTCGCCAGGCCCGCGGCGTGCGCGGCATGAACCTCGAGGATGGTCAGACCGTGATCGCCATGCTGGTGGCGCCGGCGGAAACCGCGGAAGTGGCCGAAGCCAGCACTCGCGGCAGTGTGCTGACCGCGACCGAGAACGGCTACGGCAAGCGTACCCCCATCGCCGAGTACACTCGACACGGCCGGGGCACCAAGGGCATGATCGCGATCCAGACGAGCGAGCGCAACGGCCGCGTGGTGGCGGCGGCACTGGTTTCACCCGAAGACGAAATCATGCTGATCACCACCGGCGGCGTGCTGATCCGGACCCGCGTGGGCGAAATCCGGGAAATGGGCCGGGCTACGCAAGGCGTTACGCTGATCAACGTTGACGAGGGCACCAAGCTGTCCGGGCTGCAGCGCATCGTAGAAAGCGATGCCGATAACGGCAACGGGGCCGAAGAGGCGGAAGAGGCCGATGGCGCCGCCGGAGCGGACGCCAATCCGTAAGCCATTCGTAGCCAATCGTAAATTGTTGCAACAATAGGACGCCAGCCGGAACTCGCCTCGCGGCTGTCCGACTAAAACGGACGTATTTACCAGGGAGTCACAATGTTTAAAACCTTTCGACGTATCGCTGTTCTGACTGCTTTCGTTCCGACTTTCATGATGGCGCAGCACGCACACGCCCAGGACGCGGACAAGACGGCAGCCATCAAGGAACTGCTTTCCGTCATGCAGGCAGACCAGGCCGTCAAGGGCCAGGCCGAGAACTGGCAGCAAGGCGCCAAGCAGGAAGCGCCGCTGGTGCTCGAGCAGGTATTGGTCGAGAACAAGACCCTGAACGACAAGCAGAAGCAAGCCGCGGTCGAGAAGCTGAAGAAGAACGGCGCGGTGCAACGCATGGTGGATGGCGCCGGCACGGCGTTCAATACCGATGGCTTCCGCAAGGACGCGATCCAGGCGCACTACGATGCCTTCGGCAAGTACTACTCGACGCAGGAAATCAAGGACCTGACCACGTTCCTGAAGTCGCCGACCGGTCAGAAGTTCATGGCGAACCAGGGCAAGGCGACCCAGGAGATCTGGGGCTCGATGATGCAGAAGTACGGCCCGCAGGTCGGCAAGTCGATGCGCGATGCCGCGGAGAAGGAAATCACCGCCGCGTCGAAGTGATCCAAGTCTGATCGCGTCGCCGCCCGGCTGCAACCTTGCAGGCGGGTGCGACACCGGGGCCCGGCCCCGGGTGCCCAACGGGGCGCGGGTTTGAGGGATAATGGCTGCTTGGGTAACACCGGCAGCCATTTTTCCATTCCCCTCCTCATGAACGATCCCCAGAATCCCGCCCTCGCCGGCATGATGCAGCGTGCATTGGCCGAACGCGTCTACAACTTCTCGCCAGGCCCGGCGGCGCTGCCCGCGGAAGTGCTGCAACAGGCGGCCGAAGAGATGCTGTCGTGGCATGGGACCGGGGTATCGGTGATGGAGATGAGCCACCGCAGCCGCGAATTCGAAGGCATCCAGGCCGAAGCGATCGCGGACCTGCGCGAACTGCTGCATATCCCCGACAATTTCCGCGTGCTGTTCCTGCAGGGCGGCGCCATCGGCGAAAATGCCATCGTGCCGCTGAACCTGATGCGCCTGCGCAGCGCCGAACAGCCCAAGGCGGATTTCGTGGTCACCGGCACCTGGTCAGTCAAGACCGAGCAGGAAGCGCGCCGCTACGGCACGGTCAATATCGCCGCGTCGAACGAGCACGAGAAATTCCACAGCATTCCCGCGGTCGCCGGCTGGAAGCTGTCCGATGACGCCGCTTACGTGCATCTGTGCACCAACGAGACCATCGTCGGCGTCGAGTTCCAGGAGATCCCCGATATCGGCCAGGTCAAGGGCAAGCGCGTGGTGGTGGCCGATGCCTCCAGCCATATCCTGTCGCGCCCGATCGACTGGTCGCGCGTGCAGGTGGTCTACGGCGGCGCGCAGAAGAATATCGGCCCGGCCGGCGTCACCATCGTGATCGTGCGCGAAGACCTGATCGGACATGCGCATCCGCTGTGCCCATCGGCGTTCAACTGGCGCCTGGTGGCCGAGCACAACTCGATGTACAACACGCCGCCGACCTACGCGATCTATATCGCCGGCCTGGTCTTCAAATGGCTCAAGCGCCAGGGCGGCGTGCAGGCGATCGAGCAGCGCAATATCGCCAAGGCGTCAGCGCTGTACGACTTCCTGGACCAGAGCGATTTCTACCGCAACGAAATCCATCCGAGCTGCCGCTCGCGCATGAACGTGCCGTTCTTCCTGGGCGACGAATCGCGCAACGAAGCGTTCCTGGCGCAGGCGCGTGCCAATGGCCTGGTGCAGCTCAAGGGGCACAAGACCGTGGGCGGCATGCGCGCCAGCATCTACAACGCGATGCCGCTGGAAGGCGTGATGGCCCTGATCGATTTCATGCGGGAGTTCGAGCGCACGTCCGCCTGACGCGCATTGCCGCAGCCCGCCCGCGCGCAAGGCATCGCGCCGGCTGGCGCGGGACAGGTTTTCTCAGGCCGCCGCCCCCGGCGGCCCAACGGATTCATACAATGACAAGCCAAGACAGCACCCCTGCGCGCGAGGAGACGCAGCCTGACGACCAAGCCAACGGCAACCACCTGAGCGAGGCCGAGCGCAAGCTGTCGGTCGAGCTGGCGCCGCTGCGCGAGCAGATCGACACGGTGGACCGCGAACTGCTGGCCATGCTGAACCACCGCGCCAAACTGGCGCTCGAGGTGGGCGAGGTCAAGAAGAAGTACGGCGCGCCGGTGTTTCGCCCCGAGCGCGAGCTGCAGGTCATCCGCAAGGTGCAGGGCGCCAACCCTGGCCCGCTGCTTGGCGAAAGCGTCGCCGCGATCTGGCGTGAGGTGATGTCCGCCTGCCGCGGGCTGGAAAAGCCGCTCGAAGTGGCCTTCCTGGGTCCGGCCGGCACCTTTTCCGAGCAGGCGCTGTATGCGCACTTTGGCCATGAGGTGTCGGGCGTCGCTTGCCCGAGCATCGACGAAGTGTTCCGCGCGGTGGAAGCGGGCACGGTCGAATATGGCGTGGTGCCGGTGGAAAACTCGACCGAGGGCGCGGTGTCGCGCACGCTCGACCTGTTCCTGCAGACTTCGCTGAAGATCAGTGGCGAGATCGCGCTGAAGGTGCACCACAACCTGATGGCTGCCACGCCTGACATGCAGGGCGTGACCGTGGTGCGCGCGCATGCGCAGGCGCTGGCGCAGTGCCAGCACTGGCTGACGGCCAACTACCCGCACCTGGAGCGCCAGGCGGTGTCGAGCAATGCCGAGGCCGCGCGCATGGCCAGCGAAAATCCGACCGTGGCGGCGATCGCCGGCGAGTCCGCGGCCAACCGCTACCACCTGCATATCGTCCGCACGCATATCCAGGACGATCCGCACAACCGCACGCGCTTTGCCGTGATCGGCCGCTACGAGACCGAGCCGTCGGGCAGCGACCAGACCTCGATGATCCTGTCGGTGCCGAACAAGGCGGGCGCGGTGTACCAGCTGCTGGCGCCGCTGGCCGAGAACGGCGTGTCGATGTGCCGCTTCGAATCGCGCCCGGCGCGCAGTGGCGCGTGGGAGTACTACTTCTACGTCGACGTGGAAGGGCACCAGCATGAGCCGGCGGTGGCGCGTGCCATCGAGGAGCTGCGCCGCAACGCGGCCTACCTGAAGGTGCTGGGCTCGTATCCGTCGAGCAAGTAAATCCGCCAGGCAAGAACAAGGAGACGAGATGGCAGAGCAAGGCAAGCAAGGCCGCGTGGTGTTCGGACCCGGCTATGTGCGTGCGATTTCGCCGTATATCGCCGGCAAGCCGATTTCCGAAGTCGCGCGCGAGTTCGGCCTGGATGAAGCCGGCATCGTCAAGCTCGCTTCCAATGAGAACCCGCTGGGCATGCCGGACTCGGCCCGCCGCGCGGTGGTCGACGCGGTGGCCGATCTGGGCCGCTACCCCGACTCCAACGGCTTCGTGCTGAAGGCCGCGCTGTCGGCGCGCTTCGGCGTGCCGGAGGAATGGCTCACGCTCGGCAATGGCAGCAATGACATCCTGGAGCTGGCCGCGCATGCGCTGGTCGAGCCCGGCCAGTCGATCGTCTATGCGGAGTTCTCGTTCGCGGTCTACGCGCTGGCGACGCAGGAAATCGGCGCGCGCGCGATCGAAGTGCCCGCGCGCGACCATGGACATGACCTGGACGCGATGGCCGCGGCGATCGCGCCGGACACGCGCCTGGTGTTTATCGCCAACCCGAACAATCCCACCGGCACCTTCGTGCCGGCCGCGCAGATCGAGGCCTTCCTGCAACGGGTGCCGGCGCATGTGGTGGTGGTGCTGGACGAGGCGTACAACGAATACCTCGATGCGGATCAGCAATACGATTCGGTCGCGTGGGTGCGCCGCTATCCCAACCTGCTGGTGTCGCGCACGTTCTCCAAGGCGTATGGCCTGGCGGGCTTGCGCGTCGGCTACGCGGTGGCGCAGCCGGAGCTGACCGATCTTCTCAACCGCGTGCGCCAGCCGTTCAACGTCAACAGCGTGGCGCAGGCCGCGGCCGTAGCTGCGCTGGGCGACAGCGAATTCCTGCGCCGCAGTGCCGAGCTGAACCGTGCCGGCAAGGCGCAGTTGACCGGGGCGTTCGATCGCCTCGGGCTCGAGTACGTGCCGTCGTCGGGCAACTTCGTGCTGGTGCGCGTCGGCGATGACGATGGCGCCGGTGCGCGCGTGAACCTGGCGCTGCTGAAGCAGGGCGTGATCGTGCGCCCGGTCGGCAATTACAACCTGCCGCGCTGGCTGCGCGTGACCATCGGCCTGCCCGAGGAGAACGCAGCCTTTATCGCGGCGCTGGAGCGGGCGCTGGCGTAAGCGCAGCCGCTACAATCGCCGGCGTTTCGCGGCGGGCGTGCGCCTGCCGCTGCGCCAGTCATCGATTAAACCTCGGTCTGATCCGAGCTACCGCCCGTTGCGGCCTGAGATTGTGAGTGCTTTGCATTTTTCCCGTGTTGTCATTGTCGGCGTCGGCCTGATCGGCGGTTCGCTCGCGCTCGCGCTCAAGCGCGCCGGCGTGGCCGGCACGGTGGTCGGCGTGGGGCGTTCGCCCGCTTCGCTGCAGAAGGCGCTGGACCTTGGCGTGATCGACGAAGCGGCGACGCTGGCGGACGCCGCGCGCGGCGCCAGCATGATCGTGCTGTGCGCGCCGGTGGCGCAGAACTTCGCGCTGCTGCATGCGCTGGAGCCGCACCTGGAGCCGGGCACCATCGTCACCGATGCGGGCAGCACCAAGTCCGACGTGATCATGGCCGCCAAGACCGCGCTGGGCGACAAGGCCGCGCAGTTCGTGCCGGCGCACCCGATCGCGGGGCGCGAGCTCAATGGCGTGGAGGCCGCGCTGGCGGACCTGTACGTCGGCAAGAAGACCGTGCTGTGCCCGCTGCAGGAAAACGCGCGCGCCGATGTGGCCGCGGTGCGTGCCATGTGGGAAAGCGCCGGCGCGCAGTGCCACGTGATGTCGGCGGTGCAGCACGACGCGGTGTTCGCCGCGGTCAGCCACCTGCCGCACGTGCTGTCGTTCGCGCTGGTGGCGCAGGTGGCCAACGCGGAAGACGCGCCGCTGAAACTGGATTTTGCCGGCGGCGGCTTTCGCGATTTCACGCGCATCGCGGCGTCTTCGCCGGAGATGTGGCGCGACATCTGCGTGGCCAACCGCGAAGCGCTGCTGCGCGAGCTGAATACCTACCAGTCGGTGCTGGCGCACCTGAAGGCGCAGATCGAGAAGGGCGACGGCGACGCGCTCGAACGCCTCTTCACGCGCGCCAGCAAGACCCGGTTGGCCTGGGGCGCCGAGCGCGCCGCGGGCAACAACAATATCGAACCCTGAGCGGCAGCGCCTGCCGCCGCCCGACCGAATTGCCTGACCGTGGCGCCAACGGGCGCCCACCAAGACCATGGAACACCTGACGCTAGGCCCCCTGACCCGCGCCTCCGGCACTATCCGGCTGCCGGGCTCGAAGAGCATTTCCAACCGCGTGCTGCTGCTGGCGGCGCTGGCCACCGGTGAGACCCGCGTGCGCGACCTGCTGGATTCCGACGACACGCGCGTGATGCTGCAGGCGCTGCGCACGCTGGGCGTGGCATGGCGCCAGGACGGCAACGACTACATCGTCACCGGCGCCGGCGGCGATTTCCCGAACAAGTCGGCCGACCTGTTCATGGGCAACGCCGGCACCGCGATCCGCCCGCTGACCGCCGCGCTCGCGCTGCAGGGCGGCAGCTACAAGCTGTCGGGCGTGCCGCGCATGCACGAGCGGCCGATCGGCGACCTGGTCGACGGCCTGCGCCAGGTGGGCGCGGTGATCGGCTACCTTGGCAATGAAGGCTTCCCGCCGCTGCATATCCAGCCGGCCAGCATCCGCATCGATGCGCCGATCCGCGTGCGCGGCGATGTCTCGAGCCAGTTCCTGACCGCGCTGCTGATGAGCCTGCCGATGGCGCAAAGCGACAGCGGCCGGATCGAGATCGAGGTAGTGGGCGAGCTGATCTCCAAGCCGTATATCGAGATCACGCTGAACCTGCTGGCGCGCTTCGGCATCGAGGTCGAGCGGCAGGGCTGGGAGCGCTTCGTGTTGCCCGCCGGCGCCGCCTACAAGTCGCCGGGCGAGATCTTCGTGGAGGGCGATGCTTCGTCCGCGTCGTATTTCCTGGCGGCCGGCGCAATCGGCGGCGGCCCGGTGCGCGTGGAAGGCGTGGGCATGGCCAGCATCCAGGGCGACGTGCGCTTTGCCGAGGCGCTCAACCGCATGGGCGCCAATGTGATGGCGGGCGACAACTGGATCGAAGTGCGCGGCACGGAACGCGACGACGGTCGCCTGCACGGTATCGAACTGGATTGCAACCATATTCCCGATGCGGCGATGACGCTGGCGGTGGCGGCGCTGTTCGCCGAGGGCGCCACCACGCTGACCAATATCGCGAGCTGGCGCGTCAAGGAAACCGACCGCATCTCGGCCATGGCGACGGAACTGCGCAAGCTTGGCGCAGTCGTGGAAGAAGGGGCCGATTACCTGCGTGTGACGCCTCCCCAACCATGGCAGACCCCGGCCGACGGCATTGGCACCTATGATGACCATCGCATGGCGATGTGTTTCTCGCTGGCCGCTTTCGGACCGCTGCCGGTGCGGATCAACGATCCTGGCTGCGTGGCGAAGACGTTCCCGGATTACTTCAGCGTGTTTGCGGGCGTCACGCGCTGACGAGATTGCCGGTGGCGCGGGGTTCCGTGCCGCCGTCGCGTGAAGCTGCCACCGCCTGGCGGCGCTCACGGCTTTCTCGCTTCTCCCAGTAGCGGTCGAAGAAGTAGTGCGCCACGGTGTTGACGGCCGGCTCGATGAAGGTGATGGCACCGCTGATGGCCAGGCTGCCAGTCAGGGCATACGTCACGCTGAACGCGATGCCGAGGTGCATGATGCCGAACGTCAGGGTTTTTGCCATGGTAGTTTGCCTCGCGACCGATACTGGATGTTTGCGCTGCGCCTGCTGCTTGCGCGGGCGCAGCGCCATGAATCAAATGATAATGATTCGCAATAGAATTAACAATCAATCGTTTCTGTGGGTGCCATAAGTAATGACTATCGTCAACGTCATCACCATTGACGGGCCAACCGCCTCCGGCAAGGGCACTGTCGCGCACAAGGTCGCCGATGCCGTGGGCTTTCACCTGCTCGACAGCGGGGCGCTGTACCGGCTGGTGGCGCTGGCCAGCGACCGCATGGACGTCGACCTGGCGGACGTGGACACCCTTGCAAAGATCGCTTCCCGCCTCGATGTGAAGTTCGGCCCTGACCGGGTCTGGTTGCAGGGCGAGGAAGTCAGCCTGGCGATCCGGGCCGAGGCGATCGGCAACCGGGCCTCGGCCATCGCCGTGCACCAGCCGGTGCGCGACGCGCTGACCCAGCTGCAGCGCAGCTTCCGCAAGCTGCCGGGGCTGGTGGCGGACGGGCGCGACATGGGCACCGTGATCTTCCTGGATGCCCAGTTGAAAGTGTTCCTGACGGCAAGTGTTGAAGCGCGTGCTCGCAGGCGCTATAAACAATTGATTGATAAGGGAATTTCTGCTAATATCGAAGACCTTTTGCGTGACCTTGAGACGCGCGATGCACGGGATCGCACCCGCACCGCCGCGCCGCTACGTCCCGCCGAGGATGCAAAGCTGCTGGATACCTCCGACATGACGGTGGACCAGGCAGTGGCGCAGGTGCTGGAGTGGTTTGCCGCTGTGCGGTCCGATGCATGAAATGCGTACGGACGCATGAGTCAAGCGGCGTACCCGACAGCACCAGATGGCGTCAGCCCGGGCTTGCCTGAGGCTGGCTTTTGTCAAACCTGACCCCGCTGCACTGGCAGACTGAGCGCGATCGTCGCGCCGGCCAGCGTACTGCGGATTTCACCTTACGTTTATGTCCGACCTGCAAACTAACGAATCCTTTGCCGCACTGTTCGAGGAATCGATCGCCCGCTCCAATATGAAGGCTGGCGAAGTGATCTCCGCTGAAGTCGTGCGCATCGACCACAACTTCGTGGTCGTCAACGCCGGCCTCAAGTCCGAAGCATTTGTGCCGGTGGAGGAGTTCCTGAACGACCAGGGCGAACTCGAAGTGCAGGCCGGCGACTACGTCTCCGTGGCCATCGATGCGCTCGAGAACGGCTATGGCGACACTATCCTCTCCCGCGACAAGGCCAAGCGCCTGGCATCGTGGCTGAACCTCGAGAAGGCGCTGGAAGACGGCGAGATCATCTCGGGTACCGTGACCGGCAAGGTCAAGGGCGGCCTGACCGTCATGGTCAACGGCATCCGCGCGTTCCTGCCGGGCTCGCTGGTCGACGTGCGTCCGATCAAGGACACCACGCCGTACGAAGGCAAGACCCTGGAATTCAAGGTCATCAAGCTGGACCGCAAGCGCAACAACGTGGTGCTGTCGCGCCGCGCCGTGGTCGAAGCGACCCTGGGCGAAGAGCGCCAGAAGCTGATGGAAACCCTGAAGGAAGGCGCCATCGTCAACGGTATCGTCAAGAACATCACCGACTACGGTGCGTTCGTTGACCTGGGCGGTATCGACGGCCTGCTGCACATCACCGACCTGGCCTGGCGCCGTGTCCGCCACCCGAGCGAAGTGCTGTCGGTTGGTCAGGAGATCACCGCCAAGATCCTCAAGTTCGACCAGGAAAAGAACCGCGTCTCGCTGGGCGTGAAGCAGCTGGGCGAAGATCCGTGGGTCGGCATCTCGCGCCGCTACCCGCAAGGCACCCGCCTGTTCGGCAAGGTGACCAACCTGACCGACTACGGCGCGTTCGTCGAGATCGAAGCCGGCATCGAAGGCCTGGTGCACGTGTCGGAAATGGACTGGACCAACAAGAACGTGGCCCCGTCCAAGGTTGTCCAGCTGGGCGACGAAGTCGAAGTCATGGTGCTGGATATCGACGAAGACAAGCGTCGTATCAGCCTGGGCATGAAGCAGTGCAAGGCCAACCCGTGGGACGATTTCTCGCGTAACCACAAGAAGGGCGACAAGCTGAGCGGCCAGATCAAGTCGATCACCGACTTCGGCGTGTTCATCGGCCTGCCGGGCGGCATCGACGGCCTGGTGCACCTGTCCGACCTGTCCTGGCAAGAGTCCGGCGAAGAGGCCGTGCGCAAGTACAAGAAGGGCGACGAAGTCGAAGCCGTAGTTCTGGGCATCGACGTCGACAAGGAACGCATCTCGCTGGGCATCAAGCAGCTGTCGGGCGATCCGTTCAACAACTTCATCTCGGCCAACGACAAGGGTTCGCTGGTTCAGGGCACCATCAAGGCCGTTGACGCCAAGGGCGCCGTGGTCCAGCTGGCTGACGATGTGGAAGGCTACCTGCGTGCTTCGGAAATCTCCGCTGACCGCGTGGAAGACGCCCGCAACGTGCTGAAGGAAGGCGAGCAGATCACCGCCCTGGTGGTGAACGTCGACCGCAAGTCGCGCAACATCAACCTGTCGATCAAGGCCAAGGACAGCGCAGAGCAGCAAGAAGCGATGCAGAAGTTCCAGGCCGACACCGGCACGGCTGGCACGACCAACCTCGGCGCCCTGCTGAAGGCCAAGCTCGGCCAGGACAACCAGTAATCGCAGGCCCCCGCGCTTGCGCGTATGCCCATGACCAAGTCGGAGCTCGTCGAAAAACTGGCTGCCCGCTTCCCCCAGCTGCTGCTGCGGGATGCGGACATCTCGGTCAAAACGATACTCGACGCGATGTCGGAGGCGCTGGCCGATGGCCACCGCATCGAGATCCGCGGATTCGGCAGTTTTGGTCTGAACCGGCGTCCGCCTCGCGTGGGGCGCAATCCCAAGTCCGGCGAGCGTGTGCTGGTGCCCGAAAAACGGGTGCCGCACTTCAAGGCGGGCAAGGAATTGCGCGAACGGGTTGACCGCAGCCAGCCGGCGCCTGAGGGCGTCAATGGCAACGGCCATTCCGGCGGCACGGCCCAGGCCGTGCCGGGCAAGGTAGGCCAGGGCAGCGCTCCCGCCGCACCGGCGGGGCTGCATGAGGGCGGACTGAATTTCGTCCGCTCCTGATTTGCCCGGGCTTTGCCTGCTGCTTGTGTTGTCTGAAAAAGCGCCCCGTCGGGGCGCTTTTTTTATTGCTGCCGGTTGCACGGGCGCTTCTGTGCAGGTGCAGCATCGTGCCCAGACGCGTTGTCAGCGTCCGGCGCCGGCGCCGCGTTAGACCAGCGTTACCGCTGGGTTACCGAATAGCGGAAGTGATTCCGTTACAATGCCGGGGTCTTTGCCGGACCTCGCGCGACTGCGCCGGTGCCGCTTCCACGTCACGCTGCCACGCTGCCCAACCGCATGAAACTGTTCGCCTGGATCGTCCGCATTGCCGTATTCGTGCTGCTGTTCGTGCTGGCGCTGCGCAATACCGCCGAAGCCTCGCTGCAGCTTTTCTTCAACGCCGTCTGGCACGCCCCGCTGATCCTGATCCTGTTCGCCGCCTTTGTGCTCGGCGCGGTGGCGGCACTGGCCTCGATCGCACCGAACCTGATGCGCCAGCGCATGGAGCTGGCCCGGCTGCGCCGCGCGCTGGCCGATGCCGGCGCCCAGGCAGGCGCTTCCTCCGCAGCGGCCGTGCCGCCCGTGTCGGCCACGCCGCGCGACGGCAAGCCTGTTCCCTATAACGTAGTCGGCCCGAAAGTCTGATCCATGATGTTTGAAACCTGGTGGCTGCTGGCGCTGCCACTTGTCTTTGGCCTTGGCTGGATGGCGGCGCGCTTCGATGTGCGCCAGCTCATCAGCGAGCAAGGCGCGCTGCCGCGCTCGTACTTCAAGGGCCTCAATTTCCTGCTCAACGAGCAGCCCGACAAGGCGATCGACGCCTTTATCGAAGTGGCCCGGCTCGACCCCGAAACCACCGAGCTGCACTTCGCGCTGGGCGCGCTGTTCCGCCGCCGCGGCGAGACCGAACGCGCCATCCGCGTGCACCAGAACCTGGCCACCCGGCCCGACCTGCCCGAGCCCGAGCGCGAGCATGCGCTGTACGAGCTGGGCCAGGACTTCCTGCGCGCCGGCCTGCTGGACCGTGCCGAGGAATCGCTGCGCCGGCTGATGTCGGGGCCGTACGCGGCTTCGGCCAAGCGCGTGCTGCTCGAACTGTACGAGGTCGAGAAGGAGTGGCAGAAGGCCATCGACGCCGCGCGCGAGCTGCAAACGCTGGAGCAGAAGAGCTACAGCCTGCAGATCGCCCAGTTCTGCTGCGAGCTGGCGCAGGACGCGCTGCAGCGCAAGCGCCCCGAGGACGCGGTGAAGTGGCTGAACCAGGCCATCGCCGAGAATCCCGCCAATGTGCGCGCACCGATCCTGCTGGGCGACGTCGCTGCCGCAGCCGGCGATGCGCGTGCCGCACTCGGCCACTGGCTCGGCATCGAACGCCAGGACGCTTCGTTCCTGCCGCTGGTGGCCGACCGCGTGGTCAAGGCCTACGCCAGCCTGCAGGAGGCGGGCGTCGCGCTGGAATGGCTGCGCGGCCTGCTCAAGGGCAAGCTGGCGCCCGAGCTGCTCGATACCGCCTACAAGGCCGAGCTCGACGTGAACGGCCCCGAGGCCGCCGCACGCCTGATGCGCGACCAGCTACGCCGCCAGCCCACGCTGCTGGCGCTGACCAGATATTTCGAGGCGCAGGCAGCGGTGGCCGCGGTCGAAGCGCCGGCCGGTGCCGACGGCCCGGCGGACGACGCGCAGGCGCCCAACGGCAACGACGAGGCGGTGCAGGAAACCACCGCCATTCGCGACCTGCTGCAACATCGCACCCGCAACCTGGCGCGCTACACCTGCCGCGAGTGCGGCTTCCGGGCCCGGCTGTTCTACTGGCAGTGCCCGGGCTGCAACCGCTGGGAAACCTATGCCCCGCGGCGTTCCGAGACGCTCGGCTGAGCCCGGCGCGCAGTGCAACAGATTCTGAGTTGAAGCCATGAAAGTCACCATTATCGGCAGCGGCTATGTTGGCCTGGTCACCGGCGCCTGCCTGGCGGAGCTCGGCAACGACGTGTTCTGCCTGGACCTGGACGAACAGAAGATCGCGCTGCTCAATGCGGGCGGCGTGCCGATCTACGAGCCCGGCCTGCAGGAGCTGATCCAGCGCAACCGCGCCGCCGGGCGCCTGACCTTCTCCACCGATGTGGCCGCCAGCGTCGAGCACGCCGATGTGCAGTTCATCGCGGTGGGCACGCCCCCCGATGAAGACGGTTCGGCCGACCTGAAGTACGTGCTGGCCGCGGCACGCAATATCGGCCGCCATATGACCGGCTTCAAGGTGGTGGTCGACAAGTCCACGGTGCCGGTCGGCACCGGCGACCGTGTCGCCGCCACGATCCGCGAGGAACTGGCCGCGCGCGGCCTGGAAGACCTGCAGTTCTCGGTGGTGTCGAATCCGGAGTTCCTGAAGGAAGGCGCCGCGGTCGAGGACTTCATGCGCCCGGACCGCATCGTGCTGGGCTGCAATGCCGATGTCGCCGGGCGCCACGCGCAGGCCACCATGCGCCAGCTTTACGCGCCGTTCAACCGCCACCACGAGCGCACCTTCTACATGGACGTGCGCTCGGCCGAGTTCACCAAGTACGCCGCCAACTCGATGCTGGCCACGCGCATCTCGTTCATGAACGAGCTGGCCAACCTGGCCGACGAGGTCGGCGCCGATATCGAGCTGGTGCGCATGGGCATCGGCTCGGACCCGCGCATCGGCTACAGTTTCCTGTATGCCGGGGCCGGTTATGGCGGTTCGTGCTTTCCCAAGGACGTGCAGGCGCTGATGCGCACCGCCGCCGACCACGGCAAGCCGATGCGCGTGCTGGAGGCGGTGGAAACCGTCAACGGTGCGCAGAAGCGCGTGCTGGGCGACAAGATCGTGCGCCGCTTCGGCGACGACCTCGCCGGGCGCACCTTCGCGGTGTGGGGCCTGGCGTTCAAGCCCAATACCGACGATATGCGCGAGGCGCCATCGCGGGTGCTGGCGCGCGCGCTGGTGGCGCGCGGCGCGTCGCTGCGCATGCATGACCCGGTGTCGATGGCCGAAGCCCGCCGCGTGCTCGAAGCTGACCTGGCCGACCTGCCGGGCGGCGCCGCGCGCGTAAGCTTCCACGACAACCAGATGGATGCGCTCGACGGCGCCGACGCGCTGGTGATCGTGACCGAGTGGAAAGTGTTCCGCAGCCCCGATTTCGCGCAGATCAAGCGCCGGCTGAAGACGCCGGTGATCTTCGATGGCCGCAACCTGTACGAGCCGGAGGCGATGGCCGAGAGCGGGATGGAGTACCACGCCATCGGCCGCCCGGCCAGCGTGCGGCATCGGGCGGCGAACGATTGAAGCGCGGACGGGTCAACGGACTCATCAACCAATAAGCTGTCGAGGCGGCCGCGGCCGCCCCGCTATGGCCAAGGATCTCCAATGAACAAGACCGTCATTCCGCAAGAACAGATCCGGCAGTCCCATATCCTGGTGGTCGGCGACATGATGCTGGACCGCTACTGGTTCGGCGACGTGGAGCGCATCTCGCCGGAAGCGCCGGTGCCGGTGGTGCAGGTCAAGCGCAGCGACGAGCGCCTGGGCGGCGCCGCCAACGTGGCGCGCAACGCCGCCGCGCTGGGCGCGCGCGTGGGCATGCTGGGCGTGGTCGGCGACGACGAACCCGCCCGCACGCTGGAGGCTCTGCTGGCCGAAAGCCATGTGGAACCCTATCTGCACCGCGATGCCAAGCTCAACACCACCATCAAGCTGCGCGTGGTGGCGCACCAGCAGCAACTGCTGCGGGTGGATTTCGAGAACGCGCCCGCGCATGAAGTGCTGGCGGCGGTACAGGACCGCTTCGTCACCCTGATCAACGACTACCAGGTGCTGGTGTTGTCCGATTACGGCAAGGGGGGCCTGACGCATGTCACGCGCATGATCGACGCCGGCCGCGCGGCCGGGCGCAAGGTGCTGATCGACCCCAAGGGCGACGATTACTCGCGCTACCGCGGCGCCACGCTGATCACGCCCAACCGCGCCGAGATGCGTGCCGTGGTCGGCGCCTGGAAGACCGAGGCCGACCTGACCATCCGCGCGCAGAATCTGCGCCGCGAACTGCAGCTCGAAGCACTGCTGCTGACGCGCTCGGAGGAGGGCATGACGCTCTACACCGAGGCCGAGGTGCTGCACGTCTCCGCCCAGGCGCGCGAGGTCTATGATGTATCGGGTGCGGGCGATACCGTGATCGCCACGCTCGCCACCATGCTCGGCGCCGGTGTGCCGCTCAAGGAAGCCGTGCAGCATGCCAATCGCGCCGGCGGCATCGTGGTGGGCAAGCTCGGCACCGCCGTCGTCACTTACCCCGAATTGTTCGGCGCCGCTCCCTGAAGCGCGGCGCCCCCAGACTGAAGCGACCATGACCATCATCGTGACCGGCGCTGCCGGCTTTATCGGCAGCAACCTCGTCAAGGGCCTGAACGACCGCGGCGAGACCAATGTCATCGCCGTCGACAACCTGACCCGTGCGGACAAGTTCCACAACCTGGTCGACTGCGAGATCTCCGACTACCTGGACAAGCAGGACTTCCTCGAGCGCTTTGCCCGCGGCGAGTTCGGCAAGGTCCGCGCGGTGTTCCACGAAGGCGCCTGCTCCGACACCATGGAGACGGACGGCCGCTACATGATGGAGAACAACTATCGCTACACGTTGTCGCTGATGGAAAGCTGCCTGGAGCAGGGCGCGCAGTTCCTGTACGCGTCGTCGGCGGCCACCTACGGCGCCTCGACGGTTTTCCGGGAAGACCGCGAGTTCGAGCGCCCGCTGAACGTGTACGGCTACTCCAAGTTCCTGTTCGACCAGATCGTGCGGCGCCGGCTGCCGTCGGCGCTGTCGCAGATCGTCGGCTTCCGCTACTTCAACGTGTACGGCCCGCGTGAAACCCACAAGGGCCGCATGGCCTCGGTCGCCTTCCACAACTTCAACCAGTTCCGCGCCGACGGCACGGTGAAGCTGTTCGGCGAGTACAACGGCTACGGTCCCGGCATGCAGAGCCGCGATTTCATCTCGGTGGAGGACGTGGTCAAGGTCAACCTGTTCTTCTTCGACCATCCGGAAAAATCGGGCATCTTCAACCTCGGCACCGGCCGCGCACAACCGTTCAACGATATCGCCGCCACCGTGGTCAACACGCTGCGCGAGGCCGACGGCAAGCCGCGCCTGTCGCTGGAAGAACTGGTGCAGGAAGGGCTGGTCGAGTACATCAAGTTCCCCGACGCGCTGCGCGGCAAATACCAGTGCTTTACGCAGTCGGATGTGTCCAAGCTGCGCGGCGCCGGCTACAACGAGCGCTTCCTGACGGTCGAGGAAGGCGTGGCGCGCTACTGCCGCTGGCTGCTCGAACGCGCTGGCTGACCCTCCCGCTTTCCCTCCGCTATTTCTGTTATCGGGCCGGCCGACACGTTTTCGTGCGGCCGGTGTCAATTTGTGTTGCCGTTTGCGCTGCCGCGGCAGCCTGAACCTATCCTGACCTGGCCTCGCCGCAATGGCGAAGGTGGAACTCAAACCATCCACAGGAAAGGAGCTTTCATGATCAAGCACTGGGTCTGGCAACGCGTCCGGCGTTTCTCGCTGGTGGCAGCCATCTGCCTGTCTGCCGGCGGCATTGCGCATGCCGCGATCGACGTCAATACGGCCGATGAAGCCGCGCTGACTTCCGTCAAGGGCGTAGGGCCTGCCACCGCGCGCAACATCATCGACGAACGCAACAAGCGCGGCCCCTACAAGGATGGGGCCGATCTGGCCGAGCGTGTCAGCGGCGTCGGGCCGAAGTCGGTGGCCAAGCTGCAGGAGGCGGGCTTGTCCTTCGGCGCAGCGGCTGCCGCGCCGGCAGCCGCTGCGGCACCGGCCAGGTCTGCCAAGGCCGCCGCTCCGACCGCGCCCGCCGGCACCGCCAAGGCTACGCGCTGATCCGATCGCGTTCGCCCCCTGGCCGCCGCATCGTGGTTCGCTGGTACGTGTTGTGCTTGAGCTCTGCCGCTTCGCTCGCATGCAGGTGCGGAGTATCATGCGGACGCCGCGCAGGCAGGATCTGCCTCGCGCGACTGCTGACAGGCAATAAACCACCAGACAACCAACCACGATTGCGGCGGCCGCAGACGGAGCGGCCCGCCCGCAGCACAGGGAGCAGAACAGATGGCGAATGGCGAGGACGCGGGTTTCCTGCCCAAATGGCGGCTCAAGACCGAAGGCGTGATCGGGCCGGATGAGCGGCTGCCGGCAGGGCAGACACTGCTGGCCGGCATCCAGCACGTGGTGGCGATGTTTGGCTCGACCGCCATCGCGCCGATCCTGATGGGTTTCAATCCCAATATCGCCATCCTGTTCTCCGGCATCGGCACGCTGATCTTCTTCCTGTGCGTGCGCGGCCGGGTGCCCAGCTACCTGGGCTCGAGCTTCGCGTTTATCGCCGTGGTGATCGCCGCCACCGGCTATGCGGGCAGCGGTCCCAACCTCAATATCCCGGTGGCGCTGGGCGGCATCATCGCCGCTGGCGCGTTGTACACGCTGATCGGGCTGGTGGTGCAGGCGGCCGGCTACGCCTGGGTGGAAAAGCTGATGCCGCCGGTGGTGACCGGTGCCATCGTCGCGGCCATCGGGCTGAACCTGGCCCCGGTCGCGGTCAAGGCGGTCAGCGGCGCGTCCCTCGATACCTGGGTGGGCTTGCTGACGGTGCTTGCGGTGGGGTTGGTGGCGGTGCGCGCGCCCGGCATGATCGGGCGCCTGCCGGTGCTGATCGGCGGGCTGGCCGGCTACCTCGCCTACTACCTCGGCACCAATGTGATGGGGCTGGGCAAGCCGATCGATTTTTCCGGCGTGGCCGCTGCGAGCTGGTTCGGCATGCCGGCATTTACCACGCCGGTGTTCGAGGTCGGCGCCATGCTGCTGATCGCGCCGGTGGCGATCGTGCTGGTGGCCGAGAACCTGGGCCATATCAAGGCCATCGGCGTGATGACAGGGCGCAATCTCGATCCGTATATCGGCCGCGCCTTTATCGGCGACGGCATCGCCACCATGCTGTCGGCCAGCGGTGGCGGCACCGGCGTGACCACCTATGCCGAGAACATGGGCGTGATGGCGGTGACCAAGATCTATTCGACGCTGATCTTCGTGGTGGCGGCGGTGGTGGCCATCCTGCTGGGCTTCTCGCCCAAGTTCGGCGCGCTGATCCTGACCATCCCGGGGCCCGTGATCGGCGGGCTGACCATCGTCGTGTTCGGCCTGATCTCGGCCACGGCGGGCCGGATCTGGGTGCAAAACAAGGTCGACTTCTCCAGCTCGCGCAACCTGATCACGGTGGGCGCCACGCTGACGGTGGCCGCAGGCGACCTGACGCTGAAGCTGGGCGGCATGACGCTGGGTGGCATCGGTACCGCCACGTTCGGCTGCATCCTGCTGTACCACCTGCTGGGCGAAGGCAACCACGAGGAAGCCTGAGCCGTAAGCCTGGGCCGGACGGGGCGGGCAGGTGCCAAAGCCCGCCTGCCGGCGAGGGAAAGGTGGGTGGATTACAATGGCCGGCGAACCTGACCTACCATCGCGACCTACCTCGCCTCTGCTTCCCCCCAATGGCCTACAAGACAATTGAAGACACCATCGGCAATACGCCGCTGGTCAGACTGCAGCGTATTCCCGGTGCCGCCAACGACGCGCGCGGCAATGTGATCCTCGGCAAGCTGGAAGGCAACAACCCCGCCGGTTCGGTCAAGGACCGCCCGGCGGTATCGATGATCGCCCGGGCCGAGGCGCGTAGGCGCATCAAGCCCGGCGATACGCTGATCGAGGCAACCTCAGGCAATACCGGCATCGCGCTGGCCATGGCGGCCGCCATCCGTGGCTACAAGATGGTGCTGATCATGCCCGAGGACCTGAGCCTGGAGCGCCGCCAGAGCATGGCTGCCTATGGCGCCGAGATCGTGCTGACGCCGGTCAAGGGCGGTATGGAATACGCGCGCGACCTGGCCGATTCGATGGAGCGCGAGGGCAAGGGCGTGATCCTCGACCAGTTTGCCAACCCGGACAACCCGCAGGCGCACTACGAGGGCACCGGCCCCGAGATCTGGCGCGATACCGACGGGCGCATCACCCACTTCGTGTCGGCGATGGGCACCACCGGCACCATTACCGGCGTGTCGCGCTACCTGAAGGAACAGAATCCCGAGATCCAGGTGATCGGCGCACAGCCAGCCGAGGGCTCGCGCATCCCAGGCATCCGCAAATGGCCGGAAGCGTATCTGCCCAAGATCTATGATCCCAAATATATCGATCGCACCGAGCCGGTGAGCCAGGCCGACGCCGAGCATATGGCGCGCCGCATGGCGAGCGAAGAGGGCATCTTCTGCGGGATTTCGGCCGCGGGCGCGCTTTGCGTGGCGCTGCGGATTGCGGAGGAAGTGGAGAACGCCACGATCGTGTTTGTGGTGTGCGATCGTGGGGATCGGTATCTGTCGACGGGGGTGTTTCCGGCCTGACGGCAAACATGAAGGCGCGCCAATCAGCCATCCGCTTTTGATGACTGATTGTGTACTCCCTCTCGCCGGCGGGAGAGGGTTGGGGAGAGGGCCGGCTGCTCCACGAAGTACAGGCCGTTGGTATGCCAGCGCCTGCCCTCTCCCCCCGCCCCTCTCCCGCAAGCGGGAGAGGGGAGCAAACCGGCGGTATGCCGACATCCTCCGTAATCTGAAGCCCCGCTTCATGCGGGGCTTTTGGTCTGCGCGACTGCTCCGGCCTCACCCCATCATCGCCGCTTTCACTGCCTCCCCCAACTGATACACCGCCAACGCATAAAAAAAGCTCCGGTTGTACCGCGTCAGCACATAGAAGTTCCGCAGCCCCAGCAGGTATTCCGTGGGCAAATCCGGCGTCGGCAGGTCCACCACCAACACCCCGGTTTCACCTTCACGCGCGGCATCGATCGGCTCATCCACGCGCAGCCCCGCGCGCGTCAACTGGTTGAGCGTGCGCGTCGGCCAAGGCTCGCCATCCGCGGCCGCGGTGGCAACGCCCAGGCTGCCGGCATCGCTTGCAATACGCCACACCACCGGCCGTCCCGGCTCCCAGCCGTGCAGTTGCAGGAAGCGGGCGACGCTGCCGATTGCATCGGTCGGGCTGTTGCGCAGGTCGATGCGGCCGTTGTTGTCGTAGTCGATCGCGTATTCGCGCAGGCTGGTCGGCATGAATTGCGGAATGCCGATCGCGCCGGCATACGAGCCCAGCACCGAGTAGACATCGGTACGCGTGTCGCGGCACCACAACAGGTAATCCGCCAGCTGGTTGCGGAACAGCGTGCTGCGCGCGTCGCGGTTGGGCGTGTCCGGGTAGTCGAAGGCGAGCGTGGACAGCGAGTCGAGCACGCGGAAGGTGCCCATGTCGCGGCCATAGATGGTTTCCACGCCGATGATGCCCACGATCACCGAGGCCGGCACCCCGAATTCGGACTCGGCGCGGCGCAGCGTCTCGCGGTTGTCCTGCCAGAAGCGCACGCCCGCGTTGATGCGGATCGGCTCGATAAAGCGCGAGCGGTAGGTGCGCCAGCTTTTGCGGCCGGTAGTGGCGGGCGGCATGATCAGGCGCACCACGGTCGACGAATAGACCGCCTGGCCGAACCAGTCCTGCAGCATGCCGCGGTCAAAATTGTGGCGCGCCACCATCTCGTCGATAAAGGCGCGGGTTTGCGGGTTGTCGCGGTAGCGGCCGGGTTCGATTTCTTCCTCGCGCACGCTGACGCGGCGCTTGCCGGCGGCGAGCAGGCTGGGGGAGAGGCCGCAGAGTCCGAGTGCGGCAGCGGAAAGCGCGGCGCCCAGCAGGGGGCGTCGCAGTGAGCGCTGGGTGTCGGTCATGGTGTCCTTTGCAAGTCGCACCGAGTATAGCGGATGCCACTGGAGCAGCCGCCCGCCAGCGCGCCGCAACCGAACGCCGGTGGGGTAGGGTGCGGCTGGGTGGCTGGCCGTTGCCTGTGCTAACGTAGCGCATGGAGACAACCTTGCGACGATAAGAGATGCCGACAGGCTATTACACGCACCCGGAGTTCCAGCGGCACGAAATGGGGCATTTCCATCCCGAGTGCCCGGAACGCCTGCAGGCGATCGACGACCACCTGATTTCGCACGGCCTGGACGGCCTGCTGGAGCGGCGCGAGCCCACGCCCGCGACGCGCGAGCAGCTCGAACGCGTGCACCGGCCCGACTATGTCGATTCGCTGGAAAGCGCCAGCCCGGCCAGCGGCTACTACCCGATCGATCCCGACACCTCGATGAACAGCCATACCCTCGCCGCGGCAAAGCTGGCCGCGGGCGCTGCGGTGGCGGCCACCGATGCCGTGATCGCCGGCGAGCTGGAAAACGCGTTCTGCTGCGTGCGCCCGCCCGGCCACCACGCCGAGCCCGACCGCGCCATGGGCTTCTGCTTCTTCAACAACGTCGCCATTGCCGCGCGCCATGCGCTGCAGGCGCACGGGCTGGAGCGCGTCGCGATCATCGATTTCGACGTGCACCACGGCAACGGCACCGAGGCGGCCTTCCGCGGCGACGAGCGCGTGCTGATGTGCAGCATCTTCCAGCATCCGTTCTACCCGTACAGCGGCACCGAGCATCTCGCACCCAATATGGTCAACATCCCGCTGCCCGCGTACACCAACGGCATGGCGGTGCGCGAGGTGGTCGAAACCATCTGGCTGCCGCGGCTGAACGAGTTCCGCCCGCAGATGCTGTTTATCTCGGCCGGCTTCGACGCGCACCGCGAGGATGACCTCGGGCAGATGGGGCTGGTGGAGCAGGACTACGCCTGGATCACCGGCCAGCTCGTCGACGTGGCTCGCGCGCATGCGCAGGGCCGCATCGTCAGTTGCCTGGAGGGTGGCTACAACCTGAGCGCACTGGGCCGCAGCGTGCTGGCGCACCTGAAGGTCCTGATGGAACACTAGGAGACCATCGCCATGGCCGAGAACGATGCACGCGTGGATGCGCCGCTGCTGACCGAGTCGCGCGATGCCGCCGGCGTGACGCGTCTGACGATGAATCGCCCGCAGGCGTTCAATGCCCTGTCCGAAGGGCTGCTGGAAGCGCTGACCGAAGCGCTGGCGCGTCTGGCGACGGATGACACGGTGCGCGTGGTGGTGCTGGCCGGCGCCGGCAAGGCATTCTGCGCCGGGCACGACCTGCGCGAGATGCGCGCCTCGCCCTCGCACGATTACTACCGCCGGCTGTTCGACCGCTGCACGCGCATGATGATGGCGATCCAGAAGATGCCGCAGCCGGTCATCGCGCGCGTGCAGGGCATCGCTACCGCGGCCGGCTGCCAGCTCGTGGCGATGTGCGACCTGGCCGTGGCCGCTGACGATGCCCGCTTTGCGGTATCGGGCGTGAACCTGGGGCTGTTCTGCTCGACCCCCGGCGTGGCGCTGTCGCGCAACCTGCACCGCAAGCAGGCCATGGAGATGCTGCTGACCGGCGACATGATCGATGCTGCCACCGCGCGTGAGCGCGGGCTGGTCAACCGCGTCGTGGCCGCGGACCAGCTTGACGATGCAGTGGCGCGCCTGGCCGCCAGCATCTGCGCCAAGCCGGCCGCCGCGGTGGCCGCCGGCAAGGGGCTCTTCTACCGCCAGCTCGAGATGGGGATCGAAGCGGCTTACCAGCTTGCGGGCCAGACCATGGCATGCAACATGATGGACGAATCGGCGCTGGAGGGCGTGCAGGCCTTTATCGACAAGCGGTCACCGTCGTGGCGTGACTGACGGGCGACATTTAGCGCCTTTATATGCCGGGAACGTATAAAGACATCGGTAAAAAGTCGTTTCTGGTATGAAGCGAATCGAATAAAATACGCGCTTCAGAAAAATAACGTGCGGCAACAGCGCTGGAGACCTCCGCGACTGTTGCCGTTTTCTTTTGGTCACCTTTACATGATCGAACTGCAAGAACTGTCGCAGCGCTTCCCGGGCGCGGCAGGCGACGTGCATGCATTGCGGGACGTCAGCCTGTCGATAGCGTCCGGCGAAGTCTTCGGCATCATCGGCCGCAGCGGCGCCGGCAAGAGCACGCTGGTCCGCGCCATCAACCTGCTGAACCGGCCCACCAGCGGCCGCGTGATCGTCGCCGGCCAGGACCTGACCGCGCTGGACAACGGCGCGCTGCGCCTGGCGCGCCGCGAGATCGGCATGATCTTCCAGCACTTCAACCTGCTGTCGTCGCGCACCGTGTATGACAACGTGGCGCTGCCGCTGGAACTGGCCGGCAAGCCCAGGGACGAGATCGCCGCCACGGTGCTGCCGCTGCTGGACCTCGTTGGCCTGTCCGCGCTCAAGGACCGCTATCCGGCGCAGATCAGCGGCGGGCAGAAGCAGCGCGTGGGCATTGCGCGCGCGCTGGCGAGCAAGCCCAAGGTGCTGCTGTCCGATGAGGCGACTTCCGCGCTGGACCCGGAAACCACCCGCTCCATCCTCGACCTGCTCAAACAGATCAACCGCGACCTGGGCCTGACCGTGGTGATGATCACGCACCAGATGGAGGTGATCAAGCAGGTGTGCGACCGCGTGGCCGTGCTCGAAGCCGGCCAGGTGGTGGAGACCGGGCGCGTGATCGACGTGTTCCTGCGCCCGCAGCATGACGTCACGCGCGCGATGATCGGCGACGTGATTTCGCAGGAGCTGCCGGCGAGCGTGCTCAAGCGTGTGGAAAGCCGCCTCGGCAACGGCCGCGACCACGTCTACCGCCTCGCCTTCACCGGCGAGGGCGTGGACCAGCCGGTGCTGGCCCAGGCGATCCGCCGCTACGGGCTGGACTTCAATATCCTGCACGGCCATATCGACGAGATCCAGGGCCAGGCGTTCGGCTCGCTGGCGATCATGGCCACCGGTGAAACGGCCGACGTCAAGGCGGCGATGGAATACCTGCAGGCGCAAGGCGTCGTGGTGGAGGAGTTCGAGCATGTGGTCTGAAATGTCTGACCTGTTCCTGACCTCGTTCAACGAGACGCTGCTGATGGTGGCGATCTCCGGCGTGGTCGGCGCGCTGCTGGGCGTGCCGCTGGGCGTGCTGCTGCACCTGACCAACCGCGGTGGCGTGCTGTCGCATCCGCTGTTCAACCGCACCATCGGCGTGGTGGTCAATGCGGTGCGCTCGGTCCCGTTCATCATCCTGCTGGTGGTGGTGATTCCGTTCACGCGCTTTATCGTCGGTTCGTCGATCGGCACCACCGCGGCGATCGTGCCGCTGACCATCGCGGCGATCCCGTTTATCGCGCGGCTGGTGGAAAGCGCGCTGCGCGAGGTCGACAAGGGCCTGGTCGAGGCGGCCCAGTCGATGGGCGCGACCACCGGCCAGATCGTATGGAAGGTGCTGTTGCCCGAAGCGATGCCAGGCATCGTTGCCGGCCTGACCATCACCTTCGTCAGCCTGGTCGGTTATTCGGCCATGGCCGGCGCCATCGGCGGCGGCGGCCTGGGCGACCTGGGCATCCGCTATGGCTACCAGCGCTACATCACCGAAGTAATGGTGGCGGTGGTGGTGATCCTGATTGTTTTCGTGCAGGCGGTGCAAAGCTTCGGCGACTGGCTCGTCCGACGCATCAGCCACCGCTGAGCCCTTTATTTTTTTGAAACAGGAAACGCATATCATGCAACGTCGCAACCTGCTGCAATGGATCCTCGGCGCCGCGCTCGGCGCCTCGCTCGCCACCGCTGCCGTGGCCCAGGAAAAGCCGATCAAGATCGGCGTGACCGGCGGCCCGCACGCCCAGATCATGGAACAGGTGAAGAAGGTCGCCGCCAGGGACGGCCTCAACATCCAGGTGGTCGAGTTCAGCGACTACATCCAGCCCAACGCAGCGCTTGCCGCCGGCGACCTGGATGCCAACAGCTACCAGCACCTGCCGTACCTGGAAGCCCAGATCAAGGATCGCGGCTACAAATTCACGCATGTGGCCTATACCGTCACGTTCCCGATGGGCGTGTACTCCAAGAAGATCAAGTCGCTCGACCAGCTCAAGCAGGGGGCGCGCGTGGGCGTGCCCAATGACCCGACCAACGGCGGCCGCGGCTTGCTGCTGCTGCAGAGCAAAGGCGTGATCAAGCTCAAGCCCAACGCCGGCCTGAAGGCGACGCCGCTGGATATCGTCGAGAACCCGAAGAAGATCCGCATTGTCGAGCTGGACGCCGCCCAACTGCCGCGTTCGCTGGATGACCTGGACGCCGCCGCGATCAACGGCAACTACGCGGAATCGGCCGGTTTGTCGCCGACCAAGGACGCCATCGCCATGGAAGGCCCGAAAGGCCCGTACGCCAACCTGATCGCCATCCGCGACGCCGACAAGAACAAGCCGTGGGTGGCCAAGCTGGTGAAGGCATACCACTCGCCGGAAATCAAGCAATACGTCACTTCGACCTACAAGGAATCGGTCATCACCGCCTGGTAAGTCATATAAGGCCCCGATTAGTCGAGGGTTTCATCCAATCCGACGAGCCCCGCAAGCCCCGGTTTGCGGCAAAATCGTCGGACGGCTGGGGTCTGCCGGGCTATGCCCGGCATCATTTTGCCGATAAAATAGTACGATCGTTCGAAAAACAGGGAAGCCGCCAGCCCGGTGGTTATAATGACGAGCGAACAAAATTTCTGACTACAGCTATTAGTGGAGTGAGCGCATGAAAGTACTCGTCGCAGTCAAGCGGGTGGTGGATTTCAACGTCAAGGTCCGCGTCAAGGCGGACGGCTCGGGCGTCGATCTGGCCAACGTCAAGATGAGCATGAACCCCTTCGACGAAATCGCCGTCGAAGAGGCCGTGCGCCTGAAGGAAGCCGGCGTTGTCACCGAAGTCGTCGCCGTGTCGTGCGGTGTCACGCAGTGCCAGGAAACCCTGCGCACCGCGATGGCCATCGGCGCCGACCGCGGCATCCTGGTGGAATCCGGTGAAGACCTGCAGCCGCTGGCCGTGGCCAAGCTGCTGAAGGCGCTGATCGACAAGGAACAGCCGCAACTGGTGATCCTGGGCAAGCAGGCCATCGACGACGACTCCAACCAGACCGGCCAGATGGTGGCCGCGCTGGCGGGCCTGTCGCAAGCCACGTTCGCTTCCAAGGTGGTGATTGCCGATGGCAAGGCCTCGGTGACCCGTGAAGTCGATGGCGGCCTGGAAACGCTGTCGATCAACCTGCCGGCCGTGGTGACGACCGACCTGCGCCTGAACGAGCCGCGCTACGTCACGCTGCCGAACATCATGAAGGCGAAGAAGAAGCCGCTGGATATCGTCAAGCCGGAAGACCTCGGCGTGGACGTGAAGCCGCGCCTGTCGACCCTGAAGGTCGTCGAGCCGCCCAAGCGCAGCGCGGGTGTGATGGTGCCGGACGTCGCGACGCTGGTGCAGAAGCTGAAGAACGAAGCCAAAGTTATCTGAGCGCGGGGGAGATAGAAAACATGACTGCACTCGTCATTGCTGAACACGACAATCAATCCATCAAGGCCTCCACGCTGCATACCGTGACGGCTGCCGCCCAGTGCGGCGGCGACGTCCACGTGCTGGTGGCGGGCGCCAACGCCAAGGCCGCGGCTGACGCTGCCGCGAAGATCGCCGGCGTGAGCAAGGTCCTGCTGGCCGACGCTGCGTACTTCGACCACGGCCTGGCCGAGAACGTGGCCGAGCAGGCGCTGGCCATCGCCAGCGACTACAGCCACATCCTGGCTCCGGCTACTCCGTACGGCAAGAACATCCTGCCGCGCGTCGCCGCCAAGCTGGACGTGGCCCAGATCTCGGAAATCTCCAAGGTCGACGCCCCGGACACCTTCGAGCGTCCGATCTACGCCGGCAACGCCATCGCCACCGTGAAGTCGGAAGACAAGATCAAGGTCATCACCGTGCGCGGCACGGCGTTCGACTCCGCTGCTGCCGAAGGCGGCTCGGCTGCCGTCGAGAACCTGCCGGCCGTGGCCGACCTGGGCATCTCGCAGTTCGTCTCCAGCGAAGTCGCCAAGAGCGACCGTCCGGAACTGACCGCCGCCAAGATCATCGTCTCGGGTGGCCGTGGCGTGGGTTCGGGTGAGAACTACACCAAGGTGCTGACGCCGCTGGCCGACAAGCTGGGCGCCGCACTGGGCGCCTCGCGCGCCGCGGTGGACGCCGGCTTCGTGCCGAACGACTACCAGGTGGGCCAGACCGGCAAGATCGTTGCGCCGCAGCTGTATATCGCGGTCGGTATCTCCGGCGCGATCCAGCATCTGGCCGGCATGAAGGACTCCAAGGTGATCGTCGCGATCAACAAGGATGCCGAAGCCCCGATCTTCTCCGTGGCCGACTATGGCCTGGTGGGCGATCTGAACACCGTGGTGCCTGAGCTGGTGGCCGCACTGGGCTGACGCCGCCGCGCTGGCCATGCCGACCGCGCCGCGGCCGGCGTGGATAGCCTATACGAGCCGTTCCGGTGGGGTAACGTAGCCCCGCCGCGAACGGTTTTTTTATACACATGAGGAGACATCGATGACCTACCGCGCTCCGATCAAGGACATGCTGTTCGTCATGAACGAGCTGGCTGGCCTTGCGGCTGTCAGCAAACTGCCGGGCTTCGAAGAGGCCACGCCGGAGACGGCCGAGGCCGTGCTGGAGGAAGCCGCCAAGTTCAACGAGCAGGTGGTGGCACCGCTGAACCGCGCCGGCGACCTGGACCCGAGCAGCTGGAAGGACGGGGTGGTCACCACCACGCCCGGCTTCAAGGAAGCCTTCCGCCAGTTCGGCGAAGGCGGCTGGCAGGGCGTGCTGCACCCGCAGGAATTCGGCGGCCAGGGCCTGCCCAAGCTGATCGCCACCGCCTGCAACGAGATGCTGAACACCGCGAACCTGTCGTTCGCGCTGTGCCCGCTGCTGACCGACGGTGCCATCGAGGCGCTGCTGACGGCGGGCACCGACGAGCAGAAGGCAACCTTCCTGCCCAAGCTGATCTCGGGCGAGTGGACCGGCACCATGAACCTGACCGAGCCGCAAGCCGGCTCCGACCTGGCCGCGGTGCGCACCCGCGCCGAGCCGCAGGGCGACGGTACCTTCAAGCTGTTCGGCACCAAGATCTTCATCACCTACGGCGAGCACGACATGGCGAAGAACATCGTCCATCTCGTGCTGGCGCGCACGCCCACTGCGCCGGAAGGCGTCAAGGGCATCTCGCTGTTTATCGTGCCCAAGTTCCTGGTCAATGCCGACGGCAGCCCGGGCGAGCGCAACGACGTGCACTGCGTGTCGATCGAGCACAAGCTCGGCATCAAGGCCAGCCCGACGGCGGTGCTGCAGTTCGGCGACCACGGCGGCGCCATCGGCACGCTGGTCGGCGAAGAGAACCGCGGCCTCGAGTACATGTTCATCATGATGAACTCGGCGCGCTTCTCCGTCGGCATGCAGGGTGTGGCGGTGTCCGAGCGCGCCTACCAGCAGGCCGTGGCCTATGCGCGCGAGCGCGTGCAGAGCCGCCCGGTCGATGGCTCGGCGCGCGAGGCGGTGACCATCATCCACCACCCCGACGTGAAGCGCATGCTGATGACGATGCGCGCACTGATCGAAGGCGCTCGCGCCGTCGCCTATGTGGCCGCGGCCGCCAGCGACGCCGCGCACCAGCATCCGGACGAAGCGGTGCGCCAGCAGAGCCAGGCGTTCTATGAGTTCATGGTGCCGGTGGTCAAGGGCTGGAGCACCGAGCTGTCGATTGACGTCACCAGCCTTGGGGTGCAGGTGCACGGGGGCATGGGCTTTATCGAGGAAACCGGCGCGGCGCAGCACTATCGCGACGCCCGCATCCTGCCGATCTACGAAGGCACCACCGCGATCCAGGCCAACGACCTGGTCGGTCGCAAGACCGTGCGCGACGGCGGCGCGGTGGCACGCGCGATCTGTGCGCAGATCGCCGAGGCCGAGGCCGCGCTGGGCCAGCATGGCGGCGCTGCCTTCACCGCGGTCCAGGCGCAGCTGGCCAATGGCCGCGCGGCGCTGGAAGCGGTGGTCGATTTTGTGGTGAGCAATGCCAAGTCGGACCCGAACGCCGTATTCGCCGGCAGCGTGCCGTACCTGAAGCTGTGCGGCATCGTGTTCTCGGGCTGGCAGCTCGGCCGCGCAATGCTGGCCGCCGATGCCAAGCGGGCCGAGGATCCGGGCTTCTACGACGCCAAGATCGCGACCGCGCATTTCTTTGCCGAGCACATCCTGTCGCAGGCATCGGGGTTGCGCGATGCCATCGTCGGCGGCGGGGCACCGGTGAATGCGCTGACGGCGGAGCAGTTCTGAGCGTGCTCTGGTGGCAGGAAGAAAAAAAGGGCGACCCGCGGGGTCGCCCTTTTTTCGAGGTCGTTGCCGTGCGTGTGTCAGGCAGCAGCCGGCCGAGGCGCCAGATGATGGCGTGCCGGCTTCAGATAGCGCCCCACCGACAGGTCATCGGCACGGATCGCCGGCGACGTGCCCGACACCAGGTCGGCCAGCAGCTTGCCCGACCCACACGCCATGGTCCATCCCAG
The DNA here is from genome assembly GCF_040578825.1 of Cupriavidus necator. Lineage (GTDB taxonomy): Bacteria > Pseudomonadota > Gammaproteobacteria > Burkholderiales > Burkholderiaceae > Cupriavidus > Cupriavidus necator_E. The sequence continues at coordinate 101,917 of NZ_JBEFLI010000007.1, read as the reverse complement.
CGTACCGTGGCCGGTGTTCAGCCAGAGCCCGCGCATCTGCGTCGGCCCCACGATCGGCGTGCCGTCCGGCGTCATCGGGCGCAGCCCGGTCCAGAAGGTGGCCTGGCTGACGTCGCCGGCGCCCGGGAACAGGTCGGTCACCACGTGTTCCAGCGTGCGGCGCTTGGCCGGGTCCATGCTGCGGTCGTAGCCGACGATCTGCGCCATGCCGCCGACGCGGATGCGGTCGTCGAAGCGGGTGATCGCGACCTTGTAGGTTTCGTCCAGCACGGTCGACACCGGGCTGCGCGAGACGTCGCTGAGCGGCACCGTGATCGAGAAACCCTTGAGCGGGTAGACCGGCAGGTTGGACATGCCGCGCAGGAACGGCTTCACCAGTTGCCTCGACCAGCTGCCCAGCGCCACCACCACCAGGTCGGCGGCGACCGGCTCGCCGTTGACCACGGCGCCGGTGACGGCATCGCCCTGCGTCATCAGGCCGTCGATCGATCGGTTGTACAGGAAGCGGACCCCGAGCGTCTGGGCCATCCGTGCGAGCCGCTGGGTGAACAGCGCGCAGTCGCCCGTTTCGTCGTTGGGGAGGCGCAGGCCGCCGGCCAGCTTGTGGCGGACGGCGGCCAGCGCCGGTTCGCTCGCGGCGAGTTCCTCGCGCGAAAGCAACTGGTAGGGCACGCCGGCTTCTTCCAGCACGGCGATGTCCTTGGCCGCGCCCTCCAGCTGCGCTTCGGTGCGGAACACCTGCAGCGTGCCTTGCTGGCGGCCTTCATAAGCGATGCCCGTCTCCGCGCGCAGCGCGCGGATGCAGTCGCGGCTGTATTCGGCCAGCCGCACCATGCGTTCCTTGTTGACGGCGTAGCGCTCGGCGCTGCAGTTCAGCAGCATCTGCCACATCCACTGGAGCTGGAACAGCGTGCCGTCGGGCCGGATGCTGAGCGGAGCATGCTCCTGGAACATCCACTTGATCGCCTTCAGCGGCACGCCCGGTGCCGCCCAAGGCGACGCGTAGCCGGGCGAGATCTGCCCGGCGTTGGCAAAGCTGGTGCCGAGCGCGGGCCCGGACTCACGGTCGACGACGGTCACTTCGTGACCGGCTTTGGCCAGATACCACGCACTGGTGACGCCAATAACGCCACTGCCGAGTACGAGAACGCGCATGTCCGGGGGCTCCAACTGCGATGACAAGTTGATGAAGGATTTATCTCTATACTATTGGATGCAATCCAGTCATAGTTACCGAATTTCTCAGGAAAACAGGAAAAACTGATGAGAACGAGTCGCCAGCCTCTGCGCACCCTTGACCGGCTCGACCGCAAGATCCTGACCGCGCTGCAGAGCGACGGACGGATGTCGATGAAGGACCTGGCCGAGGCGGTCGGCCTGACCATCACGCCCTGCATCGAGCGCGTCAAGCGCCTGGAGCGCGATGGTGTCATCATGGGCTACTACGCGCGGCTGAACCCCGCGCTGCTGGGCAGCGCGCTGCTGGTGTTCGTCGAGATCTCGCTCGGCAACAAGTCGGGCAATATGTTCGAGCAGTTCCGGCGCGAGGTGCTGCGCATCCCGGAAGTGCTGGAGTGTCACCTCGTATCGGGCGATTTCGACTATCTGATCAAGGCCCGCATCCGCGAGATCGGCGAATACCGGCGGCTGCTGGGCGATATCCTGCTGCAACTGCCGGGCGCCGCGCAGTCTAAAAGCTATGTCGTGATGGAAGAAATCAAGGAAACGCTGGCGATCTCGGTCGAGGAGAAGAGTCCGCCAGACTGACAAAGGCCACCGTAGTCGCCATGAAGCGCCCCCCGCACAAACCGCAGGACCACGAGCACCGCCCCGTGCGGCGCGATGCCGACGCGCAGGCGCCGCAGGCCGCCGCGCGGCCGCCGCTCGCGCGCAAAGGCCGGGGCGCGGTCAGCAACCTGCAGGGGCGGTTCGAGCGCGACCAGCGCGAGGCCTTTGACGATGGCTGGGGCGGGGCGTTTGCCGACGAGCCACCCGTAGTGGCTGACGAGGGAGCGCCGGCTGGCGCCGGCACCATTGCCTCGCCGGCAGCCGAGGTCCCGCTGCCGCCGCTGCGCACCATCGTGCGCATCGAGCGAGCCCGCTCGATCCTGACCCGCAATGCGTCGCCCGATATCCCGTTCGATGTTTCGCTCAATCCATACAGAGGGTGCGAACACGGCTGCATCTATTGCTTCGCGCGGCCGACGCACGCCTATCTCGACCTGTCGCCGGGACTGGACTTCGAGACCAGGCTGTTTGCCAAGGCCAACGCCGCCGAACGGTTGCGCGAGGCGCTGGCGCGGCCCTCGTACCAGTGCGAGACCATCGCGCTGGGTGTCAACACCGATGCCTACCAGCCGATCGAGCGCGAGCAGCGCATCACCCGCGGCATCCTGGAGGTGTTGAGCGAGTGCGACCACCCGGTCGCGCTGATCACCAAGTCGTCACTGATCGAGCGGGATATCGACCTGCTGGCGCCGATGGCGGCCAGGCGGCTGGCGGTGGCGGCGGTCACCATCACCACGCTCGACGCCGGTATCGCGCGCACGCTGGAGCCGCGCGCGGCCACGCCGTCGCGCCGGCTGCGCACCATCCGCACGCTGACCGACGCGGGCATCCCGGTGGGCGTGAGCATCGCCCCGGTGATCCCGTTTATCACCGAACCGGACCTGGAACGTGTACTGGAAGCGGCGCACGAGGCGGGCGCCGTGTATGCGAACTACATCGTGCTGCGGCTGCCGTGGGAAGTGAAGCCGCTGTTTGAGGAATGGTTGCAGGCGCATTTCCCGGACCGGGCCGAGCGGGTCATGAACCGCGTGCGTGAAATGCGCGAAGGCAAAGCCTACGATGCCAGCTTTGCCACGCGCATGCGGGGTACGGGCGTGTGGGCGGACCTGCTGCGACAGCGCTTTTACAAGGCCGCCGAACGGCTCGGCTTCCGCTACAACCGGTTCGAGCTGGATACTTCTCGTTTTCGTCCCCCAGCCAGGGGGCCAAGCGGCAAGGATGATCCGCAAGGTTCGCTTTTCTGAGCCTTCAGCGCGGCTTCGGTGGCCTGCTGGTCGCTGATCATGCTGCTAGCGAGATCCAGCGCGGCCTTGGCGCTCGATGGGGACAGTCCTGAGGACAGCGCCAGCCGGACGGCGATCGCTGCCAGGCGTCCTTCCTCATAGGTCGGCATGTCGGTCTGTGCTCCTTTGCGCCGCCGAGCCGCGGCCCTGCTGCGCGTGCTGCCGCCGGAGATTGGGCGGTCTTACCAGTATGGGCGATTTGACTGAAAGCGAAACCCGCGATTGCGCCCGCATTGATCGCGCGCAAGCGGGTGACAGACCGCCGCCGCTATTGCGACAACTCGCGCGCGGCCTCGACCTGCGATTCGAAAAAGGTCTGGAAGCTGATCGCCAGGCCGGCCATCAGCAGCCCGGTGCCGATCAGCAGCGACAGGATCACCAGGATCACCACCGGCCAGCCGGAGCGCGTGGGTTTGCCGTGCGGGTTGAAGCGCGCGTCCCACTTGTCGTCCGGGCGCAGGCCATAGACGATGGCCGCCAGGAAGGCGCTGATGACAGAAGTGCCGCCCGCGACGGCGAAGGTCCAGTTCAGCGCCGGCGAGCCGGCCCCGGTCGCCATCGACGCCACGCCGATGACGCCGGCCAGCAGTGCCAGCAGATGCGCCCATCCATACGGGTCGCGCAGGCCGCCCAGATAGAAGCGATGTACGCCCAGGCTGCCGAACAGGAAGGCCAGCGCCACGGTCAGCAGCTTCGATTTGGCCCGGGAGGCAGAGGAAGCGAGGGGGGAAGCGTGGCGGGCTGGCGTGGCTGCTGGCATGGTCGGAGTGCAGGCAATGGCGGACGGATGCAGGCCGGCAGTGCGCCGGCACGGGAGCGGCGGCACACGGGTGCCAGCCGGCACACATTGTACGCCGGCAGTCAGCGCAGGGAGGGGAAGTGCGTCACCAGACGCGCAGGGCGGCGCTAATGCCAGCCGCCGGACAGCAGGCTCTTGATAAAGGCGGCCGCATGCTCGCTGATATGCGTCTCGCTGTAGAGGACCAGGGTCAGGATGCCCATGAACAGGATTGACAGCGATAACTGGCCTGCGTGTTCGGCCAGGTCGCTAAGAAGGGGTGACATGACAAACCTCACAGAATTATTGTCATTCTGGAGGCTGCGCCCGAGCCGTCTTGATCGGGTCCCGGCAGGAGGTGTCGGGCAGAGGCAGGTCAGTTCGATTGCCGTCTGCACTAGACGGCACGCTGTGAGCCCCGGGCAGCGCCGGGCGGCAGCCTGTGCGCGACCCATAAAGGGGGCGCGCACTTAGGTACAGACACGGAAAGCGGGGGCGGAGTTCCGTCCGAAACCCGAAATGCGGACCCGGCGGCTAGCGCCCGCCGTCGCGGCCGTGGGTCTGCCAGCCGGGGCCGACGTTGGTCGGGCGGACGTCGTTGCGGACTTCGCTGGGAGGATTGACGCGTTCCGGCGGCCGGCCGCGATTGTCGTCGCGCGCGCCGGACAGCGCTGCGCGGCGGCCGTTCAGGCGGTCGTCGGCACGGGCGCGCGCCTCCATCCGGTCGATCTGGGCCTGCACGTGTTCACGGCTTTCGGCGCGCACGCTGGCCACTTGCCAGCCGTCGCCGGATTGCAGGCGCGCGGGGCGCGCCTCGGGGCGGGCTTTTTGCCAGAACGCGACCTGGGCATGGCTGGTGGCTACCGCGCCGACCAGGCCCGAGGCCACCAGGATGCCAGCCACCAGGTCGCGCAGGAGAGAGCGGGTGAGCATGCGGATTCCCAGGTTCCTGTCGCGCTGTGATGCTGTTGGAAGATGGGTTCATGGTACGCATGGGCCATCAGGCCGCCTATGCCAATCCCGTTACCGGTGTAACGGATTGTTTCGGCCCCGCCACGTCCCCTTTCGCCCCGCCCCAGGCGGGTTTCCGGGGAATTGCGGGGGCGCTTCAGGGGCCGCCTGATGGGCGCTTCGGGGGCCGCTTCAGGGGCCCGCTTCAGGGGGCATAGCGGATGCGGTAGATCGCCCCCGCCATATCGTCGCTGACGAGCAGCGAACCATCCGGCGCGACCAGGACATCGGCGGGCCGGCCCCAGGGCCTGCCACCGCGCAGCCAGCCCTGGGCGAACACCTCGTGGGCGGTCGCCTTGCCGGCGCCGTCCAGCGCCACGCGCACCACGCGATAGCCGGACGGCTCGCTGCGGTCCCAGCTCCCGTGCTCGGCGATAAAGACGTTGTTGCGGTACGCGGCCGGGAATTGCGTGCCGGTGTAGAAGCGCATGCCCAGCGCCGCCACATGCGCGCCCAGCCTGGCGACGGGGGCGATGAATTCGGAACAGGGGCGCTTGCTGCCGTATTCCGGATCGGCAACGTTGCCGGCATGGCAGTACGGGTAGCCGAAATGCTGGCCGGCGGCGGTAGCGCGATTCAGCTCGTCGTCGGGGACGTCGTCGCCCATGCGGTCGCGGCCATTGTCGGTGAACCACAGCTCGCGCGTGGCCGGGTGCCAGTCGAAGCCGACGGTATTGCGCACGCCCCGCGCCACCACCTGCAGGTCGCTGCCGTCGGGCTTCATCTTCATGATGTTGGCGTAGCGGTTCTCGTCGGGCGCGCAGATATTGCACGGCGCGCCGACCGGCACGTACAGGTAGCCATCCGGGCCGAAGGCGATGAATTTCCAGCCGTGGTGCCCGTCGGTCGGGAAGCGGTCGCTGACCACCACCGGTGCGGGGGGATTTTCCAGGCGGGCCTCGATATTGTCGATCCGCACGATCCGCGACACCGCGGAAGCGTACAGGCTGCCATCGCGGAACGCCACCCCGGCCGGCGCGCGCAGGCCGTTGGCGACCACGCGCACCCGCGGCTTGCTGCCGAGCGGGTCGGTCACCGCATACACCTTGCCCTCGCTGCGCGAGCCGACGAAGAGCGTGCCCGACGGCGACATCGCCATGGCGCGTGCGCCGGGCACATCGTCCGTGATCACGTCGATGCGGAATCCCTGCGGCAGCCTGACCTGGTCCAGCGGCAACGCCGCCAGCGCGGGCGCGGCGGACGCGCCCGCCAGCAGTACAATGCCGAGCACGACCGTACGTCGTACGGCGCGAACCATGAAGTGCAGAGCCGGGCGCATGTCGGGCCTCCTGTCGCGGTTTTTGCCACGATGCCTGCACCGCCCCCGCGCGTCAATCACCTAAGTGTTTGTTTGGCCTCGGGAATTGGGCTATACTCTTGCGTTTCGTGTTCGAACCTCTTGCGTTGCATGTTCGGACGCTCTCGAACACCCGTTTTCTGAGGAATCATTCCATGGTCGTTATCCGTCTGGCTCGCGGCGGCAGCAAGAAGCGCCCGTTCTTCAACATCGTCGCCACCGACTCGCGCAATCGTCGCGATGGTCGTTTCATCGAGCGCGTTGGTTTCTACAACCCGCTGGCTTCGGAAGGTGAAGAAGGCCTGCGCCTGGTGCAAGACCGCCTGGCCTACTGGCAAGGTGTTGGCGCCCAGCTGTCGCCGACCGTTGCCCGCCTGGTCAAGCAAGGCACCAAGGCTGCTGCTGCCTGATTGCCCGATAGCTGCCTGTAGCGCGCCTGGTCTCGCCCGTTGGCGAGGCCAGGCGCGTTCTCGTTGCACACGTGACTGAACGCAAGCAGGGCGCTGCGCCCCGACCGCTGAACCGGCCCCACGGGGCGCCTGCCAAGGCTCCTGGTGCCAAGGCTCCCAAAGTGCCAGCGGCGCTGCTGTATGCCGACCCGCTGCCGGAAGACCTGGTCGAAGTCGGCTATGTGGGCGCTGCCTACGGCATCCGCGGCTGGATCAAGGTCCAGCCGCATGCCGATGATGCTTCCGCCTTGCTGCATGCCCGCCGCTGGTGGCTGCTGGCGCCGCCGCAGGCGGGGCTCGTGGGTGCTGGTGCCGATGCCTCCCGTGCCCAGCCGCTCTGCGTGAAGATCGCGCAGTCGCGCGAGCACAGCGGCACCGTGGTGGCGCAGGCTACCGGCGTTGCCGACCGCAATCTGGCGGAGGCGCTCAAGGGCCGTCGCGTGTGGATTCGTCGCGGGGATTTTCCGGCGCCGGACGAAGATGAGTTTTACTGGGTCGACCTGATCGGCTGCAGCGTCAGCAACGAGCAAGGCGAGTTGCTGGGCGAGGTGTCCGGCCTGATCGACAACGGTGCCCACCAGATCCTGCAGGTTGCCTTCGTGCAGCCTGACGGCAAGACCGGCGAACGGCTGATCCCGTTTGTCGATGCGTTCCTGCGCACGGTTGATACCGCGGGCAAGCGCATCGTGGTGGACTGGGGGCTCGATTACTGAACCCGTGCCTTCGCGGTGCGGGTTGGGAAGGGAGGGAGCGGATGCAGTTCGATGTGATCACGCTGTTTCCCGAGATGTTTCGCGCGCTGACCGACTGGGGCATTACCAGCCGGGCGGCCAAGCAGCAGCGGTATGCGTTGCGCACGTGGAATCCGCGCGATTTCACGGTCGACAACTACCGCACCATCGACGATCGTCCTTATGGCGGCGGCCCTGGCATGGTAATGCTGGCCAAGCCCCTGGACGATGCCATCGATGCCGCGGTCCAAGCGCAGGCGCAGGCCGGCGTGGCGCAGCCGCATGTGGTGCTGATGTCGCCGCAAGGCCGGGCGCTGACGCATGGCAAGGTGATGGAACTGGCCGAACGGCCGGGCCTGGTGCTGTTGTGCGGCAGATATGAGGCCATCGACCAGCGGCTGATCGACCGCCGCGTGGACGAGGAAATCAGCCTCGGCGACTTCGTGCTGTCGGGCGGAGAACTGCCGGCGATGGCGCTGATCGACGCTGTGGTGCGGCATCTGCCTGGCGTGCTGGGCGATGCGCAGTCGGCGGTGCAGGACAGCTTCGTCAACGGCCTGCTGGATTGTCCGCACTACACGCGGCCGGAAGAATATGAAGGCGTGCGGGTGCCCGAGATCTTGCTCGGGGGCCATCATGCCGAGATCGAGAAATGGCGGCGCCAGCAGGCGCTGGCCAATACCGCGAGGAAGCGCCCCGACCTGATCGAGGCCGCTCGCGCGCAAGGTTTGCTGACCCGCGCCGACGAGAAGTTCCTGTCGGAGTGGGCGGCGAAGGAAGGGCGGGAGGAATCTCCCGCCAGGTAAAACCCCATCCTCTGCCGGGGCCCGGGCAATGCCTGGGGCATACAACGCCGGCACGATGGTTACGGAGAAGAAACGATGAACATCATCGAGCAGATCGAGAAGGAAGAGATCGCGCGCCTGACCGCGAACAAGACCATCCCCGCTTTCGCCCCCGGCGATACCGTGGTGGTGAACGTGAACGTGGTCGAAGGCAACCGCAAGCGCGTGCAGGCCTACGAAGGCGTGGTGATTGCCAAGCGCAACCGCGGCCTGAATTCGTCCTTCATCGTGCGCAAGATCTCGTCGGGTGAAGGCGTGGAGCGTACGTTCCAGCTGTACTCGCCGCTGATCGCTGCCATCGAAGTGAAGCGTCGCGGCGACGTGCGTCGCGCGAAGCTGTACTACCTGCGCCAGCGTTCGGGCAAGTCCGCACGTATCAAGGAAAAGCTGGTGTCGAAGGCTGCTGTCGCCGCCAAGGCTGCTGCACAGTAAGCTGGACATGCCGGCCGGGGCAACCCGGCCAGCGTTTCCGCAGGAAGGGCACCCCAGGGTGCCCTTTTTGCATGGTTCTGCGGCAAGGCGGCCACGCGGTGTTGGATTTTGCTGCGACGCCGAAACCCGCGCTTCTGTCATACTTGCGCTTGTTATGCGTCCCGCCTTCGATCCCGAATCCCTCCCCGTCATCGACACCGACCTGCGCAACGGCGCCCTGAGCGCGCCGCGGTTGCAGGTGGACTTTATCCGGCACCGCTTCGAGGTGCCGCCGGCCTGGGCGCCGGAGCTGACCGATGAATCACGCGTCTACGACCGCAGCCGCGGGCTGCGCGACGCCGCCGTGCTGGTGCCGCTGGTGGAGCGGCGCGATGGCCTGACCGTGCTGCTGACGCAGCGCAATGCCAACCTGAGCGCGCATGCCGGGCAGATCAGCTTCCCGGGCGGACGCCAGGAGGAGTGGGATGCCAACCGCATCGACACGGCACTGCGCGAGACGGAAGAAGAGGTGGGGCTGGCGCGCGACTATGTGGAAGTGCTCGGTGCGCTGCCGGACTACATCACCGGCACCGGCTTCCATGTCAGCCCGGTGGTGGGCCTGGTGCGCGACGGCTTTACGTTGCGCCCGGATGCATCGGAAGTGGCCGATGTCTTTGAAGTGCCGCTGGCCTTCCTGATGAACCCGTCGCACCATGAGCGGCGCCTGTTCCGCTGGGTCGATGGCGAACGGATCTTCTATGCCATGCCCTATCCGCGTGAGGACGGCGGCCACCGCTTTATCTGGGGCGCGACCGCGGGCATGCTGCGCAATCTCTATCATCTGCTGGCGGCCTGAGCCGCCGCTGCACGGCCTGGATCAGGCCGCCGCCTGCTCCCTGCCGCCGACGCAATGCGGGCAGCTCTTGCCCACCACATAGTGCGGGCTTTGCTGCTCCTCGGGCGTGACCACGGCGCGGCAGGCAAAGCACTGTTTGGGGCCGGCAGGTTCCAGGTTCGGGTTCAGCGCGGTGCGATAGTCGAAGACAAAGCAGTCGCCGCGATAGTGGCTGCCGCCGACTTCCTCGAAATACTTCAGGATGCCGCCCTCGAGCTGGTACACGCGCTCGATGCCGACCTCCTGCATATGGATCGCCGCCTTCTCGCAGCGGATGCCGCCGGTGCAGAACGACACCACGGTCTTGCCCTCCAGCTCTGCCTTGTGCGCGGCGACGGCCTCCGGAAATTCGCTGAACTTGGCGATGTCGTACTCGACCGCCGACTCGAAGGTGCCGACCGCCACTTCGAAATCATTGCGCGTATCGAGCATCACCACGGGACGGCCTTCGTCGTCGTGCCCCTGGTCCAGCCAGCGCTTCAGGTCGACCGGCCGTACCGACGGGGCGCGGCCTTCCTCGGGTCGGATCAGCGGCATCTTCATGGTGATGATTTCCTTCTTGGCGCGCACCAGCATGCGCTTGAAGGGCTGGTTCTCCGACAGGCTTTCCTTGGGCGCGATATCGGCAAAGCGCGCGTCGGCATGCAGCCACGCCATGAAGCTGTCGATGGCTTCGCGCGGCCCGGCCAGGAACATGTTGATGCCCTCGGGGGCGAGCAGAATCGTGCCTTTCAGGCCGGCCGCTTCGCAGCGCTCGCGCATGGCCGGGCGCAGGGTCTCGATGTCGTCCAGCGAGACGAATTTGTAAGCGGAAATATTGACGATCTGCATGGCGAACGGCGAGGAGAAGTGCGCCCGCGCGGCCACGCCCGGAAGGGCGCCGACGGCTTGCGATAACTGCCTGATTGGAAAGGCGAAATTATAACCCGCACGGACGTTCCTGCCGCGCATTCCCAAGCACTCCGATCAGCTTTGCGATGGCGTCGCCACGCACCGCCTGCACGCAATATCAGAGGCCGGCAAGCGGGCCGAGCCGGTACAATGTCGCCCATGTCTGCACCCCGCTTCGTACACCTCCGCCTGCATTCCGAATACTCCATCGTGGACGGCATCGTCCGCCTGGAAGACGCCGTCAAGGCCGCCGCCGCCGACGGCATGGGCGCGCTCGCCCTGACGGACCTCGCCAACGCCTTCGGCCTGATCCGTTACTACAAGGAGGCGCGCGGCAAGGGCGTGAAGCCGGTGGCCGGTGCCGACGTCTGGCTGACCAACGCCGAGGACCGCGACAAGCCGTCGCGCCTGCTGCTGCTGGTGCAGGACCGCCGCGGCTACCTGAACCTGTGCATGCTGCTGTCGCGCGCCTGGCTGGGCAACCAGCATCGCGGCCGCGCCGAGATCGAGCCCGCCTGGTTCCTGGAGCCCGGCGAAGACGACCTGCCGCTCGCCACGGGCCTGATCGCGCTGTCGGGCGCGATGGGCGGCGATATCGGCATGGCGCTGGCCAACGGCAATGCCGAAGGCGCCCGCCGCGCCGCGCAGCACTGGGCCGCGGTGTTCCCGCAACGCTTCTACATCGAACTGCAGCGCGCCGGCCATGCCGGCACCGACGCCTACGTGCAGCAGGCGGTCCAGCTCGCAGCCGAGCTGCAGTTGCCGGTGGTGGCCACGCATCCGGTGCAGTTCATGACGCCGGACGACTACACCGCGCACGAGGCGCGCGTGTGCATCGCCGAGGGCGAGCTGCTGGCCAACCCGCGCCGCACCCGGCGTTTCACCACCGACCAGTATTTCAAGACCCAGGACGAGATGTGCGCGCTGTTCGCCGACATCCCCTCGGCGCTGGAGAACGCGGTCGAGATCGCGCGCCGCTGCAACCTGACGCTGGAGCTGGGCAAGCCGCGCCTGCCGCTCTTTCCGACGCCCGACGGCATGTCGCTGGACGACTACCTGGTCTACATGGCCAAGGACGGGCTCGAGAAGCGCCTGGCGGTGCTGTTCCCGGACGAGGCGGTGCGCGAGGCGAAGCGGCCCGAGTACTACGCACGGCTGGAATTCGAGACCGGCACCATCATCAAGATGGGCTTCCCCGGCTACTTCCTGATCGTGGCGGACTTTATCAACTGGGCCAAGAACAACGGCGTGCCGGTGGGACCGGGCCGTGGTTCGGGCGCCGGTTCGCTGGTCGCGTATGCGCTCGGCATTACCGATCTTGACCCGCTCAAGTACGCACTGCTGTTCGAGCGTTTCCTGAATCCGGAACGGGTTTCGATGCCCGACTTCGATATCGACTTCTGCCAGCACGGCCGCGATCGCGTGATCACGTACGTGAAGGAGAAGTACGGCAAGGACGCGGTGTCGCAGATCGCCACCTTCGGCACCATGGCGGCAAAGGCCGCGGTGCGCGACGTGGGCCGGGTGCTCGATCTTGGCTACGGCTTTGTCGATGGCATCGCCAAGCTGATCCCGTTCAAGCCGGGCAAGCTGGTCACCATCGAGGAAGCCAAGAAGGAAGAGCCGCTGCTGACCGAGCGCGAGAACAACGAGGAAGAAGTGCGCCAGCTGCTGGAGCTGGCACAGCGCGTCGAAGGCATGACGCGCAACGTCGGCATGCACGCCGGCGGCGTGCTGATCGCGCCCGGCAGGCTGACCGACTTCTGCCCGCTGTACACGCAGGGCGCGCAGAACGACGGCATGAGCGGCGTGGTCAGCCAGTATGACAAGGACGACGTCGAGGCCGCCGGCCTGGTCAAGTTCGACTTCCTGGGCCTGACCACGCTGACCATCCTGGACTGGGCCGAGCGCTATATCCGCCGTCTCGATCCCAGCAAGGCCGACTGGAACTGCAGCCATATCCCGCTCGACGACGGCCCCGCCTTCGATATCCTCAAGACCGCCAACACGGTCGCCGTGTTCCAGCTGGAAAGCCGCGGCATGCAGGGCATGCTGAAGGACGCCAAGCCTGACCGCTTCGAGGACATCATCGCGCTGGTGGCACTGTACCGCCCGGGCCCGATGGACCTGATCCCCAGCTTCTGCGCGCGCAAGCACGGCCGCGAGAAGGTGGAGTATCCCGATCCGCGCGTCGAACCCGTCCTGAAAGAGACCTACGGCATCATGGTCTACCAGGAGCAGGTGATGCAGATGGCGCAGATCATCGGCGGCTACTCGCTCGGCGGCGCCGACCTGCTGCGCCGTGCGATGGGCAAGAAGAAGCCCGAGGAGATGGCGCAGCATCGCGTGATGTTCCGTGAAGGCGCCGACAAGAACGGTCTCTCCGCGCAGCAGGCCGACGATATCTTCGACCTGATGGAGAAGTTCGCGGGCTACGGCTTCAACAAGTCGCACGCGGCCGCGTATGCGCTGCTGGCGTACTACACCGCCTGGCTCAAGGCCCACCATCCGGCCGAATTCATGGCAGCCAACATGTCGCTCGCCATGGACGACACCGACAAGGTCAAGATCCTCTACGAGGATTGCAAGCTCAACAAGATCGCGGTGCTGCCGCCGGACGTCAACGCCAGCGAATACCGCTTCGCGCCGACCGATCCCAAGACCATCCGCTATGGCCTGGGCGGCATCAAGGGCAGCGGCCAGGGCGCGATCGAAGACATCCTGCGCGCGCGCGAAGAGCGGCCCTTCACCGACCTGTTCGACTTCTGCGAGCGTGTCGATCGCCGGCAAGTCAACCGCCGTACCATCGAGGCGCTGATCCGCGCCGGCGCCTTCGACAGCCTGAACGACAACCGCGCCCAGTTGCTGGCCTCGGTGCCGATCGCGATGGAGGCCGCCGAGCAGAAGGCCGAGTCCGCCAACCAGGTGTCGCTGTTCGACCTGATGGGCGATGCCGGCGCTGCGCACCGCCCCGAGCTGCTCGACGAGCCGCGCTGGAACCCCAAGCGCACGCTGCAGGAAGAGAAGCAGGCGCTCGGCTACTACTTCTCAGGCCACCTGTTCGATGCCTACCGCGACGAAGTGCGCCGCTTCAACAAGGGCACGCTGGCCGCGCTGGAAAAGGAAGTGCAGGGCAACGGCGGCGGCTTCGGCCGCGACGTGCGCGGCAAGACCATCGCCGGCGTGATCAGCGGCGTCCGCACGCAGATGACCCAGCGCGGCAAGATGGTGATCGTCACGCTCGACGACGGCACCGGGCTGGTCGAGATGACGGTGTTCAATGAGCTGTTCGACGCCAACCGGCATATGTTCCGCGAGGACGAACTGCTGATCGCCACCGGCAATGCGCGGCACGATACCTTCACCGGCGGGGTCAGGTTCACGGCGGAGTCGGTGATGGACCTGACCGCGGCGCGCATCCGGTTTGCCAGCGCGGTGCGGCTGGCGATCAACGGCAATTCATCGACCGGGATGCTGCGCGAACTGCTGATGCCGCACCTGGCGCGCGCCAGCGGCACGCAGGGGCTGCCGGTGCGCATCCGCTACGAGGCCAAAGCGGCGTCGTGCGAGGCGATGCTGGGCCAGGACTGGCAGGTGGTGCCGTCCGACGAAGCACTGACCGCGCTGCGGCAGGCGCTGTCGGCGGAGTGCGTCAGTACGGTCTACGACTAAGCGGCGGCGTGGGCGTCAGGCCCGGCGCCGCTCCGCCAGCGCCTGCGCGGCCAATGCCAGCAGGCTGTCGACATGGGTGTCGATGCCAGGATCGTAGGCCAGCATGGCCATCGGGTCAGCCAGCCGCGCCTGCCCGGACCGCGCGGCATCTACCGCGGCGCGGATGGCGCGATCGAGCGTGTCGGCGCGGTCGCGCGCAAAGGCATGCACCGCCTGCGGCCGGATCACTTCCAGGCAGGCGATATTGTCGGCAAACACCAGCGGCGTGCCGCACAGCACCGATTCCACCCCGACCAGCCCGAACGGCTCATAGCCCGATGCCAGGATGGTGAAGTCCGCGGCGCGGTAGAGCGCATCGATCCGATTGCTGTAGCCAAGCTCGCGCACGCGCGCGATGTTGCGCCCGACCGGACGCCCGGCCACGGCCAGCGTGATCGGCAGGCTCGACTTCGAGAAATAGTCGGCCAGCAGGTCGAAGCCCTTGCGCGCATGGCCTGACGACGGGAACAGGAACACCACTTCGTCATCGCCGAAGCCGAACTCGCGGCGCAGCGCGGCGCGCGCCTCGGCATCGACCGGCGTAAAGCGCTGCGTGTCGACGGGCGGGTAGAGCAGTTCGACGCGCTCTTCCGGCATCCCATACAGCTCGATCACCTCGCGCCGCATCAGCGCCGAATGCGCCACCACGCGGTGGGCGCCGGCGTACTGCGCGCTCTCGAGGGCGATCTGCCACTGGTCAGACCGGCGCGGCGGCGTGCCGCGCGCAGCCAGGTAGCCGCGATGGGTGCCGCCGCAGATGGCAATGTCCGAACCGCGCACGCGGTTGCAGCCGATCAGCACCTCATCGTTGCGCAGGCGCGCCTGCAGCCGCCACGAGAAATAGCGGTCGCGCAGCTTGCCGGGCAGCCACGACACCACGATCCGGTGCGCTTCGATGCCGGCGGATTCCGCCACGCCGGCGTCGAAGCGGCGCGCGTACACCGACACCTCGGTGCCGGCGCGGTTCGCCATCGCGCGGCTGATGTCGAGCGCATAGCGCTCCAGGCCGCCGCCGGCCCCAAAGCGGTTGCAGGAGATGCCAACTTTCATCGCGGGAAGGAGTGTGATGGAGGGAGCCGCACGCGTCAGGACGCGGCCTTGGTCTCGGCGGCGGCATGCAGCTGCGCCAGCTTGGCGTACTTGTAGTAGCTCGCCTGCGCGTTCATCAGCGCCACGCCAAAGCCGGCGCTGCCATCGAGGAAGCCGCGCTTGAGCAGGTAGGTCCGGATAAAGGCCCACAGGCCGTGGCCCGCCGCCGACGCCACCGAGCTGCGCTTGCCGCGGGCATACGCCTGCTGCGCGCCGGCGCTGGAATAGGCGTCGATCTTGCGCAGCACGTCAGACAGCGACCGGTAGCTGTAATGGATCAGCGGTTCCTTAAGGTGGACCAGCGGATCGTCGACCTGCAGGTGCTCGTGGACCAGGTCGTCGGTGAAGCGGCCGCGGCCCTTGCGGAAGACGCGGGTCACGTAATCGGGATACCAGCCGGAGTGGCGTACGAAGGTGCCGCAGAACGCGGACAGCCGCGGCAACGCCAGCGCCTTGCCATCCTGCCGTTGCAGGTGGGCGAGGATCTCGTCGCGAAGTGCCGGCGTGACGCGTTCATCGGCATCGAGGCTGAGGATCCAGTCGCCAGTGGCGGATTCGACCGCGCGATTCTTCTGTGGGCCGAAGCCCGGCCAGAACTCGGTCTGGATCACTGTGGCGCCGGCTGCACGTGCAATCGCCACTGTGTCATCCGTGCTAGCCCAATCCACTATAATCACCTCTTCGCACCAGGACACGCTGTCGAGGCATGGCCCGATATTGTGGGCTTCATTCCTGGTAATGATGACGGCCGAGACTCTCATGGAACGTAAGGGCGGCGCACAGGTCGGACAAACCGACAGGCCGTCGGCGTTGCCCACGGCGCCAAGCGGTGGACGGTGACCGCGCATTCTACCGCACCGGCGCAGTGCCCCTGGAGACGCCTGGCAGACCACAGCCAGCCTCCCCGGGTGCTTTTCAACCAAGAATTTGATGATAAGAGCACATTTGTCCCGCTTTACAGGGATGGAAATGGTTTTGTCCCTCGTGGCGTGTGCCGCATTGATCTCCTTTCCGCTCCTGCTACTGACCTACCCCTCCGCAGCCAATACCGGTTTTACCCTGTTGCTGATGTGGTGCCTGATTGCCCTCGCGCTGCAGCGCCGGGCCGGCCTGGCCTCATGGCGGGAGATGCTCCGAACCTACTGGCCCATGGTGGCCGCGATGGCATCGCTGCCGGCAGCGCTGTTGCTGCGCAACGTCTTCAGCGGCGAAGCGCCCGACGTGCCTTATCTCTATTTGCGCTTCGCGCTGTTCGCGCTGCTGGCATGGGGCCTGGCTCAGCTCGGCCGGCGCGCGCTGCAAGGCATGCAGTGGGGGCTGGTGGCGGGTGCGATCGTTTCCGCGGTCTGGATCCACACGATGGCGGAACACGGCCGGCCGAACCATGTCGGCATCAATAACGTGATTCCGTTCGCCAACCTGTCGCTGCTGATGGGCATGCTGGCGCTGATATCGATCGGCTGGGACCGCCGCGGCCAGGTGGCGGCAGCCGGCGCCAAGCTGCTCGCGGGCGCGGCCGGGCTCTACACCTCTTATATCAGTGCCACGCGCGGCGGCTGGATCGCGATCCCGGTGCTGCTGCTGATCGTGCTCATGGTGATGCGCAAGTGGAGCGTGCGCTTGCGGGCGGGCCTGCTGGTCGTGCTGGTCGGGGGAATGGCGATAGCGGGCTACTGCAGCGATATTGTCAGGACGCGCGTGCATGAAGCGGTGGCAAATATCAATGCCGCCATATCCTCGCAAGCGATCGACGCTGCCGTGCCAGTGCAGACGGGCCTGGATACCTCGGAGGGCTGGCGGCTGCAATTGTGGAAGGCATCGCTGGACATGCTGAAATCGCATCCGCTCACTGGCGTCGGCCACGACGGGTTCGAGCCCGCGCTGCACGCGATGGCCGGCAGCGGTTTCGTGACGCCGGCCACGGCGCAGTTCGGGCACTCGCACAACGACATCCTGTACATCGGCGCCACCCAGGGCATTCCAGGCATTCTGGCCGTGCTGGCGCTGTACCTGGTGCCGGCCGCTTTTTTCCTGCGCCATGTGCGCAGCCGCGATCCGGTGACGCGCGGTGCCGCCACCATGGGCCTGGCTACCAGTATCGGCTTCCTGCTGTTCGGGCTGACCGAGGCCATGTTCATCATCGCGATGACCAACGCCTTCTACACGCTGCTCATCGCCACCTGCTTTGCCATGGTGGTGGCGCCCCGGGCGACGGCCGAGCCCCCCGCACAGCCTGACCGGCGGGCAGTGGCGGCATGATCGGCGCCTATGTCATCAACCTGGCGCCGGCGCAGTCACGCCGGGAGCGCATGTCGGAACAGCTCGCGCGCCTGGGCGTGCCCTTCCAGGTGTTCCCGGCAGTGGACGGGCGCGGGCTTGCGGAGCAGGAGGTCGCGCAGCGCTATGATGCCGCTGCCGCTGCCGTGCGCTACCGCCCGATGAGCCGCGGCGAGGTCGGGTGTGCGCTGAGCCATCTCGGCGTGTACCGGAAAATGCTCGCCGACGGCGCCAGCTTTGCGCTGGTGCTGGAGGACGATGCCCTGTTGGGCGATGAGCTGCTGGCCGTGCTGGCGGACCTGGAGGTGCACCTTAATCCGGCTCGAGCCGAAGTGGTGCTGCTGTCGCATGTCGACAAATACACCCGCTGGGGCGCGCGCCCGCTGGGCCGCAGCCGCAAGCTGGTGCGGCGCTACGGCGAGTGGTGGCGGGCGCACGGCTACGTGGTCACCCGTGCAGCGGCCGAGCGGCTCGTGGCAGGGCTGCAGCCGGTGTGGTGTGCCGCCGACTTCTGGTCGGCCTTCGAAAAGCAGGGCCTCGTGGCGGTCCGCGCCGTGGTGCCGTACTGCATCGGCCTGACCGAGCTGGCGCAGGATTCCGCGCTGGAGGGCCACCGCGCCGACCTCGATGCGACCGACAAGGCCCGGCGCAGCATCGGCTATTATCTGCGCCGCTACGTTTATCAGCGCTTCCTGTTCCAGTTCCTCGTCAGGCCCTTCCTGCGGGTGGCACGGCAGAAGCGGCCGGGGTAACTTGCACGCCCCAGCCCCCGCATCCATACAGAAGAATTTCCAGTGACCACATCCAAACCGCCCATCTCGCCGGGTTCCACTGTGCCGACAGGCATGGCCGGCCGGCTCTGGTCTTACCTGCGCCCCGAACTGCGCGTTTTCATCGGCGCCATCCTCGCCATGGCGGTGGTTGCGGCCAGCGAAGGGGTGATCCCCAAGGTCGTCAACGACCTGCTCGACAAGGGCTTTGGCGGCGACTACGCCGGCACGCTGTGGCAGGTCCCTGCCATCCTGACCGGCGTGGCGCTGATCCGCGGGGTGGCGCAGTTCACCTCGGGCTACCTGCTGAACCTGATCTCCAACCGCGTGCTGCTGAAGATGCGCATGCAGATGTTCGAGCGCATGCTGCACGCGCCGGCGCTGTTCTATCACCGCAATACCGCCGCCTCGCTGATCAACGCCGTGATCTTCGAGGTCAACCAGGTGCTGCAGATCCTGACCAGCGTATTCATCACGCTGGTGCGCGATTCGCTGACGGTGGTGGCGCTGTTGATCTATCTCTTCTACACCAACTGGCGCCTGACGCTGATCGTGGCGGTGATCCTGCCGGTGATCGGCTACCTGATGTCGAAGATCAACCGCCGGCTGCGCAAGCTCAACCGCGATCACCAGACGTACACCAACAACGCCGCCTATGTCGTGGAAGAGGCTGCCGGCGGCTACAAGGTGGTCAAGCTGCACGGTGGCGAAGGCTATGAGATAGAGCGCTTCCGCAACGTCGCCGAACGCCTGAAGAACTACTCGATGCGCATGGCGGTGGCGGGCGGCCTGAACCAGCCCGTGACGGCGTTCCTGGCCGCGCTGGCCCTGTCGGTCATCATCACCATCGCGATGGTGCAGGCGCAGGGCAACCAGACCACGGTGGGCGGCTTTACCGGCTTCGTGATGGCGATGCTGCTGCTGATCTCGCCGCTCAAGCACCTGACCGATATCAACCAGCCGCTGACGCGCGGCATCACCGCCGCGGAAATGATCTTCCGGCTGATCGACGAGCCGGTCGAGCCGCAGGACGGCGGCAAGCCGCTCGCCCGCGCCCGTGGCGAGCTGGCGTTCGAGCAGGTGGGCTTCCGCTATGGCGATGCGCCGCGGGCGGCGCTCGAGAATATCGACCTGCGCGTGAGCCCCGGCGAGGTGGTGGCGCTGGTGGGTCCGTCCGGCAGCGGCAAGACCTCGCTGGTCAACCTGGTGCCGCGCTTCTTCGATCCCACGCACGGTCGCATCCTGCTCGACGGCGTGCCGCTGACCGAGCTGTCGCTGAAGGACCTGCGCAACCAGATCGCGTTCGTCAGCCAGGACGTGGTGCTGTTCAACGACACCGTGGCGGCCAATGTAGCCTACGGTGCGCACTCCGACAGCGAGATCGACATGGCCCGCGTCGAGCGCGCGCTGGCGGCGGCCTACCTGACCGAGACGGTGAAGGGATTGCCGGAAGGCGTGAACACCAATATCGGCGACAACGGCATGAAGCTGTCAGGCGGCCAGCGCCAGCGGCTGGCGATCGCCCGCGCCCTGTACAAGGATGCGCCGATCCTGATTCTGGACGAGGCGACTTCGGCACTGGATTCGGAATCGGAGCGCCAGGTGCAGGCGGCGCTGGAAGAACTGATGAAGGGCCGGACCACGCTGGTGATCGCGCACCGGCTGTCCACCATCGAGAATGCCGACCGCATCGCCGTGCTCGACCACGGCCGGCTGGCGGAGCAGGGCTCGCACGACGAACTGCTGGCGGCCAATGGCCTGTACGCGGGGCTGCACCGGATCCAGTTCGCGACGCACCAGTAGCACGTGGTGGGGACGACGTGCCCCAGACGTAAAAAAGGCCGGCGCACAGCGCCGGCCTTTTTTTACGTCCGCGAGTTGCCGCTTATTGCTGCGACGTCACCGGCGGCTGCACGGCCAGCACCTCGTCGATGGCGGCCAGCACTTCGGCGCGCGTCGGCACCACCCCGCCCCCGCCCAGCGATACCGCGCGGCCCGGTGCGTCGACGCCGTACAGATGGCGCGAGGTCGTCGTGAACAGGATCACCGTCGGGCTGCGCAGCGCATCGGCGATATGCATGAAGCCGGTGTCCATGCCCACTACCAGCGACGCCTTGCCCACCATCTGCGCCACGCCGGTAATGGTGAGGCGCGGCATCACTTCGGCGCCGGGCACGCTGGCGGCGATGGTCTGCGCTTCCTTGCGCTCGGCGTCGTTGCCCCACGGCACCAGCACGCGCAGCCCGCGTGCCGCGATCGCGCTGCCCACGCTGATCCAGTCGGCCACCGGCCACTTCTTCTCTTCACTCGAGGTGGCATGGAACAGCATCGCGTACGGCCCCCTGGCGGCTGGCGCCGGCGTGTCGGGCGGCATCCGCAAGCCGTAGTCCATTTCCTTGGTCAGTTCGTAGCCGAGCGCGCGGCTGACCGCGCGGCGCATCCGCTGGCGCGCGCAATCCTCTTCGACGAACGGCATGAAGATATGGTTGTAGGCAAACTTGGCGCCGCTCTCGCCGAGTTCCTGCTCCGGGTAGCCGTAGCGATGGCGCGTGCGCGCGAGGAACGACACGATCGCGCTCTTGTAGACGCCATGGACGTCGAGCACCGCATCGTACTTCTCGCGGCGCAGCTCGCGCAGTGCGCTGAAGATGGCGCGCAGATCCGACCACTTGCGCGACTTCTTCAGTGCCCGCAGCGGCGCGGCGATCACGCGGTCGATATTCGGGTTCCAGCGCGGCACGTCGGCGCAATAGGAATCGGCGATCCAGTCGATCTTGACGCCGGGAAAGGCCCGCTGCAGGTCCGCGACCAGCGGCTGCGTGAAAACCATGTCGCCCAGGGATGTCAGCTTGACGATGAGAATGCGTTTCATCGGGAAGGATACGGCGGCTCGGAGGGGCGCTCGCCTTGTTCAGAAGGAGCGTAGTATGCCTTATCCAGTGGACATCCGTACGTGCGAAGCAAGCGCAACATGGCGCGCACCGACGCCGATCCCTTAGTATCGGCATGACAAGCACATCACGCCCGCTTTGGGCCATCGCGTACGCCAACAGGAGACAACCATGCCCGAACAGGCCTTCCCCATCAGCCGTTACCCGGTCCCCGCGCTGACCGACCTGCCCGACGATATCCGCGCCCGCATCCTCGAAGTCCAGGAGAAGGCCGGCTTCGTCCCCAACGTGTTCCTCGCGCTGGCGTATCGCCCCGATGAATTCCGCGCCTTCTTCGCCTATCACGATGCGCTGATGCTCAAGGATGGCGGGCTGACCAAGGGCGAGCGCGAGATGATCGTGGTGGCGACATCGGGCGCCAACCAGTGCCTCTATTGCGTGGTCGCGCACGGCGCGATCCTGCGCATCTATGAAAAGAAGCCGCTGGTGGCGGACCAGGTGGCGGTCAACTACCTGAAGGCGGATATCCCGCCGCGCCAGCGCGCGATGCTCGACTTCGCGATGAAGGTATGCAAGGCGTCGCACGAGATCGGCGACGCCGAGTTTGCCGCGCTGCGCGAGCACGGCTTCTCCGAAGAGGACGCGTGGGATATCGCCGCCATCACCGCGTTCTTCGGGTTGTCGAACCGGATGGCCAACACCATCAGCATGCGCCCGAATGACGAGTTCTACCTGATGGGCCGCGTGCCCAAGGCGAAGTAAGCCGAAGCAAGTCCCGGCTCAGCGCACCTCGGCGCAATTGCCGCTCTTGGGGTCGAACAGCACCGGCCACGCCTGCTCGTAGATGCCGGGCGTGCAGTACTTCTCGCAGCGGTTATGGGCCAGCGTCACGCGGCGCGGGTCCTGCCACACCAGCAGCTTGCACTGGCTGCCATCGATCGCCTGCAGCTCGATATGCGGCGTCTCGCGGACCTGGCGGAATTCGGCGAGGTTGAACTCGCACGAGCCGCGCCGCGACACCCACAGCTTCCACTTCAGCGCGCGTACCTCGTTGGCCCTGACGTCCATGTGCGCGTCCTCGCGGAAGCCGTCTTCTTCGGTGCGCTTGCACGTGCCGGCGATATTGATGGTCTTGTGCGGGATCGGGGTGGCGCGCGGCTGCGGCGGGGGCTTGACCGCGGTGGCGGTCTCGCCCGGCGGCGGGGACGGGCGCTTGACTGCAACAGGCAATTCCGCGCAGGCGGCAGCCAGCAGTACGGCCAGCAGACAGGCCGCATGGTTCGTGGCGTTCATGCTGACTCCTCCTTGCCGTCCGGCGCCAGCCGTGCGCGCCCGGCGCGCGCGCGCCGGGCGCGGCACCGATGGCGATGCCGCTGACTACCCTCGCTTAGTTATAGTGGATCGCAGCCGGAATGGATGTAGGACCATCCCCGACAGCAGGGCGCCGGCCTACATCAGGATGATGTCGTACTGCTCCTGGTGGAAGGTCGACTCCACCTGCAGCGAAATCGGTTTGCCGATGAAGTCACCGAGCATCGCCAGGTGCTGGCTTTCTTCTTCGAGGAACAGGTCGATGACTTCCTGCGAGGCCAGGATGCGGAACTCGCGCGGATTGAACTGGCGCGATTCGCGCATGATCTCGCGCAGGATGTCGTAGCACACCGTGCGCGGCGTCTTGACCTGGCCCTTGCCCTGGCACACCGGGCATTGTTCGCACAGCACGTGCGCCAGCGATTCGCGCGTGCGCTTGCGCGTCATCTCCACCAGCCCGAGCTGCGAGAAGCTGTTGACGGTGATGCGGGTGCGGTCGCGCGACAGCGCGCGCTTCAACTCAGACAGCACCGCGTCGCGGTGCTCGACATTCTCCATGTCGATGAAGTCGATGATGATGATGCCGCCGAGGTTGCGCAGCCGCAACTGCCGCGCGATGGTATGGGCCGCCTCGAGGTTGGTCTTGAAGATGGTGTCGTCAAAATTGCGCGCGCCCACGTAGCCGCCGGTGTTGACGTCGATGGTCGTCATCGCCTCGGTCTGGTCGATCATCAGGTAGCCGCCCGACTTCAGGTCCACCCGCCGCGACAGCGCCTTCTCGATCTCGGCGTCGATATTGAACAGGTCGAAGATGGGGCGCTCGCCGGTGTAGTGCGACAGCCGCGGCAGCACCGCCGGCGTGTATTCCTTGGCGAACTCCAGCAGCATCTGGTAGTTCTCGCGCGAGTCGATCTGGATCACGCCGGTGGCGTCGTTGATGAAATCGCGCAGCACGCGCTGGGCCAGGTTCAGGTCCTGGTAGAGCAGGGACGGCGCCGGCAGCGTGGTGGCATTCTGGCGGATCGCGCTCCAGATCTTGCGCAGGTAGGCGATGTCGTTGCCGAGTTCCTCGTCGGTCGCTTCCTCGGCGATGGTGCGCACGATAAAGCCGCCGCGCTCGTCGGCCGGCACCAGGCCCTGCACGCGGCTGCGCAGCGCCTCGCGGTCCACTTCGCCTTCGATGCGCTGCGAGATGCCGATATGCGGATCCTGCGGCAGGTACACCAGCGTGCGCCCGGCGATGCTCACCTGCGTGGACAGCCGCGCGCCCTTGGTGCCGATCGGGTCCTTGATCACCTGCACCATCAGCGCCTGGCCTTCGAACAGGGTCTTCTCGATGGCGAGCTGCGGGGTGGAATTGTTGCGGTCGGCATCGCGCGGATGCCAGATGTCGGCCACGTGCAGGAAGGCGGCGCGTTCCAGGCCGATGTCGATAAAGGCCGATTGCATGCCGGGCAGCACGCGCACCACCTTGCCCAGGTAGATATTGCCGACCAGCCCGCGCGTGAGCGTGCGTTCGACATGCAGTTCCTGCACCGCGGCCTGCTGCACGATGGCGACGCGGGTCTCTTGGGGCGTGATGTTGACGAGGATGTCTTCAGTCATAGCGGGTGAAACGCGTCGCCGGGGGGCCGGCTGTATGGGTTGCCCGACGCGCAGGCCGGGTCTTGTCTGGGTGCGGGGGCGGGCGGCTCAGAAGCGTTCAGAAGCGCAGGCGGGCCTGCCGAAGTAACGCCGCCGTCTCAAACAAGGGCAAGCCCATGATACCTGAATAGCTGCCAGCGATCCGCTCGACAAATTCGGCCGCGCGGCCCTGGATGCCGTAGGCGCCGGCCTTGCCGAGCGGCTCGCCGCTGGCGACATAGCGCTCGATCTCGGCGGGCTGCATCGGGCGGAAGGTGACTTCGGAGACCGACAGCGCATGGTGCATGCCGAGCATAGACACCACCGTCACCGCGGTCAGCACGCGGTGGGTGCTGCCTGACAGCGAGAACAGCATCGCTGCCGCGTCGGCGCCGTTGGCGGGCTTGCCCAGGATGCGGCCGCCCAGGCAGACCGTGGTGTCGGAGGCCAGCACCGGCGCGTCGGGCAGCGCGCGGCGCTCGCGGCGGCGCAGCGCGGCCTCGGCCTTCAGCGCGCAGACGCGCTGCACATAGTCGTCCGGGGTTTCGCCGGGCAGGACGGCTTCGAGGGCTTCGGCATCCTCGTCGTCATCGGCAAGCAGCAGTTCGTATTGCACGCCGAGCTGGGTCAGCAGCTCGCGGCGGCGCGGGCTCTGGGAGGCGAGGTAGAGGTAGTCGTGCATCGCGGCAGGCTGGAGAGATGCGGGAATCGGCAGGAATCGGAAAACTCGCGGAAGCGCGCCGAAGCGCGCGACACCAGCGAAACGCGCACCGGGGGCGCGGCGGTGGCCCGCATTGTAACGTCCGCCGCGCGCCGGGATCAGGCGCGGTGGTAGGGGTGGTTCTGCGTGACCGACCAGGCGCGGTAGAGCTGCTCGGCCAGCAGCACGCGCACCATGCCGTGCGGCAGCGTCAGGCTGGACAGCCGGATCAGGGTGCTGGCGCGCGCCTTCAGCGCCGGGTCGAGCCCATCGGCGCCGCCGATCAGGAAGGCGACGTCGCCGCCTTCGCGCTGCCAGTCGGTCAGCTGCGCGGCAAGCTGCACGGTGGTGAAGTCGCGGCCGCGTTCATCGAGCGCGACGATGCGGCACTGCTTCGACAGCGAGCCCAGCACCGCCTCGATGCGCGCGGCTTCGCGCTGCATCACGGTGGCGGCGTTGTTGCTGGACGAGCGGGTTTCCGGCTTGACCTCGCGCAGTTCGATGCGCAGCTCGGGCGGCATGCGCTTGGCATACTCGCTGAAGCCGGTTTCGATCCAGCCGGGCATCTTGTGGCCGACGGCCACGATCACCAGTTGCATTGCGATGTGTCTGCTGCGCGGCCGTCAGCCGGCCGCGCGCGGGGGCTCAGGCCGAGCGGGCGGTGCGCTTGCGGGCCGCCGGCTTGGCCGCGCCGGTCTTGCTGGCGGCGGACTTGGTGGCCGTCTTGGTAGCGGTCTTGGCGGGGGCCTTGGCGCCCGTCTTGGTCGCGGTCTTGCGTGCCGTGGTGCCGGCGGCCGTCTTGCGCGGCGCCGCGGCGCGGGTACCCGCCGTCTTGCCTGCCGCGGTCTTCGTGCCCGTGGTCTTGGCGGCGGTCTTGCGCGCCGGCTTGCGGATGGTGGCGATCGCGTCCGCGTCGGTGTCCTCGTGGCCCATCGGCGGCGACGGCTCCTTCATGCCTTCCGGCAGGCGGGCCAGTGCCGGGCGCAGGCTGCTGGCGCGGCGCGTGCCGCGCACGGCCGGCACCTCGTCCTCATCCTCGTCGATCGGCTCGCTGGCCCTGGCCAGGCCGCGGGCGCCGGTGGCCAGCTTCATGCGCACCGGCTTGTCGCCCCAGATCTCTTCCAGGTTGTAGTAAAGGCGCAACTGCGGCTGCAGGATATGGACCACGGCGTCGCCGCAATCCACCAGCACCCATTCCCCGGTTTCCAGGCCCTCGACCGCCACGATATGGCCGCCGGCTTCCTTGACCGTATCCCGCACCGATGCTGCCAGCGCCTTGGTCTGGCGGTTGGAGGTCCCGCTGGCAATCACCACCCGGTCGAACAGCTCGGTCAGGTGGCTGGTGTCGTACACCTTGATGTCCTGCGCTTTGACATCCTCGAGGCCGTCGACGATGGCGCGTTGCAGTTTACGAATATCCATGGTGTCTTCTTGTTCAGCTGAGATCGGTTGGGTGGTGGGCGCCGGGGGGTTATGCCCCGGCCCGGGCGTCGCGGTACAGCCCGTGGCTTGCGATGTAGTGTGCCACGCCCGGCGGCAGTTGGTCATCTGCCGGCTGGCCGGTTGCCAGGCGCTGGCGCAGGTGGGTGGAAGAGAGGTCGACGGCGAGCGTCTGGTCGATCCACATCCGGCCGGAGGGCGTGCATTGTATCAGTTGCGTGTCGGCCTGGCGTTCGGCCAGCGCTTCCAGCACCGGACCCTCCAGCGCTGCCAGCTCGAAGCGCGGGCGCGTGGCGGTGCACAGGTGCACGTGCTCGAACAGTTTTTGCCAGCCATGCCAGGTGTGCAGGCGCAGCAACTGGTCGGCGCCCATCAGCCAGCACAGCGACGCCTCGGGGCCGTATTCGTCCCGCAACTGGCGCACCGTGTCGATGGTGTAGCTGGGGCCGGCGCGGTCCACTTCCATGCGGCTCACGCGGACTTTGGCGCCGCTGGCCTGCAGCGCGGCGGCGGCCAGTTCGGTCATCGCCAGCCGGTCGGCGGCGGGGGTGACGTCGGCGCCCTTCTGCCAGGACTGGCCGGTGGGGATCCATACCAGCTCGTCCAGCGCCAGGTGCTCGATGCACAGCCGCGCCAGCGCCAGGTGGCCGACATGGGGCGGATCGAAGGTGCCGCCGAGGATACCCAGGCGGTAGGGACGGTCCGCAGGGGTGTGCGGCGGTGCGCCCGCGTCTGCGGCGGGTTTGCGGTGTTGCAGAGGGTTGGCCATAGGTCTGCCGTCAGGCCCAGTCGCGTGCCGGCAGGAAATCCGTGTACAGCGCCGCTTCGGGGCTGCCCGGTTCCGGTTGCCAGTCATAGCGCCAGGTCACCAGCGGCGGCATCGACATCAGGATGGATTCGGCGCGTCCGCCCGACTGCAGGCCGAACAGCGTGCCGCGGTCGAACACGAGGTTGAATTCGACGTAGCGCCCGCGCCGGTAGGCCTGGAAATCGCGCTCGCGCTCGCCGAACGGGGTGTCCTTGCGTGCCTGCAGGACCGGCAGGTAGGCGTCCAGGAAGGCGTCGCCGACGGACTGCATCATCGTGAAGCTGCGCTCGAAGCCCAGCGCCGAGAAGTCGTCGAAGAAGATCCCGCCGATGCCACGTGCCTCGTTGCGATGCTTCAGGAAGAAATACTCGTCGCACCACTGCTTGAAGCGCGGGTACAGCTCGTCGCCGTAGGGCGCCAGCGCCTGCCTGCAGGTGCGGTGGAAATGGCTGCAGTCTTCGGCGTTGCCGTAGTACGGCGTCAGGTCCATGCCGCCGCCGAACCACCACACCGGCTCGGCCCCCGGCTTGAGCGCCAGGAAGCAGCGCACGTTCATATGGACCGTAGGAACGTACGGGTTGCGCGGGTGGAACACCAGCGACACGCCCATCGCCTCGAAGCTGCGCCCGGCCAGCTCGGGCCGGTTGGCGCTGGCCGACGGCGGCAGGGTGTCGCCGCTGACGTGCGAGAAACCCACGCCGGCGCGCTCCATCACCGCGCCGCCCTCAAGGATGCGGGTGCGGCCGCTGCCGCGCAGGCGTTCGGTGGGCGGTTTCTCCCAGGCGTCGGTCAGGAACGGCTGGCCGTCGATGGCACCGATGGCATCGGTGATGCGGTCTTGCAGACCGAGCAGATAGGCACGGACTGCCTGGGAATCGATCATGGTTGGCGAAGGCGGATAAAACCGGCGGATGGACGGGCTGGATGGCACTCCGGCAGCCTGTTGGCTGCCGGGTGGGTCACAGCATTGTCACGATTGTACCGGCTGGGGCGGCCGGGCGGTCGCTTGCGTCCGAAGCGTCCGGCGCGGCGACTCAGCCGGGCCGGGGGCAGGATCAGCGCTTGATGGCCCGGTATCCGATATCGGTCCGGTACTGCATGCCGTCAAACCGGATCTGCTCGACCGCGGCATAGGCGGCACGCTGCGCGGCCTTGACCGTGTCGGCCAGCCCGACCACGCACAGCACGCGCCCGCCCGTGGTCAGCAGCGTGCCGTCCTTGAGCGTGGTGCCGGCGTGGAAGGTCACGCTGTCGTCGGTCTCGGCCGGGATGCCGGTGATGGCATCGCCCTTGCGCGGGCTCTCCGGGTAGCCGTAGGCGGCCATCACCACGCCCAGCGCGGTGCGGCGGTCCCAGTCCAGTTCGACCACGTCGAGCTTGCCGTTGACGGCGTGCTCCATCACGTCGACCAGGTCGGTCTTCAGGCGCGCCAGGATCGGCTGGGTTTCCGGGTCGCCCATGCGGCAGTTGAATTCCAGCGTCTTCAGGTTGCCGTCCTTGTCGATCATCAGGCCGGCGTACAGGAAGCCCGTGTACGGGATGCCGTCCTTTTCCATGCCGCGCACGGTCGGCAGGATGATCTCGCGCAGCGCGCGCGCATGCAGCGCGGGCGTGACCACCGGGGCGGGAGAGTAGGCGCCCATGCCGCCGGTGTTGGGGCCGGCGTCGCCGTCCAGCAGGCGCTTGTGGTCCTGGCTGGTGGCCAGCGCCAGCACGTTCTTGCCGTCGACCAGCACGATAAAGCTGGCTTCCTCGCCCTCGAGGAACTCTTCGATCACCACGCGCGCGCCGGCATCGCCCAGCTTGTTGTCGGCCAGCATCATGTCGACCGCCTGATGCGCTTCGTCCAGCGTCATCGCCACCACCACGCCCTTGCCCGCGGCCAGGCCGTCGGCCTTGATCACGATCGGCGCGCCCTGCGCGTCGATATAGGCGTGCGCCTGGGTCGCGTCGGAAAAGGTCTGGTAGGCGGCGGTCGGGATGCCATGGCGCTGCATGAACGCCTTGGCGAAGTCCTTGGACGACTCCAGCTGCGCGGCGGCCTGGGTCGGCCCGAAGATGCGCAGGCCCTTGGCGCGGAAGATATCGACGATACCGGCCGCCAGCGGCGCCTCGGGGCCGACCACGGTGAAGGCCACGCCCTCGCGCTCGGCAAAGGCGGCGATGACCTCGGGATCGGTCAGCGGAACATTCTGCAGGCGCTTGTCGAGCGCGGTTCCGCCGTTGCCCGGCGCGACGTACACCACCTGCACTTTGGGTGACTGGGCCAATTTCCAGGCCAGCGCGTGTTCACGTCCACCCGAGCCGACAACCAATACTTTCATGATCACTGCCAGAAAAGAAACACATACTAAAAGGCGGCGGCCTGGGCTGTGTCCGGGTCGCCGCCGATGGGGGCTTGTTGCAGCTTAGTCTTCGATCACCGCGTTGGTGAAGACTTCCTGCACGTCGTCCAGGTTTTCCAGGGCGTCGAGCAGTTTCTGCATCTTGGCCGCGTCGTCGCCGGCAAAGCTGACTTCGTTCTGCGGCTTCATCACCACGTCGGCCACTTCCGCCTTGAAACCGGCGGCTTCCAGCGCGGCCTTGACCGCCGAAAAATCGTTGGGCGGGCAGGTCACTTCGATCGAGCCGTCGTCGTTGGTGACGACGTCGTCGGCGCCGGCTTCCAGCGCCGCTTCCATCAGCTTGTCTTCCGGCGTGCCGGGCGCGAACAGGAACTGGCCGCAGTGCGTGAACATGAATGCCACCGAACCTTCGGTGCCCATGTTGCCGCCGTGCTTGGAGAAGGCATGGCGCACTTCGGCCACGGTACGGGTGCGGTTGTCGGTCAGGCAGTCGACGATGATGGCCGCGCCGGCCAGGCCGTAGCCCTCGTAGCGGATCTCTTCGTAGTTGGCGCCTTCCAGGCCGCCTACGCCACGCTGGATCGCGCGCTGGATGTTGTCCTTGGGCATGTTCGCGTCCATGGCCTTGTCGATCGACAGGCGCAGGCGCGGGTTGGAGTCGACGTCACCGCCGCCGAGCTTGGCGGCCACGGTGATTTCCTTGATCAGGCGGGTCCAGATCTTGCCGCGCTTGGCGTCAGCGGCAGCTTTCTTGTGTTTGATATTGGCCCATTTCGAGTGACCGGCCATGATTCTCTCCGAGACGGAAAACGCTGTTGTGCGGTGATGGAATGCGGGGTCGCCACGCTTGCCGGAGCCGGGGCGCAAGGCCTCGGGACGGCGCGCGCCAGGTGACGGATATGTCTGGCGGCTGGCTATAATCAGCCCAGGATTTTATCACGCGGGCCTGCCCGCGCCGCTGCCGTGGCGAGCCCCGCGGCACCTTGCTATCAGGAAGATCATGGCCGACCCCATCCTTATCGCCAAGAACGCCGAACATGACCTCGTGCTGCTGCCGCAGATGGGCAACCGGCACGGGCTGATCACCGGCGCCACGGGCACCGGCAAGACCGTCACGCTGCAGACGCTGGCGCAGGGGTTCTCGCGCCTGGGCGTGCCGGTCTTTATGGCCGACGTCAAAGGTGACCTGACCGGCATTTCGCAGCCAGGCCAGCTCTCGGACAAGCTCAAGCAGCGCCTGGCCGACCTGAACCTGCCCGAGCCGGCGTGGGGCGCCTGCCCGACCACGCTGTGGGACGTGTTCGGCCAGAAGGGCCATCCGGTACGCGCCACGGTCTCGCACATGGGGCCGCTGCTGCTGTCGCGCATGCTGGAGCTGAACGACACCCAGCAGGGCGTGCTCAACCTGGTCTTCCGCATTGCCGACGCCAACGGCCTGCTGCTGCTCGACGCCAAGGACCTGCGCGCGATGCTGCAGCACGTCGGCGACAACGCCGCGCAGTTCACCACCGAGTACGGCAATATCTCGGCCGCTTCGGTCGGCGCGATCCAGCGCGGGCTGATCGCGCTGGAGTCTCAGGGTGGCGATCTGTTCTTCGGCGAGCCGATGCTCAACCTGGAAGACTTTATCCAGACCGAGAAGGGGCAGGGCGTCATCAATATCCTGGCGGCGGACAAGCTGATGAACTCGCCGCGGCTCTACGCCACGTTCCTGCTGTGGATGCTGTCGGATCTGTTCGGGAAGCTGCCCGAGGCCGGCGACCTGGACAAGCCCAAGCTGGTGTTCTTCTTCGACGAGGCGCACCTGCTGTTCAACGACGCGCCCAAGGCGCTGCTCGACAAGATCGAGCAGGTGGTGCGGCTGATCCGTTCCAAGGGCGTGGGCGTGTATTTCGTCACGCAGAACCCGATCGATATTCCCGACACGGTGCTGGGCCAGCTCGGCAACCGCGTGCAGCACGCGCTGCGCGCGTTCACGCCGCGCGACCAGAAGGCGGTCAAGGTGGCGGCCACCACCATGCGCGCCAATCCCAGGCTGGACGTGGAAACCGCGATCGGCGAGCTGGGCGTGGGCGAGGCGCTGGTGTCGTTCCTCGATGCCAAGGGCACGCCGTGCGTGACCGAGCGGGCGTGGGTGCTGCCGCCGGGCAGCCGCATCGGGCCGGCGACGGAGGAGGAGCGCAAGCAGTTGATCGCGAATTCGCTGGTGGCGGGGACGTACGAGAAGACGGTTGACCGTGAATCGGCTTATGAAAAGCTGCGGGACAGCGTGGCGACGGTCGGCAACGGCAATGGCAATGGCAAGGCGCCGGCCGGCGAACAGAAGGGCGAACAGGATAGCGGGTGGCTTGGCACGGCTGGCGATATCTTCGGCACGCTGACCAAGGGCACCGGCAAGAGCGGGCGGGGGGATTCGATCCTGGAATCGATGGCCAAGTCGGCCGCGCGCACGGTGGGCTCGCAGGTGGGGCGCGAACTGATCCGTGGTGTGCTGGGGAGCTTGCTGGGAAAGAGAAAGTAAAGAAATCAAGCTTGTTTGCTCCCCTCTCCCGCGCGCGGGAGAGGGAGTGCCCAGTCAGCAATGCAAAATCGCCGCGGTCAGCGGCGTTGCCCCGTTTGCTCCGCCTTCGCAGCCTCCGCGTCCTCGCGCATCTTGCGTGCGAACATCCGCGCAAAGAACCAGCCCATGCCGATGATAAAGACGATCACGCCCAGGCTCATCAGGCCGGTGCTGGTGCTGAAGAGAATCTTGAAGGCTTCCATGCTTGGCTCCCTGTGGATTGGCGGTCTGCGCCGGCGGGTTACCGCCAGCGGCTGCCGCCAGTGTAGGGAGCCGTTCAGTACGGACTATTGAGGCCGGTCAAGCCGGCGCAAGGGCCGGCAGTCAGTTCTTGGTGCCGAACAACCGGTCGCCCGCATCGCCCAGGCCCGGGACGATATACGCATCGCTGTCCAGGTGGCTGTCGAGCGAAGCCACGAACAGCTTGACGCCCGGATGCGCCTTCTGGAACACCTCCACGCCTTCGGGCGCCGCCACCAGCGCGACGAAGGTAATCGCCTCGTCCTTGACGCCGCGGCGCTTGAGCACTTCCACCGCGTGCACGGCGGAATAGCCGGTGGCCACCATCGGGTCGCACAGGATAAAGCTGCGGTCCTCCAGGTCCGGCAGGCGCACCAGGTATTCCACCGGGCGGTGCTGCTCGTCGCGGTACACGCCGATATGGCCGATGCGCGCCGACGGGATCAGTTCGACCAGCCCGTCGCTCATGCCCACGCCCGCGCGCAGCACCGGCACGATGGTCAGCTTCTTGCCCGCGATCACCGGTGCATCCAGTTCCACCAGCGGCGTCTCGATGCGGCGCGTGGTGAGCGGCAGGTTGCGCGTGATCTCGTAGCCCATCAGCAGCGTGATCTCGCGCAGCAGCTCGCGGAAGGTGCGCGTGGACGTTTCCTTGTCGCGCATATGCGAGAGCTTGTGCTGGATCAGCGGGTGGTCGAGGATAAACAGATTGGGAAAGCGCGGATCTTGTTTCATGGCTGGCGGCGAGGGCTCGGCGGAAGAGGGGGGGCGGGCGGCCAGGCCAGGTCGACCAGGGCGCCGCGCCGTTGTAGCCGGATTGTAATGGAAGCGGGCCGCAGCGCGGCTGCGGCCCGATGGCTGGCGATCCGCGGCCCGCGCCGGTGCCTTGCCTTAATCCAGCGCGCGGTTCTTCGACTCGATATCCACCATGAAAATGGCAAGCGCCGCCAACGCAAGGAACGACGACAGCAACCCAAGGGCAAGCGTGAACTGGCTGGCCATGATCGGTGCAATGATGGAAGGGGCGAACAGGCCACCGAAGCGTGCCATCGCACCCGCAGTGCCCATCCCGCTGGCCCGCAGATCCGTCGGATACACCTCAGGCGTGAAGGCGTAGAGCGCGCCCCAGGTACCGAGGAGGGCGAAGCTCATCAGCAAGGTAGAGCCGATGACCAGCGCGGGGGACTGGCCCAGGCTATAGAGCATGCAACCTGCCGCGCTGAGCAGCAGGAAGCCGATCAGGGTCGGTTTCCGCCCCCAACGCTCGACGCCGTGCGCGGCGAGCGCGAAGCCCGGCAGCTGTACCAGCGCCAGCACGATCAGAAAGACCTGGCCACGCATGAAACCAAAGCCCTGGCCGGCCAGCTTCACCGGCAGATAGACGAAGACCCCGTAATAGGCAATCGAGATCAGCATCCACGCGGCAAGCAGGCAGATGCTGCGGCGCCGGCATCCGGCCGCGAACAGCGCGAAAACCGATTTGCGCTCCATCTTCTGCGGCTCCAGCGCGCCGATTTCCACGGAAACGCGATTGGCGGTGGCTACGCGCTGCAGCACCGCGCGTGCCTCGGCCGAGCGCCCCGATTTATTCAGGTAGAGCGGCGATTCGGGAACAAAGAACCGGAAGACCACGCCGACCAGCGCGGGAATGCCGGTGACGAAGAAGATCAGCCGCCAGGCATCATCGCCCTGCGACACGGCGATCAGCGCAAGAATGGCGAGCAGGATCGTGCCGACGGCCCAGAATGACTCCAGCAGGACCAGCCAGCGGCCGCGGCGGTCGGACGGGAGAAACTCGGCCATCATGGTGTAGTCAACGGGCAAAGTCCCGCCGACGCCGATGCCGGTCAGAAAGCGCAGCACCAGCAGCCACTGGAATTCCGGTGCGAAGGCGGACGCGACTCCACAGATGGCGTCAATGATCACCGCCATCATCAGCACTGGCCGGCGGCCGATCCTGTCCGCGAGCCGGCCGAACACGAACGCACCGATCAGCATGCCAACAAAGAACATCGTGCCGGTCTGCAAAGCCGTCGGGACGGGAATGCCGAATGTCGCCGCGATGGACGGCGCGGTGAACCCGATCGACAGGACCTGCATCGCGTCAGCGAGCCAGACCAGGCCGAAGATGGCAAAGAGCCGATACTGGAACCGGCCGACGCCGGCCGCACGGATGCCTTGTTCGATCGAGATGGTTTGAGAGGACGCTGCCCTCGCGCTCGGCTGCGGGGGCGCGCTAGTCGTTGCGTCTGCGATCGTCGTGGGTGGCATGGATGAGATGGATGACGACATGTTGTCTACCTGTCTTTATAGGCTGGTTCTTGAACTCGGAAGCACACGTTTATCGAAGCGGGACCAGACTGCGGTACTGACTAATGCGTGATGCCATCGCACCGAGTTGCAACGAAACGTGGTGATTACTTCAATTTAGCGAGGCTGGAACTAACCCGGTAGCACGCTCGCAACACTTTGCAGATTCTGATACGACATAGTCACTCCTTGTTGTCTACCCTTTGGTGTCCTGAGCCCGAACTCCCGGTCGGCATTGCGATGGGACTATGCAAGCTCCGGGCCAGCGCTTCCGGTGATGTAAAGGACCAATCTTGTGGTTTTGTTGTCTCGTTTGCCGCTCGCGGCGCGCCGTCCTTGTGCGGGGAGGCACCGCTGCGCGCCATGCGGCACTCATGTAGTGCGCACTACATGATCGTTCAGCGTAAGCTACATGAAACTGGCGGGCAAGGCCGAATTGCGGTTTCTCTCCTCGGGGTTTTCCCGCGCGTGGCGCGCATTGCGCCGGCGTGGGGCCGCACGTCTCCCTGCCCGGTGGCGAAGCGCCTTGCCAGGCACGGCGTATGTGCGTTCAGCGTGGATGCGGAAGGCGCGGCGAGCCGGCCGCGCGGGTCTGCGTTGGTCTCAGTGGGCAGGCGTCGCGCGCAGGCGCGCGACGGTGTTCTCCAGGTCCTGCCAGGCGGGTTGGTCGGGGGCAAAGCGCGCGCGCAGGTATTGCGCCAACTGCGCGATCTGCCGGTCGTCGAAAGTGTCGGCATAGGCCGGCATCGCGCCCAGCTCACTGTTGGGCGGCGCGGGCATGCCTTGCAGCAGCACCTGGATCACGTTGTCGGGCAGCTTGCTGTGCAGGTTGGTGTTGAGTGCCAGCGATGGCTTTACGCCGAACTGCGCGATCCCTTGCTCAGACTGGTGGCACACCGCGCAGGCGCTCTGGTACAGGCGTTCGCCCGGACCGTTCAGGGTGAGCGCTGCCTGCGCGCTGCGCTGCTCGACCTGCGCTGCCTGCGCGGCCAGCACCGATGGCGCAGGCGGCGGCGTGCCGAACGAGGCGACGTAGTGCGCGATCGCGCGCACATCCGATTCGGGCAACTGCGCGAGTTCTTCCACCACGGGGGCCATCGGTCCCGCGGCAGCACCATGATGCGGCGCATAGCCGCCGCGCAGGTAGGTGAACAGCGCGGCTTCGGTCCACGGCACCGGGGCGTGCGACAGCGACGTCAGCGGCGGCGCTTCCCAGCCTTCGGCACTGCCGCCGGTCAGGTACTTGCGCCCGCTTTGTTCCGCACCGAGCGCGTTGCGCGGCGAATGGCACGCGCTGCAATGGCCCAGCCCTTCGGCGAGATAGGCGCCACGGTTCCATTGCGCGGAGCGCGACGGGTCGGGCTTGAATGGTTCGTTGCGATGGAACAGCAGGTTCCAGCCCGCCAGCAGCGGGCGCATGTTGAACGGGAATGCCAGCTGGGTTTGCGGCACCTCTGACTTCACCGGCTCCGCCGACATCAGCCAGGCATACAGCGCCTGCATGTCGGCATCGCTGACCTTGGCGAATGCCGTGTAGGGGAAGGCCGGATACAGCCGCCGCCCGTCACGGTGGATCCCTTCGCGCATCGCGCGCTCGAACGCGGCAAACGACCAGTTGCCGATGCCGGTCTGCACGTCGGGCGTGATGTTGGTGCTGTAGACCGTGCCGAACGGCGTTTCCAGCGGCAGGCCGCCAGCGTTCTTCACGCCGCCGGGGGCGGTGTGGCATACCGCGCAATCGCCCGCCGCCGCCACCAGCCGCCCGCGTTCCAGCGTGGCGGCGGAGTAGAAGCCGGGCTCCGGCGGTGCGACCGGCGCGATCGGCGCGCGCCACGGCAACAGCGTCGCGCACAGGCCGGCCGCGGTGGCGGCAGCGGCGGCGATCCAGCCGCGCTTGCTGCGCTTGCCGATGCGCTTGCCTTCGGTTTCGGCCAGCGCCAGCCGGATGCGCTCGGCGCTGAAGGGCGGGGTGCGCAGGCGCACGCCGGTGGCGTCGAAGATGGCGTTGGCCACCGCTGCTGCGGCGGGCAGCGTATCGGCAGGCCCCGCGGCAAGTATGTCGTGCCCGGCCAGCGTGCCGGCCAGGCGCACTTCGGGCAGCGCGCTGCCAGGCATGGCCGGCAGCGTCTGGCCGGCGGTGGCATCGGATGATGGCCACGTGTCGAAGCCGGGCGTGGCCGAGGTCAGTTGCAGGGCGGTGTCGGCGACTGCCTGCTCGAGCGAGCGCGTCACCGCTGCAGCTTGCGGGGGCGCCAGCGATTCGCTGTCATGGCCCACGGTCACGCGCGTGACTGCGAGTTCGCCGCTGGTGCCGTCGACTTCGACTTCCGCTACCCACGCCGACCAGCTCTGGCCCGCATCGTGGTCGATCGTACGCGCATAGGCAAAGCCACGGCCGCGCTGCACGTTGCCCGCCGATGCCGCGGCACGCGGTGCTGCCGGCATCCATCCGGCGCGCTCGGTCACCTGCCTTACCAACGCCACGCCGCGTGCATCGTCCAGATGCGCGAGCCGCAGCGCGACCGGATCGGTGCCTGAGGCGGCGGCGATTTCGTCGAGATGGGATTCGCGCGCAAACACCTGCGCGCGCGCCGCGGCGAGCGGTGCGGCGTCGAAGGCGGCCGGATTGCCGGCCGTCCCGATATCGACATTGGGGATGCGGTAGGGCGGCATGCCGGCATTGCCAGCGTGGCTGGTATCGATTCTGTCCGTTACCGGCGAGGGCGTGTGCGTCAGCCACAGCGCCAGCGGCACCGACGGCGCGGCGGTGCCGGCCAGTGTAGCTGCGTAGGCATCGATGGCATCGCCTGCTTGTGCCGTGTCGACGCGCACAGCGAGCGCGGCGTCGGACAATTCAATGTCTTCGGCGCACAGCCGCCGCATGACGGGCCTTCCGGCAGCATGGGCAAGCAGTGCGGCGTCGGCGGCTGCATGGTGCGCCAGCAGTGCGGGGTCGGCGGTATCGTCCGGCGCTTGCCAGCAGGCCAGCGCAACCTGCTGCGGCACGATGCCCAGCAGCGCGGCCAGGTCTTCGCGCAGCGCCCCCGGGCGCATGCTGGGCAGCCACACGTGCAGCATGCCGTCGCGCCAGTCCGCGATCGCGGTACAGCGGGCCTGCGCAACGGTGCCGGCCAGCGGCCACTGGTAGTGCTGCGCGCTGCGCGTTGCGGCGCTGGCCAGCACGCCTGTGGCATCGCCGCGCTGCGCAACGGCATGGCGCGAGACCGGTGCCTCAGCCGCGCGTGGCGGTGCCGACCAGCGCGCCCTCAGCGCGCGTGCGGCATTGGCGGCCAGCGCATCGGTCTGCGCGACCACGCCCGCAAACTGGTTGCGGATCACCACGGCGCGCACGCCTGGGAGCGCCAGTGCTGCGTCGCGGTCAGCGCCAAGCAGTCGCGGCAATAGTGGCGTGCCATCGGTCCAGCGCAGCCCCGGCGGCGTCAGCACATGGGCGACGAGGCACATCGATGCCGGCGGCGGCGCATAGTCGGCCACGGCATCGGTGTGCCCGGCCTGCGTCACTAGCACTGGCTTCACGATGCCGCTCCCTCGGCGGCCTGCCGTTGCAACACCGCCGCGCGCTGTACCGCGCGCACGATCTCCACATGCGTGCCGCAGCGGCACAGGTTGAAGCGCAGCGCCTCGCGGATCTGCGCTTCGTCGGGATCTGGATTCTGGGCGAGCAAGGCCTTCGCGGTCATGATCATGCCGTTCAGGCAGTAGCCGCATTGCGCGGCCTGCTCGTCGATAAAGGCTTGCTGGACCGGATCGGGCTGCGTCGGTGTGCCCAGTCCTTCCAGCGTGGTCACCTCATGGCCCAAGACGGCTCTTACCGGCAGCACGCACGAGCGCGCGGCCATGCCGTCCACCAGCACCGTGCAGGCGCCGCATTGCCCCAGCCCGCAACCGTACTTGGGGCCATTGCAGGCCAGGTCGTTGCGCAGGATATAGAGCAGCGGCGTGTCAGGCGCCACGCTGAGCGTGTGCTCGGCGTGGTTGACCTGCAGCACCATGCGAAGAGGGGGGCGGGGCGCATTCATCGTGGGCAGGAGGCGGTTTGCACATCACGCATCGCGGTGCCGCGCCCCTTCGTCGGCGAGGGGCTGCGGCGTCATATTGCCTGCCGGCATACTGTGCCGGCAGGCCCGGGTCAGGCTGGCATCAGGCCGCCGCGGACAGCGGCTTGCGCCCGGCCGACACCAGCGGCACGTCGAATACATCGTAGCCGAAACACCAGTCGGGGTTCTCGTTGCTGCGCAGCCAGGTATTGTTGTGCGAGACCAGCTGGACCTTGCTGGCGCGCTCGGCGCGGTTCGCTTCATACAGCGCGAAGGCCGAGGCGTAGTCGTCGACGCCGGTTTCGGTGAAGCAGCGCGTGAGCATGGCGGCATCCTCGATCGCCATCGCGGCGCCCTGGGCCATATGCGGCTTCATCGGGTGGCAGGCGTCGCCCAGCAGTACCAGGCGGCCGCGGCTCCACAGCGGCAGCGGGTCGCGCTCCAGCAGCGGCCACTTGGTCACTTCGACGGTGCCTTCGATCAGCGACTGCACGCCCTGGTGCCAGCCGTCGAACGCGGCGCGCATCTCTTCGATACTGCTAGGCACCCAGCTCTTGCTCATGTCCCACTCGGGCTCGGGCACGCCGGTGACGTAATAGATCTCGTCGAGCTTGCTGGTGTCGAAGTAGACCATCATGTGGCGGTCGTCCGTCCACCACTTGGTGCAGCGCTCATGGGTGAAGCCCTTGACGCGCGCGATCGGGAAGACCGCGCGGTGCGCCACGTATCCGGTGTACTTGGGCGGCTCGGCGCCCAGCAGCGTCTCGCGGATGCGCGAGTTGACGCCGTCCGCGCCGATCACGATATCGGCCTCTTCGACCGTGCCGTCGGTAAAGCGCAGTTCCACCACGTCGCCCTGGTCGGTGACGCTTTCCAGCTTCTTGTTGAAGAAGAGCGTGCCGGGTGCCACGGCATCGGTCAGCAGCTTGTGGAAGTCGCCGCGGTGCACGGTCAGATAACTGGCGCCGTAATGCTGCAGCGCGTAATCGCCCAGCGGGATCTGCGCGATCACCTCGCCGGTCAGGCCGTCGCGGCTGTACCAGTAGTCGGGATGGCAGCCCATGTCATTGAGCGCGTCCTCGATGCCGATGCGCCGCATGATCTTCATCACGTTGGGCCCGACATGGATGCCCGCGCCCAGGCGCGAGAACGCCGGAGCCTGTTCATACAGCCTGACTTGGAAGCCGGCACGCTGCAGCAGGGCGGCAGCGGCCGTCCCTCCGAGTCCGGCGCCGACAACTGCGATTCGCGGTTTGCCTTGCACGTTCTTTCTCCTGGCAATGACACAAGGGTCGATGGGGGCTGGGGTGGCCATCTGGCCGACCGTTGAAAACGAGTGTACACACTCAAAAAATCGGAGTAAAGAAAGAACATGGCAAACTTATGGAAAACCCTTATGCAAAGATGATTTCGCGCGCACATGGCGCTATAACGGTGAATAGGCGCGCAAAAGCAGGGATTGATGGATTAAGTATGCACTGAATGAGTGAATCGCATCGGGCGCAGATTCTGTTTGCCTAGCTAAAGTGTGTACACTACAATCGATCGCAGCATGCAGGCCCCGGGCCGTAGCAGGCAGGGTAGACAGACAAACAGATACGGAGTCGACAGTGCAGAAAGTTTTCCGAATCGGCCAGATCGTGCCGAGCTCCAACACCACCATGGAAACCGAGATCCCGGCGATGCTGGCCGCGCGCCAGCTGGTGCGTCCGGAACGCTTCACCTTCCATGGAAGCCGGATGCGAATGAAGAAGGTGGTCAAGGAAGAGCTGGCCGCCATGGACGCCGAGTCCGACCGCTGCGCGGTGGAACTGAGCGACGCCCGCGTCGACGTGCTGGGCTACGCCTGCCTGGTCGCGATCATGGCGATGGGCCACGGCTACCACCGCGTGTCCGAGCAGCGCCTGCAGGCGCATACCGCCGAGAACGGCGGCGACGCACCGGTGATCACCAGCGCCGGCGCGCTGGTGGATGCGCTCAAGGTGATGGGCGCGAAGCGCATCGCCGTGGTGGCGCCCTATATGAAGCCGCTGACCGAGCTGGTGGTGGACTACATCCGCAATGAAGGCTACGAGGTGGTCGACTACCGCGCGCTGGAGATTCCCGACAATCTCGAGGTGGGCCGCCACGATCCGGCGCGGTTGCCGGAAATCGTCGCGCAGATGAACACCGCCGACGCCGATGTGATTGTGCTGTCGGCATGCGTACAGATGCCGTCGCTGCCGGCGGTGGCCAAAGTGGAGGCGATGACCGGCAAGCCGGTGGTCACCGCTGCGATTGCCACCACGTACGCGATGCTGAAGCGGCTGGGCCTGGAGCCGGTGGTGCCGGGCGCGGGCGCGCTGCTGTCTGGCGCTTACTGAAGGAGCCGGCGATGACGACCAGCACCTTTCTCTACGGCGCCAACGTCCATGCCAACGGCATCCGCCAGCACTACCTGCGCTATGGCGGGCAGGTCGGTGCGCGTGCGCAGCGCGATGCCATCGTCATCGTGCCGGGCATCACCAGCCCGGCGGTGACCTGGGGTTTTGTCGGCGAACAGTTCGGCCAGCAGTTCGATACCTATGTGCTCGACGTGCGCGGCCGGGGCCTGTCGCAAGCGGGCCCCGAGCTGGACTACAGCCTCGATGCGCAGGCCGCCGATGTGATCGCGCTGGCTGAAGCGCTGGGTCTGCGGCGCTACGCCATCGTCGGCCACTCGATGGGCGCGCGCATCGGCATCCGCGCCGCGCGCAGCAAGCCCGCGGGCCTGACGCGGCTGGTGCTGGTCGATCCGCCGGTGTCGGGTCCGGGCCGCCGCGCGTATCCGTCGCAATTGCCGTGGTACATCGATTCGATCCGGCTGGCGCAGCAGGGCATCGATGTGGAAGGCATGCGGCGCTTCTGCCCGACCTGGACCGAGGATCAGCTTCGCCTGCGCGCGCAGTGGCTGCATACCTGCGACGAGCGCGCGATCCTGGCCAGCTTCAACGGCTTCCATGAGGACGATATCCACGCCGACCTGCCGCAAGTGCCGGTACCGGCCCTGCTGATGACCGCGGGCCGCGGCGACGTGATCCGGGAGGAGGACGTGCAGGAGATGCGCAAGCTGCTGCCCCCATTGCTGGTCGCGCATGTCGCCAATGCCGGCCACATGATCCCGTGGGACGACGAGGCCGGCTTCTACCGTGCCTTCGGCGACTTCCTCGGCGCGGCGCTGAACTGAACAAGGAGCGAACATGCCCGTAAGCGATTACGACCTGACCGCGGCGTGGAAGCAGGTGCTGACGCTGTCGAAGCTGGAACCGGGGCAGACCGTCACCGTGCTGACCGGCGCCGCCACGCATCCGCAGACGCTGCGCACCGCGCTGGTGGCGGCGGCGTCGATGGGCGCCATCGTCAACCGGCTCGACCTGCCGCCGGTCAACGGCGACAAGGCGCTCAGCCGCGACGCGCTGGCCTATCTCGGCACCACGCCGCTCACCGGCAACCCCGCTGCCATCGCTGCGCTGAAGGCAAGTGACCTGGTGCTGGACCTGATGACGCTGTTGTTCTCGCCCGAGCAGCACGAGATCCTGTCGCACGGCACCAGGATCCTGCTGGCGGTGGAGCCCCCCGAAGTGCTGGCGCGGCTGGTGCCGACCGAAGCCGACCGCACCCGCGTCAAGGCCGCCACCGCGCGGCTCGCCAGGGCGCGCGAGATGCATATCGTGTCTGACGCCGGCATGGACCTGCGCTGCAGCCTCGGCGAATTCCCCGCGATCAGCGAATACGGCTTTGTCGACGAACCGGGCCGCTGGGACCACTGGCCGAGCGGCTTCGTGCTGACCTGGCCCGACGAGGGGGGCACCAACGGCACCATCGTGCTCGACCGCGGCGACATCCTGCTGCCGATGAAGTCGTATATCCAGGCACCGATCTGCATCACGGTGGAGGCCGGCTATGTGCGCCACATCGAAGGCGGGCTCGATGCCGAACTGCTGGCCGACTACATGGCCTCGTTCAACGATCCCGAAGCCTATGCGATGTCGCATATCGGCTGGGGGCTGCAGCCGCGCGCGAGCTGGTCGGCGCTGGCGATGTACGACCGCGAGGCCACCATCGGCATGGACGCGCGCGCCTACGAAGGCAACTTCCTGTGCTCGTTCGGTCCCAACAATGAAGCGGGCGGCAGCCGCACCACCGCCTGCCATATCGATATTCCCGTGCGCCATTGCACCGTCAGCCTCGACGGCGAACCGGTGGTGGTGCGCGGCAAGGTGATGGACGGCCACCACGCGCCGGCCAACTCGCTTTACAAGGACGTTCGCCATGGATGACGCCGTGCAGACTTACCAGCGCCAGGGCTTTGGCGCGTCGATGGAACTGCGTGCGCCGTATGGCCTGCTGATCATCGACTTCGTCAATGGCTTTGCCGATCCCGCGGTGTTCGGCGGCGGCAATATCCCCGACGCCATCCGCAATACGCAGCCGCTGCTGCGCGCGGCGCGCGAACAGGGCTGGCCGGTGGCGCACAGCCGCATCGTGTTCGCCGACGACGACAGCGATCACAATATCTTCACGCTGAAGGTGCCGGGCATGCTGACGCTGAAGGAGCACGGCCACAACAGCGCGATCGTGCCGGAGCTGGCGCCCGCGCCGGGCGAGCTGGTGGTGCGCAAGACCGTGCCGTCGGCGTTCTTCGGCACGTCGCTGGCGGCATGGCTGACGCAGCGCGGCGTGCAGACGCTGCTGGTGGCGGGTTGCGTCACCAGCGGCTGCGTGCGCGCCAGCGTGGTCGATGCGATGTCGCTGGGCTTCCGTCCGCTGGTGGTGTCGGATTGCGTGGGCGACCGCGCGCTCGGGCCGCATGACGCCAACCTGTTCGACATGGCGCAGAAGTACGCCACGGTGCTCACGCGCGATGACGCGCTGGCGCAGATCGCCGGCGTCAGGGCCGCGGCCTGAGGCGTGGCGTTGTCAGCCCTGGGCCATACGCCTGGCGCGCGCCGCCTTGCGCGGGGCCGCCGCGGGCGGCTGCACCGCATCGGACACGGCGCCGGGCACGGACACCGTGCGCAGCACCGTCTGCTGGATCACATCGCGCCAGTGCGCCAGCGCGGGCGGGCTCATCATCGGCTCGCCCAGGAAAGCGCTGAGCGTATGATGGTTGGAATTGTAGAAGTAGCCGAGCGAAGCGATCACCATATAGACGTCGCGCGCGCCCACGTCTGGCCGGAACAGCCCCGCGGCCTTGCCGCGCGCGAGGATGCCGTCGAGCACCGACAGCGCGTAGCTGGAGATCTCCCTCAGGCGCACCGACTTCTTCGCGTGCTTGCCCTGGCTCATGTTCTCGCTGGTCAGGATCGCGACGAATTCCGGATGGTCGAGGTAGTACTGCCAGATAAAGTCGATCAGCTGCGACAGCGCGCGCACCGGGTCGGCGGCGTCGAGTTCGTGTTCGAGCTTCTGCTCGGCTTCGTTGAGCTGCAGGTAGATGGTCTCGAGTACTTCGACGAACAGCTTTTCCTTGCTGCCGAAGTAGTAATAGATCATCCGGTCGTAGGTCTTGGCCAGCGACGAGATGCGTTCGATGCGTCCGCCGTCGTAGCCGCGCTGGGCGAAGACCTTGATGGCAGCCTTCAGGATGCGGTCGCGGCTGTCCTGTGCCTGCCTGGCCCGCGTGCCGGCTGCGGCCCGCTTGGTTGCAGGTCTGGGCGCGGTCTTGATGGTCATGGTGGATGGTTCGGCTGTGTCCCTGTTGGCTCGCAGTATAACGGCGCCCCGGGCGCCGGCTGGTGAAGGAGTTTGTGGAACGATGACGGCGACCAACCTGCAACCCGCGGCACACGCCGATCCCGCCACGCCCCGCGCGTTGCGCCTTGCGCTGCTGCAGGCCACCGGCGTGCTGCTGGTGACACGCGCCCCGCAGGCGGCGGCGCGTCCCGCGCCCGGCCAGCCCGGCGCGGCGTCTGATTATGTGCCGGCGCTGCCTGACCTTTTTATCGCCGTGCGCGACAGCGGCGAGGTACTGGCCTTCAACGGGCATGTCGACCTGGGTACCGGCATTCGCACGGCGCTGGCCCAGATCGTGGCGGAAGAGCTCGACGTGCCGCTGGAACGCGTGCGCATGGTGCTGGGCCATACCGAGGCGACGCCGAACCAGGGCCCCACTATCGCCAGCGCATCGATCCAGATCTC
This sequence comes from Cupriavidus necator, assembly GCF_040578825.1. Lineage (GTDB taxonomy): Bacteria > Pseudomonadota > Gammaproteobacteria > Burkholderiales > Burkholderiaceae > Cupriavidus > Cupriavidus necator_E. Next base: position 57,246 of record NZ_JBEFLI010000007.1, on the reverse strand, counting down.
GGCACTGCCGCTACGCCGCGCCGCGGCGCAGGCGCGCGCGTGGCTGCTGGCGCGTGCGGCGCGGCAGCTCGGCGTGGAAGCGAGCGGGCTGAGGGCGGAGGACGGCGTCTTCAGCATCCCCGGTACGGAAACCAGCATCGGCTACGGCGCACTGGTGGCCGGCGAGCATGTGGAGCTGCCGCTGGCCGACGACGTGCCGACCAAGCCGGTCGAGTCTTACCGCATTGTTGGCCGCCCGGCGGGCCGCGTCGATATCCCCGACAAGGCGCGCGGCGTGCTGACCTTCGTCCACGACGTGCGCGTGCCCGGCATGCTGCATGGCCGCGTGGTGCGCCCGCCGTATGCGGGCCGCGACAGCGGCGACTTTGTCGGCAACAGCCTGCTGGAGGTGGACCGCGACTCGGTGCGCGATGTGCCGGGTCTGGTCGACGTGGTGGTGCACGGCGACTTCGTCGGCGTGGTGGCCGAGCGCGAGGAGCACGCGGTGCAGGCCGCGCGCCGGCTGCGGGTGCGCTGGAAGCCGGTGCCGCCGCTGCCTGCGCTCGATGACCCGGAGCCCGCGCTGCGCGCCAATCCCGCCACACGGCGCGAACTGCTTGCCGAAGGCGAGGTCCCCGCGCGCGGCGAAAGTACCGTGCTGCAGCGCCGCTACGTCTGGCCTTACCAGATGCATGGCTCGATCGGCCCGTCATGCGCGGTGGCCGACTGGCATGACGATGGCCTCACCGTCTGGTCGGGCACGCAAAACCCCCATGTGCTGCGCATCGACCTGGCCAGGGTGAGCGGGCTGGGTGAAGACCGCATCGAGATCGTCCGCATGGAAGCCGCCGGCTGCTACGGACGCAACTGCGCCGACGATGTCTGCGCCGATGCCGCGTTGCTGTCGCGTGCAGTGGGGCGCCCGGTGCGCGTGCAGTTGTCGCGCGAGCAGGAGCACCTGTGGGAGCCCAAGGGCGCGGCGCAGCTGATGGACGTCAGCGCCACGCTGGGGCCGGACGGTGCCTTGCTCGGCTATGACTTCACCAGCCGCTATCCATCCAACGATGCGCCGACGCTGGCGCTGGTGCTGACCGGTACGGTGCCCAACGCACCGCGCGTGCTGGAGATGGGAGACCGCACCGCCGTGCCGCCATATGCGTATGCCGCGCGGCGCATCGGCTGCGACGACACGCCGGCGATCGTAAGGGCTTCATGGCTGCGTGGTGTGTCGGCGTTGCCCAATGCGTTTGCGCATGAATGCATGATCGACGAACTGGCGGCGCAGGCGGGTGTGGATCCGGTGGATTTCCGCTTGCGGCATTTGCCGGATACACGGGCCGGGGAACTGCTGCGGGCCGTGGCCGATACGGCGGGTTGGCAGCGTGGTGTGCAGGGTTCGCGAGGAACGCCGGATGCCGACGGCATGCTGCGCGGACGCGGCGTGGCCTATGCCCGCTATATCCACAGCCGTTTCCCCGGATTCGGCGCTGCCTGGGCAGCGTGGGTGGTCGATCTTGCGGTGGATGCCGCCACCGGCCGCATCGCGCTCGCCAAGGTTGTCGTCGGCCAGGACACGGGCATGATGGTCAACCCCGACGGCGTGCGCCACCAGATCCACGGCAACGTGGTGCAGACGCTGAGCCGCGTGCTGAAGGAACAGGTGCGCTTTGACGCCGACGGTGTTGCCAGCCGTGAATGGGGCAGTTATCCGCTGCTGACCTTTCCGGAGATTCCGCCGATCGAGGTGGTGCTGATGCCGCGGCAGTCAGAGCCGCCGCTGGGGGCAGGGGAGTCGGCCTCGCTGCCGGGGGCGCCGGCGATTGCCAATGCGTTGTTCGATGCGATCGGAGTGCGGCTGCGCCGCCCGCCGTTCGTGCCGGAAACGGTGTTGGCGGCGATCAACGGCTGACGGTGTGTGAACCACCAAGCCGGTCCCCTCTCCCGCAAGCGGGAGAGGGGAGCAAACCAGCGCCCAGGCTCGCGATTTCACGGAGCAGCGCTTTCCACGCCTGGATCGGTATACTCGGGGCACGCTCATCCACCGCAACACGATCGACGTGCCCTTGCCTTCCGACCCGTCCGACAACACCGCCAACGACTACGACTTCACCGAGCAGGTCGGCCACCTGCTGCGGCGTGCTTACCAGCGCCATGTCGCGATCTTCCAGCAGACCATTCCCGATTCGCAGCTCACTGCGGCGCAGTTTGTGGTGCTGTGCGCGGTCAGGGACCGCCAGCCGTGTTCGATGAATGAGGTGGTGCGGGCGACGGCGATCGACCAGGCGACGGTGCGCGGCATTATCGAACGTCTGAAGGCACGCCAGCTGATCGCGGTGTCGCATGATCCCAATGACCGGCGCAAGGTGGTGGTAACGGTGACCGCTGCGGGGCTGGCGTTGATCGATGAGACCGTGCCGTTTGCCAGGCAGATTTCCGAGCAGACGTTTGGCAGTCTTAATCCGGCTGAGCGGGTGGCGGTGACTTACTTGCTGCGGAAGATGAGTGAAGTTGATGAAGGGAATGGTGGGTAGCGCCTGCGACCGCGGCCGGGTTGCTCTCCCGCCCGCGAGAGAGAGGCAGGCGCGTGCCTTGCGATATGGCGCTCTCCTCTCGATCTGTTGGACTGGCGCCGGCGGTGACGCAACCGGCGCGCGGCCATTGTAGGGGGATAGCGCGCGAAGTGGTGCCCGATGCGCTTGCGCCTTTTCGAATACAATCGTCCGGTCGTTTCGCGGGGCCGCCGTGGCGGTCCGCCTACCCTGCACGGCTTTCCCCGTATTCTCAGTGCCAGCCTCCCAGAAGTCCCTTGCCGCCCCAGCCGCCCTGCCATCGCCGCAGCGTTCGGGGCTGGCCATCGCCGCCATCGGCGCAGTGTTGTTTTCCGCCAAGGCGATCGTCGCCAAGCTGATGTACCGCTACAACGTCGATGCGGTGATGGTGCTTACGCTGCGCATGCTGTTCGCGGTGCCGCTGTTCATGGCGATCGGCTGGTGGCAGTCGCGCAAGCTGGCGCCGCTGTCGTGGGCGGACCGTGGCCGCGTGGTGTTCCTCGGCTTTATCGGCTACTACCTGTCGAGCTTCCTCGATTTCATCGGCCTGCAATACATCACCGCCGGGCTGGAGCGGCTGATCCTGTTCCTGACCCCCTCATTCGTGCTGCTGATCACCGCGCTGGTATTCCGCCGCCCGATCGCCGCGCGCCAGTGGGTGTCGCTGCTGCTGGCCTATGCGGGCATCGTGCTGGTGTTCGCGCATGACCTGGACGTCAGCGGCGGCCAGGTGTGGCTGGGCGGCGCGCTGGTGCTGGCCAGTGCCATGACTTATGGTATCTACCTGATCCTGAGCGGCGAACTGGTGCGGCGCATCGGCTCGCTGCGGCTGGTGGCGTACGCGATGTGCGTATCGACCGCCTGCTGCGTGATCCAGTACGCCGTGCTGGGCCGGCCGGTGGCGGAACTGGCGCAGCCGGCGCCGGTGATGTGGCTGTCACTGATCAATGCGGTGTTCTGCACGGTGCTGCCGGTCTCGCTGACCATGGTGGCGGTGGCCCGTATCGGCGCGCCGATGGCGTCGCAGGCCGGCATGATCGGGCCGGTGTCCACGCTGTTGCTCGGCTTCTGGCTGCTGGGCGAGCCGGTCAGCGGCGTGCAGCTTGCCGGCAGCGCACTGGTGCTGGGCGGCATGTACCTGCTGTCGGCAAGGAAATCATGATGCGGGGCCGGCGCCGGGCCGGCCCGCCAAAGACAACGAAACAAGGAGAAAGACATGGATCTCGGACTGCGCGGCAAGCATGCGCTGGTATGCGGCGCCAGCAAGGGCCTGGGCTTTGCCTGTGCCGATGCACTGGCGGCTGAAGGCGTCGATGTGGTGATCGTGGCGCGCGGCGCCGAGGCACTGGAAAAGGCCGCCGCTGACCTGCGCGCGCGCCACGGCCGCCGCGTGATCGCGGTGGCGACCGACATCACCACGCCGGAGGGCCGCAAGGCGGCGCTCGACGCGGTGGCCAAGCTGGGCAACCTCGACATCCTGGTCAACAACGCCGGCGGCCCGCCGCCGGGCAATTTCCGCGACTGGGACCGCAATGACTGGCTGGCCGCGCTGGACGCCAACATGCTGACCCCGATCGAGCTGATCAAGGCCACCGTCGACGGCATGATCGCGCGCAAGTGGGGCCGCATCATCAACATCACCAGCGGCGCGGTCAAGGCGCCGATCGATGTGCTGGGCCTGTCCAACGGCGCGCGCTCGGGCCTGACCGGCTTTGTCGCGGGCGTGGCGCGCGAGGTGGCGCAGCATGGCGTGACCATCAACAACCTGCTGCCGGGCCCGTTCGAAACCGACCGCCTGCACAAGACCATGGAAGCCGGCGCGAAGAAGGCCGGCCTTCCCGTCGAAGAGGTGGCCCAGCGCCGCGCCGCGCAGAACCCGTCGCGCCGCTTCGGCGACCCGGCCGAGTTCGGCGCCACCTGCGCCTTCCTGTGCAGCCGCCACGCCGGCTATATCACCGGGCAGAACGTGCTGCTCGACGGCGGCGCCTACCCGGGCACCTTCTGACGTTCCTGCATTCCCCAGGCATTCCGCAGTTCACCGACCCCGCAACAAGGAAACACTGATGACTCGCCCACGCATCGCGCTGATCGCCCACGACCACAAGAAGGACGATATCGTCGCCTTCGCCACGCGCCACCGCGCGTTTCTCTCGCAGTGCGAGTTGCTGGCCACCGGAACCACCGGCGGGCGCCTGATCGACGAGGTCGGGCTGGACGTGACGCGCATGTTGTCGGGGCCGTGGGGCGGCGACCTGCAGATCGGCGCGCAGCTTGCCGAAGGGCTGGTGCGTGCCGTGGTGTTCCTGCGCGACCCGATGACGCCGCAGCCGCATGAACCCGATATCAACGCGCTGGTGCGCGCGTGCGACGTGCACAACGTGCCGTGCGCGACCAACGTGGCCACCGCCGAGCTGCTGCTCGCGGGCCTGACCCGTGAGGTGGCGGACGAGGGCAAGACAGCCTGATTTTTCCCGATCGATGCAACACCATAACGAGGAGCGACGCAGATGAGCAAAGCCATCCGGATCGAGCAGACCGGCGGTCCCGAAGTGATGCAGTGGGTCGATGTCGAAGTGGGCGAGCCCGGCCCGGGTCAGGTACGGGTGCGCCATGAGGCGGTGGGCCTGAACTATATCGACGTCTATTTCCGCACCGGGTTGTACAAGCAGCCGCTGCCGGCGGGCCTGGGCATGGAAGGCGCCGGCGTGGTCGAGGCGGTGGGCGAGGGCGTGACGCACGTGAGCGTGGGCGACCGCGTCGCCTACGCCGGGCGTCCCACCGGCGCGTATGCGCAGGTGCGGGTGATGCCGGCCGATATCGTGGTACGGCTACCGGACGCGATCCCGTTCGAGACCGCCGCGGCGATGATGCTGCAGGGCCTGACCGCGCAGTACCTGATCCGAGACAGCTACAAGGTGCAACCGGGCGACACCGTGCTGCTGCACGCTGCCGCGGGTGGTGTCGGCCTGATCGCCAGCCAGTGGCTCAAGGCGCTGGGCGTGACCGTGATCGGCACCGTGGGCAGCGATGAGAAAGCGGAGTTGGCGCGCGCCAACGGCTGTGCGCACACCATCGTCTATACGCGCGAATCGTTTGTCGACCGCGTCAAGGAAATTACCAACGGCAAGGGCGTGCCGGCGGTCTATGACTCGATCGGCAAGGACACCTTCCTGGGCTCGCTCGACTGCCTGGCGCCGCGCGGCACCATGGTCAGCTTTGGCAACGCGTCGGGACCGGTGCCGCCGTTCGACCTGTCGGTGCTCGGCACCAAGGGCTCGCTGCGGCTGACGCGCCCCACGCTGATGACCTATGTGGTGCATCGCGAACTGCTGGAGCCGATGGTGGCCGACCTGTTCGACGCTGTGACCACCGGCAAGATCAAGATCGATATCCGCCAGCGCTACGCGTTGTCAGAGGTGGCGCAGGCGCACCGCGACCTGGAGTCGCGCAAGACCACCGGCTCGACCATCCTGCTGCCAAACTGAGCGTCTGCGACGCAGGCATGCAAAAGCCCCGGGGCGGCAAGCGCTGCCCCGGGGCTTTTTTCTTGAGACGATACCGTCAGTGCGGCCGGACCGTGGTGGCGGCGGCGCGCGACTGCGCCTGGCGCAGGATATGCGGCGGCAGGCGCTTCAGGATGAAATGCACGGCCAGCGGGATCAGCACCACGTCATCGACGATGCCCAGCCCGGCCACGATGTCCGGAATGACGTCGATCGGCGAGATCGCGTAAAACAGCAGCCCGATTGCCGCGGGCTTCAGCCATGCCGGCGCATCCGGGTGGCGCAACGCGTACCAGAACAGGCGGCCATCACGACGAACCAGCGTCCACAGGGCCGAAAATCGCTTCAACATGAGAGGCCTCCTTCACATGGCGGCGCCTGACACTGGCGCATACGCAGATATCTTGGGCCGTTGTCGAGGGGTTCAAGTTCCGGGGGAGCCGGGAGATTGGAGATGGAGATGGTGTGACCAATGCTGCTGGTTTGCGCCCCTCTCCCGGGTGCGGGTCGGAGCCAGCGTGCTGGACAAAACCGTTGGCCCTGCTTGATGTGGTTCCTAGCTAGACCACCCCTCACCCCGGTCCCTCTCCCCATGAGGGAATGAGGGGAGAGGGAGAACACCTTGCTTAGGCTAGTTCGGGCGGCTTTGGCGCACCCAAAACCGATCTCCTCTCCCGCGCAGCGAGGGGCTAGCTCGGGCCGCTCGGGTGCACCAATCAGCCGGGAATCTTGCCCTCCACACCTTCGACATAAAACTTCACCCCATGCAGGAATTTGTCGTCGGCGACCTGGTCCTTCGCCAGCTGTTCCTTGCCGGTGTTGTCCTTGATCGGCCCCTTCCAGATTGGCGCGCTGCCGTCGGCGATACCCTTCTTGCGCTCTTCAACCAGCTTCTTCACGTCCTCAGGCACGGCCGCGTTGAACGCCTTCAGGTCGATCATGCCTTCCTTCAGGCCCCACCAGGTGGTGCCGTTCTTCCACTGCTTGTTCAGCACATCTTCCACCACCTTGTTGTAGTAGACGCCCCACGTGATCACCGAGGCGGCCAGGTGGGCCTTCTCGCCGAACTTGGTCATGTCGCTGTCCCAGCCGAAGGCATACACGCCCTTTTCCTGCGCGGTCTGCACTACGGCGGCCGAGTCGGTGTTCTGCATCAGCATGTCAACGCCCTGGCCGATCAGCGTGGTGGCGGCTTCGCGCTCCTTGCCCGGATCGAACCACTTGTTGACCCACACCACCTTGACCGTGGCGTTCGGGTTGACGCTGCGCGCGCCCAGCGTGAACGAATCGATATTGCGGATCACTTCGGGGATCGGCACCGAGGCCACCACGCCCATCTTGCCGGTCTTGCTCATCTTGCCGGCGACCACGCCCGCCAGGTACGCGCCTTCATAGGTGCGCACGTCGTACTGGGCCAGGTTCTCGGCGGTCTTGAAACCGGTGGCGTGTTCGAACTTCACGTCCGGGAATTCCTTCGCGACCTTGAGCATCGACTCCATGTAGCCGAAGGTGGTGCCGAAGATCAGCTTGTTGCCCTGGCTGGCCAGGTCGCGGAACACGCGCTCGGCGTCGGCGGCGGATTCCGGCACGTTCTCGACGAAGGTGGTCTTGACCTTGTCGCCGAACTTCGCTTCCACGGCCTTGCGGCCGTTGTCATGCGCAAAGGTCCAGCCGGCATCGCCAACCGGGCCGATGTAGACGAAGGCGACCTTGAGCGGCTCGGCAGCCTGTCCGGCAGCGGGCGGGGAGGCCGGCGCTGCCGTCTCGGCAGGCTTGTCGGCCTCTTTCTTGCCGCAACCGGCCAGCGCCAGCACTGCGGTGGCGGCCAGTGCCGCCAGGGTCTTCCTTCGCGTGACGATCATGATTTCTCCTTGTGGTGAATTGTTGGTACGGCTCGAGGGATTTCCGTCAGAAAGTCTAAGCATTGCCGGGGCGGAACGGCTTGCCGAGCGAGGCCGGCATGTTCAACCGGATCCACGCCGGGTTGCGCGAGATCAGCGCCAGCACCACGATGGTCGCCGCGTACGGCAGCATCGACAGGAACTGCGACGGCACCTCCACGCCGATGCCCTGCAGGTAGAACTGCAGGATGGTCACGCCGCCGAACAGCCAGGCGCCCACCAGCACGCGGCCCGGACGCCAGGTGGCGAAGGTGGTCAGCGCCAGCGCGATCCAGCCGCGGCCTGCCACCAGGTTCTCGACCCACATCGGCGTGTAGACCAGTGACAGGTACGCGCCCGCCAGCCCGCAGCAGGCGCCGCCGAACAGCAGCGCGCCGAAGCGGATGGTGCGCACCGGGTAGCCGAGCGCGTGCGCCGATTCCGGCGACTCGCCGACCGCGCGCAGCGTCAGGCCCGCGCGGGTGCGGAACAGGAACCCCATGATGGCGAAGCACAGCAGCAGGCTGAAATAGACCATCCAGTGGTGCTGGAAGAACGCCGGCCCGACAAAGGGCAGGTCGGCCAGCCCGGGCACGGCCTTGGCCTGCGCCGGCATGGCGTAGCCGACGAAGCGCTGGCCCATGAAGGCCGACAGCCCGGTGCCGAAGATCGACAGCGCCAGCCCGGTGGCGACCTGGTTGGTGGCCAGCACCAGCGCCAGCCACGAGAACAGCGTGGCCATCAGCATGCCGGCAAGCGCGCCGGCGGCAAAGCCGAGCATCGGCGACTGGGTCTGGTAGCCGACCATAAAGCCGGCCACCGCGGCGACCAGCATCATGCCTTCGGCGCCCAGGTTGAGCACGCCCGAGCGTTCGTTGATCAGCAAGCCCAGCGCGGCCAGCAGCAGCGGCGTGCCGGCATTGATGGCGGTGGCGATGAGGGGAGCGAGTTGTTCCATGTTGTTGTCGTGGCTCCGCTCAGGCCGCGGCCGTGGCGCGCCAGCGCAGGCGGTTTTCGATCAGCGTGTCGCAGGCCAGCAGGAAGAACAGCAGCATGCCCTGGAACACCCAGCCTATGGCCGACGGCAGGCCCAGGCGCGACTGTGCCATCTCGCCGCCGATATAGAACAGCGACATCATGATGCCGCCGAAGACGGTGCCGACCGGATGCAGCCGGCCGATAAAGGCGACGATGATCGCAGTGAAGCCGTAGCCCGGAGAGATCGACGGCAGCAGTTGCCCGATCGGACCCGCCACTTCGAATGCGCCCGCCAGGCCAGCTGTCGCGCCGGAGATCAGCAGCGCACTCCACAGCGCGCTGCGCGCCGAGAAACCCGCGTAGCGCGCCGCTGCCGGCGCGGTGCCGCCCACCTGCAGCCGGTAGCCCGCGAAGCTGCGGAACACGAACACCGTCATCACCGCCACCAGCACCAGCATTACCGCAAAGCCCGCGTGCAGGCGCGAGCCCGACATCAGGTTGGGCAGCAGGTACTCGGACGAAAACACCTTCGATTGCGGGAAGTTCATGCCGGCCGGATCCTTCAGCGGCCCGTTGACCACCCACAGCAGCAGCTGCTGCGCGATATAGGTCAGCATCAGCGACACCAGGATCTCGTTGGCGTTGAACCTGTCCTTCAGCAGCGCGGTGATCGAGGCCCACAGCATGCCGCCCACGATGCCGGCCAGCGACGCCAGCACCAGCACCACGGTGCCGTTGATGGCCTGGCCCGGCACATCGAAATACAGCACGGTGGCACCGGCGCAGATGCCGCCGGCGATCAGTTGCCCGTCGGCGCCGATGTTCCACACATTGGCGCGGTAGCAAACCGATAGCCCGAGCGCGCACAGCACCAGCGGCACGGTCTTCAGCAGCACCTCGCCGATGGCGCGCTTGTCGCGCAGCGGGTCGGCCAGGAAGACCTTGAGCGCGGCCACGGGGTCCTTGCCGAGCACCACGAACAGCAGCGCGCCGAACAGCAGCGTCAGCGCCAGCGCGATCACCGGCGACGCGTAGGCCATGCCGCGCGACGGCAGCCCGCGCGGCGCCAGCGTGAGGGGAGAGCGGGGCAGCAGGTTGCGCATATCAGCCATGGCTTGCCACCTCCGCGGTACGTGCGCGGGCGGGGCCGCCATCCCACAGTCCGCTCATCCACAGGCCGACCTGTTCGCGCGTGGCGCTTTCGGTCGGCACCGACGGCGACAGCCGGCCCTTGGCGATCACGTGCAGCCGGTCGCAGATCGCGAACAGCTCGTCGAGTTCTTCCGAGACCACCAGGATGGCGCAGCCGGTGGCCTTCAGCGCCAGGATCTCGTTGTGGATCTGTGCCGCGGCGCCCACGTCCACGCCCCACGTCGGCTGCGCCACGATCAGTACCTTCGGGCCGCTTTCGATTTCGCGGCCGACAATGAATTTCTGCAGGTTGCCGCCCGACAGGCTGCGCGCCAGCGCATCGGGGCCGCTGGCCTTGACGCGGAAACGGTCGATCACCGCCGCGGCCAGCCCGGTGGCGGCCTTCGGCGAGATCATGCCTTGCCGCACGTAAGGCGGCGTCTGGTGCGACAGCAGCACATTGGTCGACAGGCTCATGCCCGGCACCGCGCCGCGGCCCAGCCGCTCTTCCGGCACGAAGGCCAGGCCGGCGCGGCGGCGCCGGCGCGCGTCGAGCCGGCCCACGGGCTTGCCGCCGAGTTGCACGGACACGTTGTCGGCGCGCGTATCCTCGCCCGACAGCGCCGCCAGCAGTTCCTGCTGGCCGTTGCCGGAGACGCCGGCGATGCCGACGATCTCGCCCGCATGGACATCGAGCGAGATCCCGTCCAGCTCGGTGGCGAATGCATGCGCGCGCGGCAGAGACAAGTCCTGCACGCTCAGCCGCACCGGCCCGCGCTCGGTGGTCACGCGCGCCTCGCGCGGCGGCTCGCCGCCGATCATCAGCCGCGACAGCGACGCCGCGGTTTCCTGCCGCGGATCGCACACGCCGGTGACCTTGCCCATGCGCATCACGGTGGCGTGATGGCACAGCGCGCGGATCTCGTCGAGCTTGTGGCTGATGTAGAGGATGCTGGTGCCTTCGTCGGCAAGCTGGCGCAGCGTGACGAAGAGCGTTTCCACGGCCTGCGGCGTCAGCACCGAGGTGGGCTCGTCCAGGATCAGCAACTGCGGGTTGGCCAGCAGCGCGCGCACGATCTCCACGCGCTGGCGCTCGCCGACCGACAGCGTATGCACATGGCGGTTCGGCTCCAGCGGCAGGCCGTAGCGTTCCGCGGTGGCGCGGATGCGCTCGGCCAGTTCCCGCATGCTGCCTTGCTGCGCGGCGGGCAGGCCGAGCGCGATGTTCTCGGTGACCGTCAGCGTGTCGAACAGCGAGAAATGCTGGAACACCATGGCGATGCCCAGGTTGCGGGCATCGTGCGGGCTGTTGATGGTGACCGGCTCCCCGTTTAAGTGCATCTCGCCGGCGTCGGGCCGGACCGCGCCGAAGATGATCTTCATCAGGGTCGATTTGCCGGCGCCGTTTTCACCGAGTACGGCGTGGATCTCGCCGGGGGCGACGCTGAGGCTGACGTCGTCATTGGCGACGACGCCCGGGTAGCGCTTGCTGATATGGGCGAGGGCCAGCCTGGGAGGGAGTTGTGGTGTCACTGAGGCGGCTCGGGTTGTTGTATTGGCAGCAACGGGATGAATGCGCACAAGGAACGAAGGCGATTCGGAAGCGCGGCAGTGCGTGGCGCAGCATCGCCGCGACGCATTGCAGCATTCATCATGGTTTGGTGATGCCCGATATTGGTGGTGAATTATATAAGTGAGCGGGGTCCGGACCAGGCCAATGCGGCGAGTTTCCAGGCCCGGCAACGGTTGCAGGCAGGTTGCAAGTCGCATGCCGGCAACAGTATGAAAAAAAAAAGCCGCCGCCTCCTGGTGGAGGCGGCGGCTTGGCGCTACTGAGAGATTTGGAACGGTGATTGCTGTCTTCCCTGTGTCAGCCCCCGCTGGCAGCCGCGATCGTCGCAAAGCGCCCGTCCCGGAAATCCGACAGCGTCTGGTAGATCTGCTCCTGCGTGTTCATCACGAACGGGCCGTACTGCGCGATCGGCTCGTTCAGCGGCTTGCCGGCGATCAGCAGGAAGCGCGCGTCGGCTTCGGCCTTGACGATGACGCCGTCGGCGACGCCGGCGTTGTCGAGCACGCCCATGCGCTGCGCTTCGAGCGCGGCCTTTTCATCGCCTTCACCGATCGACACCTCGCCCCGGTACACATAGACGAAGGCGTTATGCCCGGCCGGCAGCGCCTGCGCAAAGCTCTGCCCGGCCGGCAGGTGCACATCCAGGTAGACCGGCTCGGTCACCGGCCGCGTGATCGCACCGGCCACGCCATGCGTGGCGCCCGCCAGCACGCGCACCGTGGCGCCATTGTCCAGTGCCACCGTCGGAATTTCCGCCGACGGCAGGTCGCGATACCAGGGCGCGGTCATCTTGTCCGCGGCCGGCAGGTTCAGCCAGAGCTGGAAGCCCTCCATGCGCCCGCCTTCCTGCTCCGGCATTTCCGAATGCACCACGCCGGAGCCCGCCACCATCCACTGCGCGCCGCCGTTCTGCAGCAGCCCTTCGTTGCCGGCGCTGTCGCGGTGGCGCATGCGGCCGGCCAGCATATAGGTGATGGTCTCGAAGCCGCGATGCGGGTGATCGGGGAAGCCGCCGACGTAGTCGTCCTTGCTGTCGGTGCCGAAGGCATCGAGCATCAGGAACGGGTCCAGCCGGCGCTGCAGGTTCTGCGTCAGCACGCGGGTCAGCTTGACGCCGGCGCCGTCCGAGGTGGCAATGCCGCGCACGACGCGGTCCACGGTGCGCGAGCGTTGCACGGTTTCCGCGGCAGTGGCGGGAATCGTGGCGAGGGTGGTACGGGTGTCCATGTTCTTTCTCCTGTGGGCGGGTTGCACCGGGCGGTTGCGCCGTGCTTCCCGTCATTTCGGCTACCTCGTCAATTTAGTGGTTTGGCCAGGAAAGAGTAGAGGGTCGGACGGCAACAGATTGTTCTATTGGTGCATCGACTCGGTCTGATTTGCTGGTCGAAATCAGAACACTAGACCGGACGCGGCGAGGCAGAAATTCAGGCGTCTTGCAGGGCGCATTCTGGTCAGAAATTGCGGATAAATCGGCGTGGGAATTCAGGAAGATGACAAGATCGATGAAGATCGCTATAATAGAGCTCTCTTTGTGATCCGTTGATGCAAGAAGCAGGGTGGGAAAATCCCCGTCAGCCCTTGTCAGTCAACGGCCGATGGATCGGCGGCGCGTCGAAAACCTTCAATACCTGCGCTGCCACTGGCCAACCCGATGCCACGCCCTTGCGTCTCTGGTTGCGCCGCTTCAGGGACAGCCGCGCCCCGCGCCGGCATCCCGTCAATCAGGTTCCCCGCCCACGGCGGAAGACCCTACAGACCGTCCGCCGGCAATCCTGCCGGTCATGGCGGCAATGCAATCTGAACCGGGCCGGTGGCGCCTCTATCTCCGCAACCACCTGCCCATATTGTTTTCCGCTGTCCGGAAGTGGCGTCCTGCACGCTTTTCCGGCCTGGAAAAGGGGAGAGTATGTCAAAGCAATCGGCACGGGCTTTCGCCTGGGCAGGACTGACCGTTGCCGCGCTGGCCGCACTGGTGGCATGGATCGGCGTCGATGTGATCCGCCAATACCAGGAGCGCCTTGTCTACGACGTGGCCGACCACCTGCGGCTGGTGGCGATGTCGATGGCGCTGGCGCTGGTCACCGGCATCCCGGCCGGCATCGCGCTGAGCCGGCCATGCATGCGCCGCTGGGCCGACCGGCTGATGCAGGTTTTCAACGTCGGCAATACCGTGCCGTCGCTGGCGGTGCTGGCGCTCGCGCTGGCCGTGCTCGGCATCGGCGAGCGGCCCGCGATCCTGGCGCTGTGGCTGGCTTCGCTGCTGCCGATCGTGCGCAACACCTATGAAGGGCTGCGCACCGTGTCGCCGACGCTGCTGGAAGCGGCGCGCGGCATCGGCATGACGCCGGTGCAGCGGCTGGTGCGAGTGGAACTGCCCAACGCACTGCCGGTGATGCTGGCCGGCATCCGCATCAGCCTGGTGATCAACGTGGGCACGGTGCCGCTGTCGTTCCTGATCGGCGCCAACAGCCTGGGCGAGCTGATCTTCCCGGGCATCTACCTGAACAACCAGTCGCTGCTGCTGCTGGGCGCGGCCGCCACGGCGCTGCTGGCGCTGGCACTGGACGCGCTGTTTGCCGCCGCCGGCCAGATGTACCTGCGCCGCCGCGGGCTGGCGCGCTGACCTTGAGGTCGATATGAAAAATCACATGCAATTCGTCCGCCGCCGGGCCCGACGCGTCGCCATGGTAGTGGCGGCCGTCACCGCGTTTGCGGCGGGCCTGGCGCTGGCCACTGCGCCTGATGCACACGCTGCGGATGCCACCGCTGCGCCGATCCGCGTGGGCGGCAAGAACTTCACCGAGCAGCTGCTGCTGTCGTCGATGACTTCGAAGTACCTGCGCGCCAAGGGCTTCACCACCGAACTGACCGCCGGCCTGGGCAGCACGCTGATGCGGCAGGCGATGGAGAGCAACCAGCTCGACGTGGTCTGGGACTACACCGGCACCGCGCTGATCGTGTTCAACAAGGTCCAGGAAAAGCTGGGCGCCAAGGAAAGCTATGAGCGCGTGAAGCAGATGGACGGCGCGCGCGGGCTGGTTTGGCTCGATGCCTCGAACATCAACAACACCTATGCGCTGGCGATGCCGAAGGAACGCGCGGCGGCCAGCGGCGCGACCACGCTGTCGGCCCTTGCCGAGCAGATGCGCAAGGCCGGCCCTGACGCCGGCCACCCGTTTGCGGTCGACATGGAATTCGCCGCGCGCCCGGACGGGCTCGAGCCGCTGAAGGCGCTGTACAAGCTGCCGTTCTCGCGCCGCGACGTGATCCAGCTCGATCCGGGCCTGGTCTACACCGCGCTGAAGAACAACCAGGTGGAACTCGGCCTGGTCTATGCGACCGATGGCCGCGTCAAGGGCTTCGACCTGGTGCTGCTGGAAGACGACCTCCATTTCTTCCCGCCGTACAACGCGGTGCCGGTGGTGCGCAAGCCGGTGCTCGACAAGCATCCGCAACTCGCGGGCCTGCTCAATGCGCTGGCGGCCAGGCTCGACAACGAGAGCATGACCGACATGAACTACAAGGTGGACATCGGCCAGCAGCCGGTGGACAAGGTCGCGGAGGATTTCCTGCGCCGCCACGGATTGATCTGAGGAGGGCCGCATGGACTTGATCTCGTACCTGCAGCATAGCTGGCCCACGCTGCTGAAAATGACCGGCGAGCACCTCGCGCTGGTGGGCTCGGCCGTGGGGCTGGCGATCCTGATCGGGGTGCCGCTGGGCATCGTGATCACGCGCTTCCGCGCGCTGGCCACGCCGCTGCTGGCGCTGGCGACGATCGTGCTGACGCTGCCGTCGATCGCGCTGTTCGGGCTGATGATTCCGATCTTCGCGCGCTTCGGCCATGCGCTGGGCTACGTGCCCGCGGTGACGGCGGTGTTCCTGTACTCGCTGCTGCCGATCATGCGCAACACCTACACCGCGCTGGCCAATGTCGACCCCGGCATCCAGGAAGCGGGCCGCGGCATCGGCATGACCACCTGGCAACGGATGCGGCTGGTGGACCTGCCGCTGGCGGTGCCGGTGATCCTCGGCGGCGTGCGTACCGCCGTGGTGATGAATATCGGGGTTGCCACCATTGCCGCCATCATCGGCGCCGGTGGCCTTGGGGTGCTGATCCTGCAGGCGATCAGCCAGAGCAACATGAGCAAGCTGGCCGTGGGCGCGGTCGTGGTCAGCCTGCTCGCCATCGTGGCGGACGCCTTCCTGCAGTGGTTGCAGCGGGTACTGACGCCAAAAGGAATCCGCATATGATCGAACTCGACCAACTCACCAAGTCTTTCCCGCAGAAAAACGGCGCTGAGGTGCGCGCGGTGGATGCCGTGTCGCTGACGGTGCCGCGCGGCGAGATCTGCGTCTTCCTGGGCCCGTCGGGCTGCGGCAAGACCACCACGCTGAAGATGATCAACCGGCTGATCGAGCCGACCTCGGGCACGGTGCGCATCGAAGGCGAGGACACGCGCGGCATCGACGGCGTGACCCTGCGCCGCAAGATCGGCTACGTGATCCAGCAGATCGGCCTGTTCCCCAACATGACCATCGAAGAAAACATCATGGTGGTGCCGCGCCTGCTGGGGTGGGGCAAGAAGCAATGCCGCGAGCGCGCGCGCGAGCTGATGGCGATGGTGCAGCTCGATCCCAACCTGATGCTCAGCCGCTATCCGCGCGAGCTCTCGGGCGGCCAGCAGCAGCGCATCGGCGTGATCCGGGCGCTGGCGGCCGATGCGCCGGTGCTGCTGATGGACGAGCCCTTCGGCGCGGTCGATCCCATTAACCGCGAGAGCATCCAGAACGAGTTCCTGCAGATGCAGCGCCAGCTCGGCAAGACCGTGATCATGGTCTCGCACGATATCGACGAAGCGATCAAGCTGGCCGACAAGGTAGCGGTGTTCCGCCGCGGCAAGCTGGTGCAGTTCGACCATCCCGACGCGCTGCTGGCGCATCCGGCCGATGAGTTCGTGCAGGCCTTCGTCGGCCACGACAACACGCTCAAGCGCCTGCTGCTGGTGCGTGCCGGCGACGCCGCCACCATGCCGCCGAGCTGCCGCCCCGACATGCCGCTGGCCGAAGCGCTGGGCGTGATGGACGATGCCGACGTGCGCCACCTGCCGGTGGTGGACGAGGCGCAGCGCGCGGTGGGCTACGTCGCGCGCCGCGATGCGCGCTCCGGCAAGGGCCAGTGCCGCGACGCGATGCGCCCGTTCGCGGTGACCGCGGCGTTCGACGAACACCTGCGCATCGTGCTGTCGCGCATGTACCAGCACAACACGAGCTGGCTGCCGGTGATGGATGCGGATGGCGGCTACCTGGGCGAAGTCACGCAGGAATCGATCGCCGGCTACCTGAGCTCGGGCCGCTCGCGCGGGCAGGCGGCGCTGATGCCGGCCGCAGCTGCCACGGCACCGCTGCGCGCAGCCGCCTGAGGCCAGCGCAGGAGGGCAGGGCAGTGCCGATCGCGCTATGCTTGACGCATGCTTCGCTACTGCCGTTCGCCGTTGTGCCTGGTCGTCGAAACCCGCTGGCTGATCCCGCGCGGGTTTGACGGCTTTACGCCCGGCCCGCTGATCCTGCTGCGCCCTGGCGCCAGCGATGCGCTGTTCGAGCATGAGAAGGTCCACGTGCGCCAGTTCTGGCGCAGCTGGGGTCTGATGGGTGTGCTGTACCTGGCCAGCCGGCGCTGGCGCCTGCGCTATGAAGTGGAGGCGTACCGCGAGCAGTTGCGGCACAGCCCGCCGGAGTCGGCGCACACGCTGGCGCGGTTTCTTGCCGGCAAGTACCGGCTGAAGATCTCCGAGGCCGAGGCGTACCGCCTGCTGACGGAAGGGCTGGACGATCCCGGCCAATGAAAACGGCCCGCACCGGTTGCCTGGTGCGGGCCGTTTTGCTGTCTGGCGGAAGCGGTGAGATTCGAACTCACGGATGGGTCACCCCATCGGCAGTTTTCAAGACTGCTGCCTTAAACCACTCGGCCACGCTTCCGTAAAAGTGCGGGCATTGTAGCGCGAAAGCGGAAGAGTCCCGTGCGCTGCTGCCTGCCGGCCTGATGGGCCAGGCCGCGCATTATACAAGGCCGGCGTGCAATTGAGGGAGGTCTTGCGATGCGGCATTGCAGCGTGCGTAAACTTCCTGCCACACCTGGGGCCGCGGCTGTCGGCGTCCGTCTGACATTGCGGAACCTTCACACGCCGGCATCGCTCATATTGTCGTGCCGGCGGACGCGGTGTGTGCCGCATTCCCGGCTTTCGCCTGGCAACAGAGGAGAACTCAAAATGCGAACCCATAGCAAGAAATGGCTGATCCTTCCGGCCGCCACCGCGGTGGCCATGCTGGCTGGTTGCGCCGCGCCGTATGGTGGCGGTTATGGCAACACTGGCTACAACGCCCCGCCTCCGGGGTACCAGACTCCCGCCTCATCGCAGGCTCCGGCCGGCGCGGTGTATTACGGCCGTGTTGAATCGATCGAGCCGATCACCACTACGCAGGGCAGCTCTGGCCTGCTGGGCACGGTCATCGGCGGTGCCGCGGGCGGCCTGCTGGGCCACCAGGTCGGCGGCGGACGCGGGCAGACCGCGGCCACCATCGGGGGTGCCGTGGTCGGCGCCGTGGCTGGTAATCAGATCGAGAAGCGCGCCGGCAGCAGTACGCAGACGGTGTATCGGGTGAATGTACGGCTGGATGATGGCCGTCTCGCTACCGTGACGCAGTCGAACCTTGGCAACCTGCAGGTGGGGATGCGGGCGCGGGTGGCGAATGATATGGCTACGCCGTACTGACGTGTTGGTCTGACGTTTGCCCAAATGTAGAGGGCTGCGCGGTGCGTGGCCCTTTTTTATGTCGTTGGTCGAGGGCTCGCGCTGTTGGGTGGCATGCTGTCGTTGTTCAGCCGCTGTCGACAACAACGAGAGCCGTCGAGCTACGACAACATGTCACCAGCCCCCAAGACCTCCCACTTCAATCCTTCAAAAACATCTCCTGCAGATCATTCAAAAACCGCCTCCCAAGCTCGGTAGGCCGAATGGTGGTCAGATCCGCTTCCAGCAGCCCCTTCTTTTCCGCCTCGCTCAGCTGCTTGCTGATCGTATGCAGCGGCAACCCGGTGTACTCATAAAAGCTCGACGCAGGCACACCGTCAGTCAGTCTCAGCGCATTGAGCATGAACTCGAACGGCAACTCATCCGCACCGACATCGCGCGCCTCCTGCACGGCATTGCCGGCCAGAGCCTGCGCCATATAGGTGGCCGGATGCTTGTGCCGCATCTGCCGCAACACACGATGCGGAAACGACAACTTGCCATGCGCACCCGCGCCAATGCCCAAGTAATCCCCGAAACGCCAGTAGTTGAGATTGTGGCGCGCCTCGCGATGGGGCTTGGCGTAGGCCGAGGTCTCATAGTGCCGATAGCCCGCTTCAGCCGTGCGCGCCTCGAGCAGATACTGCATCTCGTAAGCAACGTCATCGTCCGGCAGCGCCGGCGGAAACTTCGCGAACAGCGTGTTCGGCTCCAGCGTCAGGTGGTACAGCGACAGATGCGTGGTCCCGTACGACAGCGCGGCTTCGAGATCCTGCCTGCATTCGTCCAGCGTCTGGCCTGGCAGCGCATACATCAGGTCGAGATTGATATTGTCGAAGCTGGCCTGCGCGATCTCGATCGCCTTGCGCGCTTCCGCGCCGCCATGGATGCGGCCCAGCGCCTGCAGGTGGCGGTCGTTAAAGCTCTGGATCCCAATCGACAGCCGGTTGATGCCACTGGCACGATAGCTGGCGAACTTGTCCGCCTCGAACGTGCCGGGGTTGGCCTCCATCGTGATCTCGGCATCGGCATCGAGCGGCAGCAGCGCGCGGATATCCGACAGCAGCCGGTCCATGCCCGCGGCCGACAGCAGGCTCGGCGTGCCGCCGCCGATAAAGACCGTATGCACCGGCCGGCCCCATACCAGTGGCAGCGACTGCTCCAGGTCAGCGCGCAGCGCGTCCAGGTAGAGGTCTTCCGGAATTTCGTGGTTATCGGCGCCCGGCGCCGCATGCGAGTTGAAATCGCAATACGGGCACTTGCGCACGCACCACGGGATATGCACGTACAGCGACAGCGGCGGCGAGCCGGGCAGGTTGAGCTGCCCCGGTTTGAGCCAGAGCTGCTTGCTGTCCGCAGGCGTGGAGGGGGGCGCGGACGGCGCTGCGTTGCCGGCCGGTACGATCGGTATCATCGCCCTGCGCTCTGCGCGGCCTTACCGCCATGCTCGACCTGCAGCCGTGCCACCAGCGTGCGCAGCGCCTGCGCACGGTGGCTGACCGCGTTCTTTTCTTCGGGCGTCAGCTCGGCCGCGGTCTTGCCCTCGCCCGGCAGCAGGAAATGCGGGTCGTAGCCGAAGCCGCCCGCGCCGCGCGGCGCGTCGACGACTTCGCCGTGCCACAGCCCCTCGGCGATGATGGGGCAGGGGTCCTCGGCATGGCGCACCAACACCAGCACGCAGTAGTAGTGCGCATGGCGGTTCAGTTTGCCGGCGAGTTGGGACACCAGGTGGGCGTTGTTGGCCGTGTCCGATTTGGGCTTGCCCGCCATCTGCGCATAGCGCGCCGAATAGACGCCGGGCGCGCCGCCCAGCGCCTGCACGCAGATGCCGGAGTCGTCGGCGAGCGCGGGCAGGCCGGACAGGCGGCTGGCGTGGCGCGCCTTGGCCAGCGCGTTCTCGACGAACGTGACAAAGGGCTCTTCGGCCTCGGGGATGCCCAGGTCGCCCTGCGGCACCACGTCAAAGCCGAGCGGGGCCAGCAGCGTGCCGAATTCGCGCAGCTTGCCGGGGTTGTTGGAGGCCAGGACCAGGCGTTGCATCGCGATGCGCTCCTCAGGCCAGGCCGAGCGCTTGGCGCTGATGCTGCACCAGGCGCGCGATGCCGGCTTCGGCCAGGCGCGTCATGGCGTCCAGGTCGGCGCGGCTGAACGGCGCGCCCTCGGCGGTGCCCTGCACCTCGACAAAGCCGCCGCTGCCGGTCATCACCACGTTCATGTCGGTGTCGCAGCCGCTGTCCTCGGCGTAGTCCAGGTCCAGCACCGCCACGCCGTCGACCATGCCGACCGAGACCGCGGCCACGAAGTCGCGGATCGGGCTGGCAGCGATCAGGCCGTCGCGCAGCATCGTCGAAATCGCGTCATGCGCGGCGACAAAGGCGCCGGTGATGGCCGCGGTGCGGGTGCCGCCGTCGGCCTGCAGCACGTCGCAGTCCAGGTGCAGCGTGTATTCGCCCAGCGCCGCCAGGTCGAACACCGAGCGCAAGGCGCGGCCGATCAGGCGCTGGATCTCCTGGGTGCGGCCGGTCTGCTTGCCGCGCGCGGCTTCGCGGTCCGAGCGCGTGTGCGTGGCGCGGGGCAGCATGCCGTACTCGGCCGTGACCCAGCCTTCGCCGCTGCCCTTCTTGTGCGGCGGCACCTTGGCCAGCACGCTGGCGGTGCACAGCACCTTGGTATCGCCAAAGGCACACAGGACAGAGCCTTCGGCGTGGCGGGTGTAGTGGCGGGTAAGGCTGATGGAACGCAGCGCATCGGCTGCGCGGCCGCTGGGTCGCATGGGATGGTTTGTCCGAATCGGGGAGAGACCGCGATTCTAACGCCGCCAGCCCCTGCGCGCTGCATGGGCTGCATGCCTGCTGCCGTAGCGGCCGCGTCAGCGCATCAGGTTGCTGGTCTTGTCGATGGCGGCGCGGATCTCGGCGATCGAGCGCTCGATCTCTTCCTCGGACAGCAGGTCGCTTTCGGAACCGGTGCGCTCCAGGATCGACGTGGTGAAGGCGTTCAGCGGCAGCGTGTCGGTCATCACCGCATCCTGTCCGGTGGTGTTGCTGTCCAGCTCCCACATCATGGCGATGCCGGTGGTGTTGTCGGCGCCTTCGCCGGCGTTCTGCAGCGCCTGCTCGATGAGCGCCGGCACCGCCTGCACCACCGACAGCCGCGACAGCCGGTCGACCAGCACCGGTTCTTCCAGGCTGCCCCACAGGCCGTCGGAGCACAGCAGCGCCACGTCGCCAGGCTCCAGACGCACCGGGCCGCCCAGGTCGATCAGCGGCAGGTTGGGCGAGCCCAGGCAGTTGTAGAGCTTGTTGCGCTCAGGGTGGTTGGCCACCTGCATCGGCAGCACGCGTTCCTGCTGCAGCAGGTTTTCGATCTTGGAGTGGTCGCGCGTGCGCGTCAGGAGCTGGCCCTTGCGCAGCAGGTAGTAGCGCGAATCGCCGGCATGCGCCCAGTGGATCTGGCCATGCTGCACCAGGCAGCAGACCACGGTGGTGCGGGGCACGTCGGCCAGCTTGTTGGCTTCCGCGTAGCGGTGGATCTCGCGGTGCGCCAGCATGATGGTGTCCTGCAGGAACTCGGCAGGGTTGCGCACGGCGGGTCGCGCCTGGGCCTGGAACTGGCGCGCCAGCGTCTGCAGCGCCTGCTGCGCGGCGACCTCGCCGTGGGCATGGCCGCCCAGGCCGTCGGCCAGCACCATCAGCAGCGCGTCGCGGGTAAAGCAATAGCCCATGCGGTCCTGGTTGATACGGCGGCCGCCTTTCCGGCTTTCCTGGTAGACAGAGAATCGCATGTTGGCTCGTTGTGATTTATTCGACGCTGGCGCCGGGGCGGCGCAGCAGCGTGCGGAAGCGCGAGCCCGTCGCTGGCCGTTCGGCGGACGGGGCCGGGGCGGTCGCCGGCTGCTGCGCGGCCTGCTCGCCCAGCGCATTGGTCTGCTCGCGCAGTTCCTTCTGGAGCCGGAACACGCTCTGCGGGCGCTCGGACGGCGTCAGGCGCAGGCACCATTCGACCAGGTCGACCAGGCCGTTGGTGTAGCTGCTGCGCAGCCGCACGATCGCCTCGGCCATGCGGTCGTCCTTTTCGCGCTGGTTGGCTTCCTGCGGCGGCATGCCCGACATGCAGGCGTACAGCGTCGCGCCCAGGCTGTAGATGTCGGTCCACGGGCCGAGGTCGGTATGCTTGCCGTAGAGCTCCGGCGCGGCAAAGCCGGGCGTGTACATGGGCTGGAAGCGGGCCGCTTCCATGGTCAGCGTCTGCCGCGCGGCGCCGAAATCCAGCAGGATCGGGGATTCGTCCTCGCGCAGGTAGATATTGCCGGGCTTGATGTCCAGGTGCAGCAGCTTGTGGATATGCACCTCGCGCAGCCCGCTCATCAGCTCGTGGAACACCTTGCGGATGAAATGCTCGCGCAGCACCTTGGGCCGGGCCTGCTGCCGGGCCGCCAGGATATGCTCCTGCAGCGTCTTGCCCAGCTCGTAGTTCATCACCATGTAGACCGTGGCGTTCTCGCGGAAGAAGTTGACCACGCGCACCACGCTGGGATGGGAGATCCGGGCCAGCGAGCGGCCCTCCTCGAAGAAGTACTTCAGGCCCAGCCGGAATGCCGCGGCGTTTTCCTCGGGCACCACCGGGATCAGTTCGCCCGGGTTGCGCCGTGCCAGCGACGACGGCAGGTATTCCTTGATGGCGACCGGCGCTCCCTTTTCGTCGGTGGCCAGGTAGACGAAACTGAACCCCCCGCTGGCCAACTTCTTTACAATACGATAGTTGGACAACAGCGTGCCGACGGGCAGCGGTGCACTCTTTGGTTGTGTAGTGCCCTTGGACTCTGTCATGGGAATAGGGACCTGAATTGCCTCCGGATTGTCCGGGCTAATCGGTCACTTGTAAAGAACACAAATAAGGGCAAAGTTGCCCTCCTTTCAACGTTTTGAGAGCGCTCCCGGAATAAGGTGCGGGAGGCTCGGGGAGGGCGTCTCCGGGCCAGCCAGCGCCCCGGGCCGACTCCATTCACGAGAATATCCAATGATCCACAGCATGACAGGCTATGGCCTGGCGACGCGCCAGGCGCCATTGACCAACGCGCAGGGCGAGCCCAGCGGGCGCACTGCGTCCGTTTCGGTGGAATTCCGCACTGTCAATTCGCGTTTCCTTGACCTGTTGTTCCGGGCCCCGGAAGAGTGCCGCGCCTTTGAGCCGGCGCTGCGCGAGATGCTGATGGGCGAACTGTCGCGCGGCAAGCTGGAATGCCGCATCAACCTGCAGCGCACCGACGGCGGCGGCGCCACGCTGGCGCTCAACGACAACCTGCTGGCGCAGATCCGCGCGCTGGAAACCACGGTGGCCGCCACCTTCACCAGCGCCGGCACGCTGCGCATGGGCGAGATCCTGCGCTGGCCGGGCGTGCTGGTGGAGCCCGAGCTGTCGCAGGAAGCGCTGCGTGAAGCCGTGCTTGGCGCCGCGCGCGAGGCGCTGGATCAGCTGCTGGAAGCGCGCCGCCGCGAGGGCGATGCGCTCAAGGCCACGCTGATGGAGCGCATCGACGCCATGCTGGCGATCGTCGAGCGCCTGACGCCGACCATTCCGCAACTGATCGCGCACCACCAGGAAAAGCTGACCGAACGCCTGCAGGAAGCCTTCAACCTGGCCGCGCCGCAGGGCATGCCGTCGATGAGCCGCGACGAGATCGCCGAGCGCATCCGCCAGGAAGCCACCGTCTACGGCATCCGCATCGACATCGCCGAAGAGCTGTCGCGGCTGCAGGCGCACCTGAACGAGACCCGCCACATCCTGAAGAAGGGCGGCCAGGTCGGCAAGCGCCTGGACTTCATGATGCAGGAGCTCAACCGCGAGGCCAACACGCTCGGTTCCAAGGCCGCGGCCAAGGAACTGGCCGATGCCTCGATGGAGCTCAAGCTGCTGATCGAGCAGATGCGCGAGCAGGTCCAGAACCTCGAATAAAGACTGTCCCAGGAATCACCGAAGAATCATCATGAGCCCAACGTCCCAAACTGCGCCCCACACCGCCATCGACACCGTCTACCCCGGCAACCTCTTCATGGTGGTGGCGCCGTCCGGAGCCGGCAAGTCGACGCTGGTGAACGCGCTGCTGGCGCAGGACCCGGCCATCCGCCTGTCGATCTCGCACACCACGCGCGCCCCGCGCCCCGGCGAGCAGGACGGGCGCGAGTACCACTTTGTCAGCGTCGACGAGTTCCGCACCGCGCGCGACCGCGGCGACTTCCTGGAATGGGCCGAGGTGCACGGCAACTACTACGCCACCTCGCGCGTGTGGATCGAGCAGCAGATGGCGCTGGGCAACGACGTGCTGCTGGAAATCGACTGGCAGGGCGCGCAGCAGGTGCACCAGCGTTTCTCCAACGCGGTCGAGATCTTTATCCTGCCGCCGTCGCTGACCGCGCTGGAAGAGCGCCTGAAAAAGCGCGGCCAGGACGAGCCCAATGTGATCGTGCGCCGGCTGCTGGCGGCGGGCAGCGAGATGTCGCACGCGTCGGAGTCCGACTACGTGATCATCAACGAGGTGTTCGACGACGCGCTGGAGCAGCTGCGCAACGTGGTCAGCGCGACCCGTCTGCGGTTTTCTTCGCAAAAGGCGCGGCATACGGAGCTGTTTATCGAGCTCGGCATCCACTGAGCCGAGGCCGCACGAAAGGCACGCGCGCGCAGCGCCGCCGGCGTTTTCCGCCGCGTGCTGTAAAATAGCTTCCCAACACAAGGTTTTGTCCCAAGGTGGATTTGATATGGCGCGTATTACCGTCGAAGATTGTCTGAAACACATTCCGAACCGTTTCGAGCTCGCGCTGGCGGCCACGTACCGTGCGCGCCAGCTCGTGCAGGGCCACACGCCCAAGGTCGAAGCCAAGGACAAGCCGACCGTGGTGGCACTGCGCGAGATCGCGTCGGGCCAGGTCGGCATCGAGATGCTGAAAAAGGTCCCGACCTGATCGACCAGGCGGCCCATGGCTCATCCTTGCACCGTGCCAGCACGTATCCAACCGGATTACATGGGCCGCCGCCATGCCTTCGCCGCATCCGCCCTCCAAGCCTCCCACCCCGCCGTCGCCGACTGCCGTGGTGCCCGTGCGCACGCGTGGCAAGCCGGACGAGGGGCATGGCGAGCCGGCTCCGCCCACGGCGCGTAAGCGCACCATTCCGGGCCAGTCTTCCGTGAACGCGCGCACCGGCGCTCCCAATCTTCCCGATCCGCTCGGCGACGATGTCGTCGGCGAGCGCGCCGTCGCGCCCGCGCTGGCGCCGGGCAAGGCCAGGGGCACGGCCGTGCAGGACGAACTGGCCGCGGTGCAGGAAGCGACGCCGCCGGCAGCCGACAGCCTCTTTATCGATGCAGTGCTGGCGCAGTCATACCGGCACTTCTTCGGCCCGACCTCGCAGCCGGCGGTACCGCCGCGCCAGCAGGTCATTTCCATCACCCGGCTGATGGAAAAGCTCGCGTACCTGAAGGTGCCCGACCTGGCACGGGTGCGCGAAGCCTTCCAGTTTTCCGACGAGGCCCACCTGGGCCAGTACCGCCAGAGCGGCGAGCCCTACATCACCCATCCGGTGGCGGTGGCCGAGCTGTGCGCCGACTGGAAGCTGGACGTGCAGTCCATCATGGCGGCGCTGCTGCACGACGTGATGGAAGACCAGGGCATTACCAAGAGCGAACTGGCCGAGAAATTCGGTCCCAAGGTCGCCGAACTGGTCGATGGCCTGACCAAGCTGGACAAGCTCGAATTCCAGAGCCGCGAGCAGGCACAGGCGGAGAGCTTCCGCAAGATGCTGCTGGCGATGGCGCGCGACGTGCGCGTGATCCTGGTGAAGCTGGCCGACCGTACGCACAACATGCGCACGCTCGACTTCGTGCCGCCGGAGAAGCGCCGCCGCATCGCGGTGGAGACCATGGAGATCTATGCGCCGATCGCGCATCGTCTCGGTCTGAACACGATCTACCGCGAACTGCAGGAACTGTCGTTCAAGGTCGGCTCGCCGTTCCGCTACGCCACGCTCGAGAAAGCCGTCAAGGCCGCGCGTGGCAACCGGCGCGAGGTGGTCAGGCGCATCCTCGAGGCCGCGCAGAAGGGGCTGGCCGACGCCGGCATCGTGGCCGAGCTGTCCGGCCGCGAGAAGACGCTCTACAGCATCTACCGCAAGATGCACGACAAGCAGCTGTCGTTCTCGCAGGTGCTGGACGTGTACGGTTTCCGCGTGGTGGTGGAAACGCAGATGCATTGCTATATGGCGATGGGCGCGCTGCATGGGCTGTACAAGCCCATGCCGGGCAAGTTCAAGGACTACATCGCGATTCCGAAGATCAACGGCTACCAGTCGCTGCACACCACGCTGGTAGGTCCGTTCGGCACGCCGGTGGAATTCCAGATCCGCACGCGCGACATGCACCAGATCGCCGAGGCCGGCGTGGCCGCGCACTGGATGTACAAGCACCAGGCGGATCACGCCAACGACATCCAGCAGCAGGCGCACCAGTGGCTGCAGTCGCTGCTTGATATCCAGAGCCAGACCGGCGATTCGCAGGAGTTCCTGGAGCACGTCAAGATCGACCTGTTCCCCGACGCGGTCTACGTATTCACGCCCAAGGGCCATATCCGCGCGCTGCCGCGCGGCGCCACCGCGCTGGACTTCGCCTACGCGGTGCACAGCGACCTGGGCAACCAGTGCGTCGCGGTCAAGATCAACAACGAGATGCTGCCGCTGCGGACCGAGCTCAAGAGCGGCGATATCGTCGAGGTGGTGACGGCGCCGTACTCCAAGCCCAACCCGGCGTGGCTGTCGTTCGTGCGCACCGGCAAGGCGCGCGCGGCGATCCGTCATTACCTGAAGACCACCAAGCTCGACGAGGCGATCCAGCTTGGCGAGCGCCTGCTGGAACAGTCGGCGCGCCAGCTCGGGATCGAGCTGAAGGCGGTGCCGCAGTCGGTGTGGGACCGCATGATCCAGTGGACCGGCAACAAGCAGCGCGAGGACATCTTTGCCGACCTGGCGCTGGGCCGGCGCGTGCCGGCGGTGGTGGCCAAGCGCATGGAGATCCTGCTGCAGGAACTGTCCGGCGACGTCGACAGCGCGCTGCTGGCGGCGGTGCAGACCTTTGCCGGAGAAGAGGCGCCCGCGGTGCCGATCACCGGCGACGAAGGCATGTCGATGATCTTCTCGGCGTGCTGCCGCCCGATCCCGGGCGACTCCATCGTCGGCTACCTGGGCAAGGGCGAAGGGCTGCAGATCCATGTGCAGGACTGCAAGATCGCCAAGCGCCTGCACAGCAAGGATCCGGAGCACTGGATCGACGTGATGTGGGCCAAGAAGACCACGCGCGCCTTCGATGTGTCGATCAAGGTGATGGTGCGCAACGTCAAGGGCATCGTCGCGCGCGTCGCGGCCGACCTGACTGCCGCCGACGCCAACGTCGCGCACGTGGCGATGGAGCAGCAGGACGGCAGCCACCAGGAAGCCACCTATATGCAGTTCATCATCCAGGTGCAGAACCGCCTGCACCTGGCCAACGTGATGCGCGGGCTGCGCCGCAACCCCGACGTCATCCGCATCTTCCGCGACCGCAACGACGGCTGAGCGCTGCCCGGCGGCGCGTGCTTGATCAACGCTGCCCGGCGGCGCGTGATCACTCGCCGCCGCCTGCGGTGCTTCGGTGACTATTCGCCGCCGCGCGGCGACGGATAGCGAACTTCCAGGATCTCGATCTGCTCGACCCCGGCCGGCGTGCGCAACGCGACCGTGTCGCCTTCGCGCGCCTTGATCAGCGCCTTGGCGATCGGCGAGATCCAGCTCACGTGGTTATGCTCGAGGTCGACCTCGTCCATGCCGACGATGGTGATGGTGGTCTCTTCGCCGGCCTGGTTGGCGTAGGTGACGGTGGCGCCAAAGAAGATCTGGTCGTTGTCGCCCTGCAGGGACGGGTCGACCACTTCGGCCTTGTCGAGCCGGCGCGTCAGGAAGCGGATGCGGCGATCGATCTCGCGCAGGCGCTTCTTGCCGTACAGGTAGTCGCCATTCTCCGAGCGGTCGCCATTGGACGCCGCCCACGACACGATCTGCACCACGTCGGGCCGGTCGATGTCGATCAGCTGCATCAGTTCATTGCGCAGGCGGTTGTAGCCTTCGGCGGTGATGTAGTTCTTGGTGCCAGGAGGCAGCGGCGTTGCGCCTTCGGGGAGATCGTCGTCCTCGTCGCCAGACGACTCTTTGACAAATGCCTTGTTCATGGTCGGGATCACTTCTTCGGTCTGACATTATAGGAAAACGCCGCGCGCAGGCCCTGCCGGCAGGTCTCGGCTCAGGCCCCTGCGCAGGGCAATCGCAAAAAAATTCAGAAAAAGTTGGGAAGGGGCTTCCCAAAAAGAAAAACTCGGTTATAATCTTTTTCTCGCGTGCGGCTGTAGCTCAGTTGGATAGAGTACTTGGCTACGAACCAAGGGGTCGTGGGTTCGAATCCTGCCAGCCGCGCCACCTATGCAGAAAGAAAAGGGCTTCCGGAAACGGAAGCCCTTTTTGTTTCTCGCTTCCATTTGCTCTCCCGCTTTCCGTTCGTCTTCCGCATTCGCCTTCGGTTCCCTGCTGCGCGCCAACAGCGATTGCCGCGCCATGCCTTGCGATCGCGCGTATGGCCTCCTAGGCTCGAAGCACAACCACAACTTACTACGCTGGAGCAAAAGCGCATGGAACACGCAGACTGGCGCGTCGAGCAGTATCGCGGCATGGATGTCTACGTCCTGGTGTCGCCGCAAGGCGAGAGCAGTATCGGCCGATGGGGTTATGAAGTGCGGGTGTCGCAGGAAGGCGCGGACCCGGCCGATGCGGGCGATACCGAGCTGCTTGCCAGCGGCCCGCAGCAGTTCGCTACACGCCATGCGGCGGAAGTCGCTGCATTCGGCGCGGGCTATGCACTGGTCGATCGCTTGCTCGGGCCGCCGGTGCAGTGAACCCGCGCCGCGATGGCGAAGGGCGCGACGTTTTATATCATGTCGTGATCCATTGCCATGGCAAGGCGAAGAACTATTTCACACGCATGCGCAGATAATGCTTGCCATGTGCGCGTGAATCACCCATAATCCGTTTCCTTCAGACGCGGGGTGGAGCAGTCTGGCAGCTCGTCGGGCTCATAACCCGAAGGTCGCAGGTTCAAATCCTGCCCCCGCAACCAACGCCTTACATCAGTATTGCGCGGCATTCGCCGCAGTCCTTCAAGGCGTTGTCCTCAAGGCCGTCCGGCCTGAATCTCACTCACTGCTTCGATGTGAATCCGCGATGCGCCAATCGCTGCAGCATTCGTGCGTTCGCGCTATGCGCGTACCAGTTCTGCCGCGCGTTGGAACGTGTCGCGCACCAGCGGCTGGTCCTCGCGCTCGGCGGCCTCGGCACGTTCGCGCAGCCGCGTCGCCAGCACCGTCAACGTCCCCTGCGCCTGCGGGCCGCCCGCGGCCTGGCATTTGGTTACCGCTTCGCGCATCACCGCATCGAGCTCGCCGCTGACATCGGCACCGTCGAAGGCGCTGACCGAGAGGGCCGAAATACGTTCCAGGTAGAGATTGACCAGCGCTTCGTCGTGTAGCGGTTCGGGCATGTCTTCTCCTTGTCGGGGGACGGGAACACAGAAACCATTGTAGTGGCACCGCATGATCCGCGCATAAGCGCAGCCAGCGCCCGGCGCCGGATCACCGGCGGGGCGCTGCGGTCATTGCGGCAACCGTGCCGGCGTGACTATTCGTCGCGCCGCCGTCGCATCTGCAACTGTTCGATCGGGGAGGGCTGGATGCGCCGCCGCGCCGGACGCAGCGCGCGGTTCGGCCACAGCACGTAGTTGGTGTGCGGGTCCAGCGGCTTGCCGAAGTACGAGACCCAGACCTGGACGCCGTGCTCGGTTTCGGCAACGATGGCCGCGACGGCACGCGCCGCGGCGGAAGGGGACTTGAGCAGCTCGGCCAGGGCTTCGACGCCCTGCACGACATGGTGCTTCACCCCTGCAAACCATGCGTACTGACGCATGGCGGACAACAA
Organism: Cupriavidus necator; assembly: GCF_040578825.1. Lineage (GTDB taxonomy): Bacteria > Pseudomonadota > Gammaproteobacteria > Burkholderiales > Burkholderiaceae > Cupriavidus > Cupriavidus necator_E. The sequence goes on along the minus strand of NZ_JBEFLI010000007.1, from coordinate 26,823 downwards.
ACGCTTGGTCATGAACGCGACTCTGGTGGTGTGTGTGTGTGGAAATGCGAATGAGCGAATAAGACTGGCGCTCGTCCGATTTGTTCACGGCATATTTGCGGACACCAGCATGACGGCGGCGCCATGCGCCGGGGCAGGTCGCGAGCGCGGCATGCGTCACCTGGCGGCGTTCCGGTGCCGGGCGCATCACGCAGCGCGCGACGGCAACGGTGCCAGTGCGGAGAGTACCATCGCCAGCCGGTCCAGTGCGGGATCGATATCGAGCAGGTCGATCGCGCCGAATCCCAGCAACAGCCCCGCGCAGGTAGCTGGCGGGCTTGCATGGCAGGGATCCAGCGTGGCCAGCTCCAGGCCGGAGAGCCGTGCCATCGATACCAGGGTTTCGGTCGCCACCGGCACGCGCAGCCGCGCCGCGAGGTGGAAGCCCGCCATCGCGGGCAGCGGTTCCAGCCACGGCGACAGGTCGCCCTGCAGCCGCGCCAGCAGCCGCGCGCGCCGCTGCACATGGCGCGCGTGCGAACGCCGGATATGGCGCAGCAGGTGTCCCTCGGACAGGAAGCGCGCCAGCGCCTGCTGCAGCAGCGTCGGCGTGTACCAGTCCATCAGGTGCTTGACCTTGCGTGCCGCCGGCATCAGCCAGGGCGGCACCACCACATAGCCGCCGCGCAGGTTGGCCACCAGCGTCTTGGAAAAAGTGCCGAGGTAGACCACGCGCGCGTGCCGGTCCAGCGTCTGCAGCGCGTTTAGCGCCTGCCCGCCGTAGCGGAACTCGCTGTCGTAGTCGTCCTCGAGGATCACCGCATGGCGGCGCGCGGCCCAGTCAAGCAGCGCCTGGCGCCGCGCCAGGCTCATCGCCACACCCAGCGGCATCTGGTGCGACGGCGTGGCGTAGACCAGCGTGGCGTCGTCGGGTAGCGCGTCGACCACCAGCCCTTCGCCGTCGACCGGCACCGGCACCACGCGTGCGCCCATCCCCTGGAACAGTCCGCGCGCCATCGGGTAGCCGGGATCCTCCATCGCCACCACGGCACCCGGGCCCAGCACCAGCCGCGCCACCAGGTCCAGGCCCTGCTGCGCGCCGCCGGTCACCAGGATATCGGCCGGCACGCTCTGCACGCCGCGCGTGAACGCGATGTGGCGCGCGATGGCCTGGCGCAGCGCCATCTCGCCGGCCGGGTCCGGCGGGCCAGGCGGGCGCTGGCGCTCGGCGGCAAGCGCCGCGCGCACGCAGCGCGACCAGGCCTCGTGCGGAAAGCGCGCGGTATCGGCCTGGCCCGGCTGGAAAGCGTAGCGTGCGCCGCCGGCCGGGCCGAGGAAGGGCGTTTCCACCGCCATCCAGCGCTGCACCGCCGGCGGCAGCACCGGCGCCGCGCCCATGCGCACCGGCGGCCGCGCCAGCCCCTTGGCGACGTAGGTGCCGTCGCCGACGCGCGCGTGCAGCCAGCCCTCGGCCACCAGCCGCTCATAGGCCGTGGTCACGGTCTTGCGCGCCACGCCCAGCTGCGTGCCGAGCAGCCGCGTGGGCGGCATGCGCGCGCCGGCTCCGAGGCGGCCGGCCTGGATCGCATCGCGGATCTGGTGGACGATCTGCGCGGTCAGGTCGCTGGACGGGTCCAGGGCGAGGTGAAGTTCCATGGGGGAGGGGGAGCCGGAATTGGCCAGCCGATTGGTCTACTGATTTTGCCGGAAATTGGTGGTGTACGGTGCCAATCGGCACGGCTATCTTTGATCCCAACGGGCGCCACCCGGCAACGCAGGCGCCCGCCGCAACAATCCACTGACGAACTGGAGAAACCATCATGGAAGAACGGATGAACTGGCAGGACGTGGCCCCGGACGCCTACAAGGCAATGATCGGGCTGGAGGTCTACCTGGCGCGCTGCTCGCTGGAAAACAGCCTGAAGGAACTGGTCAAGATCCGCGCCTCGCAGATCAACGGCTGCGCGTTCTGCCTGGACATGCATATCACCGACGCCCGCAAGCATGGCGAAAGCGAGCGCCGCGTGAACCTGCTGCCGGCCTGGCGCGAAGTGAGCTGGTTCACCCCGCGCGAGCGTGCCGCGCTGGCGTGGACCGAGGCGCTGACGCTGCTGCCGCAAAGCCAGGCGCCGGACGCCGACTACAACGCGCTGCGCGAGCAGTTCTCGGAAAAGGAGATGGCCGACCTGACGCTGCTGATCTCGGCCATCAACGCGTGGAACCGTTTCGGCGTGGGCTTCCGCCGCCAGCCGCCGGCGCTCTGATCCAGGCAGTCGCTCCTGCCACGCCGCGGCCGGTCGATTGACAAGCCGCGGCGCGGTGCATTAGCTTCGGTTGCAGGGGCTGCCGCCGCCTGCGCGTGCAGCCCGGCCTGCTTTGCCTGCCAGGAGTCTTGCCCATGACCGAGGACACCCTGCTGCAACTGATGGTGGAAGTGGAGAAGGAAGACCCGATCGACTACGCCGACCTGCCGTTCGACGACGCCGCGCTGCGCCGGCTGGCGTGCAAGCTGATTGCCGATCGCTCCGCCGAGATGGAGGCGTCCGGCATGCCGACCGAAGCGCTGCTGGCGACGATGTGGGCCTCGACCGCCAAGCTGGTGCTGGAAAACCTGGTGCTCAATGCGCGCCTGCTGACGCTGCAGGGGCTGCCGGACGATGCCAGGGCGCTGATCGAGCGCATCGCGCGCCAGTCGCGCGGCGAGTCCTGAACCTGCCTTCCTGAGCCGCCCGGCCATGGCCGGGCCATGTGCCGCCGCCGGCTCAGGCAGCGGTGCCTTTGCCGTTTCGCTAAAATACCGGTTTTCACCCAGCCTGCCCGCGCGCCCGACGCGGCGGAGGCGGCTGACCAGGAGGATTTCGGTGATCAAGTGGATAATCGTCGCGGGCTACCTCGGTGCCATCCTGTATGTGCACTTCCGCGGCAAGGTAAGGCTGCGCATCTGGCGCCAGTTCCTCGACCATTCGGCGCTGGTGGCGCCGATCAACTGCTTTATGTACGCGTTCTCGGGCGTGCCGCGCACCCCGTATATCCCGGTCGAGAACTTCCCCGACCTGGAAAAGCTGCGCGCCGCCTGGCCTGAAATCCGCGACGAAGGGCTGGCGCTGGCCGCGATGCAAAAGATCAAGGCCGCCGACAAGAACGACGACGCCGGCTTCAACTCCTTCTTCAAATACGGCTGGAAGCGTTTCTACCTGAAGTGGTACGAGGCCCAGCACCCGTCGGCCGAAGTGCTGTGCCCCAAGACCGTGGCGCTGCTGCGCGAGCTGCCGACCGTGAAGGCGGCGATGTTCGCCGAGCTGCCGCCGGGCGGCAAGCTCAACCCGCACCGCGACCCGTTCGCCGGCTCGCTGCGCTATCACCTCGGGCTGTCCACGCCCAACGACGACCGCTGCTTTATCGAGGTCGACGGCGAGCGCCATAGCTGGCGCGACGGCCAGGGCGTGGTGTTCGACGAGACCTACCTGCACTGGGCCGAGAACCGCAGCGATGCCAACCGGCTGATCCTGTTCTGCGATATCGAGCGCCCGATGCGCTATGGCTGGGCCGCGAAGGTCAACCACTGGATGGGCCGCAAGGTGATGACCGCCGCCAGCTCGCCCAATGACGAGCACGACCAGACGGGGATGATCAACCGGCTGTTCCGCTTTGTGTGGCTGGGCGGGCAATATCGCCGGCGGTTCAAGGCGTGGAACCGGCAGGCTTATTACGTGACGAAGTTCGGGCTGATCGTGCTGGGCGTGGTGTTGATTGTTTATCTGTAATCGGGGCGGGCTGAAGCTGCTGACAGCATTGGCCCGCTGCAGGTTTGCTCCCCTCTCCCGCAAGCAGGAGAGGGAGCACGCAATCAGCGGTTGAAAGCCACCGCGACTTCAATCCCTTCAAAGGCCAGCGCTAGCCAGCCAGCCGCTGCACCACCGCAGCGAGCGTGGCCAGCGCGCGCTCGATCTGCGCCGAGCGCGGCGTGCCGCAGTTGATGCGCAGGCAATGGTCGAAGCGCCCGGCGTTGGAGAACATCACGCCCGGCATTACACGGATGCCGGCGGCCAGCGCCTGGTCGAACACCGCCTCTGACGAGACCCGCGCAGGCATCTCCACCCACAGGTGCATGCCGCCGCGCGGCGCCCCCAGCCGCGTGCCCGCCGGAAAGCTGGCGGCGACCGCCTGCGCAAACCATTCGCGCTGCGCGCTCAGCCGCGTGCGCAGCCGGCGCAGGTGGCGGTCATGCGCGCCCGACGCAAGGAAGTCCGCCGCCGCCATCTGCGACAGCATCTCGTTGGGCCGCGACAGCCCGAACTTCAGCATCTCCACGCGCGCCTGCCATTTGCCCGCGGCGATCCAGCCCAGCCGCATGCCCGGCGCCAGCACCTTGTGCAGCGACGCGCAGTGGATCACGTTGCCGCTGGTGTCCCATGCCTTGGCCGCGGCCGGCGGGGCCTCGCCATCGGCGGTGGCAGAGAAACAGTCGTCCTCGATCAGCGCAATGCCGCGCGCCTCGCACCACTGCGCGAGCCGCGCCTTGTTCGCGTCCGGCATGATGCAGCCGAGCGGGTTCTGCAGGTTGGGCACCACCGCCACCGCGCGGATATTGTCGTAGTGCTGCGCGGCCAGCTCCAGCGCCTCGAGCGAGATGCCGGTCTGCGGGCTGCACGGGATCTCGAGCGCGCGCATGCCCAGGCTTTCCAGGATCTGCAGCAGGCCATAGTAGGTCGGTGATTCCACCGCGATCACATCGCCCGGGCCGGCCACCGCGCGCAGCGCCAGGTTGAGCGCCTCGGTGCAGCCGTTGGTGATGACGATCTCTTCCGGCGTCAGTTGTACGCGTGCCCGCAGCGCCTGGCGCGCCAGCGCGGCGCGCAGCGGCTGGTAGCCCTCGGGCTCGACCGCCTCGCCGAACAGCATCGGATGCCGGCGCAGCGCGCGCGCCGCCGCGGTGCGCAGCGCCTCGGTCGGATACAGCGACGGCGCGCAATAGGCGCCGCCCAGGTTGGTATGCACGGGCTGGTGCTGGCCGCGCGCCAGCAAGCCGGAAATGCGCTGGTGGATGCCGACGTACTGCGCCGGATCGGGCAATGCCGCAGCGGGCTCGGTCAGCGCAGCCAGCGGCGCGCGCAGCGGCGCCGAGACGAAATAGCCCGAGCGCGGCCGCGCCTCGAGCAGGCCGTCGCTCTCGAGCTGCCTGCAGGCCTGCAGTGCGGTGGAGAGGCTGACGTCGTGCAGCGCCATCAGCGCGCGCACGGAGGGCATGCGGTCGCCGGTGGCAAGCGTGCCGGATTCGATGGCGCGGCGGTAGTGGCCGGCAACCTGGCGGTAGAGCGGGGCGGATTCCATGGGTGGCATCGTGGCGCGGTAGGCCACATCGGTACAGATACAGACGTGGGGCGGCTGTATCGTAACAGGGCGGAATTTGCATTGCTGTTCCGGTCTGCGCGCTTGCAGGGTGTGCCTGCCGCCGCGAAGTGCCGGTCGATAGGCTGGAGTCCTGTGCCTGTAACCGGAGTCCTGTGATGCAAAGCGAACCCCAATACACATCCGCCGCATCGTCATGCGTGCGGCTGGCGGCCGGCCAGAGCCTGCGCCTGCGGGTGGCGGCCGGCACTGTACTGCATGCCGACGGGGGCGAAATGGTAGTGGCCGGGCCGCCGCAATGGCTGGCCGAGACCTGCCATCTGCCGCGGCGGCGGCTGCGCGCCGGCGACACGCTGGTGGTGTCCGCACGCGGCTGGCTGGAAGTCGCCGCGCAACGGCCGGGCAGGCTCGCGATCGCGCAACCGGCCGGGCTGCTGGCGCGCCTGAAAACCGCGCTGGCGTTGCGTCCGCGCCACGGCGGGCCGGTGCACAAGCCCCACAAGCCCATCTCCCCCGCGATTCCCGACCCGGCTCCGGAAAACCTATAAAATTGCGCTCCGGCCGGCCTGGCACGTTTGTGTGCCCAACCCCCCGGCCGCAGTTCCCGGGTTCCCCATGCTACGTCTAAGTGAAGTCAAACTCCCGCTCGACCATACCGAAAGCGACCTGGACGCCGCCGTGCGTGCCAGCGCAGCGCAGATCGGCGTCAAGGGAGACGGCCTGATCGGCTATACCGTGTTCCGCCGTGCCCACGATGCGCGCAAGCGCTCGGATATCAAGCTGACCTACATCATCGATCTCGAAGTCAGCGACGAGGCCGCGGCGATCCGGCGCATGGCCGGCAAGCCGAACTGGAGCGTGACGCCCGACATGGAGTACCACTTCGTCGCGCGCGCGCAGCCGGGCAGCGCGCACCCGCGCCCGGTGGTGATCGGCATGGGCCCGTGCGGCCTGCTGGCGGGGCTGATCCTGGCGCAGTCGGGCTTCCGCCCGATCATCCTGGAGCGCGGCAAGGAAGTGCGCGAGCGCACCAAGGACACCTTCGGCCTGTGGCGCAAGAGCGTGCTCAACCCCGAGTCGAACGTGCAGTTCGGCGAAGGCGGCGCGGGCACGTTCTCTGACGGCAAGCTGTACAGCCAGATCAAGGACCCGAAGCACTATGGCCGCAAGGTGCTCAACGAGTTCGTGCGTGCCGGCGCGCCGGAAGACATCCTGTACAAGGCGCGTCCGCATATCGGCACCTTCCGCCTGGTCAGCATGGTCGAGAAGATGCGCGCCGAGATCATCGAACTGGGCGGCGAGATCCGCTTCGAGACGCGCGTCGACGATATCGACATCGACAATGGCCGGGTGCGCGGCCTGAAGCTGTCCAACGGCGCATACCTGGAAGCCGACCACGTCATCATGGCGGTCGGCCACAGCGCGCGCGATACCTTCGAGATGCTGCACCAGCGCGGCGTGTTCATGGAGGCCAAGCCGTTCTCGCTGGGCTTTCGCATCGAGCATCCGCAGGGGCTGATCAACCGCAGCCGCTTCGGCAAGTTCGCCGGCAACAAGCTGCTGGGCGCTGCCGACTACAAGGTGGTGCACCACTGCAGCAACGGGCGCTCGGTCTACAGCTTCTGCATGTGCCCCGGCGGCACGGTGGTGGCGGCGGCGTCCGAGTCCGGCCGCGTGGTCACCAACGGCATGAGCCAATACAAGCGCGCCGAGCGCAATGCCAATGCGGGCATCGTGGTCGGCATCACGCCGGAAGACTATCCCGGCGGTCCGCTGGCCGGCATCGAATTCCAGCGCAAGTGGGAAGAGCGCGCGTTCGAGCTGGGCGGCCGCAACTACAACGCACCGGGTCAGCTGGTGGGCGATTTCATTGCCGGCCGCGCGTCGACGTCGCTGGGCTCGGTCGAGCCCTCGTACAAGCCGGGCGTGACGCCGACCGACCTGAGCACCTCGCTGCCGGACTACGTGATCGAGGCGATCCGCGAAGGCATTCCCGAGATCGACAAGAAGCTGCCCGGCTTTGCGCTGCACGATGCGGTGCTGACTGGCGTGGAGACGCGCACCTCGTCGCCGCTGCGCATCCGCCGCAACAACGACGATTACCAGAGCATCAACGTCAAGGGCCTGTACCCGGCGGGCGAGGGCGCGGGCTATGCCGGCGGTATCTACTCCGCGGCGATCGACGGCATTGAAGTTGCCGAAGCGGTGGCTTTGAGCCTGGTCGGCAGCAAGGCCGCCGCCTAAGCCTGCTTCAGGTAAGCCGCGGCGCCCTGCGCCGCGGTGCGTCCGCTGGCAAAGCAGGCGGTCAGCAGGTAGCCGCCGGTGGGCGCTTCCCAGTCCAGCATCTCGCCCGCGCAGAACACGCCGGGCAATGCGCGCAGCATCAGCCCTTCATCCATCGCTTCGAAGCGCACGCCGCCGGCGCTGCTGATCACTTCATCGATGGGGCGCGCGCGCAGCAGCCGCAGCGGCAGCGCCTTCAGTGACACCGCCAGCGTGCCGGGGTCATACATCGCGTCCTTCGACAGGCATTCGCGCAGCAGGCCGGCCTTGACGCCCGTGATGCCGAGCCGGCTCTGCAGGTGGCTCGACAACGAACGCGCGCCGCGTGGGTGACTGACCTCGGCGCTGACCTGTTCGGCGCTGTGCGAAGGCAGCAGGTCCAGGTGGATCACCGCGCTGCCATCGGCTTCGATGCGGTCGCGTATCGGTGCCGACAGCGCATAGACCAGGCTGCCTTCGATACCGGTGGTGCTGATCACGAACTCTCCCTGCCGCGCGTGCGGTTGTCCGTCGCGATCCGTCAACGCGATCGCGGCCGGCTTGACCGGCGTGCCCGCGAAGCGTTCGGCAAAGCCCTCGCTCCACGCGACATCGAAACCGCAGTTGGCCGGCCGCAACGGCGCAATGTCGACGCCGCGTTCGGCCAGGCGCGGCACCCAGGTGCCATCCGAACCCAGTCGCGCCCAGCTCGCGCCGCCCAGCGCCAGCACCACGGCGCGCGCCTGCACGCAGACCTCGCCGGACGGCGTGGCGAAGCGCAGCCCATGCGGGGCGCGGTGCTGTGCGCCACCCTGTGCCCCATCCTCCCAACCCAGCCAGCGATGGCGCATATGGAACTGCACGCCGGATTCGCGCAGCCGGTGCAGCCACGCGCGCAGCATCGGCGCGGCCTTCATGTCGGTCGGGAAGACTCGGCCCGAACTGCCGACAAAGGTCTCGATGCCAAGCCCATGCACCCAATCGCGCAGCGCCTGCGGACCGAAGCCCGCCAGCATCGGCGCGATCTGTGCCGCACGCGCGCCGTAGCGGCCGAGGAAGGCGGCTTCCGGCTCCGCATGCGTCAGGTTCATGCCTCCCTTGCCGGCCATCAGGAACTTGCGCCCGACCGAAGGCATCGCGTCATACAGGACCACGCTGGCGCCCTGGGTTGCCAACACTTCTGCCGCCATCAGCCCGGCCGGGCCGCCGCCGATGATGGCAACGTCGGTACTGGTGCGCTGCAGGGAAGGATTGAGGGCAGAGGGCATAGGGGTGCGTGGAGTGAGGAGGTGTTTCGCCGCGGATTATAGAGCCTGCGGCAGCGCTAGAATGACGGTTTCCCGCGTCTTGCCATCATGTCTTCCGCCAGCTCCTCCGCCACCGCCTCCGCAGACGCCGTCATCGCCGCCACCCGCCACTGGCTGGAGCGCGCCGTGATCGGGCTGAACCTGTGCCCGTTCGCCAAGAGCGTGTATGTGAAAGAGCAGGTCCGCTACGTAGTCAGCACGGCCACCGAAGCGCCCGATGTGATGGACGACCTGGAGCGCGAACTGCGCCTGCTGGAGGAATCGGATCCCGCGCAGCTCGACACCACGCTGCTGATCCTGCCCGATGCGGTGGCGGACTTCCTCGACTTCAACGACCTGCTGTATTTCGCCGAGCGCCTGCTCGCGAGGCTCGGGCTGGAAGGCACGCTGCAGATCGCCAGCTTCCATCCGCACTACCAGTTCGCGGATACCGGGCCGGACGATATCGAGAACTACACCAACCGCGCGCCGTATCCGATCCTGCACCTGCTGCGCGAAGACAGCATTGCGCGCGCGGTGGCGGCATTCCCCGATGCGGCGGATATCTACGAACGAAACCAGGCCACCATGCGCCGGCTCGGCCATGAAGGCTGGCGGCGCTGGATGGCCGGCGAGGACGACGAGCCGGCGCAGGACGCGAAAGACGCGAAGGACTGATTACGCCGCGGCCAGCGGCGTGGTGAAGAAGCGCTCGCGCATCTCCTCCAGCCCCAGCTGTGCCAGCACGTCCTCCAGCCGCTCGGCCGGGCGCCGGCGCGGCAGGTCCTTGTACTGCGCGATGATCAGCTCGTTCTTCATCGAGTGCTCCCAGCCCACCAGCTCGGTCACGCTGACCTGGTAGCCGTGCGCCTCGAGCTGCAGGCACCGCAGCACGTTGGTCACCTGGCTGCCGAACTCGCGCGTATGCAGCGGATGGCGCCAGATCTCGGTCAGCGGATTGCCGGCCAGCAGCTTGCCCTTGTGCTTGCGCAGCACGCTGGCCACTTCGGCCTGGCAGCACGGCACCAGCACGATATGCCGGGCCTGCTTCGCCAGCGCGAAGCGGATCGCATCGTCGGTCGCGGTATTGCAGGCGTGCAGCGCGGTGACCACGTCGACCGTCGGCGGCAGCTGCGGCGAGGTGATCGAATCGGCCACTGACAGGTTCAGGAACGACATCCCCGGGAAACCGAGCCGTCCGGCCAGTGCCTGCGACGTCTTCACCAGCTCTTCGCGGGTCTCGATGCCGTAGATATGGGAGTCGTCGTGCAGCGCCTTGAAGAACAGGTCGTACAGGATAAAGCCGAGGTACGACTTGCCGGCGCCATGGTCGACCAGCGTGACGCGGCCGCGCTCGGCCTTGACCTCCTGCAGCAGCGGTTCGATGAACTGGAACAGGTGGTAGACCTGCTTGAGCTTGCGCCGGCTGTCCTGGTTCATCTTGCCGTCGCGCGTCAGGATATGGAGTTCCTTGAGCAGCTCGATGGACTGGCCGGGGCGGATTTCGTGGGTGTTTGACATGGGGACTGCGCAACTGCGGGGCGCGGCGCGCCCCGGACATGCCGACAGTTTACCGAAAACTTCCGGCTGCCCCAGCCAATGCATGTGGCTTCAGCCCTGCTTCTGAAGGGTAAAGTTGCGCGCTCAAGTTCCTGGTGCAACCTGCCGTTGGTGATGGATCGATCACCAGTGAAGCGCCGTGCACGGGCCTCTCGAGCCGGGGAGGAAGCAGCCGCGCCGCTCCAACTTAACCATCGGGGGACTCATGATGCAGGAGTCGGGTTTGCGCCTGGAGCTTGCCGAGCCAGGCGAGCAGGTGCATGCGCGCTACACGCCGGAGCCGGGCAGGATGCCGCCGGATCACGACAGCCTGATGCAATGCCTGGCCGACCTCGGCTGGGCGGGCGCACGGCTGGACGCGCGCGCGGTGGCGCAGTTCCTGGCGCAATGCCAGCGGGCCGGGCATGAAATCGACGCCACCATTGGGGTGCTGATCGACGGCGCGTTCGAACTCGATATCACCGCCGACGGCCTCGCCGTGCGGCTGACGCTGCTGCCGCCGGAAGGCGGACGTCCGGTTACCGCGCCAGAGATTCGCCGCGCCGTGGCGGAACGCGGCGTGGTCGCGCCGATCCAGGCGCTGGCACTCGACGCCGCTATGGCCGAGGGCCGTTGCGAGCTGCGGACCATCGCCGCGGGCGTGGCGCCGCGCCAGGGCGAGCCGGCGCGCTTTATCAACCTGCTGGCACCGCGCAAGCCGGCGCAGGCCGACGACGAAGCCACCAGGGTCGACCTGCGCGACCTCGGCAACCTGCTGCTGGTGAGCCCCGGCACGCCGCTGATGCGCCGTATCCCGGCCGTGCCGGGCAATGACGGCGTCGACGTATTCGGCAAGCCCATTGCCGCCGAGGTGGCCGAAGATCCTCCGTTTGCCGAGGGGCTGACCGGCGCGGCCGCCGACGCAGACGACCCCGGTCTCCTGGTCGCGGTGATCGCCGGCTCGCCGGTGGTCGGCGTCTATGGCATCTCGGTGAGCCCGGTGGTGCAGGTAGAATCGGTCGACCTGCATTCAGGCAACGTCGCGTTCGACGGCTCGCTGCGCGTAGCGGGCGATATCCGCACCGGCATGTCGGTCAGCGTCAGCGGCGATGTGATGGTCGAAGGCACCATCGAAGCCGCCAATGTCGAGGCCGGCGGCAATGTCGTGGTCAAGGGCGGCATCATCGGCAAGGCCGAAGGTGGCCTGGCAGGCAAGACCGAGGGCGGCCAGGGCGGCATCAGCCGTGCCAGCGTGCGCTGCAAGGGCGCGGTCAAGGCGCGCTTTATCGAGAACGCCGTGGTCGAGGCCGGCACCGAGGTCGTGGTCGAGAGCGGTATCCGCCAGAGCGACGTCGCGGCCGGCGAGCGCATCGTGGTGGGCGGGCAGGGTGTGCAGGGCAGCATCAGCGGCGGCCGCAGCCGCGCCATGCTGGCGGTGCACGCCGCAGTGCTGGGCGCGCCGGCCGGCACCGCCACCATCGTGCACGTCGGCCTTAATCCGTTTGCCGACGCGCAGCGCGCCGCGCTGGAAGCCGAGCGGCGCCGCATGCTGGAGGAGCAGAACAAGGTCAGGCAATTGGTGGCGTTTTTCGCCAAGCACCCCGAGAAAGCGGTTGGCGACCTGCGCGAGAAGGCGCGCGCGACGCTGTTCAAGCTGTCGCGCGACCTGTTCGCGCTGGAAGGGCGGCTCACGGAACTCGGCCAGCAGATGCAGCCCTGCGCCGATGCCGTGATCGACGCCGCACGCCGCATCCATGGCGGCGTCACGCTGCAGGTAGGCAACCGCGTGCTCAAAGTGATGGAAGACAAGCCCGGCGGGCAGATCCGGCTGGTCGACGACCGTATCGCCGTCACCTGAATCAACGCTTCTTTTCGCCGCGCTTTGTACTATGCTGCAGTTATGTCCTGGGGTGCCGCAGGATGGGCGAGAAGAGCTAGAGTTGGGCAGTGAATGCAGAAGCGGACCAGCACTCTGTGGAAGCGTTACATAGAACCGACTCACGTGGCACTGGAATACCGGAAGGCCAGCCATTGCGGCTGGCCTTTCTGCTTTTCATGCCTTACGCGTGGTTTGAGCTGCCCTTTAAGACCGCACGTTACGCCGCATAAACGCGCAACTCGTGCAGCCCGCTGCGCTCCACGCGCGTACCCAGCGCGCGCCCTTCATCGGCCAGCATGCCCAGCAGCCACGTAACGTCCACTTCGCGCGCATACTGCAGCCGGAAGTGGCTGCGGCGCAGCGGCACCAGCCGCAGGTCGGCGTTGCCGCCGCGATCGAAGCTGACGAATACCATCAGCGCCAGGTCGGGCCGGTAAGCGTCGTAGCCGCCGATGCCTTCGTAGTCGTTGATAAAGTCACCGCAGCCGTAGAGGATGGGCTTGCCGGCATGCAGTTCGATGCCGCGCGGGTGGTGGGACGAATGGCCGTGCACGATATCGACGCCGGCGCGCCGTACAAGGCCGCGGGCGAAGGCGCGTTGCGCGGGATCGATGTGGTAGCCCCAGTTCGAACCCCAGTGGATCGAAACCACCACCCGGTCGCCAGCGCGCTTGATCGCGCGCACCTGCGCCGCGATGCGCTCGAGCGAGGCATCGGACCAGTCATCCAGCAGGTTCACGCCGGAGTGCCCGGCGGTGGCGCGCCATGCTGCGGGCGTGCCCGCGTTCTCCATGGCGAAGCCGAGCACCACCACGCGGCCGCCGCCGGCGCGCGGCAACAGCGCCGCACGCGCGGCGCTGGCCTCGTCGGTGCCGGCCCCGACATGCGCGATATGCGCGCCGTCGAGCGCCGCCAGCGTATCGTTCAGCCCCGCGCGTCCCCAGTCGAGCACATGATTGTTGGCCAGCACCGCGCAGTCGATGCCCGCAGCCTGCAGGCAGGCGATATTGCCGGGATGCATGCGGTAATGCACCGCCTTGCCCGGCCATGCATCGTCGCTGGTGGTGATGGCGGTTTCGAGATTGACGATGCGCGGGCGCGCCGCGCGGCTTTCCAGTTCCGCCAGCGCTTCGCCCCACGGGTATTCCGGCCCGGCGGGGCGCGCGATCGGGCCGGCCTTGCGTTCGGCCAGGCGCACATAGTCGAGCGCGGAATGCACGTACGACTCATGCAGCAGCGGCACGCTCGGATGCGCCAGGATCTGGTCGATGCCGCGGCCGGTCATCACGTCGCCGCACAGGAACAGGGGAGGGTTGTCGGGTGTATTCATCGCGCGGTCGGACGGCGCACAGGCGCAGTGCCGACGCTTCATGATAGGTCGGGGGAACGGCATGATCGTCGTACCGCACTTGCTGCGCGCTGACGAATTAGCGTTCGGTTTACATTCGTCCGGGGCCTGCCTTAAATGGTGAAGTCATCGGTCCTCGTGGCCATCACTTCCCGCTTCGCCGCGCGCCGTCCGATGTCTGCAACCAGCATCGGGAGGCACATCATGGCCCAGTTATCCAGCGAACTTGTCGAAGGACTCAAGGCACAACTGAGGGGGCAGGTGCTGCAACCGGGCGACAGTGCCTACGACGAAGCCCGCAGCATCTGGAACGCCATGATCGACCGCCACCCGCGGCTGATCGTACGCGCTGCGGGCACTGCCGACGTGATCGCCGCCGTCAATTTCTCGCGCGACAACGGCGTGCTGATGTCGATACGCGGCGGCGGCCATAACATCGGCGGACTGGCGATCGCCGAGGCCGGCATGGTGCTCGACCTGTCGCAGATGAAGTCCGTGCGCGTCGATCCCAAGGCGCAGCGCGCCTACGTGGAGCCGGGCGCCACGCTGCGCGACTTCGACCATGAAGCGCAGGCCTTTGGCCTGGCCACGCCGCTGGGCATCAACTCCACCACGGGTGTCGCGGGACTGACGCTGGGCGGCGGCTTCGGCTGGCTCAGCCGCAAGTTCGGCACCACCGTCGACAACCTGGTGTCGGCGCAGGTGGTGACCGCGGATGGCAAACTGCTGCGCGCGAGCGCCGACGAGAACGCTGACCTGTTCTGGGCCTTGCGCGGTGGAGGCGGCAACTTCGGCGTGGTGACCATGTTCGAGTTCCGCCTGCATCCGGTCGGGCCCGAAGTGTATGGCGGCCTGATCGTCTATCCGCTGGAACAGGCGGCAACGGTGCTGCCCGCCTATCGCGAACTGTACGAGTCGATGCCGGACGAACTGACGGTCTGGGTGGTGCTGCGCCAGGCGCCGCCACTGCCGTTCCTGCCGGCCGAGGCGCACGGCAAGCCAGTGGCAGCGCTGGCAATCTGCTATATCGGCCCGCCCGACAAGGGCCCCGAACTGGTCGAGCCGCTGCGGCAGCTCGGCACGCCCTACGGCGAGCACGTCGGGCCGATGCCGTTCACCGCATGGCAGCAGGCCTTCGATCCGCTGCTGACGCCGGGCGCGCGCAACTACTGGAAATCGCACAACTTTGCCGGCCTGGACGACGGCATGCTGACGATGCTGGTCGACCAGATCTACAAGCTGCCATCACCGCAATGCGAGGTCTTTATCGGCGCGATGGGCGGGCAGACCAACCGCGTCGCGCCGGACGCCACCGCGTATGCCAGCCGCGACGCCAAGTTCATCATGAACCTGCACGGGCGCTGGGATTCGCCAGCGGACGACGACCGGTGCATCGCGTGGTCGCGCGAGGTGTTCCGCGCGGCGACGCCGTTCGCGCTGGGCAGCGTCTATGTCAACTTCCTGACGCAGGAAGAGGGCGACCGCGTCGGCGCTGCGTACGGGCCCAACTATGACCGGCTGGTCGAGGTGAAGCGGCGCTACGATCCGGACAACCTGTTCCGCCATAACCACAACATCAACCCGGCGCAGTAGCTGGCGTTATTCGAGGTTGGCGTAATCGGCGTCATGCAGGGCGCCCCGCGCGTGCGGGCCGCCCACCTTCACGCGGCTGCAATACTGGCATGCGAGCATCGCCGCGACCGCGTTGTATCCACAGGGAGAGCAGATGAGACCGGGTGAGGCAGAGCTGGTGCGACGTATCCACAATGAGGTCGCCGACTACTACGACGAAGAAATCGAACTGGAACTGGACGACCGCGAGGCCAGCGAGGCCTTTGGCGACCCGGTGCACTTCGACGACGCGGCCGAGCAGGACAGCCGCCGCCGCTACTTCCGCGAGCTGTTCCGTCTGCAGGGCGAACTGGTGCGGCTGCAGAGCTGGGTCGCCGCCACCGGGCACAAGATCGTCATCATCTTCGAAGGGCGCGATGCCGCCGGCAAGGGCGGCGTGATCAAGCGCATCACGCAGCGGCTCAACCCGCGCGTATGCCGCGTGGCGGCACTGCCCGCCCCCAACGACCGCGAGCGCACGCAGTGGTATTTCCAGCGCTATGTCGCACATTTGCCCGCGGCCGGGGAAATGGTGCTGTTCGACCGGAGCTGGTACAACCGCGCCGGCGTCGAGCGCGTGATGGGCTTCTGCTCGGACGACCAGTACGAAGAGTTCTTCCGCTCCGTGCCCGAGTTCGAGAAGATGCTGGTGCGCTCCGGCATTCAGGTCATCAAGTACTGGTTCTCGATCACGCACGACGAACAGCGGTTGCGCTTCCTCAGCCGTATCCACGACCCGCTCAAGCAGTGGAAGCTCAGCCCGATGGACCTGGAATCGCAGCGTCGCTGGGAGGACTACACCAAGGCCAAGGAGACCATGCTCGAGCGCACCCATATCGCCGAAGCGCCGTGGTGGGTGGTGCAGGCCGACGACAAGAAGCGCGCGCGGCTGAACTGCATCCACCACCTGCTGAGCCAAGTGCCCTATGCGGAAGTGGAGGCGCCTACCGTGGTGCTGCCGGGGCGCGAGCGGCATGAGGATTATGTGCGCCAGCCGGTGCCTAAAGAGATGATCGTGCCGGACGTGTATTGAAGGAGTAGGGTATCCATGGGGTGCGCCATCGTCCCCGTCGCTTATCCGCTACCTATAATGAAAACGGCCGCCTGGCAAACAAGGGCGGCCGTGATCGTGCAACTGCTTGTATTCTGGGCGGCCATGCTTGCCGCCTACCTCCTGATGAAGCACGCTGGCTGCTTCAGCCAGCCGGTGCTCTACCCCGACTTCGACCACCCGTTCAGGTACTGGTGGGCGCGGCGGTTGGGGCACCAGTTGCTGCCACCGCCGCCATTGCCCCCTGACGAAGGACGACAAAAAACCCGGAGAGCCTGACGCCGTCCGGGTTTGTTGGGCCATGCCCAGGAATTCTGTGGTGCCGAAGAGAGGAATCGAACCCCCGACCTTCTCATTACGAATGAGCTGCTCTACCGACTGAGCTACTTCGGCAACATGTTCCGGTGAACTGGAACAGCCCGCAATACTAGCAGCGTTTTTCGGGCTTGGGAAGCCCCTTTGTGCTTCCCGGGGATCATTGCAGCAAGATCGGGGCGCCGCCCGGCGCCCCGTTTTCTTGCCGACAACCGCGTCAGGCCTTGCCTTCGGCTTCCTGGTGGTAGCGCGTGACGCGCTCCACTTCGTTCTTCGAGCCCAGGATCACCGACACGCGCTGGTGCAGCTTCTCGGGTGTGACGTCCATGATGCGCTCGTGGCCGTTGGTGGCGGCGCCGCCTGCCTGCTCGACCAGCATTGCCATCGGGTTGGCTTCGTACATCAGGCGCAGCTTGCCCGGCTTTTCCGGCTCGCGCTTGTCCCACGGGTACATGAAGATGCCGCCGCGGGTCAGGATGCGGTGCACGTCGGCGACCATCGACGCGACCCAGCGCATGTTGAAGTTCTTGCCGCGCGGGCCTTCCTCGCCGGCCAGGCATTCGTCGATATAGCGGCGCACAGGCGGGGCCCAGTGGCGCATGTTCGACATATTGATGGCGAATTCCTTGGTGTCTTCCGGGATCGTCACATTGGAGTGCGTCAGCACGAAGCTGCCGGCCTCACGATCCAGCGTGAACATGTGCACGCCGTTGCCGACGGTCAGCACCAGCGTGGTCTGCGGGCCGTACACGGCGTAGCCGGCGGCGACCTGGTGGGTGCCCGGCTGCAGGAAGTCGGCCTCGGTCACGGTCTGGCCGGGCTTGGGCATGTGCAGCACCGAGAAGATGGTGCCGATCGAGACGTTGACGTCAATGTTCGACGAGCCGTCCAGCGGATCGAACATCAGCAGGTATTCGCCCTTCGGGTAGCGGTTGGGAATCTCGTAGAACGATTCCATCTCTTCGGACGCCATTGCGGCGAGGTGGCCGCCCCATTCGTTGGCGTCGAGCAGCACTTCATTGGCGATCACATCCAGCTTCTGCTGGGTTTCGCCCTGGACGTTGCCGGTGCCGGCCGAGCCCAGCACACCGGCGAGTGCGCCTTTGCTGACGGCGTTGGAAATGGCCTTGCAGGCGCGCGCGACCACTTCGATCAGCAGCCGCAGTTCGGGCTGGATCGTGTTGTGCTTGCGCTGCTCCTCGACCAGGTAGCGGGTGAGGCTGATGCGAGTCATGGTTGGTTCTCCTTGGATGGCCGCAATTCTACATGCCCGGCCCCGGCTGCCCGCCGGAGCGGCGCAGCGGGATCGGGCAAGCGGGGGGCGTTGCGGAGCCTGGTTGTGTGTTCTTTCGCTCGGTTGCTCAGCTCAGTCCTGCAGTCACGCAGCCAGCGCCTTGCCGACGATCTCGCGCACGTCGCGCGACAGCGTGGTGCTGGCGGCCACGCGTTCCAGCTCGGCGCGCATGCGGTCGCGCAGGGTCAGTTCGTACTTCTGCCAGCGGTCCATCACGCGTGCCAGGCGCGCGGCCACTTGCGGGTTGATGGCGTCCAGCGCCAGCACCTGGTCGGCCCAGAAGCGGTAGCCCGAGCCGTCCTCGGCGTGGAACTGCGCCGGGTTGCCGGAGCAGAAGCTGAAGATCAGCGAGCGCGCGCGGTTGGGGTTGCGCAGGTTGAACGCGGGGTGCTCCATCAGCGCGCGCACGGTGTCGATGGTGCGCTTGCCTGCATGCGGGCCAACCTCGCCGCGCTGCATGCCTTGCAGCGAGAACCATTTGTCGATCACCAGCGCGTCGTCCTCGAAGCGCTCGTAGAAATCGGCCAGCGCGTGCTCGCGCCCCGGCGCGAAGCTGTTGACCAGCGCCGACAGCGCGGCAAAGCGGTCGGTCATGTTGTCGGCGGCCTGGTATTGCTGGTCGGCCAGTGCCTGCATGTCGGCGTCGCCGCCGTCGGCCAGGTAACCGAGCGCCAGGTTGCGCAGCGCGCGCTTGGCGGCGGAAGCGGCATCGGGCGAGTACGGCCCGGGCGTCGCGTTGGCCTCGTACGCGGCCAGCCAGTCGGCCCGCAGCGCGCGCGCCAGGCCTTCGCGCATGAACTGGCGGGCGCGGTGGATCGCGGCGGGATCGGCCACGCCCATGCGCTCGGCCAGGTAGGCTTCGGCGGGCAGCACCAGCGCCTGTTCGCGGAAGGCGGGGTTGAGGGTGTGGTCGGTCAGCACGGTGCGAAGCGCCTGCACCAACGCGGGATCGAGCTTCAGCTCGCGTCCGGCCTGCACGTCGGCGACGAGCTGCAGCAGCGCGCGCGTGGCCAGCCGTTGGCCGGCTTCCCAGCGGTTGAAGGCATCGCTGTCGTGCGACAGCAGGAAAGTGAGCTGCGCATCGGTGTATTCGGCATCGACGATCACCGGCGCGGAGAAATTGCGCAGCAGCGAGGGCAGCGGTGCCTGCTGACCTTTGGGCAGGTTGACGAAGTGGAAGCTCTGCTCGGCCTGCGTGAAGTCGAGCACGCGCGTGGTGCCGGCGGGCGCAGCCTCGCCGTCGAGCTGCAGCGGCAGGTCGCTGCCGTCGGCGCCGAGCAGGCCCAGCGCGAACGGGATATGGAACGGCTGCTTCTCGGGCGTGCCGGCGCGGGTCTCGATGCCGACCTTGGGGCAGCGCTGCGACAGCGTCAGCGTCAGGCTGCCGTCGTCGGCGTTCCAGACGCTGCGCACGGTCACCACGGGCGTGCCGGCCTGGCTGTACCACAGCCCGAACTGGGTCAGGTCGCGGCCGTTGGCATCGGCCATCGCGATGCGGAAGTCGTCGCAGGTGACGGCCTGGCCGTCATGGCGCTGGAAGTACAGGTCCATGCCCTTGCGAAAGCCCTCGCGGCCCAGCAGGGTCTGGTACATGCGCACGACCTCGGCGCCTTTCTCGTACACCGTGACGGTGTAGAAGTTGTTGATCTCTTCGTAGCTGTCGGGGCGCACCGGGTGCGCCATCGGGCCGGCGTCCTCGGGGAACTGCACCTGGCGCAGCACGCGCACGTCCTCGATGCGCTTGACCGCGCGGCCCGATTCCGAGCCCATCATGTCGGCCGAGAACTCCTGGTCGCGGAACACCGTCAGGCCTTCCTTCAGCGAGAGCTGGAACCAGTCGCGGCAGGTGACGCGGTTGCCGGTCCAGTTGTGGAAGTACTCGTGGCCGACCACCGCCTCGATATTGGCGAAGTCGGTGTCGGTGGCGGTCTGCGCGTTGGCCAGCACGTACTTGGTGTTGAAGATGTTCAGGCCCTTGTTTTCCATCGCGCCCATGTTGAAGTCGCCCACGGCGACGATCATGAAGCGGTCGAGGTCGAGCTCCAGCCCGAAGCGCTGCTCATCCCAGCGGATCGAATGGACCAGCGAATCCATCGCGTGGCGGGTCTTGTCGAGGTCGCGCGCCTCGACCCAGACCTGCAGCAGCTTTTCCTTGCCCGAGGCGGACTGGATCCGTTCCTCGATGCATTCGAGCTTGCCGGCGACCAGCGCGAACAGGTAGGACGGCTTGCGGAACGGGTCTTCCCAGATCGCCTCGTGGCGGCCGTCGGGCAGGTCCTGCTTGCTGACCAGGTTGCCGTTGGACAGCAGCACCGGATAGGCGGCGCGGTCGGCGCGCAGCGTGACGCGGTAGGTTGCCATCACGTCCGGGCGGTCGAGGAAGTAGGTGATGCGGCGAAAGCCCTCGGCCTCGCACTGGGTGAAGAAGTTGCCGTTGGACACATACAGGCCCGACAGCGTGGTATTGGCCGCGGGCTGGCACGCGGTGACGATCTCCAGCGTGCCCTGCGCCGGCAGGCCGGCGATGGTCAGCGTGCCCGCGTCCTGGGTCGCGTTGGCGACCGGCTTGCCGTCCAGGCTGACGCCAATCAGTTCGAGTTCCTCGCCGCACAGCACCAGCGGCGCATCCGGCGCGCCGGCCTGGCGCGCGAAGCGCAGCGTGCTGGTGACCACGGTGCGCTGGGGATCGAGCTCCAGCACCAGCTCGGCGTGGTCGATGCCGAACGGGGGCGGGGTATAGTCCTTGCGATAGACGGTAACGGGCGTGTCGGTGCGCAGCATGGAGAGATCCTGTCTTCGGAAGACCGTTAGGAAGGGCGGGCCATGGGGATAAGCATGGCGCCGAAGTCCTCATTGTAGCCAAGGGGGTGGCCGGGCACCGTCGGAGGCGTCGGCGGCAGCACCAAGGCCGCTCCGGTCGGGCAGGGCGACGGGGCCGCCGGGAATTCCGCGGCCGCGGCGTGGTCTCAGAGACACGTAAGGAAGAAAGCGAGGTAGCACTATGTGGCAGCGCGCAGGCGGTGTCGGCAATAAAGCAACGGGAGGCCTGCGGTGGGATCCGCGCAGGCTGTTGGGAGCGGTGGCATGGCTGGCGGTGCTGTTGCTGTCGGGTTGCGCCAGCACGGTGGTGACCGATGTCACGGCGTTCCGCCAGCCCGGCTGGCAGAACGACGCGCCGCGCACCTACAGCTTCGAGCACAGCGCCGGGCAGGCGGCGCAGCTGGACCGCCAGACCTATGAGGTGTGGCTGGCCCAGGCGCTGTCCGGCGCCGGCTTCCAGCAGGTGCCGGAGAAGCAGGCACGCTATCGCATCAGCATGGACTACGACGCCGCGCCCGGCATCGTGCGCGTGGCCGAGACGGTCTACCCGGACTACGGCCCATGGGGCCCGTACTGGGGACCCGGCTACTACCGGCCCTGGGGCCCGTGGGGACCGTGGGGTCCCTGGGGACCGGGCTACTGGCCGCCGCAGACGGTGGTGCGCGACGTGCCGGTGACGTTTTCCAGCCTGCGCGTGTACTTCAGGGACGCGGCGACCGGCAAGCGGGTCTACCAGGTGACCGCGCAGAACCAGACCGAGAACGGCAGCCTGCCGGCGACCATGCCCTACCTGATCCGCAGCGCCTTTACCGACTTCCCGGCTGACAGCGGCCGCCCGCGCCGCGTGAAGCTGGAGGTCGACAAAAACGTGAAGTAGCAGGGCCTGGTTGGTGTCGCGACAGATGCTGAACGGCAGTGCGTGCAGATGCGTGCAGGGGCATGCCCCTGCACGTTCATTGCATACCTGGCGGTAAAAGCTGTTTAACCAGAAGATTCCGCCTAAATAAAGGCTTCCGAACTGGCTCCGGTGGCACTTTGCGCATCTGCGTGGGCTAGAATATCTGCTCGATTTTTCCGGCCCTGCTTGCCGGAATCGTCAGTTTTCGCTGCCAGAAGTCTCCTTCGCTGCCGGCCATTTTTTGCATCGCGGCCGGGGAGAAGATTGGCGGGAGAGGAGACGCTTCCGGTGTCGGGCCTATTTTCCGGACGAGCCAATGAGCAGCCAGAACAGCGGTGATGCACCGCAACATGCCCCGAACAGTCCTGAAGCGCAGCTGCGCCTCGCCGCGCTGGAATACCACCGCAGCCCCACCAAGGGAAAGATCCAGGTAACCGCGACCAAGGCGCTGTCCAACCAGCGTGACCTGTCGCTGGCCTACTCCCCCGGCGTGGCCTACGCCTGCGAGGAGATCGCCAGGGATCCCGCCACTGCCGCCGAGTACACCTCGCGCGCCAACCTGGTGGCCGTGGTGACCAACGGCACCGCGGTGCTGGGCCTGGGCGACATCGGCCCGCTGGCCGGCAAGCCGGTGATGGAAGGCAAGGGCTGCCTGTTCAAGAAGTTCGCCGGCATCGATGTGTTCGACATCGAACTCGACGCACGCGACCCGGACAAGATCGTCGAGATCGTGGCCGCGCTGGAGCCCACGCTGGGCGGCGTGAACCTGGAAGACATCAAGGCGCCGGAGTGCTTCTACATCGAGCAGAAGCTGCGCGAGCGCATGAATATCCCCGTCTTCCACGATGACCAGCACGGCACCGCCATTATCTCGGCGGCGGCGCTGCTGAACGGCCTGAAGGTGGTTGGCAAGGACATCGCCACGGTCAGGCTGGCGGTGTCGGGCGCCGGCGCCGCGGCAATCGCCTGCCTGGACACCATGGTGAGCCTGGGCGTGAAGCGCGAGAACGTCTCGGTGGTCGACTCCAAGGGCGTGATCTACGTTGGCCGCGACGCCAACATGGAGGCCAACAAGGCCCGCTACGCGCAGGACACCTCGGCCCGCACGCTGGCCGACATCGTCAAGGGCGCCGACGTGTTCCTGGGCTGCTCGACCGCCGGCGTGCTGACCGGCGACATGGTCAAGACCATGGCCGACAAGCCCATCATCCTGGCGCTGGCCAACCCCGAGCCGGAAATCCGCCCGGAAGTGGCCAAGGCCGCGCGCCCGGACTGCATCATCGCCACCGGCCGTTCGGACTACCCGAACCAGGTCAACAACGTGCTGTGCTTCCCGTATATCTTCCGCGGCGCGCTCGATTGCGGCGCGACCAAGATCACGGAAGCGATGAAGCTGGCCTGCGTCAAGGCGATCGCCGAGCTGGCCGAGGCCGAGCTGAACGACGCCGTCGCCGCCGCCTACGGTGGCCGCGAGCTGAAGTTCGGCCCGGACTACATCATCCCGACGCCGTTCGACCAGCGCCTGATCGAGAAGATCGCGCCGGCGGTGGCCAAGGCTGCGGAAGAGTCCGGCGTGGCTACCCGTCCGATCAAGGATCTCGAAGCGTACCGCCAGCAGCTCACGACCTATGTCTATCACACCGGCCTGATCATGAAGCCGGTGTTCTCGGCCGCCAAGAGCGCGCCCAAGCGCGTGGCCTATGCCGAAGGCGAGGAAGAGCGTGTGCTGCGCGCGGTGCAGACCGTGGTCGACGAAGGCCTGGCCCGTCCGACGCTGATCGGCCGTCCGCACGTGATCCAGATGCGCATCGAGAAGGCCGGCCTGCGCCTGAAGGCCGGCGTGGACTTCGATCTGGTCAATCCGGAAGAAGACCCGCGCTACCGCGCTTACCACGAGGCCTACCACACGTTGCGCGGCCGCGACGGCGTGACGCCGGACATGGCCAAGGTGGCGCTGCGCCGCTCGAATACGCTGATCGGCACGATGCTGATGCACATGGGCGATGCCGATGCGCTGCTGTGCGGCACGGTGGGCCGATTCGAGGCGCACCTGGAGCATGTGCGCGACGTGATCGGCCTGGCGCCGGGCGCCAGGGTGTTCGCCGCGATGAACGCGCTGATGCTGGAAAAGTACACGCTGTTTATCACCGACACCTTCGTCAACGACGACCCTAGCGCGGAAGAGCTGGCTGCCATCACCCAGCTTGCCGCCGAGGAAATCGCCCGCTTCGGCCTGCAGCCGAAGGTGGCGCTGATGTCGCATTCGATGTTCGGCTCGTCGACCCGCCCGTCGGCACGCAAGATGCGCGAGACTGCCCAGATCCTGGCGCGCGTGGCGCCCAATCTGGAAGTCGAAGGCGAGATGCAGGGCGACGCCGCGCTGGTCGAGGACGTGCGCCGTCACTTCCTGCCGTCGACCAAGCTGGCCGGCAGCGCCAACCTGCTGGTGATGCCGACGCTGGACGCCGCCAATATCGCCTTCAACCTGCTCAAGATCACAGGCGGGCAGGGCGTGACGGTGGGCCCGATCCTGCTGGGCGCGGCCAAGCCGGTGCACATCCTGAACCCGCAGGCAACCACGCGACGCATCGTCAATATGACGGCCGTGGCCGTGGCGGAGAGCAACGCGGTGCGCTGATACGCTGAACCAGCGTTGTGCAGATGCAAAAAGCCGGGTCGAATGACCCGGCTTTTTGCTGGTTGGTGCCCGGCCGCAAGCGAACGGCGCGGGCGTGTGCCGCTATGACTATTGCAGCACGTTGTACTGCTCGCGCATTACCACGATGATCGACTTGGCCGCCGCAAGCTGCTGGCCAAGGTTGTCGACGGACTCCTGCGGGAAATCGACCTCGGCGCTCCAGTTGCATCCGGTATGGTCAGGCTGGTGCATTCGCACCGCGTGCAGTTCGCATTCGCCGCACTCGGGGTTGTTGTCGAGGCACTGGTTCAGGATGGCCATCAGTTCGGTCCGGGTCTTCGCGTATCGCCGCATGTGTCACCTCGCTCGTGTCGTTTTTGAGGCCTGGAAAACCAATCTAGGAAGCGGGCGAGGGCGCTTCCAATTGAATCCCCCTATGAAACAGCGGTTTTCGATCCGGTGTGCGCTGTAGCATGGAATGGCGCGCCGCAGCAATGTGCGGGCAAATTTCGGCTGAATGTGACGCCTGGTCGGCAAGAAAAAAGCCCGCCAAGGGGGCGGGCTCCAGAACTGCAGGTCACTTTCCGTGAGACGGTTACGCCATCAGAACTTGTGGCGCACGCCCACGCCGAAGGTATCGCCGTGCTCGATGCCGGTGATCTTGTCGTAGTAGTAGGCGACGTACACGTCGGTGCGCTTGGACAGGTTGTAGTCGTAGGCGACCGCGAAGGTGTTGCGCTTGAAGTCGCCCAGCGAGTTGTCGGTCTTGTCGTAAGCGTACGAGGCCAGCAGGCTGCCGGCGCCGATCGGCACCGAGGCGCCGAACTGGCCGTTCACGTGCTTGATGTCGCCATCGACCGCCGTGGTGGCGCGCGTCTTGATGTACTGGCCCTGCGCGTACAGCTTGACCACCTTGAAGTCATACGACAGGCCCACCTGCGCGGCGTCCTGGCGCGAGAAGCCCAGGCTTGCCAGGTCGGTCGGCACGTTGCTGAAGCGCACCTGCTGGTAGGCGACGGTGGCCGCGAACGGTCCGTTGAAGTACATCAGGTTGCCGCCCCACTTGTTCTTGCCCGCTGCGCCTGCCTGCTCGCCGAACGAGTAGATGACGTTGGCGGTCAGGCCGCCGAAGCTCGGCGTGGAGTACAGCACCGAGTTGTTCCAGCCCGAATCGCCGATGATGCCGGGATCGTTGACGCTGCCGCTGACCGCGCCGAAGTAGGTGTGGAAGATCGCCGGCGAGAATACATACGAGTCGATCAGCGGGTTGAACAGGATGGTCGACACGAAGTACGGCGTGGTGTTGCGGCCCAGCTTGATGGTGCCGGCCTTGTCGTTCTGCAGGCCGACATAGGCGTTGCGGCTGAACATCGAGTCGCCGGTAAAGCGGCCGCTGTTGCCGCTGTCGGTGCGGAAGAAGCCGTTCAGGTCGAAGATGGCCTTGGTGCCGCCGCCCAGATCTTCGGTGCCCTTGATGCCCCAGTACGACGTCTGCATCCCGCCCGAATTGGCAACCCATGCGCGCTCGCCCGTGCCGGGGCTCTTGACGGCGCCGACGAACATGTCGGCCTGGCCGTAGAGCGTGACGCTCGACTGGGCCATGGCCGCGCCGGAGAGAAGGGTAGCTGCTACCGCCGCCAGCTTCAGTGCCGGCTTGTACTGCTTCTGCATGTTAAGACCTCCGTGGTTTTGATCCTGCTTGGAACGTTGTGTACTGGGTCCCTGACGGGTTCTTCTAATGTTTTTTCTTGGATGCGTGCCGCCTGGCTTGGGCTCGGTGACTGGGGTGCCGGCGGCATCGCGGTACAGCGTTTTTGTTATACAGCTGACGCTTTTTTCTCAGGCGGATACTAAGTCGTCGAGCCGGAACTGCGCAATGCGATGGATCTGATGAATGCAGGTTTGCAACTCCTCTTGCGGCGAGTTCTCAAGGCGGCGCGCAAACTCGGCAATGATCCCGTGGCGGTCGTAGCCGCGCACGGCCAGGATGAACGGAAAGCCGAACTTCTGGTTGTAGGCGGCGTTGAGCGCTTGCAGCCGATCGAACTCTTCTGGCGTGCACAGGTTGAGGCCGGCGCCGCTCTGCTCGCGCGTGGACTCGGCGGTCAGCTCGCCGCGCACGGCGGCCTTGCCGGCGAGTTCCGGGTGGGCGCGCACCAGCTTCAGTTGCGCGGCTTCACCGGCTTCGTCGACGGCCCGGCGCAGTGCCTGCGCCAGCGCGGCGCGGTCGGCGAAGGGACGCTGCGCGGCAGCGGCCTCGGCGAACCAGGGGGAGTGTTCATAAATGCCGCCCAGCACCTGCACGAATTCCGCGACCGGCATGGCGTTCAGTTGGGCGATGGTGAAGGTCTGGCTCATGCTTGCTTCCGGGGAGTGTAGGGATGGGTTGCGGCCCAGTGCCGCGCGATATCGACACGGCGGCAGATCCACACCTTGTCGTGCTGCTGCACATAGTCGAGGAAGCGCTGCAGCGCGCGGAAGCGGCCGGGGCGGCCCAGCAACCGGCAGTGCATGCCGATCGACAGCATCCTGGGTTGATCGAGCCCGTCCGGAT
>NZ_JBEFLI010000079.1:0-30278 GCF_040578825.1 Cupriavidus necator | reverse complement strand
CCCCCTCCGCATCCCGCAACCGGCTGAGACTGATTACCGCCCCCAGCGCAGCCACCCCCACCGCCACATACAACGCCAACCGCGCCGCGCCCACCGGCGCCAGGCTGAACAGCAACGCCACCACCGCGGTGCCCGTGGTCTGTCCTAGCAGCCGCGTGGTGGCCTGCGCGCCGCTGGCGCCGCCGCTGCGTTCCGGTGGCGTGGCGCCGATCATGGCGCGGTTGTTCGGCGACTGGAAAAAGCCGAAGCCCGTGCCGCACATCGCCATGCGCCAGGCAATGTCGAAGCTGCCGGCATCCGGCCCCAGCGTAGCCAGCCCGGCCAGTCCCGCCGCCAGCATGCACAGCCCGACGCCCGCCAGGATGCTGGCCGGATAGCGGTCCGACAGCCGCCCCGATACCGCCGCCATCACCGCCACCATCAGTGGCCACGGCGTGAGCAGCAGCCCGGTTTCCTGCAAGGAGCGGCCAAGCTGGTACTCCAGGAAGAACGGCAGCGCAATGAAGGACAGCATCTGCGTCATGAACGAGCAGAACGAGGTGCCCACCGCCAGCGTGAAGGCGCGGCTGGCAAACAAATCCACTGGCACCAGCGGCGCGGCGCGTCCGCGCTGGCGCCGCACCAGCAGCCAGCCCAGCACCACGGCCACGGCCAGCCCGGCGCCCCCGGCGATGCGCAAGCCGGCGTGGCCAAGCCCGTCGACGCCGAGAATGAACATGCCGAACACCAGCGCCGACAGCAGCGCGCTGGGGTAGTCGAAGTCGCGCGGCTGCGGCGGCGTCGCCGGCAGCGCGGTGCGGCTCAGCGCCAGCGCGAAGATCGCCACCGGCACATTTACCGCGAACAACCACTGCCAGCTTGCCACCGCCAGGATCAGCGCCCCCAGCGACGGGCCCACGGCGATGGTCACGCCGACCACCAGCGCATTCAGACCGATGCCGCGGCCCAGCTTGGTAGGCGGATAGATAAAGCGCACCAGCGCGGTGTTGACGCTCATGATGCCGGCGCCACCGATGCCCTGCAGCACGCGCGCGGCCACCAGCATCGGCAGGTTGACGGCCAGCGCGCACATCAGCGAGCCCACCAGGAAGGTCGCCAGCCCGGCGCGGTAGACCCGCTTGTAGCCGAGGATATCGCCCAGCGAGGACAGCGGCAGCAGGCACACGGTCACCGTCAACTGATAGGCGTTGACGACCCAGATGGTGCTGGCCGGATCGGCCTGCAGCTCGCGCGAGATCGACGGCAGGGCGATATTGGCGATCGAGCCGTCGAGCACGGCCATGATCAGGCCGCAGAAAACGGTGAGGATCGCCCAGCTCCGCTGCGGCTGGGGAAGGCCTTGTTCTGGCTGCATTGGGGAGACATTGAAGACAATGCCGCGCCCGGAAAGGCATGGCCAGGAAGGCCACGGCGCGGCACCGCCATTATCGTCCCGCGTGGCGGTGCTCGCAAATCCGCAAATTGTGGTAAGCGGCGATCCGGGCCGCGAGGCTAGCCAGCCTCCATCTCGTCTGGCTCGCCTCGCGCATAGTCGCGCAGCCGTGCATGCAGCGCATTGGCCGCGGCGGCGACGGCAGGGGTCCAGTCCCCTGCGGTGGTGCACAACGCCTCCAGCGCCCGGCACTCGCTGACGATGGACTGGTGTTGCACGATCATGAATGCGCCCGCGGCGGAGTGGACCCAGGCCTGCAGCGCCGCCGGATCGCAGTGCTTGATGATGCGCGCCAGCCCGGGCAGGTCGTGGGCGAGCTGGTTGCGCAGCATGGCTTCGTAGCGGCGGCGGTAGGCGCTGTCGTGCGCAGGGTCCGTCTGGTCCGTATCTTCCGTATCGTTGCCCGCTGCCGCGGCGGCCGCGTCACCGCCATCCTTCGGCCCTGGCAACCCGCACAAACACGCCTGCAAATCCTGCAGCGACGCCGGCTTGGCCACATAGCCGGCGAAGCCGCGCTGCCTCCAGTTCTCGGACGATTCGCTGCTCGTCAACGCACTGAAGGCGAGCACCGGCAGGCCGGGATGCTGCGCGTGCACCTGGGCCAGCAACTGGTGGCCGTCCATGACCGGCATATGAATATCGGTCAGCACCGCGTCGACGCGCGTGGTTTCCAGCACCGCCAGTGCCAGCTTGCCATTGCCTGCGACAATCGGCTGGCAGCCAAGGGTCTGTAGCTGCTCGGTGATCAGGGTCTGGTTCAGCGGGTTGTCCTCGGCAACAAGGATGGTCAGTGCGCTCGCGGCCAGTGCGGGCGTGACCGGTGGCGCATCGCCCTGAGGCACCGCGTCGCCGGGGCACGCCGCGAGCATCGGCGCCGCGCCGTCGGCGGCCAGTGCCATGCCATCAAGCAGCGCGCGATGGCTGAATTCCGTGACCTCCAGGATGCCAGTCGCGCGCTGGCACGGACGGTGCGGGCCTTCCGGCGTCACCCACACCATGGGGACGGGGGCGGCATCGCGCAGGCCCGCCAGTGCCGCCAGCGCATATTCGCCGGTGGCGACGATGACATCCGGTGCCTTGAAGCGCAGGGCCTCCTGCGCCGCGGCCAGCGATAGCAGCACATTGGTGCGCCACCCCGCCGCATTGAGCCAGGCCTCGAGGTGTTCGCCATCGCGTGCGTCCTGGCACAGCACCATCGCCTGCCCGCGCGGCGCCGTCGCAGCCTGCGCGGGCGCCTGCTGCGCGGCCGGCGTCAGCGGCACCCGCAGCGGCACCGAGACCGTGAACGCGCTGCCCACATCCGGCACGCTGTCCACGGTAATGCTGCCGCCCATCAGCTCGCACAGCCGCGCGCAGATCGACAGGCCCAGGCCGGTGCCGCCGTAGCGGCTGCCGGTCACCGCATCACCCTGCACAAAGGGCTGGAACACCCGCGCCACCAGCGACGGCGGCATGCCGATGCCGGAATCGCTGACGCGGCAGACCAGCCGCTGCGTGCCGTGCTCGTCATGGCGCAGTCCGGCGCTGACTGCGATGCGGCCGCTGGCGGTGAACTTGAAGGCGTTGTTCAGCAGGTTATTGATCACCTGCACCAGCCGCGTGCAGTCGCCGGTGACTTCCGCGTCGAGCGACGGCGACAGGTGCAGGTGAAAGCGGATGGCGCGGCCGGCCACCATCGGCGCATAGGTCAGCGCCAGGCTTTCGAGCGCGTCGATGGGGCGGAATGGCTCGTCGACCAGCCTGAGCTTGCCGGCATCGATCTTGGAAAAATCCAGCACGTCGTTGACGATGCGGCGCAGCGCCTGCGCGGCGGTGTCCAGCGCCCGCAGCCGCGGCGCGTGCGCCTCCAGGCCGCTGCTGCGAGAGAGCAGTTCGAGGTTGCCAAGCAGCGCGTTCAGCGGCGTGCGGATCTCGTGGCTCATCGCGGCGAAGAAAGTCGCACGCGCGCGCAGCATCGCTTCGGTGGCTTCCTGCGCCGACCGAAGCTGCTCCTGCAGCGCCTCGCGCGCGGTGCGGTCCGCGCGCGAGGCTTCGCTGTGGGTGCGCCGCAGCAGGTGCCGGTTCCAGTAGCGCGCGCTCAGCACGATGGCGCCAATCAGCAGCAGCATCGCGCTGCCGATCACGGCCAGCTCGGCCGCCAGCGCCGCGCCCAGGATGCGGTACGGCAGGTGGTAGACCAGCAGCCCGAATCCTGCCTGCAGCGGCTGCACGAACTGCACGCCCGTGCGCGTGTAGTGCAACCGGTTGGGCGACAGCTCGCGCGCACGCGCGGCCATGTCGCGAACGATGGCCGCGGACGCCGGGTTGTCGCTCGGCGATATATCGATGATCTCGTCGGCTTCGTTGAGC
Organism: Cupriavidus necator; assembly: GCF_040578825.1. Classification (GTDB taxonomy): domain Bacteria; phylum Pseudomonadota; class Gammaproteobacteria; order Burkholderiales; family Burkholderiaceae; genus Cupriavidus; species Cupriavidus necator_E. The sequence continues at coordinate 26,497 of NZ_JBEFLI010000079.1, read as the reverse complement.
AGCGCCAGCAGCGCCGGCTCGCGCGGGCGCTGCAGCTCGGCCAGGAAGGCCTGCACCGGCACGCACGCGGCCACCAGCATGGTCGGGGTATCGCCGACATAGGCGGCGCGGGCCAGCACCACGATGGGGGAGTCATCGACCGGATGGCGCAGCGGTCCCATCCAGACCTGTTCGTCCCGCGCCGGCACCGCGTGGCCGGTGCGGTCAAGCAGCGCATCGGTCAGGCGCGTGCGCAGCAGCGGGATCAGCGTCGGGTCCAGCGCCATCGGCGCACGCGCGCCGGCTTCGGGCTGGCTGATGACAATGGCGCTGTCTTCGTTGAGCGAGACCGCGTAAGCGCCATGGTCCAGATCGAATGCCTGCTGCGTGGCGACGGTCGCCAGCGCGATATGCCGCAGCCGCATGAACTGCTTCGGCAGGCTCGTGCCCCAGCCGTGCCGCGTGGCGTCGGCGGCAAGCAGATGGTAGTCCTTGCGTACCGCCTCCACTTGGCCGCTGGCCGCACCGGCGCGCCGGAAGCCCGCCAGGTCGGCATCGCGCGACGGATCCGGCGCCGGTGTGTCAAGGTCATCGCGAATCGCCAGCACGGTGCGCCGCAGGAAAGACGATTCGTTCTGCAGCAGCTGGGAGATCGATGCCACGTATTGCGCCATATAGCTGCGGCGGTAGTCCAGGTGGCGTTCCGCGGCCAGCCCCGCGAGCAAGAGGCCCGAGAACAGCACGATGGCGCTCAGCACCGCGATCGTCACCGAGCACAGGTGTTGCTGGCGGCGTGCGTTGCCGGCCAGCGCATCGAAGGCGCTGGCCAGCGTTTGCGGGGTGCGCTCGGTGGCCGGCTGCATCGGCACTCAGCGCGCTGCCGGCCATGCCGCTTCAGATAAGGCCGTTTTCATAGGCGTAGCGAATCAGGCTGGTATTGGTCTGCACGCCAAGCTTGCGCATGGCGACGGTCTTCTGGCTGGAGATGGTGCTGACCGAGCGGCCCAGCTTGCTGGCGATATCGGTGAGCTGGAAGCCCTGCGCATAGAGCCTGACCACTTCCAGTTCGCGCAGCGTCAGTTCGGTGGCGGGCGCATCGGCCAGCGCGGCGTGGTCGAGCAACTCGCGCACCGCGGGCGAATAGAAGCAGCTATCGCTCAACGCGACATGGATGCAGGCGCGTACCGCCTCTTCCAGCGGGTCTTCCTTGCTGACGAAGGCGCGCGCGCCCAGCTTCATGGCGCGGCGGATGATGGCGGGATTGGACTGCGCGCTGATCACCACCACACGCGTCTGCGGGTGGCGGCGCGCCAGGCGGTTCAGCAGGTTGAAGCCGTCCAGCGAGGCGTCGCCGTGGCCCATGCAGAAGTCAGTGATGGCGATATCGGCGGGATGCTGGTCCAGCGCGCCCAGCAGTTCGGTGCCGTTGCGGCATTCGCAGGTGATCTGGACACTGGCGGTGCGCTGCAGGCAGTCGCGCAGCGCAACCACGACCAACGGGTGGTCGTCCGCCAGCGCGACGCGTATGACTCGGTCGTACATACCTTGGATCCTGTCTTCAAATAGCAAGCGGGGGGCGGCGCCGGCGAGGTTGGGCGATGGATTGCGCAGTGTTTCCGGATGGGGATGGCAGCCGGTCCATGCCGGTTGCTCAGCGATGGCGTCACTACAAATTCCGCATTCTGGCTATGTTCCACGCCCCGTTGAATCGCAATTCGGCTAGTTCAGGGAACTATTCGGCGGCGAGCCGGTTAGCGTCATGACATGCAGGATACGGCGCGATGCCATCGCGCCTGGCCCGGGATTGCGCATCTTTGCGCGGCCTGTTTCGGGACAATGGCGCCAGCACATTTGTCCTATGTCATGGCGTGGCGCGGCTTGGCTGCAGGACGGCGCGAGGCACCGTTGGCGGAAAGTGAGTCCGCGGCGACATCATTGCGGGCTATGGCGCGCCAGCGTGCTGCGCGTCCAGCCTACAGCCCTAAAACTTTCACGCTCGCGTGCCGGACCGCTGTCCTAGAATGAATCTCACACGCGCCCGGCATCGTGACGTAGCGCAGCATCCGGCTCCGGCCAGGGTGGCGCTGGCGGCGCCCGCGGCGCGTGCACCGCGTGGGGGAATGCCATGCCCGTCTATCAATACCGCTGCGAGAAGTGCGGACATGTGTTCGAGAAGACCGAACATCTCGCAGAACATGCCTCTGCTCATCCGAATTGCCCGAAGTGCGGCAGCCAGTCCGTGCAGCACGCACCGGCCCCGTTCGTGGCAGTGACCCAGCGCAAGAGCTGAGTCCGAACAGCAACGTCCCTGGAGGGTTTGCGTCCCGCCGCGATGGCGCGGCGGGACGTCGACGTGTCGCGGCTTCGATGTCCGCGCACGCTTGTTTTCATGCGTGGCGCCTGGTGTGCCACGCGCGTTCGCGCTGCGCGCAAGCGGCGATCTCAACCTTGACGGAGAATGCCATGGCTACGAGACCGTTTTCACAATTTCCCGCCGAAGAGCAGCAGCAGGTCGCGCAGGCGTGCATGCATGTCGGACTGGCGCCGGAGATGTTCGAAATCACCGATGACAGCAACGGCAACGGTGCGCGCCGTGTCAGCGTGCGCCGGGTGGGCACCGACAACCAGAGTGCCTACGAGACCGGGCCCGATGCGCCCTGGGTCGAGCAGTTCGAAAGCGACCTGGAGTGCGGCCTGTTCGGCCAGGTGACCGCCTAGCGCCTCACAGGACGCCAGGGGGATTGCCGCAGCGGCTCAGTGGCGCCCGCGCTCGCCGGTGCGCGAGACCACCGACGCGCCGGCAATCAGCTCCTTGAGCAGCGCCAGCGAGGCCCCGCCGGAGGTGCGGTAAGGGTCGAGTTCCGCGCGCGCCGAGAACTTCAGCAGCGTGGCGGTATTGATGCGCGCGGCGTTGACCTGGCCCATGGCCCAGCCGGCGAAGTCGCGGGTGCAGGTTTCCTCGAAATGCAGCAGCGTGACGTCGTGGTGGCGCGGATCGCGCGCGATCGACTGGAACAGTTGGGACACTTCCTGCCGCTCGCCTTCCAGCGCCTGCAGGAACATGCCGTTGCCATGGCACAGCACGCCGGTGATGCCGTGGCGCGGATTGCGTTCCAGGCTGGTGGCCAGTACCGCGTCAAGCAGGGCGGCGTCGATGGGCTGGCGGGCACGGCTGGCATAGAGCAGGCGGACTAGCATGGTCGTGGCGGCTCCGTGAGCGGCTGAAAGGGGCGTTGGGGTCGGTGCGCCCGCCTTAGCCGCGGTTATTGTTCAGCAGCGTGAGGAATTCGCGGCGCAGGCTGTCGTCCTTCAGGAACGAGCCGCGCATCACGCTGTTGGTCATCTTGGCGTCGGTGTCGCGCACGCCGCGCCAGTGCATGCAGAAATGCTCGGCCTCCATCACGATGGCGAGGCCGTCGGGATTCATTTTCTCCTGCAGCAGGTCGGCCACCTGCGCCACCGCCTCTTCCTGGATCTGCGGCCGGCACATGATCCATTCGGCCAGCCGCGCGTACTTGGACAGGCCGATCAGGTTCGAGTGCTGGTTCGGCATCACGCCCACCCACAGCTTGCCGATGATCGGGCACAGGTGGTGCGAGCAGGCGCTGCGCACCCGCAGCGGCCCGACGATCATCAGCTCGTTGAGCTGGCCGACGTTGGGGAATTCCGTCACCGCCGGCGCCTTGGCATAGCGGCCGGCGAAGATTTCCTTCAGGTACATCTTGGCGACGCGGCGCGCGGTTTCCTGCGTGTTGTGGTCGTTGTCGACATCGATCACCAGCGCGCGCAGCACGTCTTCCATGCGCGCCTGCACCTCGGCCTGCAGTTGCTCCATCTCGCCCGGCTCGAGGTAGGGCGCGATATTGTCGTTGGCGTGGAAGCGTTCCTGCGCGGCCTGCAGCCGGGCGCGGATGCGGTCCGACACGCTGTGTGTGCCGTGACCTGCGCCGTGACCTGCGCCATGGACCTTGCCGTGGTCCTGGCCTTCGGCCGGGTTGTATTCCTTCGCGCGGTGGGCCGCGTCCTTGCTGGTCATGAGTCGGTGCTGGGTCGGTGTGTTGCGGATTGCTTGGAGAAGCGCCAGGCGCCTGCACAAGCGCGTGGCGGGCGCCGCCGCCGCGGGCGTGCCGGGTCCACTATATGGCAGATGCCGGGGCCTCACAACCCGCCCTGGATGCGGCACGGCGGGTAGCGGGGGGCCGATTACGCCACAACCGGGGGCGCTTGCGTGAATAGTTCATGACATCGCCCAAGGGCGCCACGCACGACGCCGACAAGCGCACATAATGTCTGCACAACGCCAGGCGGGCCCGTTGCAGGCCGCCGGCAATCTGGCCGCGGCAGCGGGCGGCCTTACTCTTGTCGGGATCATCGTGACCATGCCGATTGCCTTTCCGTGCAGCAGCCTGATGTTGCTACATGTCGTGACGGTGCCGCTGCCGGCGGCGCAAGTGGAAACGGGCGTGGCCGAGCACCACGCCAGCGCGGTGCGCCACGTGAGCGGCCTGCGCCGGCCGCTGCTGCCGGCGGTGCGCACGCCGGTTGCGGAAGCGGCCGCTACCCCTGGCGTCGCCTGAGCCCGGCGCTCACCACAGCAACAACGCCAGCGCCGGCAGCATCGCCGCCGGCGTGACCACGGCTCCGATGCGCAGGAACTGGCCGGCGCTGACCCGATGGCCCTCGCGCCGCAGCGCGGTGAGCCACAGCAGCGTCGCCAGCGAGCCGGTCACCGACAGGTTGGGCCCCAGGTCGATGCCGACCAGCACCGCGCCGGTCACGGCATGCGAGGCCTGCCCGGCCGCCAGCGCCGACGCGGCGATCAGCCCAGCCGGCAGGTTGTTGGCGAGATTGCCCGCCAGCGTCACTACCGCGCCCACCCCCAGCAGCGCGGCGGCACCGCCGTGCCGCGACGCGGCTGCGACCGCATCGGCCAGGTAGCCGATCACCGCGGTCTGCTCCAGCGCCGCCACCAGCACGAACAGGCCCGCCACCATCGGCAGCACGCTCCACGACACCTCGCGCAGCGCGGGCACCAGCAGCTCGCGTCGCGTGGCGCAGACCAGCAGCAGCGTGGCCACGCCCGCGACAAAGGTGGGCCAGCCCAGCTCGCTGCCGCGCAGCGATGCCACCAGCAGCGCGATGCCGGTCAGCACGATGCCCACCGCGGCCAGCCACGCCTGCGGCGACAGCGGCGGCACCGGCACGTCGTGTTCGATCGGCTCCGCCAGCGCCTCGCGCTGGGTCCACCACAGCGCGGCCAGCGTGGCCAGGATCGCGGCCAGCGACGGCAGCGCGAAGCTCGCCAGCCAGCCCGCCAGCGGCGGCATGCGCTCGCCGAAGATCACCAGGTTGGCCGGGTTGGAGATCGGCAGCACGAAGCTGGCGGCATTGGCGATAAAGGCGCACGCGTACAGGTAGGGCAGCGGACGCCGCACGCGCGCGGCGCGCGTGGCGGCCAGTACCGCGGGGGTCAGCACCACCGCGGTGGCGTCGTTGGACATGAAAACGGTCACCAGCGTGCCGAAGCCATACACCAGCAGGAACAGCCGCAATGCCGAGCCCCGCGCCTGGCGCACCGCCAGCGCGGCGACATGGTCGAACAAGCCGGTCTTGCGGGCCAGTTCGGAGATCAGCATCATGCCGGCGAGAAACAGGTACACGTCGTAGCCGCGCGTCACCGCGGCCAGCGCGTCGGGCAGCGCCATCAGGCCGGTCGCGCACAGCAGCAGCGCGCCGGCGGCGGCCCAGAAGGCTTCGGGCAGGCGAAAGGGGCGGAACAGGACGCCAGCGGTGGTCAGCGCGGCGACCGACCAGATCAGCAGCGGGCTGTGGAGGGACATTGGAACGGGTGGAAAAATCGGAAGGGAAAGGCTGCAGGAGTCTACACGAGGCTACAGGTGGGCGTCGGCGGCGGCAGGCGCTGGCTGCGGGGCGCCGCCGGGCGCGGGCAGGCCGATCGCTTCGCTGGTGACCGCGGCCGGAGCGGGCTCGGCCGCGCCGGCGTTGCTGGCGAGGGGGGCCGCCGCGGGCGGTGGCGGCGGGAAGCCGAGTGAAGCGATGCCGCGGCCGCCATCGGCATATTCCGCGTACATCCAGTCATTGCCCGCGCGCACCACGCCGGCCGGCGCCTCCGTGTCGGGTACCGGCACGCCGGCAAGGCGGCCTTCCATGTAGGCGGCCCAGACCGGCAGCGCCGTGGTGGCGCCGAACTCGTGCTCGCCCAGGCTGCGGTTGTCGTCGTACCCCATCCACGCCACCGTGACCACGCCGCCGGCATAGCCGGCGAACCAGCCGTCGACCGCGTCGTTGGTGGTGCCGGTCTTGCCGGCCACGTCGGGGCGGCGCAGGTAGCGGCGCACGCCCGCCCCGGTGCCGTCGTCGACCACGCTGCGCAGCAGGCTGTCCATCACGAAGGCATTGCGCTCGCTGATCACGCGCGGCGGCGCGGCGCCGTCTGCTCCGGTGCCGCGGCCGGCGGTGAACAGCACGTTGCCTTCGCTGTCGGTGATGTGCGCGATCAGGTAGGGCTCGACCCGGTGGCCGCCGTTGGCAAACACGCCGTAGGCCGCCGCCAGACGCAGCGGGGAGGTGGTGCCGGTGCCCAGCGCCAGCGGCAGGTAGCGCGGCAGCCGCTTGGGCGAGAAGCCGAAGCGGCTGGCGAACTCGACCGCATACGGGATGCCGATCGCCTGCAGCGTGCGGATCGCCGGCAGGTTGCGCGATTCGGCCAGCGCCTGGCGCACGGTGATGGGGCCGACGAAGCGGCCATCGTCATTGGACGGCTGCCAGCGCGAGGTGTTGGCCAGCGGCGCGTCGTTGATCACCGTGCCGGGCGACACGCCGTGCTCCAGCGCCGCCGCATAGACAAAGGGCTTGAAGGTCGAGCCCGGCTGGCGCAGGGCCTGGGTGGCGTGGTTGAAGCGGCTGGCGCCGAAGTCGGCGCCGCCGACCATGGCCTCGATCGCGCCGGTGGCGCAGTCCAGCGACACCAGCGCCGCCTGCGGTCCCTGCGACAGCGCCTTGACGGTCTTGCGGTGGCGCCGGGCGTAGCCCTCCAGCCCGCCGTGCACCGCGTCGTAGGCCAGCGTCTGCCGCACCGAGGACACTGTGGTGTAGACGTTCAGGCCGCGCGTATAGGCCTCGTCGCCGAAGCGCTCGCGCGCGAGCTGGCGCGCCAGCTCGGCCACGTACTCGGCATGGCCGGCGAAACTGCCCGGGCTGTCGGTGGAGATCGCCAGCCGTGCGCCGCGGGCCTCGCGGTAGTCGTCCTGGCTGATCATGCCCAGCGCCAGCATCCGGCCCAGCACATATTCCTGGCGCCGCTTGGCGCGCTGGAAGTTGACCACGGGGTTCATGGTCGACGGCGCCTTGGGCAGTCCCGCCAGCATCGCGGTCTCGGCCAGCGACAGCGCCGACAGCGGCTTGCCGAAATACGCATGCGCGGCGCTGCCGAAGCCGTAGGCATGCTCGCCCAGGTAGACCTGGTTCATGTACAGCTCGAGGATGCGGTCCTTGGGCAGCGACTGGTCGATGCGCCAGGCCAGCAGCATTTCATACCACTTGCGCGCCAGCGTTTTCTCGCGCGACAGGTAGAAGTTGCGCGCCACCTGCATGGTGATGGTGGACGCACCTTGCGCATAGCCCTGGCCCAGGTTGGCCAGCGCCGCACGGACCACGCCGGGGAAGTCGACACCCTCATGCTGGTAGAACTGGTCGTCCTCGGCCGCCAGCAGCGCCTTGACCATCAGCGTGGGCATCTGCCCGAAGGGGATGAATTCGCGGTGCTCGCTGCCGAATTCGCCGATCTGCACGTTGTCGCTGGTGAAGATCCGCAGCGGCACGTCGGGCCGGTAGTCGCGCAGGGCGTCAACGGGAGGAAGCTGCCGCAGGCTCACCACCGCGGCAAAGCCGGCAAGCAGGACGCCGGCAGCAGCCAGCGCCAGTACGGCGGCGCCTGCCTTGACTGCGATTTTTTTCATGCGCGCATTCTACCCGCTGGCGGTTCCAGCATCGCGGCTGTCGGAATCATGTCGGGGGCGGGTCACGGGGTCACAGGTCATGGGGACGCGGCGAGCGGCAGAGGGGTGCCGCGGTCGTCGTCGCCGGCCGGTGCCGGCGCGCTGTCTGGTGCCGATGCCGCCGGTGCAGCCGACGCCTCCGGTTGCGCCGCGGCCGGCTCCGCTGGCTCCGTCGGGAGCTCCGCCGCCGCCGCCCGCAGCCTGGCCTCGCTGTGCTGCCGCGCGAACTCGCACAGCGCCAGCCAGGTTTGCTCGCGCTCGATGATGGTGAAGTGATCCGTGCCGGGCATGGTCTGCAGCGCCACCGGGCCGGGCCAGGCCGCCATCAGCCGCTCGGAGCACACATGCGGCACCACCTCGTCGGCTTCGGCCAGCAGCACCTTGGTGCTCTGCACCACCTTCTTGCAGTGCGAGATCGAATCGAAATGATGGCGCATCAACTGCCGCAGCGGCACCAGCGGGAAGCGCTTGCCCACCAGTTCCAGCAGGGAGTCGTAGGGCGTGATGAGCTGCAGGCTCTCGAATTCCTGCAGGTCGGCGAGCTGGATCGCGACGCCGGTGCCCAGGCTGCGGCCCACCACATGGATGCGTGTGTCGGGAAAGACACGCCGCACATGCAGCAGGAACTGGCTGGCATCGGCGACCGCGGCGGCCTCGGACGGGCGGCCGTCGGAATGGCCCAGGCCGCGGTAATCGTAGGTGGCAAAGCCCATGCCGGCGGGCAGCCAACGCGCGAACTGCAGCGTTTCCAGCACATCCTCGCCGCGGCCGGGCAGGTAGAACAGCAGGTCGCGCGCGGTCTCGCCGGGCGCCTGGTAGATGTAGCCGCGCACCACCCCGCCGGGGATCAGGTGCGAATAGCCGATGATGCCGTCGGGCAGGTCGCGCGGCGGACGCCGGCGCGCGTCGAACAGCAGCCGTTCCTGGTTGAGCGCCAGGTACGTCCAGTAGCAGGCGAAGCCGCTGGCGGTCATCAGCGCGGCCGCCAGCGCATGGCGGGTGGGGAATCGCATGGCTCGGTCAAAGGGTGTCGCGGCCGGGCGAGGCGCGGGAGCGCAGGCCTTGCCGCCTAGCCGCGCAGCCTACCTCATTTTTGTCAGGCGCGACGCCGCAGCGCAAGCCAGCCGCCGCAGTTCTTGTACGATATGCCTCATTCACGCGCGCCATCCACACTTACAACTCTCCCCACACCCACGACGCGCATACGGAGCCAAACGACAATGAGCGAGCTGAAGCACGAGCAGAACCGCGCCGAGGAGGCGCAGGCTATGGAGCGCGTGGTCGCGGCCACGCGCCAGGTACAGGTGGCCTTCACCGCGCTGCAGGCCCACTATCCGCCGCAGGGCAGCGGCAAACCGTCCAAGCTTGCGCTGCAGACCTTCGATGCGGCGCTGCAGGCGCTGGAAGACGCGCAGGGGGCGTTCGACGAGCTGCTGAACGACCTGCTCGACGAGAAACGCTGACGGCGCTTCCCGGGCAGCTCCCGGCGGCGATACAGGGTCTGTCCGCTGTGATAAGGTTGCCGGACAACAGCCGCCCGGCGTCACCGCAGCACCCGCAGCACCCGCCTGCAACGGTCCGCGCCACGGGACGGCAGGGCAGCGGCGCAACGCCTGTGGCAGGCGTGCGCCGCCTGCCATCACAGGAGACCCGCCGCCATGCATCGTGCCGCCCATTCCGCCGCCGGCTCTGTCGCGCTCGCCGACCCGGCGCGCCATGCCGCCGATCCCAACGACGATGACCACGCCGGCCTGATCGCCCGCGCCCATGCGCGCTCGGCCGGCTTCGGCCTCGACACCTGCCATGCGCCGGGCTATGACGCCCTGAACGCGCACGCGCTGGACGAACTGGTCGATGCCAGCCGCGATCTGTACCGCCACGCGCTGCCGGTGATGGAGACCCTGCATGCGCAGATCGCCAATACCGACAGCATGGTGCTGCTGACCGACAGCAGCGGCGTGATCCTGCACAGCCTGGGCGACGGCGACTTTGTCGCGCAGGCACGGCGCGTGGCGCTGGCGCCGGGGGTGTCGTGGTCCGAGCCCAGCAAGGGCACCAACGCCATCGGCACCGCGCTGGCCGAAGCGCGTCCCACCATCATCCACGCCAGCGAACACTTCCTGCACGCCAATCACCAGCTCACCTGCTCGTGCGCGCCGATTGCCGGCCCCATGGGCGAGATCCTGGGCGCGCTCGATGTCAGCGGCGACCATCGCGGCTTTCATCGCCACACCATGGCGCTGGTGCGCATGTCGGCGCAGATGATCGAGAACCATCTGTTCGCCAACCACTTCCCGCAGGCGGTGCTGGTGCGCTTTCATGCGCGGCCGGAATTCGTCGGCACGCTGTTCGAAGGCATGGCGGCGTTTGCGCCCGACGGCACCTTCCTTGCCGCCAACCGCAGCGGCATGTTCCAGCTCGGGCTGGCGCCACAGGCGCTGGCGCTGTCCTCCTTCGCCGAGCTGTTCGGCCAGCCGGTGCGCATGGCGATGCAGGCGCGCGCCACCTCGGCCGGATCGCTGCAGGTGCTGACGCTGCCGAGCCGCGTGCAGGTGTTCGCCCGCGTCGAACTCCGCGCCTCACCGGTGGCCGTGCGCCAGCCGGTCGCCGATGACCCGCTGCCGCCGGCGCTGGCCGCGCTCGATACCGGCGACGCCACCGTGGCCGCGGTGCTGCGCCGCGTGCGCAAGGTCAGCGGGCGCGACATCCCGATCCTGGTCCAGGGTCGCACCGGCACTGGCAAGGAATGGCTGGCGCGCGCCATCCATGCGGCCTCGCCGCGCGGCAAGGGGCCCTTTGTCGCGGTCAACTGCGCGGCCATCCCCGAATCGCTGATCGAGGCCGAACTGTTCGGCTACGAAGAAGGCGCCTTCACCGGCGCGCGCCGGCGCGGCAGCGAAGGCAAGCTGGCGCAGGCGCACGGCGGCACGCTGTTCCTGGACGAAATCGGCGACATGCCGCTGGCGCAGCAGGTGCGGCTGATGCGCGTGCTGCAGGAGCGCGCGGTCACGCCGCTGGGCAGCGCCCGCGCGGTGCCGGTCGATGTGCGCGTGGTCTGCGCCACCCACCGCGACCTGCGCGCCATGATCGCCGCGGGCACTTTCCGCGAGGACCTGTATTACCGCATCAATGCGCTGGCCGTGACGCTGCCGGCGCTGTGCGAGCGCAGCGATCTGCCGGTGCTGGTGGAGCGCATCCTGCAGCGGCAGCGGGACGAGGGCGGCACGCCATCCCCGTTGCAGGTCGACGCAGAGGTGCTGGCGCTGCTGCGGCGGCATCCGTGGCCGGGGAATATCCGGCAGTTGGCCAACGTGCTGCGCACGGCGGCGATCCTGGCGGAAGGCGAAGCGGAGATCGGGCTCGAGCACCTGCCTGAAGGGTTTGAGCAGGAGTGTGAGGGCGAAGCGGAATGCCTTGAGGAAATGCCGGCGGTGACGCCGGCGACGGCATTACCGGCCGCGAAGGCTGCCGGCCGTATGCGGGAGTGGGAGGCCGGTGTCATCCGGCAGGCGCTGGAGAGGCATGGTGGCAATGTCAGCCTGGCTGCGCGGGAGCTGGGGGTGTCGCGGAATACGATCTATCGGCGGTTGAGGGAGGGGTTGGACGGCGGGCCGGGATCTGGGCACTGAGGTGTTTCGCAAGCACTGAGGCATTTCAGCGCCCGCCGGTTTGCTCCCCTCTCCCGCTTGCGGGAGAGGGAGTACCCAGTCAGTGCTTTCACGCGGCGTGGTGCATGCCAAAGCTGCCGGTTTGCTCCCAGTACCCAGTTGGTGTGCGGAAAAGCCCGAGAGATTTCACAGATCTTCCCGCGCCAGCCACCCCGCCTCCTCATCACTAAACAACTCCGACCGCGTCAAAAACCGCTTCCCCGTCCTGCCTTCCAGCGAGAACATCCCGCCCGCCCCGGGCACCACATCGATCACCAGCCGCGTGTGCTGCCAGTACTCGAACTGCGCGCGCGTCATGTAGAACGGCGCGCCGCCGATCTCGCCCAGGCGCACATCGGCGTCGCCCACCAGCAGCTCGCCGTCCGGATAGCACATCGGCGCGCTGCCATCGCAGCAACCTCCGGACTGGTGGAACATCAGCGGGCCGTGCCGCGCCGTCAGCTCCTCGATCAGCGCCAGCGCGGCGGGCGTGGCGACCACGCGCTTGACTGCCATTTCAGGCATGGCGGTTCCTTGCCGCGCGGCGGCCGTGCGCATTGCCAGGCCTGCCCGGCAACGCGCACGGCACCGCGCCTAGTCAGAAGAAGCCCAGTGCGTTGGGGCTGTAGCTCACCAGCAGGTTCTTGGTCTGCTGGTAGTGGTCGAGCATCATGCGATGGTTCTCGCGGCCGATGCCCGATTGCTTGTAGCCGCCGAAGGCCGCATGCGCGGGATAGGCGTGGTAGCAGTTGGTCCACACGCGCCCGGCCTGGATGCCGCGGCCCATGCGGAAGGCACGCGCGCCGTCGCGGGTCCACACGCCGGCGCCCAGGCCATAGAGCGTGTCGTTGGCGATCGCCAGCGCTTCTTCCTCGTCCTTGAACGTGGTCACCGACACCACCGGCCCGAAGATCTCTTCCTGGAAGATGCGCATCTTGTTGTGGCCGGCAAAGACCGTCGGCTTCACGTAGTAGCCGCCGGCCAGGTCGCCGTCCAGCGCATTGCGCTCGCCGCCAGCCAGGCACTGCGCGCCTTCCTTCTTGCCCAGGTCGATGTAGGACAGGATCTTCTCGAGCTGTTCCGCCGAGGCCTGCGCGCCGATCATGGTGCCCTTGTCGAGCGGATGGCCCTGGCGGATCGCCGCCACGCGCTTGAGGGCGCGCTCCATGAAGCGCTCGTAGATCGATTCCTGGATCAGCGCGCGCGACGGGCAGGTGCAGACCTCGCCCTGGTTCAGCGCGAACATCGCAAAGCCTTCCAGCGCCTTGTCGAAGTAGGCGTCGTCGGCGGCCAGCACGTCCTCGAAGAAGATGTTGGGCGACTTGCCGCCCAGCTCCAGCGTCACCGGGATCAGGTTCTGCGACGCGTACTGCATGATCAGGCGCCCGGTGGTGGTTTCGCCGGTGAAGGCCACCTTGCTGATGCGCGGGCTCGACGCCAGCGGCTTGCCCGCTTCGAGGCCGAAGCCGTTGATCACGTTGACCACGCCCGGCGGCAGCAGGTCGCCGATCACCTCCATCAGCACCAGGATCGACGCCGGGGTCTGCTCGGCCGGCTTGAGCACCACGCAGTTGCCGGCGGCCAGCGCCGGCGCCAGCTTCCACGTGGCCATCAGCAGCGGGAAGTTCCACGGGATGATCTGGCCGACCACGCCCAGCGGCTCATGGAAGTGGTAGGCCACGGTGTCGCCGTCGATCTCGGAGATGCCGCCTTCCTGCGAGCGGATGCAGCCGGCGAAGTAGCGGAAGTGGTCGACCGCCAGCGGCAGGTCGGCCGCGGTGGTTTCGCGCACGGGCTTGCCGTTGTCGATGGTCTCGGCCACGGCCAGCAGGGTCAGGTTGGCCTCGATGCGGTCGGCGATGCGGTTCAGGATATTGGCGCGCTCGGTGGTGGAGGTGCGGCCCCAGGCGGCCTTGGCGGCGTGCGCGGCGTCCAGCGCGGCATCGACATCCTGCTGGTTGGAGCGCGGCACGCGCGTGAACGGCTTGCCGGTGATCGGCGTGACCGATTCGAAGTACTCGCCGCCAGCGGGCGGTACCCAGGCGCCGCCGATATAGTTCTCGTACTGCTGCTTGTAGGGATTGCTGACGCCCAGCTGGGCGATTTCGGCCATGTTCATGTCTCGCTCCGTTCAATGATGTCTGTCGTGTCGTCACGGCATCGGGCCGTGCGCACAGCAGGCATATCGCAAAAGGTGTGCCGGAGCGGAAAATACCCCATAACTGCGGGAAAAAGCCGGGCTCTTTTGCACGCGGCACGCAGCGCAAGTGTCACACGCAGGTACGGCTGTGCCAGCGCGTGACAGCGGGTGTTCCAGAATGGAACAGCGCCACGTCACGCTTCGGGGTGGGGGCGGGCGTCAGCCCCTGGGCCGGGCCGACGCCGGGTCATACGGCGCGCGCAGGTGCACGCGCGCGGGCAGCAGGTCGCCGGCGAGGTCGACGTGATAGCGGCCGGCGTCGAGCCACGCGGCATCGGCCGGCCCGTCCTCGCGCGCCAGCAGCGCCATGCCGACCGGGCAGCCCAGCGTATGGCCGAACGCGGCGGAACTGAGCGAGCCCACCGCGCGCACGCCGCCGTCGGGCGCGGTGCGCAGCACGGCCTCGCCGCCCCACAGCATGGCGTCGCGCGCGCCGTCGACAGTCACTACCACCATGCGGCGCGTCACCGGCGCCTCGCGCAGCTTCAACAAGGCCTCGCGCCCCCGGAAGGGGATGCCGCTGCCGAGCTTGCAGGCGAACGACAGCCCGGCTTCGAACGGGTTGACCGACGGCGACAACTCGCGGCCCCAGGCGCGGTAGCCTTTTTCCAGCCGCAGCGATTCGATCGCGTAATAGCCGCCGTTCACCAGGCCCAGATCGCGCCCGGCGCCTTGCAGCGTTTCGTAGACGCCGACCGCAAACTCCACCGGCACGTACAGCTCCCAGCCGAGCTCGCCCACATACGTCAGCCGCGTGGCGCGCACCGTGGCGTAGCCGAGATCGATCTCGCGCGAGCTGCCGAACGGGAAGGCCTCGGTGGAGAAATCCGCGCGCGAAATCTTTTGCAGCAGCTCGCGCGAGCGCGGCCCCATCACCGCCAGCACCGCGTACTGGCCGGTCACGTCGACGATCACGCAGCGCTTTTCGGCCGGGATCAGCCGCTCGATATAGCTGAAATCGCGCGTGGTCTGCGCCGACCCCGTGACCACCAGGTACTGGTCATGCGCGAGCCGGGTCACGGTCAGGTCGGATTCATAGGTGCCGCGCTCGTTGAGCATCGCGGTGTAGACGGCCTGGCCCGGCGGCACCGCGACGTCGTTGCTCATCACGTACTGCAGCACCGCCTCGGCGTCCGCGCCCTTCACCAGGGACTTGGAGAACGAGCTCATATCGAACAGCGCCACGCCTTCACGGCAGGCGCGGTGCTCGGCGCCGCTCCACGGCAGCCAGTTCGGCTGGCCGAACGAGTATCCGATCGCTGGCGACTCCCCCGCCGGAGCAAAGACGTTGGGCCGCTCCCAGCCCATCTTGCTGCCGAAGCTGGCACCGGCGTCGCGCAGCTGCGCATACAGCGGCGAGCGGCGGAACGGCCGCGCGGTTTCCAGCTCGCGGTTGGGCCACGGCATCGCGTAGTGCAGGCCCAGCGTTTCCTTGACGCGGTCGTGCAGCCAGTTCTGGTTGCCATTGAAGCCGGCGAAGCGGCGGATGTCGACCGGCCACAGGTCCATGGTGGGCTCCCCCGCGACGATCCACTCGGCCAGCGCCATGCCCGCGCCGCCGGCCGACGCGATGCCCATCGAGTTGAAGCCCGCGCCCACGTAGAAGTTGCGCAGCTCCGGCGCTTCGCCAAGGATGAAGTTGTTGTCGGGTGTGAAGGACTCCGGCCCGTTGTAGAACTGCCTGACCTGCGCCGTCTCCAGTGCCGGCACGCGCAGCAGCGCGTTTTCCATCAGCACCTGGAACTGGTCCCAGTCGTCGGGCAGTAGCTGGAACTCGAACGGCTCGGGAATGCCCTGCATGCCCCAGGGCTTGGCATCGGGCTCGAAGCCGCCCATCACCAGCCCGCCCACTTCCTCCTTGAAGTAGATAAAGCCGTCGGGATCGCGCATCACCGGCAGGTCGGGATGCACGCCGGCGATGCGTTCGGTGACGATGTAATAGTGTTCGGCCGAATGCAGCGGCACGGTGACGCCGCACATCTGGCCCACCTGCCGCGCCCATTGCCCGGCGCAGTTGACGACGATCCCGGCGCCGAGGCGGCCTTCGTCGCCGGCCTTGTTGCGCCAGCTTACGCCGGTGGCGCTGCCGTCCTTCGTATGGATCGCGGTGATCTTCGTATCCTGCGCGATGACGGCGCCGCGGCTGCGGGCGCCGCGCGCCAGCGCCTGGGTCAGGTCGGTCGGGTTGGCCTTGCCGTCGCCGGGCAGCCAGACCGCGCCGTGCAGGTCGTCGGTACGCATGACGGGCCATCGCTCGCCGGCCTGCGCGCGCGAGATGACCTCGCACTCGACGCCATAGGCGCGCGCCACCGCCGCGGTGCGGCGCAGCTGTGTCATGCGCTCGGCGGTGCGCGCCACCGACAGCGAGCCGCATTGCTTCCAGCCGGTGCCCAGTCCCGTTTCCGCTTCCAGTTCACTGTAGAGGCGGGTGGAGTAGCGGATCAGCTTCGTCATGCTTTCCTGCGAGCGCAGCTGCCCGACCAGCCCGGCTGCGTGCCAGGTGGTGCCGCACGAGAGCTGGCCCTGCTCCAGCAGCACGACGTCCTTCCAGCCCAGCCTGGTCAGGTGATAGGCGACGCTGCAGCCGACGATGCCGCCGCCGATGACGACGACGCGGGTGTGGGTTGGGATGGCAGGGGACATGGCGGAGGAACCTTGGCGAAAGCGGTGGATGTGCTTGCCATGATATGCAACAAAACGCCAATAAACAACACAAAACGCAACAACAGCGAGGCGAATTCAACGCGCCAGTTGCAGCGTCACGATGCCCGCCAGCACCAGCGTGGTGGCAATGACGCGACGCCGGTCGAACGGCTCGCGCAGCAGGCAGTGGCCCAGCAGCGCGGCGAAGATCACGCTGGACTCGCGCAGCGCCGCCAGCTTGGTCACCGGCGCCAGCGTCATCGCCCACAGCATCAGCGCGTACGAGCCCACGCGGTTGATGCCGCCAATCCAGGCGCGTTTCCATTCGGTGCGCAGCAGGGTCAGCAGCGCGGGGCCGCGCCGGCTGAACGCGTAGCCGGGCATGAAGACGTGGGACAACGCCTGCAGCCAGACGATGTAGGTAAAGACCTCGCCATAACGCTTGACCGCGGTGCCGTCGATCACGGTGCCGGCGGCAAGGCAGGCGCCCGCCAGCAGCGCAAAGCCGAGCAGGTCGGGCGACTGCCGGCGCCAGCGCACCAGGCTGACCAGCCCGCAGCAAATCAGCGCGATGCCGGCATAGCCGCCGGGCCCGAGCTGCTCGCTGCCGCTCAGCAGCAACAGGATCGCCACCATCATCGGCGCCGAGCCGCGCATCAGCGGATAGGCCTGGCTGAAGTCGCCGCGGTTGTAGGCGGCCACCAGCGACAGCTTGTAGCCCACCTCCAGCGCCACGGTCGCCAGCAGGAAGGGCCATACCTGCGGCGCGGGCAACGGCACCACGAACAGGAAGGGGAGCGCCACCAGCAGGCAGAAGGTGTCGATCAGCGCCATCGACGACAGGCGGTCGCCGCCGATCTTGACGATGGCGTTCCACGAGGCATGCATCAGGGCGGACAGCATCACGGCGGCGAAGGCAAGGCCGTGGAAGTCGGGGGGGAGGGGCATGAGGGAGTCGGCGGGTGTAGTACCAGCGCATTCGCGAACCCACGTGCAGGCTCCCCTCTCCCACTTCGCGGGAGAGGGGAGCCTGCTGCGTAGTCAGGAGAAGGATGACTACGCCGCCTGCGCCAGCGGCGCCTGCATCTCGATCCCCATCTCCTTCAGCACCTCCCCGACCGCCGTCACCACATTGCGCATCTCGTTATCATCGATCGCCCCGATGCACCCCACCCGGAACGTCTCCACCTGCGTCAGCTTGCCCGGATACAGGATGTAGCCACGCTCGCGCACCTTGGCATAGAAGGTCCTGAAGTCATAGCGCGCATCCGCCGGCGCATGGAAGGTGACGATAATCGGCGCCTGCACCGCCGCCGGCAGGAACGTGCGGAAGCCGAGTTCGGCCATCCCCTGCACCAGTGCCGCACAGTTCCCGCGGTAGCGCGCCCCGCGCACCGGCTGGCCGCCTTCCTCCAGGAACTGGTCGAGCGCCGCGCGGAACGCGGCCACCACATGCGTGGGCGGCGTAAAGCGCCACTGCGTGGTCTGCTGCATATAGACGTACTGGTCGTACAGGTCCAGCGCCAGCGAATGGCTGTTGCCCTGGCTGGCTTCGAGCACGTCCTTCTTTACCAGCACGAAACCCATGCCCGGCACGCCCTCGATGCACTTGCCGGTGGCGGCGACCAGTGCATCGAACGGCGTCGTGCGCGCATCGATCTCGATCGCGCCGAACGAGCTCATCGCATCGACGATCAGCCCCTTGCCCAGCCGCTGGCACACCGCGGCAATCTCCGGCAGCGGGTTCAGCACGCCGGCGCCGGTCTCGCAATGGACCTGTGCCACATGCGTGATCGACGGGTCGCGGCGGATGGCTTCCTCTATCAGCGCGGGCGTGGCCGGCTGGTCCTCCGGAATCGGCAGTTCTACGCTGGCGCGGCCCAGTACCTTGCAGATCTTGAGGATGCGCTGGCAGTACGCGCCGTTCTGCGGCACCAGCACCGTGCCGTCGCGCGGCACCACGTTGGCGATGGCCGCTTCGACCGAGAAGGTGCCGCTGCCCTGCATCGGCACGCACACATGGGTGCCTTCCCCATGGATGATGCGCACCAGGTCATCGCACAGGCTGCGCGTAACCGCGTTGAACGCGGCGTCCCACGAGCCCCAGTCTCGCAGCATGGCCTGCTTGGTCGCGAGCGAGGTGGTCAGGGGGCCGGGGGTCAGAAGGATTGGGTCGTTGCCGCGAATCATGGTGAGCTCCTGATTGGGAAGGAGAAAGCGTAGTAGGGGGATCAGTCGCTGGCCTGGCCTTGCCGCCATGCCTGGGTCTTGCAGTCGAGCACGCGTTGCAGCAGGTAATAGAGCAGGCAGGCGCCGGCCGAGGTCAGCACCACCAGCGTCGCCATCGCCGCCGCCGGACCGATGTCACCGGATTCGTCCAGGTTGACGATCTCCACCGAAGCGAGCTTGGTGTCGGCGCCGTACAGGAACACCACCGCCGAGACCGTCGTCATCGCATTGATGAACAGGTAGCGCGAGATCTCCAGGATCGCGGGCAGGCAGGCCGGCACGGTGACCTTGAGGAAGGTCTTGTAGAACGGCACCTTGAGCGAGGCGGACACGGCCTCGAACTCGCTGTCGAGCTGCTTGAGCGCGGTCACCGCGGTCAGGTGGCACGACGCGTAGTAGTGGACGATGGTCACCAGCACCAGGATGCCCAGCGTCTGGTACAGCCCGTGCAGCGGATTGCCCTGCGGCACAAAGAAGAAGATATAGCCCAGCCCCAGCACCAGCCCCGGCACGCCCATCGGCAATACCGCCATCAGCCGCACGAACCCGCGCAGCCAGTCCAGCCCGCGGGTCTTCTCCAGCAGGTAGGCGGTGGCAAAGATAAACACCGGCCCGATCACCGCGCACAGCGCCGCCATGCGCAGGCTGTTCAGGTAGGAGTCCACCACGCCGCCCTCGATGAGCCCGACGCGGTAGTGGTTCAGCGACAGCGAGAAGTTATACGGCCACAGCTTGACGAAGGACGCATAGATCGCCATGCCCATCACCGCCACCATCAGCGCCGCCATCAGCCAGACAAACACCGCCATGGCCAGGTCGAAGCGCCGGTTGCGGCGCGGCACATAGGGCACCGAACGTGCCGACATCAATGCCATCTGCCGGCGCTGCACGCGCGCATCGACGCAATAGGTGACCGCCACCGGCACCAGCAGCATCAGCGACACTACCGCGCCCTGCGAGAAGTCCTGCATGCCGATCACCAGCTTGTAGATATCGGTGGCCAGCATATGGAAGTTGCCGCCGATCACCTTGGGGATGCCGAAGTCCGAGATGGCATAGGTGAACACCACCATCGCCGCGCTGACCAGGCCGTAGCGCGCGCCGGGCACGGTGATGGTCACGAACTTGCGCACGGTGGAGGTGCCCAGCGCATCGGCGGCCTCATACAGGCGCGCGTCGGTCAGCGACAGCGCCGTGACCAGGATCATCAGCGCGTGCGGGAAGGTGGCGAACGCCAGTGACGCCACGATGCCCAGCGGTCCGTAGATCTGTGCGCCGCCCATCCACGGCTTGAGCAGGCCCTGGTTGCCGAACCAGAAGATAAAGGAGATCGCCGCCAGCAGAGACGGGGCCAGCAGCGGGATCAGCGCGAGGTTGCGCAGCAACCCCTTGCAGGCGATGCGGCTGCGCGTGAGCGCATAGGCGAAGGTAAAGGCGAGCGGCACCGTGATGCAGGTCGCCAGCGCCGACACCCACAGGCTGTTCCACACCGAGCGCAGCAGTGCCGGCGATTCGAAATACGCGCGGAAGTGCGCGATGCCGGCCAGGCTGCCGTCGCGGTTCTGCACACTCTTGGCCAGGATCATCACGATCGGCGCCAGCACGAAGCACAGCAGCGCCAGCGCGGCCAGCGCCAGCAGCAGGTGGGCGAGCCGGTCGGTCCAGTGTGCGCGCACCGAGCTGGCGACCAGCGCTGGCGGCGTGGGCTGCGCGCCGGGGGTGGCAAGGCCGGCGGCCACGCTGGCGGCCGGGGCGGTATCGGTGGCCGGCACATTGGCCGGCGCCGTGGAGAGGCTCAGGCGCATGCGTGGCGGAAGATGCGGATGCGGTCGGCGGGAATGGCCAGGCGCAGCAGGTCGCCGGTGTTCGGGCGCAGCTCGTGCAGGTCATTGAGGGAGAGGTCGGCATAGAGCCTGCTGCACCGCTGCGGCGCGGAGGTGCCCGAGACCCCGTCAGGCAGCCGCAGCGTCAGCCGCGAGAACGCGCCGAGGAACTCGATCTTGTCGACGGTGGCTTCCAGCACGTTGGGGCCATGCTGCTCGATGCCGCGCACGCAGACGTCTTCGGGGCGGAAGAACACCTGCACGTCTTCGTCCGCGCGGCACCCCGGCGGCGCGGCGCAGCGCATGCGCACGCCGCCAAGATGCAGCTCGCCGTCGCCGCAGACGCGCGCGCCCAGCATATTGGTCTTGCCGACGAAGTCCGCGGCGAACGGCGTGGCCGGGCGCTGGTAGATCTGCGCCGGCGTGCCCACCTGCTCGATCGCGCCCTGGTTCATCACCACGATGCGGTCGGCCATCGACAAGGCTTCTTCCTGGTCGTGCGTGACCAGGATGGTGGTGATGTTCAGCCGCTGCTGCAGCGCGCGGATCTCGCCGCGCAGCCGCACCCGTACGCGCGCGTCGAGCGCGGACAGCGGCTCGTCCAGCAACAGCAGGCCAGGCGAGGTGGCCAGCGCACGCGCGATCGCCACGCGCTGCTGCTGGCCGCCGGAGAGCTGCGCCGGGTACTGGCCGCCCCGGTCGGGCAGCCCCACCAGCGTCAGCAATTCATCGACGCGCGCCCGCCGCTGCTCGCGCGGCATGCGGCGGTTGACCAGGCCGTAGGCGACGTTGTCCGCCACGGTCAGGTTGGGAAACAGCGCGTACGACTGGAACACGATGCCGTAGTCGCGCTCCATCGGCGGCAGCGTGGAGATATCGCGCCCACCCTGGCGGACGGTGCCGGCGCTCTGCGACTCCAGGCCGGCGATGATGCGCAGCAGCGTGGTCTTGCCGCAGCCGGACGGGCCCAGGAAGCACAGCAGCTCGCCCTGGCGCACGTCGAGGTCGATATTGTGCAGCGCCACGAAGCCGCCGCCGCCGCTGCTGCCGAAGCGCTTGTGGATGCCTTTCAGGCTGAGGTAGGTCTCGGCCGTGTAAGGGGAGGTCTGCATGGCGTGGGGGCCCCTGTTGTTCTGGTAGTGGAGGTCGTCGGCAAGGAGGCGCTCAGGCGCTCACGGCTGCTTCTCGGACTTGCTCGCATACCGCTTCTGCCATTCGGCCAGCACACGCTCGCGGTTCTTCGCGATATAGCTGAAGTCGTTCTTGACCAGCATCTGTTCGTAGTTGGCCGGAATGGTCTCGACCTTCCTGGCCACGCCCGGATAGGCAACGATGGCCCAGTCCTTCGCAAACAGCAGGTTGGCCTCCTTGCTGGCCAGCCAGTCCATATAGCGCTGCGCGGCGTCCATCTTCTTCGTGCCCTTGACGATGCCGGCGGCCTCGATGTCATAGCCCAGGCCTTCCTTGGGAAAGATCATCTCGATCGGCGCGCCCGAGGCCAGCGTCTTGTGCGCGCGCAGCTCGAACGAGATGCCGATCGGGAACTCGCCCGAGCCGGCCTGCTTGCACGGCTTGGAGCCGGAATGCGTGTATTGCGCGATGTTCTCGTGCAGCGCATCCATGTACTTCCAGCCCTCCTGCTCGCCATAGAGCTGCAGCCAGGCGGTCACGTCGAGGAAGCCGGTGCCCGACGAGGCCGGATTGGGCATCACGATGGTGCCCTTGTAGATGGGCTTGGCCAGGTCCTTCCAGGTCTCGGGACGGGGCAGGTTGCGCTTCTTCGCTTCGATGGTGTTGAAGCAGATGGTGGCGCCCCACACATCCAGGCCGACCCACGACGGCGGCGTGGCCTTGTCGCTGTAGTCGCGCGTCAGCTTCTCGAAGCCCCTGGGGGTGTAGGGCGCCAGCATGCCTTCCTGCTTGAGCAATTCCAGGCTCGACGCCGCCAGCCCGGCGATCACGTCGGCCTGCGGGTTGCCTTTCTCGGCCAGCGCCTTGGCGGTGATGACGCCGGTGGAATCGCGCACGTACTTCAGTTCGATATCGGGGGCGACCTTGGCGAAGCCCTCGGCGTACGGCTTGAGGGTCTCGGTTTCCCACGCCGTGTAGACGACGAGGGTGGTCTTCTGGGCCAGCGCGGTGCTGCTGGCGGCCAGTGCCAGCAAGGCGGCGCCGGTGCGCAGGGTGAAGGTGCAGGACAGTTTCATGGGCGGACTCCTTTTCTGGCATTGTAGTTGGAGATATGTGTCATTTTGGTGAAGTTGTTGCCACGCCATGAGGCGTGCCGCACAACCTCGGATCACCGATAAACCATTGTTCTACAACACTTGCAAGACATATGCCGGAGTTTGTACGGCCTTTGCGTCACGCCAGGTGCGCCGCTGATTCCTTCATTGTTGACAATATACAAACCACTTGCTTTAATCGCAACCAGGAATTTCGAGATCGCGGGTTCCGCCACAAACGGGAGTTTTCATGTCACGCCAAGCACCGCTGGCGAGCGAGATCACCATCCTGCAGAGCCAGTCGCTGACCACCCTGGTCCAGCGCGAACTGGAACTGCGGATCATGTCGGGCGACCTGCCGCCCGGCGCCAAGCTCAATGAGATCGAAGTGGCGGGGCAGCTCAATGTGTCGCGCGGACCGGTGCGCGAGGCATTCCGCGCGCTGGAGCAGGCGGGGCTGCTGCGTACCGAGAAGAACCGCGGCGTGTTCGTGCGCGCGATCTCGGTGCAGGAAGCCGACGAGATCTATGAACTGCGCGCCGTGCTGGACGAGTTCGTCGGCCGCCAGCTCGCGGCGCGCATCACGCCCGCGGAACTGCGCGAGCTGCGTGCGCTGGTCGAGGCGCTGGGCGCGGCCAGCGCCGCGCGCGACGTGGACGAATACACGCGGCTGAACCTGGCCTTCCACGACCGCATGGTGGAGCTGGCCGGCAACCGCAAGCTGCTCGATACCTACCGGCGCCTGGTCAAGGAGCTGACGCTGTTCCGGCGCGAGGCACTGTCCGGCAGCAACGCCGCCATGCCCGATTCCACCCGCGAGCACCGCGCCATCGTCTCGGCCATTGCGGCGCGCGACGGCGAACTGGCCGCGCGGCTGATGCGCGAGCACGTCGAGCGCGGACGGGCTCGCATGCATGCCGCCGTCGACCCCGCCGGCGCCGGCAAAGGCGCCGCCGCCTGCACCCGACCCGAATGCACTGACCCCGATCACGTCTAAGCACAGGACGCCACCATGCCCGACACCAACGACCGCACCATTACCCATACCATCACCGTCAATCAGCGCACCTACCGCTGGATGCAGCAGCCCGTGGTGGTGGTCTGCGTCGACGGCTGCGAGTTCGACTACCTGGAGGCCGCCGCCGCCAGCGGCCGCGCGCCTTACCTGAAGCGATTGCTGGAAGCCGGCTCGGCCTTCCGTGGCGCCTGCGTGGTGCCCACCTTCACCAATCCCAACAACCTGTCGATCGTCTGCGGCGCGCCGCCGGCGGTGCACGGCATCTGTGGCAACTACTTCTTCGACCGCAGCGCCAACGGCGGGCGCGGCGAGGAAGTGATGATGAACGACCCCAAGTACCTGCGCGCCGGCACCATCCTGGCCGCCTTTGCCGAGGCCGGCGCCAGCGTCGCGGTGGTGACCGCCAAGGACAAGCTGCGCCGCCTGCTCGGCCACGGCCTGCGCGGCATCTGCTTCTCGTCAGAGAAAGCCGACCAGGCCACGGTGGCGGAAAACGGTATCGACGGCGTGCTGGAACTGGTCGGCATGCCGGTGCCGGATGTCTACAGCGCCGAGCTGTCCGAGTTCGTTTTCGCTGCCGGCGTGCGGCTGATGCAAACGCGCCGTCCCGACCTGATGTACCTGTCCACCACCGACTACATCCAGCACAAGTTCGCGCCCGGCTCGGACGGCGCCAATGCGTTCTACGCGATGATGGACCAGTACCTGGCACGGCTCGATGAACTGGGCTGCGTGGTCGCGCTGACGGCAGACCACGGCATGAACGCCAAGCACGACGAGGCGACCAAGGCGCCCAACGTGATCTACCTGCAGGACCACCTCGACGCGTGGCTGGGCCGTGGCGTGGAGGCGGGCGGCGCGCGCGTGATCCTGCCGATCACCGATCCGTACGTGGTCCACCATGGCGCGCTGGGCTCGTACGCCACGATCTACCTGCCCGACGATGTCGACCGCGCCGCGATCCAGGCGAAGCTGTCCGACCTGCAAGGCGTCGAAAGCGTGCTCGACAACGCCGCGGCCTGCGCGCGCTTCGAGCTGCCGCCCGACCGCGTCGGCGACCTGGTGGTGACCAGCGACAAGCACGTGGTGCTCGGCACCAGCCGCAGCCGCCACGACCTGTCCGGGCTGGACGCGCCGCTGCGCTCGCACGGCGGCGTGTCCGAGCAGACCGTGCCGCTGGTGTTCAACCGCGCCACCGCCGGCATCCCGGGCAAGCCCGTGCTGCGCAACTTCGACATCTTCGACGTGGCGCTCAACCATCTGCATTGAGCCGCATCGCTACGTACCGACCCGCATCGACCGGAGGAGACCCATGAACGCCCCGCAATTCCCCGCTGGCGCCGTCAGCCCGCATGTTCGCGCCGAGGCGCTGCGCATCGACGGCCAGAAGATCGTGCGCGAGCGCGTGATCGAAGTGCGCAACCCGTATGACGGCACGCTGGTCGGCACCGTGCCCAAGGCCACGCTGGACGACGTGCGCCGCGCCTTCGAGGCCGCGCAGGCTTACCGCGCCACGCTGACGCGCTACGAGCGCGCCGCCATCCTGAACCGCGCCGCGGCGCTGCTGCGTGAGCGCACCGAGGAGGCGTCGGACCTGATCACGCTGGAGTCGGGGCTGTCGAAGAAGGACTCGCTGTATGAGATCGGCCGCGTTGCCGACGTGCTCGGCTTCGCCGCCACCGAGGCGCTGCGCGACGACGGCCAGATGTTCTCCTGCGACCTGACGCCGCACGGCAAGAAGCGCCGCGTGATGACGCAACGCGAGCCGCTGCTGGGCGTGATCTGCGCCATCACGCCGTTCAACCATCCGATGAACCAGGTCGCGCACAAGGTCGCGCCGTCGATCGCCACCAACAACCGCATGGTGCTCAAGCCATCGGAGAAGGTGCCGCTGTCGGCGTACTACCTGGCCGACCTGCTGTACGAAGCCGGCCTGCCGCCGCAGATGTTGCAGGTGGTCACCGGCGACCCGCGCGAGATCGCGGACGAGCTGATCACGCACCCCTCCGTGGATCTCGTGACCTTCACCGGCGGCGTGGGGATCGGCAAGTACATCGCCAGCAAGGCCGGCTACAAGCGCGTGGTGCTGGAGCTGGGCGGCAACGATCCGCTGATCGTGCTGGCCGATGCCGACCTCGACCGCGCGTCAGACCTGGCGGTGCAGGGCTCGTACAAGAACTCCGGCCAGCGCTGCACCGCGGTCAAGCGCATGCTGGTGCACGAGGCGGTGGCGGGGCGCTTCACCGAGCTGGTGGTGGAGAAGACCCGCGCATGGAAATACGGCGACCCGATGGACCGCGGCGTCGACATGGGCACCGTGATCGACGCCGAAGCCGCGGCGCTGTTCGAGGCCCGCGTCAACGAGGCGGTGGCGCAGGGCGCGCGGCTGCTGGTGGGCAACCAGCGCAAGGGTGCGAGCTATTCCCCCACCGTGCTCGATCGTGTCGATCCGTCGATGACAGTGGTGCGCGAGGAGACCTTCGGGCCGGTGTCGCCGGTCATCACCTTCCGCGACGTGGACGATGCCATCCGCATTGCCAACGGCACGGCGTTCGGGCTGTCGTCGGGGGTGTGCACCAACGATATCGAGGCGTTCACGAGGATCGCCAATTCGCTGCACGTCGGTACGGTGAACCTGTGGGAGGTGCCGGGCTACCGCATCGAGCTGACGCCGTTCGGGGGGATCAAGGACTCGGGGCTGGGGTACAAGGAGGG
>NZ_JBEFLI010000078.1:0-31108 GCF_040578825.1 Cupriavidus necator | reverse complement strand
CCCCCCCCCCCCCCCCCCCCCCCCCCCCCCCCCCCCCCCCCCCCCCCCCCCCCCCCCCCCCCCCCCCCCCCCCCCCCCCCCCCCCCCCCCCCCCCCTCCTCCCCCCCC
The DNA here is from genome assembly GCF_040578825.1 of Cupriavidus necator. Taxonomy (GTDB): domain Bacteria; phylum Pseudomonadota; class Gammaproteobacteria; order Burkholderiales; family Burkholderiaceae; genus Cupriavidus; species Cupriavidus necator_E. Next base: position 31,000 of record NZ_JBEFLI010000078.1, on the reverse strand, counting down.
CCCCCCCCCCCCCCCCCCCCCCCCACCCCCCCCCCCCCCCCGCCGCGCCCCCCCCCCCCCCCCCCCGCCCGCCGCGGGCCCCCCCCCCCCCCCCCCCCCGGCCCTTCCCCCACCGGCCTGTTGACCAATGTGACCAACCCCAAGGGCATCATCTTCATGGTCGCGGTGCTGCCGCAGTTTATCGATCCCAACCATCCGCTGGCGCTGCAACTGGCCATCCTGGCGGCGACCATGTGCTGCGTGGACCTGGTGGTGATGCATGGCTATGCGCTGCTGGCCTCGCGCATGCAGGGGCTGTTCCGCAATGCGCGCGCGGTGCGCTGGCAGAACCGCTTCTTCGGCAGCGTGCTGATGGCGGTCGGCGCGGCGCTGTTCTTCGTGCGCCGGCAGCACGCCTGACCCGCTTACATGGGCGCCGCACTGGCGCCGCACTGGCGCGCAGCGGCCGGGTTTGCTTCAATGAGGGGGAACCCCCGGCCACGGAGACCCCGCATGCCAGCCTCGCTGAACCCCCACGCCGGCGCGCAAGCGCTGCCGCGCCATACCGTGCCCCCGGCGGAAGAACCGTCGCCGCCGGGCGTGCCTCCTGACTTGCCGTTGCCGCCCGAAGAAGATCCCACCCCGCCGCCGGTCGAGCCGCCGGTAGCCAGCCGCTACTACTTAAGCTCGTAGAAATCGTTCAGGCAATAGGCGTCGGTCAGTTCGACCGGCTGGTCGCCGTGCGTGTAGCCGGTGCGCAGGATATGCAGCAGCGGCTCGCCCGGCGCGATATTCAGGCGCGCGGCCAGTTCCTCGGTCGCAATGATCGCGCGTAGCTTCTCGGTGACGCGCAGCACCGGCTTGCCGATCCGTTCCAGGTAGGCATAGAGCGATTCGCCGATGGCGCTCGCGTCTGGCAGCACCGCCAGCGCCAGCGTGGTCACATCCATCCAGAAGGTCTGGCCGTCGGCCTTGCGCAGCCGCGTGAGCCTGACGATCTCTTCTCCTTCCTGCAGCGCCAGCGCGGCGGCCTCCGGCGGCGTGGCGCGGCGGCGCTCGAACGCCACCAGTTCGCTGGCCGGTGTCATGCCGCGGCGGCGCGCCAGCTCGCTGAAGTTGTCCAGCCGCGCCGGCTTCTGCGCCGGGCGCGGTGCGATAAAGGTGCCGGCGCCGCGGCTGCGCGTGATCGCGCCGTCCTGGGCCAGCACCTGCAGGGCGCGGCGCGCGGTGACGCGCGAGATCCCCAGCGATTCGACCAGCGTGCGCTCTGACGGCAGCGCGTCGCCGACCCGCCATAGTCCGGCCCGGATCGCTGCGCCCAGTCCGCGCGCGACCTGCAGGTAGATCGGCGTGGCGTCGGTTTGGTCGGGCTTCAGGGCCAGCAGCCGTTCGTCCATTCGGGAGTCCTTGTCAGTACCGGGGGGTGGTACGAGATGATACCACTTTAGGACATGTTGCGGAGAATCAACCGGGAGGCTTCCGCATCGATATGAAATTGTCCCGTGGCTCGGAAATGCCTGCTGGTATCTGAAAGATTCCTTACAAGTCGTGCCGACAAAACACGCGGACCGCCGGAAAATTCTACGGAAAAATGGATTATCTGTGCGCTATAAAGCAGGTCGGACGCCCGTCTGCCGGCCTGCTTTGTCTTGCCTCAATAAAGATGCCACTGTAATACCAAAATTTGGTAGTGGTTTACGCTGGTATTTTTATTGTCACGTCACGTCTATCTTTGTCGTGACCCCGACGCCACGCCATTCCGACGTGGCACGTGCGATCCCTGCAAGCGACCTGACTCCATGCCCTACCACATCACTGATCCCGCCGAGACCCTGTTGCTGCGGGCTCCGTTGAGCGGAGTGCTGCTTCCCCTGGCGGCGGTGCCGGATCCGGTCTTTGCCGACGGCATGTTCGGCGACGGGGTGGCCATCGATCCCCTGTCCGATACGCTGGTGGCGCCGTGCGACGGCACCGTGGTCCAACTGGCCGCGACCGGCCATGCGCTGACGCTGCAGGCGCCGTGCGGCGCGCAGGTGCTGCTGCATGTGGGCATCGATACCGTGACGCTGCGCGGTGAAGGCTTCGCGCCATGCGTGGCGCCGGGCGACACCGTGCGGCAGGGCGATGCGCTGATCCGCTTCGATATCGACCGGATCGCGCGGCAGGCGCTGAGCCTGGTGACGGTGATGGCGATCGCCAATGGCGAGGCCTTTGTTGTGGCCGCGCGCACTGACGACAAGCTGGCCGAGGCGGGCAGCACGGTGCTGCTGCAGGTGCGCCCCACCGGCGCCGGCCAGCAGGCGCAGCAGGCCAAGAGCGTGGCGGAGCAGCGGCGCACGGTCACGCTGGCCTGTCCCGGCGGCCTGCACGCACGGCCTGCCGCCCGGGCGCGCGAGGCTGCGCGCGGGCTCGACGCCAGCTTGGTGCTGCACTACGACGGCCGGCAGGCCAACCTGGCCAGCCTGGTGGCACTGCTCGGGCTGGCCGCAGGCGAAGGCGCGACGGTCGAACTGGTCGCGACCGGGCGCGATGCCGGCGCCGCGCTCGCCGCCGTCGCGCACGAACTGCAGCGCGCCGGCGCGGGCGAGGACGAGCCGCGGCCCCCCGCTGCCGCCATGCTGTCTGCCTCCGTCGAATTGCCGCCGGGCTGCAGCGCCGGCGTGGCCGCCGCGCCCGGCATCGCCATCGGCACGCTGCACTGGTGGCGCGACACCGCGCCGGAACCGGCCGAGGCCGGACAGGGCGCCGCCACCGAACGCGCAGCCTTGCGCCACGCGCTGGCTGCCATCGATGCGCAACTGGCGCACCAGAGCCTGGCCGCCAGCGCGCGCCGCGCCGGCGCCGAGGCCGGCATCTTCGCCATGCATCGCGCCCTGCTGGACGACCCGGCGCTGCTGGCGGCCGCCGACACCCATATCGCCGCTGGCAAGAGCGCCGGCTTCGCCTGGCGCGAAGCGACGCGTGCCGAAGCGGCGGTGCTGTCGGCGCTGGCCGACCCCCGCATGGCCGAGCGCGCGGCAGACCTGCTGGACCTGCAGAAGCGCGTGCTGCGCGCGCTTGCCCCGGCCGAAGCGGGGCCCCGCACGCTCGCCAGCCAATTGCCGCGGCCCGCGGCCGACGGCGATCCCATCGTGCTGGCCGCCGAGGAGTTCACGCCTTCCGATCTGGCCGGACTCCATCCCGGGCAGGTCGCCGCGCTGGTGATGGTGCGCGGCGGCCCGACCTCGCACGCGGCCATCATCGCGCGCCAGCTCGGCATGCCGTGCCTGGTGGCGCTGGGCAACGTGCTTGAACGGCTGCCCGACGGCACCCCGGTGATCGCCGACGCCGACCACGCGCGGCTGCACGCCAATCCCGACGCGCACGCCCTTGCCGCCGCCGCCAGCGCCGCCCGCCTGCGCGCGCAGCAGCGCGAAGCCGACCTGCGCGCCGCGCACGCCGCTGCCAGCACGCATGACGGGGTGCGTATCGAGGTCGCGGCCAATATCGGCAGCCTGGACGACGCCCGCAGCGCGCTCGCGCATGGCGCCGAGGCGGTCGGGCTGCTGCGCACCGAACTGCTGTTCCTGCACGCTGACCAGGCGCCCACGGCGGCCGATCACACCGCCACCTGCCAGGCCATCGCGGACGCGCTGCAGGGCCGCAGCGCGATCGTGCGCACGCTCGATATCGGCGCCGACAAGGACGCCGCCTGGCTGCAGCTGCCGCCCGAAGACAACCCCGCGCTGGGCCTGCGCGGCGTGCGGCTGGCGCAGGTGCGCCCGCAGTTGTTCGACGACCAGTTGCGCGGCCTGCTGGCGGTGCGCGCGGCCGCGCCGCTGCGCCTGCTGCTGCCGATGGTCAGCGAGGTGGGCGAACTGGTGGCCTGGGGCGAGCGCATCCGCGCGCTGGCGCTGGAGATGCATGCCGATACCGCCGTCGAGGTCGGCGTGATGATCGAAGTCCCGTCCGCCGCGCTGCTGGCCGACCAGCTGGCCGAGCACGCCGACTTTTTCTCGATCGGCACCAACGACCTGACCCAGTACACCCTTGCCATGGACCGCTGCCAGCCGGAGCTGGCGGCGCGCATGGACGGCCTGCATCCCGCGGTGCTGCGCATGATCGCCGCCACCACCGCGGGCGCCGCGCGCTACGGCCGGTGGGTAGGCGTGTGCGGTGCGCTGGCGGGCGATCCGCTCGCGGTGCCGGCGCTGATCGGCCTGGGCGTGACCGAGCTGTCGGTCGATGCCGGCCTGGTGCCCGGCATCAAGGCGCGTGTGCGCGCGCTCTCCCATGCCGATTGCCGGCAGCGCGCGGGCGAACTGCTGCGCCTGCCATCCGCCGCCGCGGTGCGCGATGCGTGCCGCCAGTTCTGGCCGGTGTAAGCGCCGGTCCGCCAGACCCCACGCGCGCACTGCGCGCCCATATCCGGAGAACGCCAATGAAGATGGACCTGTTGCCCAGGATGCAGCGCCTGGGCGCGACACTGATGCTGCCGATCGCGGTGCTGCCGGTGGCCGGCCTGCTGCTGCGTCTTGGCCAGCCCGACGTATTCGACATCAAGCTGATGGCCGAGGCCGGCAACGCAGTCTTCACCAACCTGGCGCTGCTGTTCGCGATCGGCGTGGCGACAGGCTTCGCGCGCGACAACAACGGCGCCGCGGCGCTGGCCGGCACCATCGGCTACCTGGTGCTGACCACGGTGATGAAGACCATCGACAAGTCGCTCGACATGGGCGTGCTGGCCGGCATCGTCGCGGGCGCGGTGGCGGGCGGGCTCTACAACCGCTATCGCAACGTCAGCCTGCCGCCCTATCTGGGCTTCTTTGCCGGCAAGCGCTTCGTGCCTATCGTCACCGCGCTGTGCTGTTTGCTGCTGGGCGTGGTGCTCGCCTTTGCATGGGCGCCGGTGCAGGGCGCGATCAATGCGGCGGGCGCGTGGCTGACCACCGCGGGCTCGGCCGGCGCCTTCGTGTTCGGACTGCTGAACCGGCTGCTGCTGGTGACCGGGCTGCACCACCTGATCAACACGCTGGCGTGGTTCGTGTTCGGCAGCTATGTCGATCCGGCCACCGGCGCGGCAGTATCCGGCGACCTGCACCGCTACTTCGCCGGCGATCCGTCCGCGGGGCTGTTCATGGCGGGCTTCTTCCCGGTGATGATGTTCGGCCTGCCCGCGGCCTGCCTGGCGATGTACCACGAGACCCCGCCCGCGCGGCGCGCGGCGGTGGTGGGCATGCTGTTCTCGATGGCGCTGACCTCGTTCCTGACCGGCATCACCGAGCCGATCGAGTTCAGCTTCATGTTCCTGGCGCCGGTGCTGTACGGCGTGCACGCGGTGATGACCGGGCTGGCGATGGCGCTGTGCCATGCCTTCGATATCCGGCTCGGCTTCACCTTCTCGGCGGGCGCGATCGACTACGTGCTCGGCTATGGATTGTCGAGCCACGGCTGGCTGGCGATCCCGCTGGGGCTGGCCTGTGCGCTGGTCTATTACGGGCTGTTCCGGCTGTTCATCCGCCGCTTCAACCTGCTGACGCCGGGGCGCGACGAGGTCGTGCCGGACGAATTGGCGGACGCAGGCACGGCTGAGCCCGCGGCCGGCAGCGTGGCGCAGCGCTATGTCCAGGCGCTGGGCGGTGCCGCCAACCTGGTGCTGGTCGACTCCTGCACCACGCGGCTGCGGCTGAACGTGGCCGATACCGGCTTGGTGTCTGAGCCGCGGCTCAAGGCGCTGGGCGCGCGCGGCGTACTGAAGCGCCCGCCCAACGTGGTGCAGGTGGTGCTCGGGCCGCAGGCCGAGCAGGTCGCCGGCGAGATCCGTGGCGTCCTGCAGCAGGCCGAGGCAGCGGCCGCCGAGATGGTCCCCGCACGAGCCTTGACGGTAACGAGCTTCGATCCCGGCTGGTGGATCGAAGCGCTGGGCGGCGCCGGCAATATCGCCTCGGTCGGCGTGGTGGCGCAGACGCGGCTGCGCGTAGTGGTGCGCGAGCGCGCCCGCGTCAGCGCCGAACGGCTCGAGGGCGGCTCCGGCAGCCAGCTGATGTGGGCCGGCGCCGACACCGCGCATATCGTCTTCGGCCATCCCGCCAACGAACACGCCGCCGCCTTCCAGCGCGCGCTGCAAGCCGCAGCGCCCGCCTGACCCCCGCGCCGCAGCCGTGCGCGGCTGCGGTCGACATACGCCGTCGGCCATGACAGCAATCACAACAGCCACCTCAGCTACGCCGATGGATATCGCCTGAAGCCATCAAGGAGAAATCGATCGTGAAACGCCTTGCACTGACGACGCTGCTCGCGGCGTCGGCTGGCAGCGCCTGTGCGCAAGCCGCCAGTCCATCCACCAATACCGGCATCACTCTGTACGGCCGCGCCGTCGCCGGCCTCGACTATGTCAACGGCATCGCCAGCCCCGGCGGCGATGTCGATACCTTCCGCTTCGGCAGCAACCAGTACGGCGTCAGCTTCTGGGGCCTGCGTGGCGCGGAGGACCTGGGCGGCGGCATGCGCGCGGTGTTCAACCTGGAAGGGATGATCACGTCGGGCACCGGCCGCTCCGATCCGCTGTTCAACCGCCGCGCGCAAGTGGGACTGGGCGGCAACGACTGGGGCACGCTGCTGCTCGGGCGCGCCATGAGCCTGACCGACGACGAGAGCGGTGGCATCGACCCGATGGGGTTGCAGGCCAGCTCGGTGGCCACGCTGGTCTATGGCCGCAACTGGGGTTCGCGCCCCAATGCCGTGACCTACAACTCGCCGGTATGGGGCGGGCTGAGCGTGCGCGCGCAGGCCGGCAGCGACGGCGTGGCAGGCAGCTTCAACAGCGGCAAGCAGCTCAGTGCGGCGCTCAAGTACGCGCAGGGCAACCTCAACCTGACCGCGCTCTACGAAGAACTGCGCGACGACCAGGGCCGCATGGACAACCTGTACGTCAATTCGCGGCAGTACACGCTGGGCGGCAGCTATGCGCTGAACAACCTGCGCCTCTATGCCGGCTACAACCTGACGGTATCGTCGGGCGATACCGTGGCCACGCCCGAGAACCCGTACGCGGCCACGCGCAGCCAGATGGCGTGGGGCGGCGCCAACTATCGCGTCACGCCGGCGCTGACGCTGCTGTCCGGCGTCTACTACGCCACCCTGAACAACAGCGGCGGGCATGGCACGCTTGTCACACTAGGCGCAAAGTATGACTTGTCGAAGCGCACCTCGCTGTATGGCACGGTCGCGTCGGTGTTCAACTCGCGCAATGCCACCTTCTCGGTGGAGGCGTCCCCGGACACCATGCCGCGTCCGGGCGCGAACCAGCAGGGCGCGTACGCCGGCATCATCCACCTGTTCTGACGGGGGCGTGGCGGTGAAGTTGTCGATGTGGGGAAAGTGGCCATGAAAGGAAACATCCTGACGCCCGCCGGCTGGGTCTTCGGTGAGATCCATGCCGGCGCGGACGGACGCATCGCGCGTATCGACGGCGTTCCCGCCACGCCGGAGGGCAACGATGCCCCGTACGTGCTGCCGGGGTTTGTCGACCTGCTCAACCACGGTGGCGGCGGCAAGGATTTCATGGACGGCGAGGCGGCGGTGCCGGTGATCCTGCGCGCGCATGTGCGCTACGGCACCACCAGCCTGCTGGGCAGCACCATGACGGCGCCGCACGACGTGCTGCTGCCGGCACTGCAGGCGCTGGGCCGCGCCTGCGCGCAACGCCCGCACGGCGCGGCGCGCATGCTCGGCATCCACCTGGAAGGGCCGTATATCAATCCCGGCAAGCTGGGCGCGCAGCCCGACACGTCGGCCCTCGCCACGCAGGAAGAACTGGAGCAATACCTGGGCGCGGCGCCGCTGAAGGTGGTGACGCTGGCGCCCGAGCTGCCGGGCCATCTCGGCATCATCCGCACGCTGGCCGCGCGCGGCGTGCGCGTGCAGCTCGGGCATACGCTGGGCACCTATGAAGACGCGGTGGCGGCGCTGCAAGCCGGCGCGAGCGGCTTCACGCACCTGTTCAACGCGATGACGCCGCTGCAGCACCGTGCGCCGGGCGTGGTCGCGGCGGCGCTGGCGCACGCCGAGTTTGCAGAGCTGATCCCCGACCTGCTGCACGTGCATCCCGGCGCAATCCGCGCCGCGCTGCGCGCAATCCCGCGGCTGTACGCGGTGACCGATGCCACCGCCGCGGCCGGCATGCCCGACGGCGTGTACCACCTGGGCAGCCAGACCGTCTACAAGGCGGACGGCAGCGTACGGCTGGCCGACGGCACGCTGGCCGGCAGCGTGCTGACGATGGACCAGGCGCTGCGCAACCTCGTCACGATCGGGCTGCCGCTGGAGGATGCCTCGCGGCGCGTCTCGCTTTATCCCGCGCAGTATCTCGGCCTGGCCGACCGCGGCATGCTGGCGCCCGGCTGCTGGGCCGATGCGGTCGTGCTGGACCGCGCGCTGGCCGTGCGCACCGTTTATGTCGAAGGAGAGTGTTGTGTCGAGAATGCTTGAAGAGGCGCTGAGCGCGCCGGGCGTGGTGGCGGCGCAGCTGGCCGATGCACGGCACATTGCTGCGCTGGCAGCGGCGCTTGCCGCGCAGCCCTGGCCCGCGGTGCTGACCGTGGCGCGCGGCAGTTCGGACCATGCCGCCAGCTACTTTGCGGCGCTGGTGACGCGCCGCCTCGGCGTGCCGGTGGCTTCGCTGCCGATGTCGACGGTAACGCTGCACGGCAGCGTGCTACGTGTCGCCGGGCAGTTCGCGGTGGCGTTCTCGCAGTCTGGGCGCAGCCCGGACCTGGTCGAAACCATGCAAGCGCTGCGCGACGGCGGCGCTGCCACGCTGGCGCTGGTCAACGCCCCCGACTCGCCGCTGGCGCAGGCATGCGCGCATGAGTTGCCGCTGCGCGCCGGCCCGGAGCACAGCGTGGCCGCGACCAAGAGCTATATCGCGATGCTGTCGATGTCGGCGCTGCTGGTCGGCCATCTGGAAGCGGCACGCACCGGCGAGCGCGAACTGGTGGACGCCTGCGAGGGCCTGCCCGCGGTACTGGCCGACGCCGCCGCACAGGACTGGATGCCGCTGGTGCCGGCGCTGCGCGGCGCGCAACGGATGATCGTACTTGGCCGCGGCGCGGGACTGGCCATCGCACAGGAGGCCGCGCTGAAGCTCAAGGAGACCTCCGGCATCCAGGCCGAGGCGTTCTCCGGCGCGGAAGTGCGGCACGGTCCGATGGAAATCATCGGTGACGGCTATCCGCTGCTGGTGTTCGCGCCGCGCGGTCCGGAGCAAGCCGGGCTGCTGGCGCTGGCCGCCGAGATGCGTGCGCGCGGCGCGCGCGTGTTGCTGGCCGCGCCGGCTGGCACGGATGATGCGGAGCTGCCGCTGGTGACGGCCGGCCATCCGCTGCTCGACCCGATCGCCGCGATCCAGAGCTTCTACGTCGCCGCGCAGGCGCTGGCGCTGGCGCGCGGGCGCGACCCCGACCAGCCGCAATATCTGCGCAAGGTGACCGAGACGCGCTGATCGCGCCGATCTGGACTACCGTTGACGTAGCGCTGAACTGACCGCTGCTCTGCCCGACGAACGACTGACGACCATCGCCCCCACGCCGGCGCCCGCCGGCAAGCAAGGAGTCCGCCATGCAATCCACCCGAACCGTTTCCTCCTTCGGCAGCACCGATCCGCGGCCGCTGGACCTCGTCATCTTCGGCGGCGCCGGCGACCTGTCGGCGCGCAAGCTGCTGCCCTCGCTCTATATGTGCCACCGCGACGGCAACCTGCCCGATGGCACCCGCATCATCGGCGTGGGCCGCCACGCGTGGGACCGCGAGGCCTTCGTGCGCTTCGCCGACGAGAGCGCGCAGCCCTTTGTCGACGCCCGCTATATCGAGCCGGCGAAATGGCAGACCTTCCTCGAGGGGCTCGACTTCGTGCGCCTGGACGCATCGCAGCCGGGCGACTATCCCGCGCTGGCGGCGAAGCTGCGCACCGAGGCGCTGCGCATCTACTACATGGCGATGCCGCCGGGCCTGTTCGCCGCCACCTGCGACAACCTCGCCGGCCACGGCCTGATCGCCGACGATACCCGGCTGGTGCTGGAAAAACCGCTGGGCGTGGACCTCGCCTCTGCCATCGCTATCGGCGAAGTGGTCAGCCGCTACTTCAGCGAGGACCGCACTTACCGGATCGACCACTACCTCGGCAAGGAAACGGTGCAGAACCTGATGGCGCTGCGCTTCGGCAATTCGATTTTCGAACCGCTGTGGCGCACGCCGTTCGTCTCCAGCATCCAGATCACCGTGGCCGAGACCGTGGGCGTGGGCACGCGCGGCGGCTTCTACGACGAAGCCGGCGCGATGCGCGACATGATCCAGAACCATCTGCTGCAGCTGGTCAGCATCCTGGCGATGGAGCCGCCCGCGTCGCTGAACTCGGATGCGGTGCGCGACGAGAAGCTCAAGGTACTGCGCTCGCTGCGGCCGATGTCGGCCGAGGACGTTCGCCGCAATACCGTGCGCGGCCAGTACACCGCGGGCGCCATCGCCGGCGAACTGGTGCGCGGCTACCTGCAGGAAGAGGGCATCCCCTCCGACAGCCGCACCGAGACCTTTGTCGCGATGCGCGCCGAGCTGGGCACGTGGCGCTGGAACAAGGTGCCGTTCTACCTGCGCACCGGCAAGCGCATGCAGGAGCGCGTGACCGAGGTCGTGATCAATTTCGCCGAGGTGCCGCACTCGATCTTCGACACCGGCAGCACGCTGCGGCCCAACCGGATGGTGATCCGGCTGCAGCCGGAAGAGTCGGTGCGTCTGACGCTGATGGTCAAGCAGCCGGGCGAAGGCATGAAGCTCAAACCGCTGAGCCTGGCACTGAACCTCGATTCGGCCTTCACCACGCGGCGCGCCGAAGCCTACGAACGGCTGCTGCTCGACGTGATCCGCGGCCGGCTGGCGTTGTTCGTGCGGCGCGACGAGCTGCAGGCGGCATGGACCTGGGTCGATCCGATCCTGGACGCATGGCGCCACCAGGACGAAGGCCCGCGGCCCTATACGGCAGGGACGTGGGGGCCGGCGGCATCGTCGGCGTTCATGGCGCGCGAGGGCGTGCAATGGTCGGAGGAGGCATGAGATGCGGGCTGGGGGACGCGACCCTTCGGCGAAGAAGACGCTGGCCGCTCTGATCGACTGAACCGACGCTGAACGGCGATGACGGTCACGATACGAAGGGCGGTGGCCGACGATGTGTGGGCCCTTGCCACGGTGCATGCGCGCTGCTGGCACGAAACCTATCGCCAGTTGTTGCCGGATGAGCTGCTGCGTACTGTGACCCCGGAGCGCCGGTTCCTGGCGAGAGTACGCGTGCTGTCGGACCCGACCGTCGGGTCCTTCGTCGCGTGTCGCACCGAAGCCGGGGACGTCATCGGCTTCGCCGATTGCGGACCGCTGCGCAACAGCGCGCGCTCGGTGTCGGGGGAGATCTACGCGCTGTATGTCCTGGCATCGCACCATGGAGCGGGTATTGGCTTCGGTCTCTTCGCGGCTTGTGTACGGGAGCTGCTTGGCCGCGGCTATATCTCGATGAAGGTGTATGTGCTGGCCGATAACGAGAAGGCGCGGCGCTTTTACGAGGAGACGGGCGGGCGGTACGAAACCACCGTCGTGTCGAGGCGCGGCGAGATCTATCTTGAGGAAGCGGTCTACGGGTGGGACTACGCGGCAATGGCGCAGCTAGTGCGCGGCGACCTTACCGGTCGATAGACGCTCATCCGCTCGCGGTTCGCAACGCCCGCCGATACTGGATTGCCTCTCCCACATGTGCGACCGTCAGCAAATCGGCGCCCTCCAGATCCGCGATGGTCCGCGCCACTTTCAGCACGCGGTAGTACGACCGCGCCGACCATGCCATCCGCGTCATCGCCCCGCGCAGCAGCGCCTGCGCCTGCGACGCCATCGTGCAATACATCTCGATCTCCTTGCCGCCCAGTGCACTGTTGGGCTTGCCTTGCCGCGCAAGCTGCCGTTCACGCGCCGCCAGCACGCGGGCGCGCACCGTGGCGCTGGGCTCGCCGGGCGGGCCGTCAAGCATGTCGCTCTGGTCCTGCGCAGGGACTTCGATCTGCAGGTCGATCCGGTCAAGCATCGGCCCGGAGATACGTGACTGGTAGCGCCGTACCTGCTCGGGCGTGCAGCGGCAAGGGCGGTCGGGATGGCCCAGGTAGCCGCACGGGCACGGGTTCATCGCCGCGATGAACTGGAAGCAGGCCGGGAAATCGGCATGTCCGGCGGCGCGGGCGATGGTGATGCGGCCGGATTCCAGCGGCTCGCGCAGGACTTCCAGCACCCTGCGGTCGAACTCAGGCAGCTCGTCGAGGAACAGCACGCCGTGGTGGGCCAGCGAGATTTCGCCGGGACGAGGGTTACCGCCGCCGCCGACCATCGCCGGGCCTGACGCGGTGTGGTGCGGCGCGCGGCAGGGGCGCTGGGCCCACAGTTCGGCACGGAAGCCGCCTGGCGTCAGGCTCATGACCGCGGCCGATTCCAGCGCTTCCTGCAGCGTCATCGGCGGCAGCAGGCTGGGTAGGCGCTGCGCCAGCATCGACTTGCCGGTGCCGGGCGGCCCGACCAGCAGCGCCGAGTGCTGGCCCGCGGCGGCGACTTCCATCGCGCGGCGCGCCTGCGCCTGGCCGCGTACGTCGCGCATATCGGGGCCGGCTGCGGCGGGGGCGCGCAGCAGCACCGGCGCGGCGCGCGGCAGGCGTGCGTCGGGCAGCGGGCCGAGGTGGTCGCAGGCCTGGCGCAGCGTGGCGGCGGCGTGGACAGCCAGGTCTTCGATCAGCGCGGCTTCGGGGCCGTTGTCTTCGGCAACCATGAACGCGCGCGGGGCTTCGCCGGCGGCCACACGCGCGGCGTTGTCGCGCGCCAGGCCCATCGCCATGGCCAGCGCGCCGCGCACCGGGCGCAGTTCGCCGGACAGCGACAGCTCGGCGGCGAACTCATGGGCGTCGAGCGCCTCGGACGGGATCTGGCCGTTGGCGGCCAGGATGCCCAGTGCGATTGCCAGGTCGAAGCGGCCAGACTCCTTGGGCAGGTCGGCCGGCGCCAGGTTGACGGTGATGCGGCGGTTGGGAAATTCGTAGCCGCTGTTGAGGATGGCGGCGCGCACGCGCTCGCGGCTTTCGCGCACGCCGGTGTCGGCCAGGCCAACGATGGTGAAGGCGGGCAGGCCGTTGGCGAGGTGGGTCTCGACGCGCACCGGCGGGGCCGCGAGGCCGGTCAGCGCCCGGCTGCATAACACGGCGAGGTTCATGTCATCGAACTGTTAACGAAAAAGGCCGCCAGTGATGGCGGCCTTTTTTGGAAGGTTTGAGTCGGCAGGAGCCGCGCGGTCATGCGCCCCCGGTCGAGTCCACCGCGCCTGCACCGGGCGGGATGCCGGCGCGGCGCTCGAGTTCGGCCACGCGGCTCTCCAGTTCCTCCAGGCGGGCGCGGGTGCGGGCCAGCACCTGCGACTGGACGTCGAATTCCTCGCGCGTGACCAGGTCGAGCCGGGCGAAGCCCTGCGTCATCATGCTGCGCACGTTCTTTTCGATGTCCCTTGCCGGCGAATTGCGCAGCGCCTCGCTGACCTTGTTCTGCAGGTCGTTGAAGAGATCGGTCGGTTTCATGGTTTCTCCTTTGCGCACCTGATTGGTGCGAATCCCGGTGGGCATCTGGCGTATAGCGCGCTTTCGCACAGGATTAGGGCGCCCCTAATGCGGGCGGACCGTCCAGGCTTTCACTGCGCCCGGCCACCGTCAGGACTCGATTATCGCCCGTGAGGCACGCGGGCGAAAGCATCCCCAGTGCCGCGTTCACACCATTTAACCCGATCCGGCGTTGCCGCAGGGCAGATTCATGCGCGGCTTGGCTCATTGGCCGACAGCGCGGCCCCCGCGGAATGCCCGGCGCCGCCCAACCTGGCACGGCAGTTGCAGTAGTGATCTCGCCTGCCTCACAGAATTTCTAATAAACGAAGTCCGAGCCATCACGAAAAGGAGAAAAATCCATGAAGAAGTTGGCCCTAGCAGTCAGCGCGGTCGTACTGTCCGGCGCCGCCGCCACCGCCTGCGCGCAGAGCACGGATGCGACGGCTGCCCCGGCGCCCGCTGCGGCCGCTGCCGAGCCGGCATCGCCGCATACGTTCACGGCCAACGTGTCGCTGGTTTCGGACTACCGCTACCGCGGCATCAGTCAGACCAACCTGCGTCCGGCGATCCAGGGCGGCTTTGACTACGCCCACGAAAGCGGCTTCTACCTGGGCAACTGGAACTCCAGCATCAGCTGGCTCGAGGATGCCAACCCGGCGGTCTCGGCCCCGGTGGAAATGGACTTCTACGGCGGCTTCAAGAACACCGTCAAGGTCGCCGGCACCGAATTCAACTATGACGTGGGCGTGCTCGAGTACTACTACCCGGGCGGCTACAACAACCCCCGCCCCTACACCACGGAACTGTACGCCGGCGTAGGCTGGGGTCCGGTGATGCTGAAGTACTCGCACTCGGTCACCAACCTGTTTGGCTGGGCCGACAGCAAGAACAGCTACTACGTCGACCTGACCGCGAACGTGCCGCTGAATTTCTGGGACCTGACGCTGAACGCGCACGTCGGCTACCAGGGGGTGAAGCACAACAGCGACGCCTCGTACACCGACTGGAAGATCGGCCTGACCAAGGACCTGGGCAAGGGCTTCGCGCTGGCCGTGGCCTATGTCGACACCAACGCCAAGGAAGTTGCCTACACCAGCGCCAACCGTGGCCGCTACCTGGGCAAGGCGGCGGCGTGGGCCTCGATCACCAAGACTTTCTAACTCTGACGCAGCCCGGGCAGGCTGATGCCGGCCCGCCCCCAGGAGAATCCTGATGAAACTCATCATTGCAGTGATCAAGCCGTTCAAGCTCGACGAGGTGCGCGAAGCGCTGTCGGACGTGGGCGTGTCCGGCATCACGGTGACCGAAGTCAAGGGCTTCGGCCGCCAGAAGGGCCACACCGAGCTGTACCGCGGCGCGGAGTACATCGTCGACTTCCTGCCCAAGGTGAAGATCGAAGTGGCGGTACCCGACGACGTGGTCGAGCGCGCCATCGAGGCGGTCGAGAAATCGGCCCGCACCGGCAAGATCGGCGACGGCAAGATCTTCGTGGCACCGATCGAACAGGTCATCCGCATCCGCACCGGCGAGACCGGCGGCGATGCGCTGTGACCCCGAGACAGCACAACACAAGAGGTTAAGCACATGAAAACCTGGTTCAAGCGATTCCTGACGGCCGGCGCGATGGCGCTGGCCATCGGCACGGCGGGCGTAGGCATTTCCACGCCCGCTGCCGCACAGGACAAGCCGGCTGCCGCCACTGCCGCAGCCACCGCCGAAGCCTCGGCACCGGCTGCTCCCGCTGCGGCCGCTCCTGCCGCGGCTGCCCCGGCTGCCCCGGCTGCCCCGGCTGCTGCCGCCGCCGCTCCCGCCGAAGCCGCCGCCGCGCCGGCCGCCCCGACGCCCAACAAGGGCGACACCGCCTGGCTGCTGGTCTCGACCGCCTTCGTGATCCTGATGACGCTGCCCGGCCTGGCGCTGTTCTACGGCGGCCTGGTGCGCTCGAAGAACATGCTGTCGGTGCTGATGCAGTGCCTGGTGATCTTCTCGCTGGTGGCGCTGCTGTGGGCGATCTACGGCTATAGCTTCGCGTTCACCGAGGGCAATGCCTTCTTCGGCGGCACAGACCGGCTCTTCATGAAGGGGCTGACGGTCGAGGCCGTGGCTGCCACCTTCAGCAAGGGCGTGGTGGTGCCGGAACTGGGCTACTTCGCCTTCCAGTGCGCCTTCGCCTGCATCACCTGCGGCCTGATCATCGGCGCCTTCGCCGAACGCGCCAAGTTCTCGGCCGTGCTGGTGTTCGTGGTGCTGTGGTTCACGTTCTCGTACATCCCCATCGCGCACATGGTCTGGTTCTGGCCGGGTCCTGACGCCTATACCGATGCCGCTGCCGGCGCTGCCGCGACCGCCAAGGCCGGCTGGCTGTTCCAGAAGGGCGCGCTGGACTTCGCCGGTGGCACCGTGGTGCACATCAACGCCGCCGTGGCGGGCCTGGTGGGTGCCTATATGTTCGGCAAGCGCATCGGCTTTGGCCGCGAGGCGATCCGTCCGCACAGCCTGACCTTCACCATGGTGGGCGCCTCGCTGCTGTGGTTCGGCTGGTTCGGCTTCAACGCCGGCTCGGCCCTGGAAGCCAGCGGCGGTGCCGCACTGGCCTTCGTCAACACGCTGCTGGCCACCTGCGCCGCAGTGCTGGCGTGGACCTTCGGCGAGTGGATCGGCAAGGGCAAGCCGTCGATGCTGGGCGGTGCCTCGGGTGCCGTGGCCGGCCTGGTGGCGATCACCCCGGCTGCCGGCTTCGTCGGCCCGATGGGCTCGATCGCGATCGGCCTGCTGGCCGGCCTGCTGTGCTTGTGGGGCGTGACCGGCCTGAAGCGCATGCTTGGCATGGACGATTCGCTGGACGTGTTCGGCGTGCACGGCGTGGGCGGCATCCTGGGTGCGCTGCTGACCGGCGTGTTCGCTTCGCCCAGCCTGGGCGGCACCGGCATCTACGACTATGTGACCAACAAGGTGGCGGCCGACTACTCGATCGCCGGCCAGCTGTGGATCCAGTTCGAGGGTGTGCTGACCACCGTGGTGTGGTCGGGCGTGGTGGCCTTCGTGGCCTTCAAGCTGGTTGACATGCTGATCGGACTGCGGGTGCCGGAAGACGAAGAGCGCGAGGGCCTGGATATCACCTCGCACGGCGAGACCGCATATGAAGTCTGATCACAAAGGTGTTGTGCTGGAGAGCTGATTGGGAATCATCTCTCAGGAGTTTTGCCCGGCCGCGTGCCGGGCTTTTTTCTTTGCGCGAGGCGGGCGCGATTGCAGACATTTGAACCTTTTCTGCCTGTGCAGACAGTATCCGGGATAGCCTCGGAAGGAGGCTTGCGGCGGATTCGGCGAAAGCCCGCCAACGCAGCACTGGCGCGGCCTGGCGGCCGATCCCCCCGCACCTCGCGAGGGCTTTTCGCAAAGTGCTTAACTCCGATCTTAAAAAGCTTCAATTGTCTTTAATGTGCTGGGAACATACAGTGCCAGTGAGGCAGTTTCCTCCACCTGCAGAACGCTCCCCGTATCTGTCAGGCCATTTAAGAGCGCGGCATGGCCGCGCTTCTTTTTTGCCTGCGCGCGCTTCTCGCCGCTCCGCCCCGGCCGGGTCTTTATTTCCCGCGCGACATCCCCATATCGTTATCCCTTATGTCAGGCGCTGCATATCCTTATAAAGGGTGTGCCAGCGCCTGTCTGGCCGTTCCTCTACAATCGGGGCGAACGATTTAAGACGATCTATAGGATGGATATGGTCCCGCATCTCATCACCGCGCTGAACGGTCCGCTGCTCGAACTGGAAAAGAAGATCCTGGACGCCACGCCGTCCATCGAGCGCTGGTTCAGGATGGAATGGCAGGAGCATACCCCTCCGTTCTATTGCTCGGTGGACTTGCGCAATGCCGGCTTCAAGCTGGCGCCGGTCGATACCAACCTGTTCCCCGGCGGCTTCAACAACCTGGCGCCCGAGATGCTGCCGCTGGCGGTGCAGGCCGCGATGGCCGCGATCGAGAAGATCTGTCCGGATGCCAAGAACCTGCTGCTGATCCCGGAGCGTCACACGCGCAATATGTTCTATCTGCAGAACGTGGCGCGGCTGTCGCTGATCATGCGCCAGGCCGGCCTGAATGTGCGCCTGGGATCGCTCTCCGAGGAAATCACCGAACCGACCCCGATCGAGCTGCCAGACGGCCAGACGCTGGTGGTCGAGCCGCTCGCACGCCTGGGTACCAAGGGCCGGCGGCTGGGGCTGAAGGACTTCGATCCCTGTTCGATCCTGCTGAACAACGACCTGTCGGCCGGCATCCCGCCGATCCTGGAAAACATCAACGAGCAGTACCTGCTGCCGCCGCTGCACGCCGGCTGGTCGACCCGCCGCAAGACCAGCCACTTTGCCGCCTATGACGAGGTGGCGAAAAAGTTCGCCAAGCTGATCGATGTTGACCAGTGGATGGTCAACCCGTACTTCGCCCGCTGCTCCGGCGTGAACTTCCACGAGCGCGTGGGCGAAGAGGAACTGGCCGACGCGGTGGAAGGGGTGCTGAAGAAGGTGGCCAAGAAGTACCGCGAGTACGGCATCAAGGAAACGCCGTATGTGGTGGTCAAGGCCGATGCCGGCACCTACGGCATGGGCATCATGACCGTGCGCGACCCGTCCGAGGTGAAGGGCCTGAACCGGAAGGAGCGCAACAAGATGAGCGTCGTCAAGGAAGGCCTGGAGGTCAGCGACGTCATCATCCAGGAAGGCGTGCACACCTTCGAGAAGATCAACGAGGCGGTGGCCGAGCCCGTGGTCTACATGATCGACCGCTATGTGGTAGGCGGCTTCTACCGCGTGCACACCGGCCGCGGCAACGACGAGAACCTGAACGCCCCGGGCATGCACTTCGTGCCGCTGGCGTTCGCCCCCAACGGCATTCCCGACACCCACGCCAAGCCGGGCGCGGCGGTGCCGAACCGCTTCTACATGTACGGCGTGGTGGCGCGGCTGGCGCTGCTGGCGGCGTCGATCGAACTCGAGAAGACCGACCCGAACCCGATTCTCTGACGAGCCCTCATGCGCATCCTCTTCATCACCGATCCGCTGGAGACCTTCAAGACCTACAAGGACTCCACCTACGCCATGATGACCGCGGCCGCCGCGCGCGGCCACGAGCTGTACTGGTGCCTGCAGCCGCAACTGACCCTGTCCGGGCGCGTGGTCGAGACCATGGCCACGCGGCTGCACCTCACCGGCGACGACCACGAAAAAGGCGACAACCACGCCTGGTACCGCGAGGGCAACAGTGCGCTGGAGCCGCTGTCCGCCTTCGACGCGGTGCTGATGCGCAAGGACCCGCCATTCGACATGGAATACGTCACCAGCACCTGGCTGCTGGAGCTGGCCGAGTCGCAGGGCGCACGCGTCTTCAACAAGCCGCGCGCGATCCGCGACCATTCCGAGAAGCTGGCGATCGCGCAATTCCCGGAATTCATCACGCCGACGCTGGTCACGCGCGACCTGGCGCGCATCCGTGATTTCCATGCCGAGCACCGCGACATCATCGTCAAGCCGCTCGACGGCATGGGCGGCATGGGCGTGTTCCGCGTGGGTGCCGACGGCATGAACCTGGGCGCCATCGTCGAGACGCTGGGCGAGGATGGCGCGCGAACGCTGATGGTCCAGCGCTATATCCCGGCGATCAAGGATGGCGACAAGCGCATCTTGCTGATCGGCGGTGTGCCGGTGCCGTATTCGCTGGCACGGGTACCGATGGCCGGCGAGGTGCGCGGCAATCTGGCAGTGGGCGGCACCGGCCGCGCGCAGGAACTCACCAGGCGCGACCGCGAGATCGCCGAGACGCTGGCGCCGGGCCTGTGGGAGCAGGGCCTGCTGCTGGTGGGGCTGGACGTGATCGGCGACTACCTGACCGAGGTCAATGTGACGAGCCCGACCTGTTTCCAGGAGATTACCCAGCAAACCGGCTTCCATGTCGCGGCGATGTTTATCGACGCGCTGGAGCACGCCGTCGGCGCAGCGGGAGGCTGAACCGGCCGCTGATCCGGCCGCTGATCCGGCCGCTAAACCTGACCGTCCCGGACGGCAGCGGGAGTGCGGGGGCCGCCTGCTACAATCTGGGCAATCCAACGGATTCACCATCATGGCAGGCATTCTGATCATCGCGCACACCCCGCTGGCTTCGGCGCTGCGCGATTGCGCCGCCCACGTCTACTGCGGCCCGCCGCAGGGGCTGGAAGCCATCGACGTCCTTCCCGACGCGGACCCCGCCGCGGTGCTGGCTGAAGCGAGGCGCCGCCTGGCCGCCGTCTGCGAAGACAACGGCGCGCTGGTACTCACTGACATCTTCGGCGCCACCCCCGCCAATATCGCCGCCCGCCTGGCCGAGCCGGGCCGCGTGCGCGTGCTGGCCGGCGTCAACCTTCCCATGCTCGTGCGCGCGATCTGCTACCGGGGCGAAAAGCTTGACCAGCTCGCCACCAAGGCGTTGGCCGGCGGCTCGCAGGGCGTGCTGCAGGTCGGGACCACAACCGTACAAAACCAAACCGCCAATCATCCCGACAAATATGCTGCAGAGGGACACCACCATCATCAATAAGCTCGGACTGCATGCACGCGCGTCCGCCAAGCTGACCCAGCTCGCAGGCAGCTTCGTCAGCCAGGTCAAGATGTCCCGCAACGGACGACAGGTCGATGCCAAGAGCATCATGGGCGTGATGATGCTGGCGGCCGGCATCGGCTCGACGGTGACCATCGAGACCGAGGGTCCCGACGAGCAGGAGGCGATGGACGCGCTGCTGGCGCTGATCGCCAACCGCTTTGGTGAGGGAGAGTGAGGCCGGCGGCCTCGACACAGATTCTTAAACGTTCCTGACGGAGCGGTACATGCCTTTCGCCCTGCACGGCATCCCGGTCTCGCGCGGCGTCGCCATCGGACGCGCGCACCTGCTCGCGCCTGCGGCGCTGGACGTGTCGCATTACCTGGTCGACGAAGACCGGCTTGACGCCGAGGTCGAACGGCTGCGCGCCGCGCGCGCGGCGGTCAGGGCCGAACTGGCGGCACTCAAGCGCGACCTGCCGCGCGACGCGCCCGAGGAGATGGGCGCCTTCCTCGACGTGCACGCGATGATCCTCGACGACGAGGCGCTGGCGCGCGAGCCCGAGGGCCTGATCCGGGGCCGCCGCTACAACGCTGAGTGGGCGCTTACCACGCGGCTCGAAGAGCTGATGCGCCAGTTCGAAGAGATCGAGGACGAATACCTGCGCGAGCGCAAGGCCGATATCCAGCAGGTGGTGGAGCGCATCCTGAAGGCGCTGGCCGGCGCCCCGGTGCTGGTGCCCGCGCCGGTGCCCGCGCTGGCGGCTGACGGCGAGGCGGCGCCGGGCGTGATCGTGGTGGCCCACGACATCGCCCCGGCCGACATGCTGCAGTTCCGCCATACCGTGTTCCACGGCTTTGTCACCGACATGGGCGGGCGCACCTCGCATACCGCCATCGTCGCGCGCAGCCTGGATATACCGGCCGCGGTCGGCGTGCAGAGCGCGAGCGAGCTGATCCGCCAGGACGACTGGATCATCATCGACGGCGACGCCGGGCTGGTGATCGTCGACCCGACCGCCATCATCCTGGAGGAGTACCGGCACCGGCAGAGCGAGCGTGTGCTGGAGAAAAAGCGCCTGCAGCGGCTACGCCATACGCCGGCCGTGACGCTGGACGGGCTGGAAATCGACCTGCTGGCCAATATCGAGATGGCCGAGGACGCCGGCGCGGCGCTGGCGGCCGGCGCGGTGGGGGTCGGGCTGTTCCGTTCCGAATTCCTGTTCATGAACCGGCGCGGCGAACTGCCGGACGAGGAAGAGCAGTTCCAGGCCTACCGCGGCGCGGTCGACGCCATGCACGGGCTGCCGGTGACGATCCGCACCATCGATATCGGCGCCGACAAGCCGCTCGATGGCCGTGACGGCCGTGACGGGCGTGGCGACGAGTTCGAGACCGCGCTGAACCCGGCGCTGGGCCTGCGCGCGATCCGCTGGTCGCTGTCCGAGCCGGGCATGTTCCTGACCCAGTTGCGCGCGCTGCTGCGCGCCTCGGCCTTCGGCCCGGTGCGGCTGCTGGTGCCGATGCTGGCGCACGCCAGCGAAATCGACCAGACCCTGGCGCTGATCGCCAAGGCCAAGCGCCAGCTCGACGAGCGCGGCGAGGCCTACGATCCGGGCATGAAGGTCGGTGCCATGATCGAGATCCCGGCCGCAGTGCTGCTGCTGCCGCTGTTCCTGCGCAAGATGGACTTCCTGTCCATCGGCACCAACGACCTGATCCAGTACACGCTGGCGATCGACCGCGCCGACAACGCGGTGGCGCACCTGTTCGACCCGCTGCACCCCGCCGTGCTGCAACTGGTGGCGCGCACCATCCGCGAGGCCAACCGCGCTGGCGTGCCGGTGGCGGTGTGCGGCGAGATGGCGGGCGACCCGTCGATGACCCGGCTGCTGCTGGGCATGGGCCTGCGCGAGTTCTCGATGCACCCGGCGCAGCTGCTGCGGGTGAAGCAGGAGATCCTGCACGCCAACTGCCAACAGCTCGACCCGTTGGTCGATCAGGTTCTCAATGCCTACGATCCGGAGGAGCAGGCTGCAGCCCTGCGGCAGATCGCAAGACCCTGAAAATGTCAGGGTTTTCTGATCGCGGAATATGGTCGCCGCGGCACATTCAAGTGGCTGAATGTGCCGCCGCCGCCGCCTGCTTTTCCCACATTGTGGCGCTCTCCCGACCTGTTCATGTGTGGCTTAATGGGAATTGTTATCATTTTCGATCTCTGATATTCTGACGTCCATTCGCGGTGGCATGCCGGTGCCACGCGCCCCACAGGAGGGAGTTGTGTACGTCTGTATCTGCAACCAGATCACCGATCGTGAGATTCACGGTGCCGCGCACCTGGGCGTCGAAACCCTCGACGAACTGGCTGAAACGCTAGGCGTCGGCACGTGTTGTGGCCGCTGCCGCGAGTGCGCCCAGCAGGTGTTGCAGGAAGGCGTGGCAGCGGTGCGCAATGTGACCGTGGCGACTCTCGCCAACATCCAGGTTGTGGAGATTTCTTCCTGTTCCGCATCAGGCCCATGTACCATAATGGACACTCGGGACCCGGCAGTCGCGAACGACCAGCGCAAGGCGCTGGTTGCCTGAACGCGCCCATATGAACTGAAAGCCAGTTCGCGGCGCGTTTTGCGCATTTCTATTCTCACCGACTGCATGCGGCGCCATTGGCGCCGCTTCGTGTTTTTGCGCGGGCCCGATGCAACAGGAGCCGCCAATGAAAGGTGACAAGAAGGTCATCCAGCATCTGAACGCCCAGCTCAAGAACGAGCTGACCGCGATCAACCAGTATTTCCTGCACGCCCGCATGTATCGCCACTGGGGCCTGAAAAAGCTCGGCGAAGTGGAGTACAAGGAATCGATCGGCGAAATGAAGCACGCCGACCGCCTGATCGAACGCATCCTGATGCTGGACGGCCTGCCCAACCTGCAGGATCTGCACAAGCTGCTGCTCGGCGAAGACACGCCCGAGATGCTCAAGTGCGACCTGAAGCTCGAGCAGACCGCGCATCAGACCGTCAAGGAAGGCATTGCCTACTGCGAATCCGTTGGCGATTACGTCAGCCGCGAAATCCTGGTCGATATCCTCACCGATACGGAGGAACATATCGAATACCTGGAAACGCAGCTTGACCTGATCGACAAGGTCGGGCTACAGAACTATCTGCAGTCGCAGATGGAGCCGGGCGAGCAGTAAGCCGCCGTCTCCGGCGCGGCCGCCAGCGCAGCTTCGCTGCATCGGCGGCCCGCCTCAGCGCGCGGCGCCACTCCCTGCGCCACTTCTTTGCGCTGCCATCTCGTTTGCCTGTTTGCAGTAACTCTTCTCATTCCAATTCCTCTCTTCATCCAGGCGTGCCTGACCGGGTAGTGGCTCCTGCCCGGCCAGGGACGCCGTGACGGAGCCAGCCATGACCAACGGTCCCATCCGCCTGACGCAGTACAGCCACGGCGCTGGCTGCGGCTGCAAGATTTCCCCGAAGGTGCTCGACGTGATCCTCGCCGGCAGCGGCGCGCAGCACCTCGACCCACGCCTGTGGGTCGGCAATGCCTCGCGCGACGACGCCGCCGTGTATGCGCTCGACGGCGCAGATGGTGAGCGGGGTGTCGTGTCCACCACCGATTTTTTCATGCCAATCGTCGACGATCCGTTCGACTTCGGGCGCATCGCCGCCACCAACGCCATCAGCGATATCTACGCGATGGGTGGCGACCCGCTGATGGCCATTGCCATCCTCGGCTGGCCGGTCAATGTGCTGCCGCCCGAGGTCGCGCGCGAAGTGGTGGCGGGCGGGCGCCGCGCCTGTGACGACGCCGGCATTCCGCTGGCGGGCGGGCATTCGATCGATGCGCCCGAGCCGATCTTCGGGCTGGCCGTGACCGGCATCGTCGAACGCGCCCACATGAAGCGCAACGACACCGCCACGCCCGGCTGCCGCCTGTACCTGACCAAGCCGCTCGGCATCGGCGTGCTGACCACGGCCGAAAAGAAGGGCTTGCTGCGCGCCGATAACCGCGACCTGGCGCGTGACTGGATGTGCGTGCTGAACCGGCCCGGCAGTGCTTTCGGGCGCCTGCCCGGCGTGCGCGCGATGACCGACGTGACCGGCTTCGGGCTGCTTGGCCACCTGGTCGAGATGGCCGATGGCAGCGGGCTGACCGCGCGCGTCGACTACGCCGCGGTGCCGGTGCTGGACGACGTGGTCGACTATATCGGCCAGGGCTGCGTGCCGGGTGGCACCCAGCGCAACTTCGACAGCTACGGCCACCACATCACGCCGCTGACGGAAGTGCAGCGCGCGGTCCTGTGTGATCCGCAGACCAGTGGCGGTCTGCTGGTGGCGGTCGAGCCCGCCGGCGAAGACGACTTCCTGGCCGAATGCGCGCGCCTTGGCCTGTCGCTGGTACCGGTGGGCGAGATGGTGGCGCGCGCCGCCCTCGCAGTCGAGATCCAGTGATGCGCCAGGACACCGACGACTTCCGCACCCTGTTCCTCAGTGGCGTAGCCATGCTGGACGTGCGCGCACCGCTGGAATTCGCGCGCGGCGCTTTCCCCGGCACAGTCAACCTGCCGCTGATGGACGATGCCGAGCGGCATGAGGTCGGCCTGTGCTATGCGCAGAAAGGCCAGCAGGCGGCCATCGAACTCGGTCACCAGCTCGTTTCGGGCCAACACAAGGCTGCGCGGATCGCCGCATGGGCTGAGTTCGCGCGTGCCCATCCGGATGGCTACCTGTATTGCTTCCGCGGCGGGCTGCGCTCGCAACTGGTGCAGCAGTGGCTGCGCGAGGCCGGTGTCGACTATCCGCGCGTGACCGGCGGCTACAAGGCGATGCGCAGCTTCCTGATCTCGACCATCGATACAGCCGCCGCCGAGCAGACCTGGTTCGCGCTGGGCGGCCTGACAGGCAGCGGCAAGACCGACGTGCTGGCCGACGTGCCCGCGGCGATCGACCTCGAAGGCCATGCACGCCACCGCGGCTCGGCATTCGGCCGCCGCGCGCTGGCGCAGCCGACACAGGTGGATTTCGAGAACGCGCTGGCGATCGACGTGCTGCGGCATATCGACGCCGGCTTTCGCGCGCTGGTGGTGGAGGACGAGGGCCGCTTCATCGGCAGCCGCGACGTGCCGCCGGCACTGACGCAGCGCATGCACGCAAGCCCGCTGGTGTGGCTCGAAGCGTCATTCGAGCAGCGCGTCGAGCGCGTGCTGCGCGACTATGTGCAGGGGCTGGCGGCGGAGTTTATCGCCGAGCAGGGGGCAGAGAAGGGCTTCGAAGCCTACGCCACCCGCCTGCGCGAAGCGATGGCCGCGATTTCGCCGAGGCTCGGCGGGGTCCGCTACGGCAAGCTGTCGGCGTTGCTGGAGCAGGCGCTGGCGCGGCAGGCGGAATGGGACGATGTGGAATTGCACCGTGGCTGGATCGAAGTGCTGCTGCGCGAGTACTACGACCCGATGTATGACTTCCAGCGCGCGCAGCGCGCGACGCGCATTGTGTTCCGGGGCAACCGCGATGCGGTGACGGACTGGCTGCTGGCGCATGCGGCGGCGCAGGAGGGGTAGGGCGGGCCAGGCTGCGAGCGCTGACCTCTTTGCGAAGTGCCTACACTGCGCCGGGTCGCAGGCGTATCGATTCGATAATGGCGTCCCATAGCTGCAATGCCTCGTCATCTGACTGGAACGCCGGCCGGTACGGCGTGTGCTCGCTGACGACGGGTTGCTCCAGTACTCGCAGTCCTGCCGACACGTTTTGCTCGGACAAGGACTTGTTCTTGCCCTGGGATTCCCAGGCGAATACATAAACCCGCTGGCCCTTGCCCGTTGCTGCGGTGGCGTACTCCTCAGCCGGAATGGTGCCGACGTTGCGCTGTCGCTTGCGCAAGACCTTGAGACCAACGACAGGGCTTGCAACCGCCGTTGCAAGAAACTTGTCCACGCGTTCCAGCAATCGATCTTCCTCTGCACCGGTGCTGGCGTCGAAACTGATAAACGCGTTCGGATGCTGTGGTAGGGTGATGCCTACCTGAACGCTCTCTGACCTGTAGTCGCTTCCGGCGATAAAGCCTTTGTCGATGCAGAAGCCAGGATCTGTGGGGATTTCGTTGTCGGCGCGGGAGCGGATGTTGTTCGCGAGCGAATCAGCAAGTGCGATGGCTGATTCCTGCTTTTCGGGGGAAACGTTGCCCGCATAGTGGAAGGCACGCCATGGGCTCTTGGCAACCAGATAGGAGTCCATCCACATGAGTTCCTGACTGTAAGGCGCCTTCCACGAAACTAGGCTGCTGGAGCCGTCCTGATGAACCAGGCGGCGGACAAACATGCTGTCGTCCAGCTTCCTATGCCTCACTGCCTTAAGTTCGGCTTCCCGCTTGTTGATCTCCGCAGTGAGTGTGTCCGGATTCTTGCCTGGCAAATAACTAATGTCATCGCCCCAAATTTTGTAGGAGGCGCGCGCGGTAGCTTGCGGTGGCAGATCCACGAGGTATCGACCAAAACAGTGGGTGGTCCAGCCGGTCTTGTTCATGATGGATTGCCTCGATACTGTTTGCGCATAGCTAATACTTGCAGCCAGACAGATAGTGCAGATTGTTATTGCAGGAACTAAGAGGCGGAAGAGGCGGCGCATCATTGATCGTTGGGATGCCAGTCAGCCAATTGGGCGATCTTCATGATGCCATACAGCGACGCCCACTGAGCGCGCGAGTCGTTATAGCTACCTTGATGGTCATAACCCTTGCGATCCACGTTGGCTATGCCGTTGCCCATCTGGCCGTGACGAAAGCTTGCCTTCACGCCAGCGTCACGAGGCGCTTCGCCAGAGAAGACAGAAACCGTACCGTCCCCAGCGCCATTGACACGTGTCAATTCAGGGCCATCCCCTAAAGGTCGACGACGATAGTTGCCGTTGCCGTTCGCGTTGTGGTCCGATTCCCATAGTGCCGTGGCATTTCCCCGCCAGACCAGGTCTTGCCAGCTATGCATGGCTTTTGCGCTATCCGCGCCATAGTGAGCATACGTTTCTGGGTGATATTGGCCGGCAAATTCGCGATGAAACGCTTCGACGTGGTCAATCAAGAAATTGAACGTTCCTCTTGCATTGGTCTTCGGCCCATCTTCATTTGTGGATAGATCCAGATACTTCGTGTTCTGCTCCGGCACCAGTCCATACCATGCAGGATTCTTGTAAATCTCCTCGTAAGGATTTGCCGCCCGAGGATAGGCACATGGCAAACCTTCGGTGTCGCTGATGACATTCCCTTGCGCGTCCTGGAGAAAGAGCCACGGTTGACCACTGCGGTGATCGAAGGTGGGGCAAAGCTCCAGGGCGCCGGCCGAATTGGCGACGACGGCGGTGACCTCTCCGGCGTTAGAGCCCAGAATCAATTGTTCCGGTCCTTCATAGCCTGCGCGCATATGATGGTAGATGGCGGGTGCCCCGGTTGCTGGTTGTACACCATGGACCACGCCCAGAACCTTTTCATAGCCGACAAGATTTGTAAGTGCGCGCGCCACCAGCCCTCCCATGGAATGGGTAACCAGGATCACCTTCTCGGCCGGTACTGGTGGCTTCTGGTCGCGGTAGTGGCGTAGGACCGTATTTTCGATGTATTGCTTCACGTCTTCGGCCGATTGCCGGTTGGACTGCAGCCAGTTGTAGCCAGCGCACCAGACATCGAAATCGTAGCGAGCGGCATTCATGAGCTCTGCTTCCGTCAGGGCGGGCTGCCCATTTTCCTCGCCAAAATCTGATGGCGACCGCAGTCCCTCGGAGTCCCACCAGCCCTGAGGCTTTCGGTCGGCAACAACACGGTCGGTACGCGCCTCCAGCAGTCCCATTACGGGGTTATAGGAGGTACGCAGCACGCTGCCCCAGCCGCGTTTTCGTGCAGTTTCCTTGTGCAGTCCCGACTGACCAGTATCGACGGAACCACCATCGTCTACGGTCAGGTCGTCAGCTTTCAGGATCTGCTGGCGTTTCTTGGGACCTCTTACTCCCCAAGTCGCCAAAGCAGCGACGACCCCGACTATGTCTGCCAGGTTCAGGCTCATATTCGGCGGACGCCACACGGAATCGCCTGTCTTCTTGTTTTTAAGATTAGTCCCCATGATGCCAGGCAAGAAGACGATAGGGATCACGGCCGGCAGTTTTGTCTCGATGACTTTGGTTCGCGTGTCCTCAGTGGGCGTCAGGTGTGTCTCAAAGAGCGGCCGGCCATCCAGATCTCGCGTTCGCGGGATCACGCTTTCTTCATCGCGCTCATTATGTTGATTACTCATTGGCGCCTCAAGATGTCAGACTTTGCCGGAGTGCTTTCCGAGCACACGCAATTGCACATGTTCCATCGAAATGCCTTGCTGTCTCGGCAGACGTCCCTCGCTGTCTGTGATTAATCTGAGCCGAGCGCCGTCGTTGCGACGTAATTCGACTTGCACGTTTCGTAGCGGCTCCAGCGTGATCTCGTCCCTCAAGATGTAGGTATCGTCGAATGGTGCGTGCGGCCACGTGTTCATCTCTAACGAAGCATGGGTAGGCCCCTCAAACTTCCTCTGCGCCGCCTTATAAGTAATCGCCCCCGGACACTCCACCGTAATATTCCCGCCCTCGATCAGAATCGAAGCCCCACCCGCCGTGGCCACCCGAATTCGCTTCGCCGCCGCAAAATCCACGTTCATATTCGCCGACACCACCGTCAGGTCATCCCGCGAACTCAGCTTCAGCAGATCGTGCTGCGCCTGGATGTCGATATCGTCCTGCCCCGCAGTGAGCTGCAGGCCGATATTGTTGTCTCCAGCCCCCGACAACCCCGCCGCCACACCAATCGCCTGCCCGGCATGCACGCGAGCCTGGCCCGCGACGGCAACATTGCTGTCCTGCCCGCTACTCAGCGCCACGCTTTCGCCATTGGCGATCTGCAGATCCTGACCTGCCACCACGGTTAGCCCCGCGCGGCCGTTCAGGTGAACCATCGGCGCAGCCTGGTGCGGCACCTTGCCATTGGTGGCGGTATTGCCGCTGGCTGCATCGTCCTTGGCGGCCTCCAGAGCCTGCCCGTCGACCATGCCGGACGCGGCTTTAAGCTGCTTGGGCAACGGCGCCTCATCGTCCTTGCCGGTCGACAACGCCTGGGTCTGATGCGTCGTGGCGCCCTGGCCCAGGGTCTTGACCAGATCGCCGGCCTGCCTGAGCAATGCAATGCCGGCGGCATTGTCGCCCGTAGGCAGTGCCCGGCCGGTATTGGCATCGCGGTAGGTGGTCAGCAGCACGCCTGATTGGCCCCGCACGGCCGCATGGCCGTCGGTGCGCAACTCGAACCCCTGTCCGCGGAAGCTGCCACGACGGTTGTCCTGCTGGTGGATCAGGTGGCCGAGGTTGAGTTGCGTGGATTGCAGGGTGGTGCCCAGTTGCGTACGGAGCTGTCCGTCGCTGTCGTCCAGCACCAGCTGGTTGTAGCCCTTGCCACCATGCTCCTGGCTCTTGAAGCCGGTCAGCGCCGCGGCGTTGCGGTGCCCGTCAGGCTGAGCGCCCAGGCCATGCCAGGCCGGGCTGTTGCCGCCGGCGAGGTTGCCTTGCGCGCTGGTGGCGCTGTCGCTGCCTTGCGCATACAGCGCCTCACTGTCGCTGGCTTGCGACGCGGTCTTGCCGCCCGGCGTCGGTGCGATGCCGGCCTCGCCCTGGCCGTTGTACAGCGCGCCGATGACAAAGGGCTGGTCGATGTCGTCGTCGGTAAACTTGACCAGCACTTCCTGCCCGATGCGCGGCAACCACTGCCAGCCCATGCCGGCGCCAGCCTGGCGCTGCGCCACGCGCACCCAGCGGCTGCCGCGGTCGTCGGCGCGTTCGCCGCGCTGCCAGTGGAAGCGCACGCGGACTTCGCCGCGCGGGCTGGCGTGGTGTTCTGCGTTGCCATCGGGCTGCGGCTGGCCGTCCGGGCCGACCACGATCGCGGTATGTACGCCGAGCGGTGTCGCGCGGGCATAGAGTCTCGGGCAATCGACGTCGACCACGCAGGCACGCCACGCGCGGCGCGCGTCGAAGGCGCGGAAGACGGCGGCGTAGCCTTGCTCGCGCGCAGCGGTCTTCAGGGCGTCTGTTGGGACGAGGCGGATAGCTTCGTCGCCTGTCGGCATCCCGCCCAGCAAGCCGGGGGTCGTCACCGCGGCATCGGGCGCCTGCGGCGGTGCGTCGAAGCACAAGGCCGCTTCGAGCGGCCCCATGCGGTCTGCCAGCGCCGCGCGCGTATCCGCCGCGAGGTTGTTGATGCCGCAGTGCTCGACGGCATCGAGCAGCAACGGATAGCCTGCCGCATCATCTTCCTGCGGCGGCAGGTGCGGGCAGCCGCTCACGGTCATGCGCGTACCGCTGCGCAGCGTGCGTACCGAAGCGCGGCCGGCAAACAGCAAGGCCCTGGCCTCGATTGCCTCGACCACTTGCTCGGCAATGCGCTGCGCGTTGGCGGCGTCCGGTGCCAGCGCCAGGCTGACGGACAGATAGGGATCGGGGCTCGCGGCACGGCCTGCGTTGCCGCCAGAACGTGCCGGTGCGTGGCCGCGGATGGCGCGCTTGCCCTCCGGATCCCACGCCGCCACAGCCACTCCCCCTACGGCCGCGCGCGTCTCGCAGGACAGCTGCTGGATGGCGTCGGTCGATTCCTGGCTGTGCGCGCGGTGGAAGCGGATGCCGCCGCCAGCGGCAGATTCAGCATCCTCCGGCAGTTGCGCGCTGTCAGCGAAGATCACCACGGCATGTCCGCTCGGCGCATCCTCATCCTCAACCACGGTGTAGCCGAGCCCCGCCTCGGCGAGCAGCCGCGACA
>NZ_JBEFLI010000077.1:0-32592 GCF_040578825.1 Cupriavidus necator | reverse complement strand
CTGTGACTGTGACAAAGTAGTTCCCATCACTATTTGGTGGGAACTACTTTGGCGCCACTCTACTGAACGGTACAGACGGTGCTGGCGACTCGCTTACCGGCATGCCGAAGGCCCGTTCTTTGCGAACTTGCTCGAGGCTGTTGGAGACCCGGACCCGAACGCAGGTTCCAATCCGGCCAAGCGGATGCGTCTGGCCCTGCGGATTCGCGAGGCGGCGGCTCGAGCGGGAAGCGGCACGGTGCTGCTCTTCTGTGACGAGGCGCTACAACGACAACGAGTACGAGTGGCTTCGTGACGTCCACGATTCTCTCGATCGGCAGCAGACGTAGAACGAAGCAATTCTGTCACTCCGGAATCTGCCTGGAACCCGCGCCGTATATAGAAGTGTCGGCGACGAGTTGACACTTTTATTTACACTCGAAACAAAGGAAAAGTGTCACTTCGCGTGAGTCCGAAAGAAAATTGTCACTTCACCTATCTGGTGTGGATGTCTGTCGGTAAGGCTTTGATGTTATGGGATTTTTGAACGCGTAACGGAGACCGTCGTGTCGAGCGCACCGGTGCGAAGCTCGCGGTTTCGCAGTTACACGTTGTTATCGATGGCCGTGGAGCAGCGAACTTGGGGGTGGACCTTCCCGCCACATAACCACGCGTATCAAGGCGCTGAGCTGCCCATGTCTGCAAGCCGGATAGCGGCGCTTTGCCAAATATGGGGAACGACGATGCAAACCAGCGTAGCGCGTCCCATATTGACACCCAGGAGGGCTTTGCTGGCGACAATTTCACTTCGCGCGACATAGAGCATTGATTTTACGGGTTTTTTCTATCGGCGTCCTGGGGCAGGGTGAAGTGACAGTTTTACCCATGAAGTTGCGACACTTCTGTTTGGTCTACGATGGGCACCGACTATATCTGCACTCCGCGATCACAAGACAGCCGGTGCAAGAGGTTGGCTAGGTTTCCTCGTGTCTTGTTCTAGCCTCCGATCGCGGTCGCTAGATGGACGGCGGCACGGATTTTGGGACCGCGTAGGCGCTTCACACACGCCCGATTGACACGTTAGCGATCCTTCCGCGGTAACAACTTTCCTTCGCTGAGTCTAATTCATTGATTTCATTGAGGTTGCGTCCGGTTACGCTGCCGTTGTCACGCGAATTGACGACATTCCTTCGGGATCGTTGACGACTTTCCTTTGTTCTACGGCTAGACGCCCCGCGGGCACCGACTATATCTGCATTCCGCGATCACAAGACAGCCCGTGCAAGACGTTGGCCAGGTTTGTCGTTTCCTGTTCTAGCCTCCGATCGCGGTCGCCAGATGGGCGGCGGCACGGAGTTTTTAGGGCCGTGTAGGCGCGTCGCACGCGCTGAATTGACACTTCGCGATCCTGCCGCGGTGACAGGTTTTCTTCGCTGTGCTTAAGTCATTGATTTCATTGATGTTGCGTGCGATTTCTCTGCCGTTGTCACGCGAATTGACGACATTCCTTCGGGATCGTTGACGACTTTCCTTTGTTCTACGGCAGCCGCACTCCTTAGACCCGCATTCGCTCATGGCAATTTCCTTCATTTAGATCGTTTGTCATTGTCTAGTTAGGCAACAGCCCTTCCTTCTCGTAGTAGCGGATCGTCACGATCTCGCAATCTGCCCGCTTGGCAAGTTCCCCAATCCTGATGCCCATCACGATCTCCAAAAAACGCTTGCCTCTATAGTAGCTATAGGGATTTACAGCCAGCGCGCAGCAGTGGCAACTTTCGGCTGTACGGGGACGTGCACGTCGAGCGCTTGCAACTGATCCGTCATTGCCGTTCGCTCGACATGACGCTCAGCGAAATCCGGACATTGCTGGGCCTACGCGACCACCCGACTCAGGACTGCGGCGAGGTCAATGCACTACTGGATGCTCATATCAAGCGGGTGGAAGTGCGCGTGGAGGCGTTGTTGCGCTTGAAACAGCACTTGCTGACTCTGCGCGAGCAATGCTCTGGCGCTCGACCAGTGCAGGCGTGCGGCATCTTGCAAGGGTTGGTCAATTGCGATTGCCCTGTTGAAAGTGCCACGAACAGTCAAACATCTGAGCAAGCCAGGGCTTAGTGCAATATTTTGTGCGCCGTGGTCTCAGCGGGTGCGAATCCCGCCCGGCAACTCGCGCTCCAGCCGGTAGCAATCGGAGCAGTCGTGGAGGCAACGAAGCGGCTGAAGCTTTCGATGTAGAGGGTCATGTAAGTGACTTGGCGAGCATGCAGGCCGTAACGTGAGTGAACGCTGAGCAGGCCTCGAAAGACGCAATGCGGAAGCCTACCCGCCAGAATTTCGGGGAAGCACCATCGGGGGAAGAGAGCGAAGTATGCACCCCTCGATTCCGCCGTGGTAGTCGCGATGGCATGCATACAAGGGGGAAACCGATGCAAGACGGGAAGCCCCGTGCGTGGTCGAGCGCACCGACCAACCGGACGCCGGTGACGGACAGGCCGGGAGGACGGGACGTATCGTCGGGAACGGTAAGAAGGGTTTATATTCCAAAGCCGAACGGCAAACTCAGGCCGCTTGGCATTGCTGGTAGCGGCAGCCTGTGTCTGCTGGGCCATCGATAACAATCTGACTCGGAAGGTATCGACCAATGACGCAGTCCTTATCGCGTGCCTGAA
The DNA here is from genome assembly GCF_040578825.1 of Cupriavidus necator. Taxonomy (GTDB): domain Bacteria; phylum Pseudomonadota; class Gammaproteobacteria; order Burkholderiales; family Burkholderiaceae; genus Cupriavidus; species Cupriavidus necator_E. Next base: position 29,944 of record NZ_JBEFLI010000077.1, on the reverse strand, counting down.
AGGGCTCGTTGCGGGCACTGTGAATTTGAGCATCGCCTTCCCCCTCGATGGGCACCTGCCTGGATTGGCCAAGACCGTCGCGACCATGCTGACGGGCTTTGCTGGCTATGGCGTGAGCCTTATCTTGTTTGTTGTAGCCCTGCGGAACCTCGGGACCGCCCGGACAGGCGCATATTTTTTCGTAGCACCACTGTTTGGAGTCGCACTGTCGTTCTCGCTGTGGCCGGAGGTCCCGTCGACGCTATTCTGGGTTGCCGCCGGGTTGATGGCATTAGGCGTATGCTTCATCTTCGCGAACGCCACGAGCACGTTCACACCCACGAAGTACTGGAGCACACCCATTGTCACCGGCATGATGAGCATCATCAACACGTTCACGATTTTGATTGGGACGGGCAGGAGCCGCATACGCACCCGCACCGGCACGAGCCCATTACGCATTCGCACGCCCACTTCCCCGACATCCATCACCGGCATCGGCACCGAAAATCCAAGTAAGAGCTCTATCACACGAGAATGCAGGCCCCCGAAAAGGAATTTGCGTCCACGAACGGCGTCACAGTTGATGCAGGGAAGTCCGGCGAGATTATCTGGCCCTTCACAAAGTTCAAGTTGTCGGATTGTCCTGCCTAAAAAGGCTGCCTCTGCGGCGATTTGGGGTTGCCCCGCTTCTTCGGACAGATCTGCATTTGAATATTATGTCGATGGGTGGTCTCCTTGTGATGGGGCAGTGAAGGCCAGGTGTAGCGCCGGATTCATGCCATTGACAGGCAGCTTTTCAAATTCCTGCGGGGAGCGATAGCCCAGGGCGCTGTGCAGGCGATGTGGGTTGTACCAGCCCTCGATCCAGGTGAACAATGCCTGACGGGCGTCGTCATGCGTGGCGAAGCGCGAACGCATCAGCAGCTCGCATTCGAGCGTGGCGAAGAAGGACTCACACATGGCGTTGTCGTAGGCGTCGCCCACCGAGCCCATCGAAGGCTGAACACCGGCGTCGCGGCAACGTCGCCCGAAGGCAACAGACGTGTATTGGGCGGATTCAACCGGTCGTCGCAACACTAGATTGTTGAACAGATTTTAGGTACTTGTCCAGAGCTTCGGCCGGTGTTTTCCAACCAAGTGTTTTCCGGGGCCTGGTATTCAGTGCATTGGCAACGGCCTGAATCTCTCGAGCGCTCCACCGAGACAGGTCTGTGCCTTTTGGAAAGTATTGCCGCAGAAGGCCGTTCGTGTTCTCGTTCGTGCCACGCTGCCATGGACTGTGCGGGTCGGCGAAGAATACCTTCACCCCGGACTCGACCGTGAAGCGAGCGTGATCGGATAGTTCCTTGCCACGATCCCAGGTCAATGACCGCCACAGTTGGGCAGGCATGTCAGTCACGGTCTTCTTGAGGGCATTGGCCATCCTGATAGCTCCGTAGCCAGCCAGCGCAGGGCCATTCTTTGTCCTGGAAATAAGCCCGTAGCCTTCCTCGCGAGGCAGGTGTACAAGCATGGTGAATCGGCTTGATCGCTCGACCAGCGTTCCGATCGCGGACCGGTTCAGGCCGATGATCAGGTCACCCTCCCAATGCCCCGGCACAGCACGGTCCTCCGCTTCTGCAGGCCGGCTAGAGATCATTACATCCTCGCTAACGTGCGCCCAAGCCTTGGCTTGGGCCCTGGCCCTCGGCACGCGCAACGCCCGCCCAGTGCGCAGACAGCTAACCAGCTCGCGCTTGAGAGCACCTCGGCTCTGGATATAGAGAGCCTGGTAAATGGCTTCGTGAGAGATGCGCATTGATTCGTCATCCGGAAAGTCGATCTGCAACCGGTTGGAAATCTGTTCAGGCGACCAGCCATTGGCCCATTTACGGTCACCGCGATGCGGTTTGTTTCTCCCTTTAAACGGCGCTTGCCGGGGCCCAGAAATCTCACAGCCATCAGCGGCGCGAACCATGCCCTCCAGACGCTCTTGCACGTAGTGGCGCAGCCGTGGGTTAGTCACCAGTTTCGAAGGTTTGGGTCGTTTGGCAACCAGTTCCGCCTTCCACTGCGCAACCGAAGCTCGATACTCAAGCCGGCCGCTACGAGTTGCAGCGTTACGCGTCAGTTCCCGGGAGACCGTTGATGGGCTGCGTCCGATACGGCGAGCAATCTCGCGTACCCCGACGCCCTGGAACGAAAGTAGGCCAATCTCTTCTCGCTCCGCGAACGACAAGTACCTACCTGATATAGGGTTCGACATGAAAAGTGGCATGCCACCATTATGGCGGAACCAGCGAGTGCCTACCGCCTGCGACACGCCAACCGCCTCTGCAGCCTTCTCACTTGTAATGCCTGTTGCGATTTGCGCCCAGAATCGCCGCTCAATCTCACGCCGATGCGACGGCGCACCTGGCGAGCGCATCGCTCCACGCCCTGTCAACTTATGCATCCACCCCGCTGGTCGTCCCATAAACACCTCCTTGATCAAAGGTGTTGCGACGACCGGTTGAATCCGCCCTGGCAGCCCTGGTCCGAGTGGTGAATTACTGCGCTGGGATGTCGCTGCGCCAGCGCCATCTCCAGCGCTTGCAGCATTAGTGCGGTGCGCAGATGACTACCCATGGCCCAGCCTACGATGCGCCGGCTGTACACGTCGAGTACGACAGCCAGATAGTAAAAGCCGGCAGCGGTCGGAATGTACGTCGCATCGGCGACCCACAGCTGATTGGGCGCATCGGCACAGAAGTGCCGCTGCACCAGATCAGGCGCGGGTCTGCCTGTTGGCGCGCGGTGGGTGGTGCAAATGAAGCGCGGCCGGCAAGCCCCGCGCAGGCCGGCCTCACGCATCAGACGCGCCACGCGCTTGCGCCCGACGTGGACGCCCCGGCGCCGCAGCGTGGCATGCACTCGTGGCATCCCATAGGTACCGCGTGAGCGGGCGTGAATCTCACGGATTTGCGCGAGCAACAGCTTGTCACTCACGGCATGAGCGCTCGGACGTCGTTCCCTCCACGCATGGAAGCCGCTGCGCGAGACCTTAAGCAGCCGCGCCATGGTGGAAAGTGGATAACGGGCCTGATTTGCCTTCATGAATTCGAACCCTTGTCGGGTAGCGAACCGGTCTCCCGGGCAAACCAGGCCGCGGCTTTTGCCAATATCTCGCGCTCCAGTTCGAGCTGCTTGACCTTACGGCGTAGCCGCGTGAGTTCCTGCCGCTCGGCCGTGGTCAGACCGTCCTGACGAAGCCCGGCATCGCGATCCGCTTGGGCGACCCAGTTGTAGATCGTCTGGGCCGTCGGTTCGAACTCCTTGGCCAGATCCTCCGGGCGGCGACCCGCATGGACCAAGTCAACCATTTGCTGACGGAAGACCGCACTGTACGGTGGGCGCGTTTTCGGCATGGTGCACCTCCTGCTTACTCAAGATAGGCACTGTCCGAAAAATCGGGTCACCTCCAATTCCCTTGCAAATTGCCAACGAGAAATCTATAGAAGAGACAATAATGGCGCAAGTGTAGCGGTCGCCAGACGCCGTGTTACGGAGGTAGCCATGACGCTCAGCAGCGTGCGACGAATCCGGTGGGTTGGAGCCTGGGTCATTGCTTACATCCTCGCGGGCGTAGGCAGCGTATGGGCACAAGGCTCCGACCAGGGGCCCGCATTCAAACCGGAAGAAATCGAGGCGTTGGTCGCGCCCATCGCCCTCTACCCCGACTCAGTGCTGACCCAGGCGTTGATGGCATCGACCTATCCGCTAGAAATCGTGCAGGCGGCGCGGTGGGTCAAGGCCAATCCCAATGTGAAGGGTGATGTGGCACTCAAGGCGGTGGAAAGCCAGCCATGGGATGTGAGCGTGAAGTCGTTGGTGGCCTTTCCGCAGGTGCTGGAGCCGATGAACGACAAGCTCGACTGGACGCAAAAGCTTGGCGATGCATTCCTGGCTCAGGAGAAGGATGTTCTTGCCGCAGTGCAGAGGCTGCGCAGCAGAGCCAATGAATCTGGCAACCTGAAGTCAAACGAGCAGCAGAACGTAATTGTCGAGCCAGCACCTGCGGGCAGTGCTACCCAGAGCATCGTAAGAATTGAACCTGCCAATCCGGAGGTCATCTATGTGCCGAACTATAACCCCACGGTTGTATATGGCGGGTGGCCCTATCCATCCTATCCACCTTATTCCTATCCACCCTACCCGGCTTACTACCCGGGCGGCGCGCTGATGACCGGTTTCGCATGGGGTGTTGGTCTGGCCGCAGCGGGTGCTATCTTCTCCAACGCCAACTGGGGCGGTGGAGATGTCAACATCAACGTCAACAAGGCGGCGAACATTGACCGCAACTTCGACCGTACGAAGGTTGAAGGCGGCAATCGCTGGAAGCACGATTCGAGCCACCGAAAGGGTGTGGCATACCGGGACAACGCCACACGCGAGAAGTTTGGCAACAACGTCGCGGGCGCGGACAGGCGCAACGAGTTTCGTGGCCGTGAGGGAGCCGGCGTCAGCGACAGGGCAGGAGACAGGGCCGGCAATCGCGGGGGAGACCGGGCCGGAGACCGTGGGGGAGACCGGGGCGGAGACCGTGGGGTATCAGGCAATCGTCCGAGCACGGGCGACCGGAGCGCTGACCGGGCGGGCGTGAGCGACCGCAGTGCAGGTGGTGCCAACCGCACGAACTACGGAGGTGGTGGGCGCGACACCGCTTTTCAGGGCGTCGGTAGCGGCAACTCGCAGCGAGAATTTGACCGGGGCCGCTCAAGTCTCGACAACTCGCCTAGCGTGAGCGGGCGGCAGCAGGCAAGGGGAAGCCGGGGCGCCTCAAGCGGTGGCTATAGCGGAGGAGCGGGAGGTGGTGGTGCCCGCGCTGGCGGTGGTCGTGGTGGTGGTGGTGGTGGTCGCCGGTGACGATGCGCGAAGTCTTCTATGGCCCAGCGCAACACGATTTCGCTAATGCCCTTTGGCTTCGCTTGGCAAGGTACACAACGCTATGCTGCCACATAGGAGGCAGCGCCAAGCGTGCCAAGAGTTGGGATGCCGGCATTTGGCCGCGCCGCTCGGAATGCGCGAGGAAATGGTGATTCAGTCGCTACGGTTTCTCGCAAAGAGAATCTTCGTTTCGTACTTGTGCCTTAACACGGCTCTCGTCTTCGGCCACAAGGCACCTGTCTCTAGGTACACCGTTCGCGTCTATGAAAGCCCCGCGCTGGCAATGAGCGCACTTGGCAACGCGGTCGCTACCAATGACGAAATGGCGATGAAGGGCCTTCTGGGCGCAAACTTTCGTGACTTCATTCCCCCAGTCGATGCCAGGATACGACGGGAATTCCTGCAAGCTTGGCAGGTGTCGCATGAGGTGAGAATTACAGGTAACCGGGCGATTATCTTTGTTGGCGACGAAGGATGGACCTTACCAATTCCGTTGACGCAGACATCCAAAGGCTGGCATTTCGACACCCGCGCAGGTGCCAACGAAATGCGAATACGCCGCATCGGACGGAACGAGGCTTCAGTAATGGAGATGATGTTGGCCGTATGGAACGCGCGGGTCAGCTATTCTCATACTTCCATTGATACCCTCGCCGTCTTCCGTACGGTTATGCGTGAGGCGGGACCACGAGCGCAGCCGCGAACCCAAGGGAGTACTTCGCCAGTGCTCTATGAAGGCTACTACTTTAAGCCGCTTGCCGCGCCCACCTCGCTTGCTGCGGAAAAATCAGTCGACCATCCCTTCAACCGAGCAGTTGACGGCGTTGCCATCCTCGCGTGGCCGGAAAAGTACCGCGATACAGGAACGATGAGTTTTATGGTCAGCCAGGATGGTCAGCTCTACGAGAGAGACCTGGGGGCAGACAGCGCAGCAGTTGCTGCGGTAATGAATACTTTCAACCCGGGTTATGGATGGCGGAAGATTTCTCCGTGAATCTGCACGTCACGCTTTACGTCTGTCGACTGGAGACGGGCCGCTCGTTTGAGGTTCCCCCGAAATTTCGCCTTCCAGTAGGTCGTGTGTAAACTCGACCCAAAGGAAGGAAAGAGAAGATGTTCAAGATTCCAAAGCAAGCGTACACGGCGGAGTTTAAGGCTGGGGCCGTGCAACGGGTGAAGGACGGACACGGGGTGAGCGCCGTGGCCCGCGAATTGGGCGTGTCGGAGCAGACGCTGCGCAACTGGATCAAGGCTGCAGAGGCCGGCAAGCTGGGCAGTGCCGGGGCGAAGGTGGTGACGCCGGAACAGATGGAGCTGTCGCGCCTCAGAGCTGAGAAAAAGAACCTGCAGATGGAACTTGAAATCGCAAAAAAAAGCGCGGCGGTCTTCGCGAAGGACCTCCTGTGAAGTTCGCCTGGATTGGGACGCAGCTTCGACACTATCTGTTGTCGGCGCTGTGCGAGGTCCTGTCGGTCAGTCTGAACGGCTATCGGGCATGAAAGCGCGGCGGCACGCTGCAGCGCCGGCGCCTGAGCGACGGGCAGTTGCTGGCGTTGATTCGGACCATTCACGCAGAGGTCGGCGCCTATGGCTCGCCGCGCATGACGGCGGAAATCCGCTCGCGCGGCTTTCCGGCCAGCAAGGATCGGGTTGAGCGGCTCATGCGCGAGAACGGCATCCGGGCCCGGCACAAACGGCGCTACAGGTTGACGACAGAGTCGAAGCACAAGCTGCCGGTTGCAGAAAATCTGCTGGCACGCAACTTCACGCCGACGGCGCCGAACCTGGTGTTCACCTCGGACATCACGTACATCTGGACCGACGAAGGCTGGCTGTATCTGGCGGTCGTGCTGGACCTGTTCAACCGGGAAGTCGTCGGTTGGTCGATTAGGCCGCGCATGACGGCGGACATCGTGACCGACGCGCTGACGATGACGTGGTTCCGACGCAGGCCGGGACTCGATGCGATGCATCATTCGGACCGCGGCGCCCCAGTACACCTCCATTGCGTTCGGGCGCCGTTGCCGCGCAGCCGGGGTGCGCCCCTCAATGGGTTCGGTGGGAGACGCCTTCGACAATGCGATGTGCGAGAGCTTTTTCGCCACGCTCGAATGCGAGCTGCTCGCACGTACTCGATTTATTATTACGCACGACGAGGCCCGCCAGGCGCTGTTTACTTTCCTCGAAGGCTGGTACAACCCGCACCGCCTCCACAGCGCGCTGGGCTATTACTCGCCGCTGGTCTACGAACAGCGTCAGGCCGAAGCATAACGAAACGCGATCGCCAGCGAGTTGTCCACCGCAGGGCGGCGTCGCGGTCGACAAAGGCGACCCGCCGCCCGCCCGTGGACAACTCGCGCCCCCCTCCCAACAGGAGCAAACTTATCGGTGACAAATTCAACTGAGTAACTGTCCATCAATGCGGGGTAAACCCAAACTGACGACATCCAAGCCAATCCCTCGCGAGCTCTGAGAGGACTCCTTCCGGGCGCTTTCCCTGACGCGTGAGACACGTCTAACGCGTGGCTCGTCGAGGGGGTAGGGCCACGTATGCGACGTTCATCACGAGCCGTACTTTGGCGCCCGTTTCCCGGAGGATGGGGGCGGGCGTCGCCTCCCCACCTGCGGACCCGCTTCTTGCGGCTAGCCCCAAGGTACCCTGGGGGCGTAGCCACGCTGAGGGCTCGGTGCGTCCCCGCCGGCCATTCTCGAGTTCGCCCCGCTCAAGGGTCAACCTGGACCGCGTAACGACTTTTCAGGCGACCAAATGTTTCCTTGCTTGGTAATCGCGTGTGTTTGCCTATCGAGGGCGAAGGTAAACACTAGGCCGAAGTTTGACTCGGAGACCAAGCTAACCTGTTGAAGCGCCGAGAGATTTTCAAGCGGCAGGGGGTTGGCTACTGGGAACAGCCGGGGTCGATGCCGAGCAGCGCAAAGGCTTTGCGCTGCAACGGCGTGGGACGGGTCGTGATGACGATCTTGGTCTGTGGGTTGACCGAGGTCGAGGTGATGTTATAGGTCAACGTGGCGAGGTCCTGCAGCAGCGTCTGCAGGCTATGCACGGGCAGGTCGTCGTCGGTCCGGTGGCGCACGGCTTTGGCGTCAGCCCCCTCCGAGCGCGGCGTCGGCATGACCGGATTGGCACGTTGATCACGCAGCGTTGCCAGGTCCTCATCGTCATGGAGCAGCGGCTTAAGCCCTTGGCGCAGATGCCACTCGACGTAGTAGGCCAGCATGCATAGAAACACGTGCGCGCGCACGCGCGACTCGCTGAAGTGATAGATCGGACGCACCTGCAGATCGACCGTCTTCATCGAGCGGAAGGCGCGCTCGACCTGCGCCAGGCTCTTGTAGGCCAGAACCGTCTGGGTGTCGGATAGCCGTTCACTCGGCACATTGGTCCGCAGTACGTAGAGTCCATCGAGAGCGGTCTCGGCATCGATCTGCTCTTGCTTGCGGGTGAACGTAAAGCTCGTCTCGGTGATGACCAGCTCAAAGTGCTTGGCCATCCGATAGCGCTCGATCACGCGACCCACGCGCAAGCCAATCTTGTCTTGGCCGCGCAGGCGATTGCGGGTGCGCTCGGTGGCCTGCGCGATCGCGGCCAGTTCTACTTCGGTGGCCGCCAGCAGCTCGGCGCGCTTTCTGGCGCGCTCCTCGGCCAACGCCGGGTTGCGGCAGACCAGCAGCCGCTCGCCCGGATAGCGCGCGCTGTCCAATGCGATCAGGCCGCGCTCGTCGAACAGCGAGGGCTGCCAAGGGCCGCGCTCCTCGATCAACTCGGCGATCTGCGGCGAGCGCAGGGCGGTGATCCAGCTCATGCCGGCCGGGCGCAGCACCTGCTCGATTCGCGCAGCGGTAATCATGCCGCGATCGCCCACCCACACCACCTGAGACAGGCCAAAGCGCTCCTTGAGCTTGCTAATCTGCGCCGCTAGTGTAGTGTTCTGTTCTTGATGGAACTTATATGAATTCGGCGTCTCCAAAGCGCTACTGCGACACAGCGTGGAGAGAGCGAGTGCGAGTTGCCACCGAGATCATGTTGACCGACGAGGAGCGAACCAAGTTGACGAGGCTGGTTCGGTCGAAGCTCACGAGCGTTAGGCTGGTGCAGCGCGCGCGTATCGTGCTGCTGGCCGCCAACGGAATGCAGAACAAGGACATCGCCGAGCAGTTGGGAGTCGGACGCGTGCAGGTCTCGCGTTGGCGTGAGCGGTATGCGCAATCGGGGCTGGCCGGGATCGAACGCGACTTGCCGCGCGGTGCGCCGCCGGTGAAGGTGGACACGGCGCGGTTGGTGGAGCTGACCACTCAAGCCAAGCCCGTGGCGGCCACGCACTGGAGCACGCGCAAGATGGCCGCCGAGTTGGGCGTGAGCGCCAGCACCATCATGCGCCATTGGCACGCCCATGGGTTGAAGCCGCACATCGTGCGCGGCTTCAAGGTCTCGCGCGATCCGAAGTTCGTCGAGAAGCTTGAGGACATCGTGGGCCTGTACATGTCGCCACCAGAGCACGCGCTGGTGCTGTGCTGCGACGAGAAGAGCCAGGTGCAGGCATTGGATCGCACACAGCCCGGGCTGCCGTTGAAGAAGGGGCGCGCGGCCACCATGACCCACGATTACAAGCGCAATGGCACGACCACGCTGTTTGCCGCGCTCAACGTGCTCGATGGCCAGGTCATTGCCCAGTGCCAGCAGCGCCACCGCCATACCGAGTGGTTGAAGTTCCTGCGCAAGATCGACCGCGAGACGCCCAAGGACAAAACGCTGCATCTGATCGCCGACAACTACGCCACGCACAAGCATCCTGCGGTGCAAGACTGGCTGGTCAAGCATCCGCGCTTCAACATGCACTTCACGCCCACCTCGGCGTCATGGCTGAACATGGTCGAGCGGTTCTTTCGGGACATCACGACCGAGCGACTTCGCCGCGGCGTATTCACCAGCGTGCCGGAACTGGTCGCCGCCATCAGCGAATACATTGCTCACCACAACACCAACCCCAAGCCATTCATCTGGACCAAGAGCGCTCGCGACATCTTGCAGAAAGTCATTCGCGCCAACCGCCGCTTAAGTTCCAAACAGAATGGAACACTGCACTAGCGTGGCCGGATCGGCGGTGTTGCCGGCAAACACCTCGACCGCCACCGGACACCCGTCGGCGGCGCACAGCAAGCCAAACACGATCTGCGGGTCATCGCGTTTGCCGTCGCGCGAGTAGCCGTAGCGGGCAAGCGCGCAGTGTCGGCCGGTGACCCATGTCGAGGTGAGGTCATAGAGCACCAGCACGCCGTTGCTCAGATGCTGGCGGGCCAGGCTGCGCTCAATGCGCGGCTGCGCCTCGCCGAGCGGCCAGCACCAGTGAGCGCACCGGGGCGGGCGCAGGGTCAAGCAGTTTGGCGAGGCCGCAGCGCCGGGCGATGCCCAGCACGGCGGCCACATGGCCATGCGGCAGCGACCGCTCGATGCTCATCGGCGCCTGGGTCGACTCAACGGCAACGCCGCCCTTGAGCAGGATGCGGAAGTGTTCGATGAGTTGCGGATCCCAGTGGGACAGATTGGCGAGAGTGCGTTTGACGACCTTGCCGCCCTCACGATAGCCCTCACGCAGGAGGATCGCGGGCGGGGAGTTTCGATTGGGGACGGTCTCGATATACATGGGCTAAAGCATAGCCAACGAGGCCCGTAATTCAAGGCAAATCTCGCCAAACATCGAACGATTTACATGGGAACAAATAGGACGCAAAAAATGGCGCAAAGGCGCGCCATCTCTTGCTTAGCTGCGTTTCGGGTCCTCAAACTTCGGACTAGGGGACGCTGCCGCGCCCCATGTTGTGTTGTTGCACCGCGCTACCCCGTGGTTAAATTCAAACCTGTTTCATTGGGAAAGCATAAATTTCCAGGATAGCCGATCGTTGAGGTAAGAAACATCTTGAGCAAAGGACGTGAGCAATGACCGAGAAGCTACGCATGGATATCCCAATCCTGTTGCCGGATGTAGTCGATGCCGCGGATGCTTGCGTGGCGCGGCTGATCGGCGAATTGCATGGCCGGGATGGCGTTGAGAAGGTGCATGTCAGACCCGCGGCTGCGCAGGAACCGGCACAACTCTGTGTTCATTATGATCCCGCCGTTGTTCCCCTTGCGCGGATTCGTGAACTCGCGCTAAGCGCAGGGGCGCGAATCACGGAAAGGTTTGGGCACGTGCTGTGGCAAGTAGAGGGTGTCACGCATGAGCGCCGCGCGCGCACCGTCGCCCAACGGCTGCGCGTACTTCCGGGAGTGCTGGAAGCAGAGGTTAGCCCCACTGGCTTAGTGCGGGCCGAGTTTGATGCTGAGCAAGTCACGGAGGCAAGGATCCGGGAAACGCTTGCAGAGTTGGGGGCGTCAAAGAAGGTCGCTATGCCTGCGGCGAAGGATGAGCATACTGGCCATGCTCATGTCACCGCGGAGCACGTCCAAGATTGGGGCGGCAAGGATCATGAGCATATCCATGGTGGCCTCTTCGGGGGCAACTCCGAACTGATCTTTTCGCTCACATGCGGTGCGCTATTGGGTGTTGGCTTCGCCATCGAAAAACTGATCGCTGGCGCCGCTGGCTGGCTACCGATTGCCTGCTATGTTGCGGCGTACTTCTGCGGCGGTTTCTTCACGGTGCGCGAGGCGGTCGACAACTTGCGCCTCAAAAAATTTGAGATCGACATACTGATGTTGGTCGCTGCTGCAGGCGCGGCATCGTTGGGCGCTTGGGCTGAAGGCGCGTTGCTCCTCTTTCTTTTCAGTCTTGGCCACTCGCTGGAGCACTATGCCATGGGCCGCGCCAAGCAGGCGATAGAGGCGCTGGCTGAACTTGCGCCCCCCACGGCTACCGTGCTGCAAGATGGGAAGACTCGCGATGTCCCTGTCGAGCAATTGAATATTGGCGATGTGGTTGTTGTCCGCCCCAACGAACGCCTGCCGGCGGATGGATTTCTTGTCAAGGGTGCCTCGGCAGTAAACCAGGCACCGGTCACCGGAGAAAGCATCCCCGTCGACAAGCGCGCGGTGAACGACGCGGCGACTGCGCGGGCCAAGCCTGGCGCGGTAGGCTCCGAGTCGCGCGTGTTTGCCGGAACCATTAACGGCGCCGGGGCCATAGAGGTGGAAGTGACGCGCCTGTCAGGTGAGACAGCGCTGGCGAAAGTTGTCAAGATGGTCAGCGAGGCCCAAACTCAGAAATCTCCGACGCAGCGCTTTACCGAAAGGTTCGAGCGCATATTTGTGCCGGCGGTGCTGGGACTTGCTGGTCTGCTGCTGTTCACCGGGTTGGTGATCGACGAACCGTTCAGTGCGAGCTTTTACCGAGCCATGGCAGTGTTGGTGGCGGCGAGCCCGTGCGCGCTGGCCATCGCGACACCCAGCGCGGTCCTTTCTGGCGTGGCACGGGCGGCGCGCGGTGGTGTTTTGGTCAAAGGCGGTGCGCCACTCGAGAATCTCGGCTCGTTGAATGCTATTGCGTTCGATAAGACGGGAACCCTGACTGAGGGGCGTCCTCATATCACCGACATCGTGCCCGCGGAAGGTTGTGCCGAGGATGAATTGCTAAGGATTGCCATTGCCGTGGAATCGCTAAGCGATCACCCGCTTGCTGCGGCGATTGCCCGCGACGGGCGCGAGCGGGTGGGGGAGGAGAGCCTTCCCGCGGCTAGCGACCTGCGGAGCTTGACGGGGCGTGGCGTGACCGCACGGCTCGACGGCGAGACCGTATGGATCGGCAAGGCGGAAATGTTCGGTGTCGACGGCATCGCGCCGTTGAGTGAGGCCATGGCATCCGCAATTGAAGAGCTACGCAATCGCGGCCGCACGACAATGGTCGTCCGGCGCGGTCAGAAGGACGTCGGGGCCATTGGTCTCATGGATACGCCACGGGCGACCGCGCGCGTCACGCTCGAACGGTTACATGCCCTAGGCATCAAGCGTATGATTATGATATCAGGCGACAATCAGAAGGTCGCGGACGCCATTGCTAAGGACGTCGGACTTGATGAAGCGTGGGGCGACCTGATGCCTGAAGACAAGGTCGAGGCGATAAGGAAGCTTCGCCGGGAGGCGAAGGTTGCCATGGTAGGCGACGGCGTGAACGATGCCCCTGCCATGGCAAATGCGACGGTTGGCATTGCAATGGGTGCAGCGGGATCCGACGTGGCACTGGAAACGGCGGATGTTGCACTCATGGCTGACGACCTGCGGCACCTACCTTTCGCGCTCGCGCTGAGCCGACACACGCGCTCAATTATTCTGCAGAACGTATTCATTAGCCTTGGTGTGGTCGCCTTTCTCGTGCCTGCGACGATCCTTGGTCTGGGTATTGGACCTGCAGTAGCGATGCACGAGGGCTCGACGCTATTGGTAGTCATCAATGCGCTGCGGCTGCTCGCCTACCGAGACAAAGAGGGCTGATTGCTAACAGGGTGTTTTTGCCAACGCGTGCCAGGTCAGCCGCATCGCGGATGACTCCTTCCCTATGCCGTGTGAAATTCGGTGGCCTAGCTATCAGTGCGCGCAACTTGTTGCGCGAACCTGTCTCGAAGGTCACTTTTGGTTGCAGATGGTAGCCGTGCACTACGGTATGCTGACGCTAGAATTATCTAGTCTAGGTGTCAAATTTGTCATGCTTCGTCAATGTGCGTGCAAAGGATACAAGGCGATTCGAGATTAGAATAGCAGAGAGACAACTGCGGATATTTTGAGGTAATGGCTATGAAAAAGGTTCTTATCAGCACCTTGATGACGGTATTTGTTTGCGGGCCAGTATTTGCGCAAAGCTCCAAGGATGGCACGCAAGGGCGCACGCGCGCCGAAGTCAAGGAGGAGCTGTCAAAATCTAAGCACGATGGTACCCAGACGATAAAGAACAGCGAATATCCTCCTGGCGAGCAGACCGTCCAGCGGGCGCAAAGAGATCACGCGGCGCAAAAACACCCTAACGAGGGGCCAAAGCCTGAATTCGATGAGCACGACAAGGCGGGAAAGCCGAAGGGGCAGGGAGGAAGGTGACCGCCTCGTCCGCTGCATCTTGCTTTTCCTAAAGCCGATATAGCCAGTGGCAGTCGGCGGGGGAGTTCCCGTCTCCCGTGCTGGATTGATTAAGGTATTTTCTCAGCGGCTACAGATAGGAGCGCGGGGGTTGCGTGTGGGCTGTCATTCCATCATGTTCCCAGATGCTTGAGTTTTGCCAGCTGACTAGTTTTGTGATGTCTCGTTAACCGCAATGGTGGAGGTGACCCGTTTTTCAGACAGTGCCTATCTTGAGTAAGCAGGAGGTGCGCACCATGCCGAAAACGCGCCCACCGTACAGCACTGTCTTGACTTGGTCCATGCCGGTCGCCGCATCGAACCCACGGCTCAGACCATTTACAACTGGGTTGCACAGGCTGAGCGTGACGTCGGCACACGTCACGACGGCCTGACCAGTGCCGAGCGCCAGGAGCTCGGCTACGCCGTGAGAACCGGGCAGCTCAAAATGGAGAGGGAGATACTTGCAGAAGCCGCGCTTTGGTTCGCCCGGGAGACCGACGCGCTGCCCGACAAGGGTACGAATTTACCCGCTCGAACCTTAAGCCCGGCCATGGTAACAGCGGAACGAGCTTGGCGGGGGCTCGGGCTGCGCCCGTTCCACGCATAGAACCCACTGCGCGAGACCGCGTCGTGAGCAACAAGCTGCTGCTGGTGGCAGATCCGCTCACGACTGGAGCTTGCGGAGGCGCGCGCGGACTGGGCTTTTGGCCTTTGGGTTGCCCAAACGGTGGTCGCGGTGTTGGCCAACTGGCTTTCGGTGAGTTCTACGGCTTCCTTGGTGGCTTGATGCACGGATTCGCAGAACGTGTTAGCCGATGCCAAGACCGCCAGCCAGGCGCTTAGCGCGCCTCCGTGAGCTGTCTGCTGTGAAAGCCCGTCCATGATGTCTTGCAGGCTGCACTTCCTTGTTCCGTAGTGGGCGGCTGCGACCTGTTGGAAATCCTCTCGCAGAGGCTGCCATGATCGCATCTGCTTGCGCGCTTGCGCTACAGATGCGCGTCCTTTCTCCGCGGCTTGCTCGATCGAGCTGGCCTGAAATGCATAGAATTCGATCCGATCTTTGCTAGCCAAGGCTTTGCGCACCGTCTCGATCCTCGCGCAAATGATCGACCACTCTTGCTGCGTTCGTTAGATCTGTTAGATCGACCCAGACGATAAGACCAATCGATTGTAGTTCTCCAAACATGACCGGTAGATTGCACTGCGATGACGGTGTCCTCGCGCGGCGCACCCGCGATCGTGACGTGGGGTGTAGGGGGCACCGCATGGCCGCAACCCACGCGTTCCGCGGCCAGCGTGGAATGTGCATGGCAGGGCATAGTCGAGGCTCGAATGCACCGTCGCATAGCATGACGAGCATCTCTCATCTCTCATCTCTCATCTCTCATCTCTCATCTCTCATCTCTCATCTCTCATCTCTCATCTCTCATCTCTCATCTCTCATCTCTCGAGCGAACCTCCGCGGATGCCGGACAAAGCCGCTGTTGGCGGGCCACCCTGGCGTGGAACAAGGGACGGACGCGCTCCCCCGGGTGAGGAGTTGAGGCACCTGTCCATTTCTTTGACTGGGCGGTAGGTAATGGTTCGGCGCTATTGGCAACGCGCTGAGGCCTATTGTTTGCTCATTGTGGCCGGGAAGGGAAGAGCGAGCACCCATGACGGCAGATGGAGAGTGGAAAATTAACGAATGATTACATTTTGGCAATAATGGCCGGAAAAGCATCCGCAGAAACTAAACTTCGCGCCGAACGCCTGACCACCGGTGAGTCGAGCATCTTCTGGCGGCTTGTCCTCTGGTCCTCTGAAATGGCGGTATGTCTCACTTTGCCAAGCCGCCACGGTAACGCCACTCCTTCAAAGTTATGTGGCTCCGGAGTCACCAATGCACTACGGTCATGTTTCGGAGTCCGTCATAGTCAGCTTGCTCGCTATGCTGGCTGGGCTAGTCGTTCTCTACGTAGGGTTCGCAATTTATTTGCGCAGAAAGTATGGGCCAACGCCGAAAAAAAGGCAGTTCGAGCGAACAAAGCGGCGACCGGCTTCCAAGCGCAAGCGATGATCGCGCCTCAATTTTGATGAGGTCCTGGCCGTATTTGAGGTAAACTTCGTACTCCTGCACCCGTGACCGTTGGACCTTTAGCAAGCTAGCCCCTCGCGGGATTGAAGCCTCCAGAGCATGCGACGTTACTTTCTGATACTTGTGCTGCTTATTCTGCCTGTCCAGTTCTCCTGGGCGGCAGCGGCGCGCTATTGTCAGCATGAGACGGCGTCTGCGCCTTGGCATCCTGGCCACCACGAGCACCGTCACCAAGCCTCGGAAAGCAAGCCTGATTTCGAGAAGAAGTCGGTGCTCGGTACCGACTGCGGAGTGTGCCACATTGTGTCGGCACCGTTCATGTTCGGACAAATCTTGGATTTGACGAATGCGCAGCGCGTGGAACACGCTAATAGTCAGCACACTTCAACCTTCACTTCGTTGAATCCTAGGGCGCCAGACCGCCCTCAGTGGCGCCGTCTCGCGTAATCGGCGAGACGACTTCTGTGCTCCTGCGTCTCGCCGAGTTCTCCCGGGCAAAAACCTTGGTGCAATTCGATGCGAAAACTATTTCTGCCGCTCGGGCTGGCGGCGGCATTCCTCAGCCCAACCTTTGCAGTAGCGCAACCGCAGGTTGCAACGTCGACGATTCCGGCCCTCCCGAGAGAGACCGCCGGGCCGTTGACACTTGACGCCGCGCTGTCGCTTGCGGCCGCAAGTAACTTCAGTTTGTCAGCGGCCGCCAAGGAGCTCGACGCCACCGAAGGTGGCATCATGCAGGCAAGGACGATTCCAAATCCGGAGCTTGCAACCCTGGTGGAAGATACGCGCCGCTCCAGCCGGACATCCACGGCGCAAGTCAATATTCCCATTGAACTGGGCGGCAAGCGCTCGGCGCGAATCGACGCCGCGGAGCGAACCCGTGAGTTAGCGCAGGCAACGCTAGCCAGCGTCCGAGGTGATATACGGGCGCAAGTCATCGAGAGCTTTTTTTCCGTACTGATTGCCCAAGAGCGCGTCAAATTGGCGACCGGTTCCGCGGATATTGCCGCACGCGGCGCTCAGGCCGCCGCACGGCGAGTTGCCGCCGGAAAGATCTCGCCTGTCGACGAGACGAAGGCACGCGTGGAGCAAGCAAATGCCGAACTGGAGTTGGCCGAGGCTACGGCAAGTCTGCAGTCTGCCCGGCAGGCATTAACGGCCCTTTGGGGAAATGCCGCTCCGCAGTTTTCGGAGGCGCAGGGGAATTTGGACGCGTTGCCTTCTAGGCCTGGTCCAGAGGCCCTCCAGCAGCAACTGGACAATTCCCCGTTGGTGGCAGCCAGTCGTGCGGAAATGGATCGTCGCCAAGCGGTTATTAACGTTGAGCGTAGTCGTCAATACCCCGATGTCACGGTCAGCCTGGGCGCAAAGCGGGACAACGAGGCAAACCGGAACATGGCCGTAATAGGCGTCGCCATTCCCCTGCCGATCTTCGACCGAAATCAGGGCAACCTGTATCAGGCCATTCGTCTGGCAGACAAGGCGCAGGATGAATACTTGGCAAACCGAATCAATCTGACCCGAGGGCTGCTGCAGGCCTCAAATCAGCTGTCGGTATCCCGCGCCTCAGCTCAGACGTTGAAGGATACGGTTCTTCCGGCTGCGGAGCAGGCGTACAACGCGGCAACCATTGGTTTCGATGCCGGCAAGTTCAACTACCTTGATGTGCTGGATGCACAGCGCACGCTGTTTCAAGCACGAATTCGTTACCTGGGTGTGCTGGGGCAAACCTATCAGTCAGCGACAACGATAGATCGCATTCTGGGACGCTAAGACGGGATTCAATAACCATGGCCATTACGAACAAGCAGAAAGCTGCAATCGCAGCCATTGTACTAGTCGGTAGTGTTGCTACCGGCGCAGTCCTGTTGACCGGACGCTCGGCGCCGGACGAGCACAGCGGCCATTCCGAGGCCAAGGGTCACTCAGACGGTGAGCACCATGGGTCGAGCGAGTCGGACCACAAGGACGACAAGGCGCACGCCGATGGCGAGCACCATGAAGTCAAGAAGGGGCCGAACGGTGGCGCGATGTTCTCGCGCGATGGCTACGACGTGGAGATAGGTACGGCCGAAGCGAAGGGCGAGGCACGCATTCGCCTGTGGGTGACTAAGAAAGGCAAATCCGTCTCCGAGGGAGTGAGCGCAAGTGGGAAACTAGTCCACGCAACCGGCGAGACCCAGACGCTGAAATTCGTCACCTCGCGTGATGCGTTGGAAAGCCAGCAAACCATCGAGGAGCCGCACGTTTTTGACGTGAGCGCGAACGTTGTATTGCCAGGGCAATCGGCTCCGCTTGCTGTCAGCTTCTCGAAGGAAGAGGGCAAGATCGAGCTGACAGCGGAACAACTGGCAAAGACTGGCGTCGTGGTGCAGACAGCGGGTCCGGCCAAGGTCCAGACTGGGGTTCGGTTTCCAGGTGAAATTCGATTCAACGAGGATAAAACTGCCCACGTAATTCCACGCCTGGCCGGCGTGGTAGAGAGCGTGCCTGCCAACATTGGTCAGCAAGTCAAAAAGGGGCAG
The DNA here is from genome assembly GCF_040578825.1 of Cupriavidus necator. GTDB lineage: Bacteria > Pseudomonadota > Gammaproteobacteria > Burkholderiales > Burkholderiaceae > Cupriavidus > Cupriavidus necator_E. The sequence goes on along the minus strand of NZ_JBEFLI010000077.1, from coordinate 11,397 downwards.
GTGCTCGCTGTGATAGCCAGCACGACCCTGTCTGACCAGCGCAGCGAACTGCTCGGGGCGCAGAAGCGACTTGACCTGGCCCGCCTTACCTACGACCGGGAGAAGAAGCTTTGGGAGCAGAAAATCTCGGCAGAACAGGATTATCTTGCAGCACGCAATGCGCTACAGGAGGCGCAGATCAGCGTGCAGAATGCCCAACAGAAACTCACAGCAATCGGTGCCAGCAATAGTTCCACGGCACTGAATCGCTATGAGCTGCGTGCGCCGTTTGATGGAATGATCGTCGAGAAACACATATCGTTGGGTGAAGCGGTAGCGGATAACGCAAACGTGTTTACCTTGTCGGACCTTTCCTCGGTCTGGGCGGAGTTTGTAGTGTCAGCCAAGGATGTCGAGAAGGTGCGCATCGGCGAAAAAGCTACGATCAGTTCGGCAGCCTCCGAAGGCAAAGCCGACGGCACGGTGTCCTATGTTGGATCCTTGCTCGGCGAGCAAACGCGAACCGCAAAGGCACGCGTAACGCTGACGAATCCACAGATGGCTTGGCGGCCAGGCCTGTTCGTCACGGTGAGCGTCTTTGGTGCCGAAGCAGACGTTCCGGTCGCCATTCAGTCGGAAGCAATCCAGGACGTCGACGGACAGAGCGTCGTGTTTGTCGCGGTGCAAGGGGGCTTTGTCATCCAGCCAGTGAAAACGGGTCGCTCGAATGGGAAGACTGTCGAGATCGTGGAGGGATTGAAGGCCGGAGCTCGCTATGCGGCGGCGAACAGCTTTGTTCTCAAGGCGGAACTCGGCAAGTCCAGTGCCGAGCATAGCCACTGATACGGAGACAGCAATGTTTGAACGTATCATTCGATTTGCCATCGAGCAGCGATGGCTGGTACTGCTCGCCGTCTTCGGGATGGCTGCGCTCGGAGTCTACAACTATACGCGTCTGCCCATCGATGCGGTGCCGGACATCACGAACGTCCAAGTTCAGATCAATACGTCGGCACCAGGCTACTCTCCTCTGGAAACCGAGCAGCGCGTCACGTATCCGATCGAGGTCGTAATGGCCGGTCTGCCCGGACTGGAACAAACTCGGTCGCTGTCGCGCTACGGGTTGTCCCAGGTGACCGTCATCTTCAAAGATGGCACGGATATCTATTTTGCGCGGCAACTGGTGAATCAGCGCATACAGGAAGCCAAAGAAAGCCTGCCTGAAGGGGTGGTTCCCGCCATGGGCCCGATTTCAACGGGCCTTGGTGAAATTTACCTTTGGACTGTTGAGGCTGAGGATGGTGCGCGCAAACCGGATGGCACGGCATATACGCCGACGGACTTGCGCGAAATACAGGACTGGGTCGTTCGACCACAATTGCGGAATGTCCCCGGGGTCACGGAGATCAACACTATCGGCGGCTTCGACAAGCAGTATCAAGTTGCGCCCAGTCTCGAACGGCTTGCTTCCTATGGGCTAACGCTAACCGACGTGGTCACTGCACTGAACAAGAATAACGACAACGTAGGTGCCGGCTATATCGAGCGCCGCGGTGAGCAGTATCTCGTTCGCGCGCCTGGCCAAGTCAGATCTGAAGACGACATCCGAAACATCATCGTTGGAACGGCACAGGGTCAACCCATTCGAATCCGCGATATCGGCGATGTGGAAATTGGCAAGGAGTTGCGCACCGGTGCCGCCACGGAGAACGGCAAGGAAGTCGTCCTTGGTACGGTCTTCATGCTGATTGGCGAAAACAGTCGTGCAGTCTCTCAGGCCGTCGACGAGAAAGTCGCAGCTGTCAACCGTACGATGCCCGAAGGCGTCAAGATCGTGACGGTCTATGATCGGACGCGTCTGGTGGACAAGGCTATCGCCACCGTCAAGAAGAACCTTCTTGAGGGGGCCGTGCTGGTCATCGTTATCCTGTTCCTGTTCCTTGGCAACATTCGGGCGGCACTGATTACGGCGCTCATCATCCCACTTGCAATGCTTTTCACGTTCACGGGCATGGTGAACTACAAGATCAGTGCGAACCTGATGAGCCTCGGGGCGCTCGACTTCGGCATCATCATTGACGGGGCAGTAGTCATCGTGGAGAACTGCGTACGTCGCCTTGCGCACGCCCAGGAACACCATCGCCGGCCGTTGACACGTACGGAACGGTTCCATGAGGTCTTCGCGGCGGCAAAGGAAGCGCGGCGACCGCTGATCTTCGGTCAGCTCATCATCATGATTGTGTATCTGCCAATCTTTGCGCTGACCGGTGTGGAGGGCAAAATGTTCCACCCGATGGCTTTCACGGTGGTGCTGGCTCTCCTCGGTGCGATGATCTTATCCGTGACCTTTGTACCGGCAGCCGTGGCGCTCTTCATTGGAGAGCGTGTCGCCGAGAAGGAGAACCGCCTCATGCAATGGGCCAAGCGGCGATATGAGCCGGTGCTCGAACAGTCGCTGGCGAACACTCCCGTCGTGCTGACGTTTGCGGTGGTATCCATCGTGCTTTGTGTCGCGGTCGCTGCACGACTTGGTAGCGAGTTCATCCCCAACCTCAATGAAGGGGATATGGCAATTCAGGCGCTGCGCATCCCCGGCACGAGTCTGTCGCAATCGGTCGAGATGCAGAAGGAGATCGAAGTCGCGCTGAAGGCCAAGTTCCCCGAGATTGACCGGGTGTTCGCACGTACCGGTACCGCGGAGATCGCCTCCGACCCGATGCCGCCGAACATCTCGGACGGGTACATCATGCTCAAGCCAGAAAAGGATTGGCCGGCCCCGAAAAAGACGCATGCCGAACTGCTGGCTGCTATCCAGGAAGAGGCGGGCAAAATTCCTGGCAATAACTATGAGTTCTCCCAACCTATTCAACTGCGGTTCAACGAACTCATTTCAGGCGTGCGTTCGGACGTCGCCGTCAAGATTTTTGGTGACGACAACAATGTGTTGAACGAGACCGCGAAGAAGATGGCGGCTGTGCTGCAGGGCATCCAAGGGGCACAGGAAGTCAAGGTAGAACAGACGACCGGTCTGCCGATGCTGACTGTGAACATTGATCGCGAGAAGGCTGCCCGCTATGGTCTCAATATGAGCGATGTGCAGGACGCAGTAGCGACGGGCGTGGGCGGCCGAGAGTCCGGAACGTTTTTCCAGGGGGATCGGCGCTTTGACATTATCGTCAGGCTCCCGGAAGCAGTGCGGGGTGAGGTTGAGGCGCTCAGACGGCTGCCGATTCCACTGCCAAAGGCTGCGGCCGCGGACGCGAGAACTACCTTCATTCCGTTAAGCGAAGTCGCAACGCTTGAGTTGGCGCCGGGTCCCAATCAGATTTCGCGAGAGAACGGGAAGCGTCGAATTGTTGTAAGCGCGAATGTGCGTGGACGGGATATCGGTTCGTTTGTCCCCGAAGCAGAAGCCGCCATCCAGAGTCAGGTAAAGATTCCCACCGGGTACTGGATGACGTGGGGCGGCACCTTTGAGCAACTGCAATCGGCCACGATGCGCCTTCAGGTAGTGGTACCTGTCGCGTTGATGCTCGTTTTTGTCCTGCTCTTCGCGATGTTCAACAATGTGAAGGATGGTTTGCTTGTGTTCACTGGCATCCCATTCGCACTGACGGGAGGCATTCTGGCACTGTGGCTCCGTGGCATTCCGCTATCCATTACCGCTGCAGTGGGGTTCATTGCGCTATCCGGCGTGGCGGTGTTGAACGGCCTCGTGATGCTGTCGTTTATCCGATCGTTGCGTGAGGAAGGGCACTCGTTAGACAGCGCGGTCCGTCTGGGAGCCTTGACGCGACTGCGTCCGGTGCTGATGACGGCATTAGTTGCTTCGCTTGGCTTTGTTCCGATGGCGATCGCCACGGGGACTGGCGCGGAAGTACAGCGGCCGCTGGCCACGGTGGTGATTGGAGGGATTCTATCGTCAACCGCTCTCACGCTGCTCGTGTTGCCGGTACTCTACCGCCTGGCACACAGGAAAGACGAGGACGCCGAGGAATCGCCGGTATCCGCCGGACAGAAGCTTCAGGGGCAAGAACGTCAACAGCCAGCATAAGGCCATGAAGTGGGCGGCTTGGTGCCGCCCAGTCATCTAAGGAGCCAAGATGGGTGCAGGACATTCGCATGATCAAACCGGCGGCAATGAACGATCATTGAAGATTGCCCTTGCCTTGACGGGAACATTTCTGATTGCCGAAGTCGTTGGTGGCGTGCTGACCAATAGCCTCGCGCTGATTTCAGATGCGGCGCATATGTTCACCGATGTTGTGGCATTGGCGATTGCTTTGGCCGCCATCGCTATTGGTAAGCGTCCCGCAGATAAGAAGCGCACTTTCGGGTACTACAGATTCGAGATCTTGGCGGCGGCATTCAATGCACTTCTGCTTTTTGGTGTCGCGATCTACATCTTGTATGAGGCGTATGTCCGGCTAAAGTCACCGCCGTCCATCGAATCGATGGGCATGCTCTGGGTGGCCATTCTGGGACTGATTGTGAACCTTGTCAGCATGCGAATGCTGTCTGCAAGGCAGGGAGCGAGCCTGAATATACGGGGGGCCTACCTGGAGGTATGGAGCGATCTGCTAGGTTCGCTCGGCGTCATCGTGGCTGCCATCATCATCCGATTCACGGGATGGGGATGGGTTGATTCGGCCATTGCGGTACTAATCGGATTATGGGTATTGCCAAGAACCTGGATTTTGCTTAAGTCAAGCCTCAATATCCTTCTTGAGGGCGTACCGGAAGGCATAGATCTGGCACGCTTGGAGGAAGGACTCACACAGGTCACGGGGGTCAAAAGCTTCCATGATCTGCACGTCTGGGCCTTGACGACTGGCAAAGCGAGTCTGAGCGTGCATATCGTCAATGACCCAACACTCAATCCGGAAGTAGAAATGTTGCCGGCCTTACGATCCATGCTGGCGGAAGATTTCGATATTCACCACGTGACTATCCAGTTCGAACTGTCGCCATGTGCTCAAGCGGCATCGCAGGAGCACGTTGCCTTTTGGCGAGGGGTCCACGGTACAAGTTCAAACCTGCAAGGAGATAACTAGAGTGCGGGTGCTGGTGGTGGAAGATGAGGCACGTACGGCCGAGTATTTGCAGAAGGGGCTGACGGAGTCCGGCTTCGTGGTTGACATAGCGACGACTGGTGGCGACGGCATCCACATGAGCGAAGTGACGAACTATGATGTGATCATTCTCGATGTCATGCTACCGGGCGCCGATGGGTGGGCAGTGATTAAGGCAATTCGGGCCAAGGGAGATACACCGGTTCTGTTTCTTACTGCGCTCGATGAGGTGGCGGATCGTGTGAAAGGATTCGAGATGGGCGCGGACGACTACCTAGTCAAGCCTTTCGCCTTCGCTGAGCTGTTGGCTCGTATTCGGCGTTGTCTGCGGCAGAGCACGGCGAAGGAGTCGGAGCGGCTGCGCATCGCTGACTTAGAAATCGACGTGTTGGGGCGCCGCGTCTACCGAGGCTCCGATCGCATTGAACTAACCAACCAAGAGTTTACCTTGCTGCATTTGCTGATGCGTCGGCGGGGAGAGGTCCTTTCTCGTACGACAATCGCATCGCAGGTATGGGACGTGAATTTCGATACCGATACCAACGTGGTGGATGTCGCTATTCGGCGATTGCGTGCGAAGGTCGATGATCCGTTCGATGAGAAGCTCATTCACACAGTGCGCGGCATGGGCTACGTGCTGGACCCCGATCGCAAGCGGTAGGACATGTTGCAAGGTAAGTCGGTGATGCCCCTTTCCCTGACAGGGCGTCTTGCACTGTTTTTCGCTCTGGTCGTGTCGGTTGCGCTAGCGAGTATGGGAGCCTTCGCATACTATTCGCTCGCCGTGCAGCTCGAATCCCGTGACGATGAGGTGATTCGAGGCAAGCTCGAGCAAGTTGAACACTTTCTGCGGGAGGTCGATGGCATCGAGGACGTGCCCGCTGCCCAACACAGGTTTGACGACATGGTGAGGGGCTATGCCGATTTGATCGTTCGCGTTTCCGCGCGGGACGGCCGGCTGCTCTTCAGCACCTCAGATGGATCTCCGCGAGACGTCGGCCAGCCTAGACGCGACGGCGGGGACCCCTTTACGGGATTGATACGGTCAGCCGACGCTGTGCTTGGCAAGGACGGCACCCGAGTAAATGTAGTCATTGGCGCGACTGGCGAAGATAGGCGAGAGGTCACTGGGCGCTTTCGAACCACGCTACTGCTCGGCACGACGATTGGCGTTGTGCTGACAGCGATGGCAGGTGCCGCTATCACGCGCCGCGAGTTACAGCCAACTCACGCGCTGATCAAGCAGATCAACAGGATCAGCGTCGAGCGCCTCAGTTACCGCGTCGAAATTCCGTTCAAGCCTACCGAAGTGCAAGATATCGCTAGGGCCTTCAACGCAATGCTCCAACGACTCGAAGATGGCTATGTCAAGCTCTCAAGATTCTCCGCCGATCTTGCTCACGACTTGCGCACACCGTTGAACAATTTGATCGGTCATGCCGAAGTGGCGCTGTCGCGTGATCGGACATCGATCGAATATATTGGTTTAATCGAAGAAGGTCTTTTGGAATACCAGCGACTAGCGAGAATGATTGATGCGATGCTTTTCCTAGCGCGCGCGGATAGTGCAAAAGTCACCTTGGATGTGACCACGATCTCTTTGCATCGAGAACTGAAGAAGCTTTCTGCCTACTTCGAAGTGCTTGCCGAAGAGCGCGGCATAGCCATAGAGGTGAGCGGAGATGCCAATTTGGATGTGGATAGCATCCTGTTCCAACGCGCAATCCATAATCTTCTCTCGAATGCTGTTCGGCACGCACGGCCGGAAACTATCATCAAGCTTACGGTTGTAAAAGAGGAGAGCGGCTGTCTCATCGAGGTCGCGAACTGGGGCGACACAATTTCCGAGGGGGATTTGGCGTTTATCTTTGAGCGTTTCTATCGAGGAGACGCGGCCCGATCAAATTCATCACAGTCAACAGGGCTAGGACTTTCGATTGTGCGGTCGATTATGGACCTGCACGGCGGCCGCGCTGAGGTTGTAAGTGAACCCAATGGAGCGACGCGATTCAGGCTATGGTTCCCCACTACGAGACCGAACAACCTGGCGTTCGGCCGACGCACCGAGGATTCAACGATCGAGATTGCCAAAACGTAACACCGCAGCAAGGATGCTGACCCTCGGACGTTCATACACTGCATCTATGGAAGATGTGTATGTGAAAGGAGTACGACAATGAACGTGAAAGGAACGGCAATGGTATTCGCCGCGGTCGCGCTTGGCAGTCTTTCGAGTGCTTATGGGGTAGGGATGGGCACGCAACAACTGGTAGCCCAAGCGGAGATGCGAAGTCCGTCCCCCGTAAACCGCCACGCAGCGCTGTTCGGTTCGCCCGCGCAGCAATCATACGCAACCCGCACAGTTGCTGTGGTACCAGGCATGCGGTACGTGAATGTGGAATCTGGCGAAACCGTGGCATTTCGTTCCGGCGAAAAGGTGGCCGCATGGACGTTCACAGAGAGCATTTCCGGAACTAACGTGGATCTCGGCATGCTGATGCCAGAGATGCCGGGTGCTTCTGGTGTGCGTGTCTATATCGAGCGCAGCAAACTGTTTACTGGCGGATGAGCGCCGTGCTTTACACTAGGTGTTCTCGAGTATTGCCCGCGTTGCGGGGCAATTTGTTTCCGACGCCGAGGCCTTGGGCCTCGGGATTGACAAGCCCAACGCTGTCGGACCGATGGAGATACCTGTCATCCACTCCGTACAGCATCAAACAAGAGTATGTAGTCCATCTACGGATTTCTATGGAGCGTTAGCAATATGAAGAAGGTCTTAATTCTCGGCGTCAACGGCTTCATCGGCCATCACCTGACGCGCCGCATCCTCGAAACCACGCCGTGGGAAGTCTACGGCATGGACATGTCGACGGACCGCCTGGGCGACCTCGTCGAGCACCCGCGCATGCACTTCTTCGAGGGTGACATCACCATCAACAAGGAGTGGATCGAGTACAACATCCGCAAGTGCGACGTGGTCCTGCCGCTGGTGGCCATCGCCACGCCCGCCACCTACGTGCGCCAGCCGCTGCGCGTGTTCGAGCTGGACTTCGAGGCCAACCTGCCGATCGTGCGCGCCGCGGTCAAGTACGGCAAGCACCTGGTGTTCCCGTCGACCTCCGAGGTCTACGGCATGTGCGCCGATGAGGAATTCGACCCGGAAGCCTCGCCGCTGGTCTATGGCCCGATCAACAAGCCTCGCTGGATCTATGCCTGCTCCAAGCAGCTGATGGACCGCGTGATCCACGCCTATGGCATGGAGCAGGGGCTGAACTACACGCTGTTCCGCCCGTTCAACTGGATCGGCGCCGGGCTGGACTCGATCTTTGAATCGAAGGAAGGTTCGTCGCGCGTGGTGACGCAGTTCCTCGGCCATATCGTGCGCGGCGAGCCGATCAAGCTGGTCGACGGCGGCGCGCAGAAGCGTGCCTTTGCCGATATCGCCGACGGCCTCAGCGCGCTGATGCGCATCATCGAGAATCCCAACGGCATCGCCACCGGCAAGATCTTCAATATCGGCAACCCGGGCAATATCCACTCGGTGCGCGAGCTGGCCGAGATGATGCTGAAGATGGCCGCCGACTATCCGGAATACGCCGAGGAAGCCCGCAAGACGCAGATCGTCGAGACCTCGTCAGGCGACTTCTACGGCAAGGGCTACCAGGATGTGCAGCACCGCGTGCCCAAGATCGACCACACCATCGAAGAGCTGGGCTGGAAGCCCGAGGTCACCATGGAGCAGGCGCTGCGCCGCATCTTCGAAGCGTATCGCGGCCACGTGACCGACGCGCGCACGCTGGTGGGGCAATGAGAGTCTCGCCCTGTCATCCAGGGTCTAGTGCCTCAAGCTCTTCCATAAAAAAAGACCTGCATTTAGTGCAGGTCTCGAAGCCTTCGCCAACTAGCGGCGATAGGGCACCATGAGGTGGTGAATTCCACCCAATCTGTTGAGTCCACCGTGGCGTTAGAGTGCGCGCGCCGCGGTAAACTCGAACAGTTAGTTGATGTCCGACATCGGCTTGCGTCCGCCGTCCGTGAAGGTATCGCGAGGCCCGATGCGCGCGCTCCTAGTCGAGTTGGCGAGTCCTTTTGTTTCGCCATGATTCAAGTGTAAAAAATGACCACCCACGGATAAATGACTTATTGATTACGATTCCGTCATGTATCGAGAAATGCTGAAAAAATGGCCTCCATGCGGAGGCCAAAACTCTCTTGCGTTGACAAGGGAGTGTCGATTCTTCCTTCAGGACCTCAGAACCTGTGACGCACACCAATGATCGCCCCGGTCTGGTCCTTCCCAGGAACGACATTGTTGGGCGCGCCCGTGGACGAGTTGAAGCCGTTCACGCCCAACTGGGAGTTGCCGCGATTCAGTGCATATCCCACGTTCATGTAGACGTCCGTGCGCTTGGAAAGAGCATAGTCTGCTGACGCCACGAACAGGAACGGATCTGCATTCGAGTCGCGCGTATCCGTGTAGTACGCTGCACCGACAAGAGTCAGCGCCGGCGTCAGGCTATAGCGCAGGCCTGCCCAGTAAAGATTCGAACGGGTGGTCGGCAGCGTTCCAACGTTACCGTTGTACCAACGGTAGCCGATGAATGCCTTCGCTGGACCAATCGCGTAGCTTGCGCCAACCAGAGCGCGGCGGTCTCTTTGGTTGGCGGTCGCCACCGAGGTGCCTTCAAACTGGTCATACACGGCGCCCACGGCGAATGCGCCAGATTCATACATCAGAGAGACGCCGAGATTGCGGTCAACCTTGTAATTGCCCGGAACCTCCCCGCCTCCTGTTCGACTGAAGCTGTACAGACCGGATGCCGTCAGGCCGCCAAATTTTCCGCGGTACTTGACGGCATTGTCGGCACGGCCTGCGATTACGTCGTCGCTCTTGAAGAGGGAGTAGCGAGGAGCGAATCCCATCGGGTCCAGTTGAATTGCCGTATCATACAAAGGCGTCGTTTGGCGACCCAGGGTAAGCGTTCCATACTTGCTGCGCAGACCAACGAAAGCACCTCGATCAAAAAGTCTGGTGCTGTTGTTCTGCGCACCGTTGTCGAAGGAGATTCCACTCTCGAGGTCGAAGACTGCCTGTAGTCCGCCACCAAGGTCTTCCACCCCGCGAATACCCCAGCGGGATGTGGACATGTTGCCGGATGTCATGCGGATCTGATTCGAGCCGCCAGAGGCGGACGGTACATTGTTGAGATACTCAATGCCGGCGTCTGCGACACCGTAGAGCGTCACGCTGGTTTGAGCGACCGCCGTGCCTGCGAACATGCCGAGCGTCGCGGCTGCTATGCGACAAATCTTCATTGCTTCTCCTCTCATTAAGTCAGTGACTAAATTCGTGCGCCGAGTATAGAAATCGGAAGATGACTGACAGATTGCGAGGACATTACACAGTAAGAATCGTGGCTTACATACTACAATATCGATTTCTTCAATAGTATGAATTGATTGATGTTGGACGGTCGATTCGCTTTAGCAAGGCGCCCTGAGATTAGATTGCGAATCAGTGTAAGCGCGAAATTCTCCGCACATAGCGTCAGAAGCGCAGACGGCGCAGGATTGTGTCCACTATTTTTAGTGGACACAACTCATGGGCCAGAGCGAATTGGAGTTCTTGCCGCTGCGGGTGATCAACGTCGTCGCCAACGGCAAGCGCAGCTTTGCCAAGGGCGACAAGCGGCGGTTGGTTGAAGCTTGCCTGCGGCCTGGGGTATCAGTGACCAGCATGGCAATCAAGGCTGGGGTGAACGCGAACCAGTTGCGCCGCTGGATCGAGCAACACAGCGACTGGCTGCCGTCACGGTGGGAAAGACCAACACGGCGCTGGGCGCGTTCTACCGCCGGCTAGCGGCACGCATTGGCAAGGCCAAAGCCGTCACTGCCACCGCGCGCAAGATCGCGGTCCTTTACTATAACGCCATGCGCTTTGGCATGCAATATACCGACCCGGGGGCTGACCACTACGAACAGCGCTACAAGGAGCGTGTCATCAAGCAATGGCACAGGCGAGCAGCCGAGTTCGGCTTCTCCCTCCAGCCTGCGGAAGGCGTTTCTTAGGAATCATTCTCCAGCGTCAGCTGGCCGATCTTTGCATGTAGCGCCTTCACGTCCACCGGCGGCTCGGCCGCAGTCCTGATTTTGCCGCCGCCGAACACGTCCGCGGCATGCTCCGCCAACTGCTGCTTCCACTCCGTGATCTGGCTCGGGTGCACGTCATACTGCTGGGCCAGCTCCGCCAAAGACGGCTCAGCGCGCCTGAAGATGTTCCAGCAGACGAGAGAGCAGCCGAGTTTGAGGAACGCTTCGTGAATGTCGGCTCGACGTTCGAAGCGAA
>NZ_JBEFLI010000076.1:0-33133 GCF_040578825.1 Cupriavidus necator | reverse complement strand
GATGCTCCAAAAGTGGGTGGAGACTGTCGCACCTCACGGGCGAGAACGAGTAACTAAACGGATTTCGGGCGAGGGTCCTGCGTTTGCCTCTGGCCGCGCTGCGCCCGGAATTCCCGGGCAGCGTCCGAGCGGGCGATGTGCTGGTAGCGGGCGCCAACTTCGGCCTCGGCTCGTCACGCGAGCAGGCGCCGCAGGCGCTGCGCGAGCTGGGCGTGGGCGCGGTGGTGGCGCAATCCTTTGGCGGGCTGTTCTATCGCAATGCCATCAACCTCGGGCTGCCGGTGCTGGTGTGCGCCGACACCAGCCGGCTGGTTGACGGCGCGCACGTGGTGCTCGATCTGGATGCGGCGCGGGTGCGCCTTGACGACGGCAGCGAGGTCGCATGCGAGCCGATCCCGGCATTCCTGCGCGAGATCCTGGCCGCGGGCGGCCTGGTGCCCCACCTGAAGCGGCGGCTCGGCAAAGCCTGAGCGCAGGCTTGCGTCAGCGGGCGCGCTCGGTGGCTGCCTGCCGCAGCAGGCCAAGCGCCTCGTCGTCGCTGGTCTGGCTGAAATCCAGGTAAAAGGCGCCGACCGCGCCAAAATTGGGCGGCGTATTCAGGCAGATGATCTCGTCGGCGGCCGGCTGCAGGCTGGCGAGCCCGTCCTCCGAACCGACCGGCGTGGCCGCCACCACGCGTTCGGCCCCGGCCATGCGCACGCCTTCGAGCGCGGCACGCATGGTAGCGCCGGTGGCAACACCGTCATCGACCACGATCACGACCCGCCCGGCCCGTGCCGGCACCGGCTTGCCGCCGCGATAGCGCTGCTGGCGCCGGGCGATCTCGTCGAGCTGGCGGCCGCGCTCGGCGTCGAAGCTGCCGCTTTCCACCGAGCGCCGCGCCCACGGGTCGTTGTTGACCACGGTATGCGGCCCGCCGCCCGCGGCATCCCCCTCCACCACGGCCCCCAGCGCCAGTTCCGGGTAGCCGGTGGCGCCAATCTTGCGCACCAGCAGCACGTCGAGTTGGGCGTTGAGCGCCCGCGCAACCTCGTAGGCCACCGGCACGCCGCCGCGCGGCAGCGCCAGCACCAGCGCCGGCTGCCCGAGCTGCGTGGCGCCGAAGCCGAGTTCGGCAAGCCGGCGGCCGAGGTACTGGCCCGCCTCGCGGCGATCGGCAAAGCACGGTGGCACTGTCATGGCGCACTCCGGAAGGGCGGTGGAGGGACTGTCGGGTGGCTGTCGAGCCCCGTACCACCATGACGGCGGCGCGGCGCAGGCGGCCCTTCCGCCAATATAGACCCTGCCGGAGAAGGCGTTGGCGCAACGTCGCGGTATCGCGGAATTGCAGTTAATCGCGCCTAAGTCACTTTAATTGAACGCGATTCCGCAACAGTGTGTTCTGCCACGACGGGCTGATCTTCCTGCGCTGCAGCATTACGATTGCCGCAGGCGGTGAGCGACTTCCATCCGCCGCCAATCCATCTGTTCGCCGGGCCTCGCCCCGGCCACCTGAGTGAGCCCGACATGACTTCGCCTGTCAACGCCCGTGCGCAAACTGCGCGCCCCGACCACGACGCCGCCACCGAAGCGGGCCCCTCGGCCGCACCCTCCGCGCCCGACATCCCGTTCGGCTCGCTCGAAGCCGCGGCGATGGCCGAACTGCCCTACACCTTCCGCCCGGCCGGCACCTGTACCCGCTACTACCACGAGTTCTTCGGCTGAGCCTGGTGCGGTAAGGCGGGCGCCATCACGCGCTCGCACAGCGCAGCCAGCCGCGCCGCCATATCGCGCGCCGGCGCCGGCAGGTCCGGCTGCGCGTGCAGGCTCAGTTCGACCGCCGGCACCGCGGCCGGCCAGCCGTTGTCCTCGAGCACCCGGTGGTGGGCGTTGGCCAGCCGCCGCGGCAGCAGCGTGATGCCGAGCCCGTCGGCCACCGCGGCCAGGATGCTGGCCAGGCTCGCACTGACGAACGCCACGCGCCAGCGCCGTCCGCCGGCGTCGAGCGCGTGCGTCATCTCGCCCCGGTAGAGCCCGCCCACCGGAAACGCCACCAGCGGTACCGGATCGCGCGCCACCGCCGGGCGGCTGCGGCTGTCGATCCAGCACAGCGGCTCGGGCCAGTTCGCCAGACCCGGGGCGTGGCCTACGCGCTGCTTCACCAGCACCAGGTCCAGCTCGCGGTCCTGGAAGCGCTGCCACAGCGCGTGGCTCATGCCGGTGGTGACCTCCAGCCGCACCCCGGGCCAGTCGTCGGCAAACCCGGCCAGCACCGGTGTCAGCGGCCGCGCGGCAAAGTCCTCGGGCACACCGATCCGAATCTCGCCCTGGCCAGCGCTCTGGCGCAACTGGCCGACCGCCTCGGCCATCAGCGCCTGCAGCCGGCGGGCGTAGCCCAGCAGCCGCTCGCCTTCCGGCGTGGTCGTGACATAGCGCCCGCTTCGGTCCAGCAGCACGCAGCCGAGCTGGTCTTCCAGCCGCTTGACCTGCTGGCTGACGGTCGACTGGGTCAGGTGAACGCGCTGCGCGGCGCGGGTGAAGCTGCCGCTTTCCGCGACCGCCACAAAGCTCTGCAGCAGCACGGGATCGAGGTGGGGATCCTGCATCGGCATTCCATTGGGTTTTCCACTGCCGGCGATTTCATCATTTAATTTCCCAATCACCAAGCCCCGGCGTACAGTGGGCGGCCCTCGCGCGCGGTGCCAGCCGCTTGCGAAGCGCCCCCTCCTTTAGCCATGCCGCGCCGCTGCGAGCATGCACTCACTTTTTGCGCCAACCATGCCCACTCACCAGGAATTCATGCGCGAGGCGGTCCGCCTTGCCGAAGCCAACCGTGACCGTGGCGGCCGTCCCTTCGGGGCCGTGCTGGCCATCGACGGCGAGGCCGTCGCCACCGGCGTCAACGACATCGTCCACAGCCACGACCCCACCACCCATGCCGAGATGGAGGCGGTGCGCGCCGCCGCGCGCAAGCTCGGCCGCCCCGACCCGCGCGGCAGCGTGGTCTACGCCAGCGGCCATCCATGCCCGATGTGCCTGGCGGCGATGACCATGGCCGGCGTGCAGGCGGTCTACTACGCCTTCGACAACAACGACGCCGCGCCCTACGGCATGTCGAGCGAGGCCGCCTACCAGGCGCTGCGCCTGCCGCTGGACCCGGCGCCGCTGCCGCTCGCGCGCGTGCCGGTCGACCTGTCCGCCGCGCAGCTCTACGGCACGTGCCGCCGTGGCTGACATGGCTGGCGTGGCGGTGCGCTCCACGCCACGGTGGCTGGTGCTGGCCGCGGTGGCCGGCATTGGCCTCAACCTGCGTCCGTTCCTGACCGCGGTGGGCCCGCTGGCGCCGGCGATCCGCGCCGGCACCGGACTGACCTACCAGGGCATGGCCTGGCTGACGCTGTTGCCGATGCTGCTGATGGGCGTGGGCGCGTTCTTCGGGCCGGCGCTGCGCGCGCGTCTCGGTGCGCGCACCGCAATGCTCGGCGCGCTGGCGTTGCTGGGCGCGGGCTGCGCACTGCGCCTGGGCGTGGCCGATGGCACGCTGCTGATCGCGTCGGCGGCACTGTGCGGACTGGGCGTGGCTGTGGTGCAGGCGGCCTGCCCGGGGCTGGTCAAGCAGGAGTTCCCGCGCCGCGTGGCGCCGGTGATGGGGCTGTATTCCGCCGCGCTGATGGGCGGCGGGGCGCTGGGCGCGCAGCTATCGCCTTATGTGAGCGCGCAGACCGGAAGCTGGCGCGAGGCGCTGGCGCTATGGGCCCTGCCCGCGCTGGCTGCGCTGATGCTGGCATGGGTGGCGCTGCCGCGCGCCTGCGCAAACCCGGCCCCCAGTCCGGTCGAGACCGCGCCGGCCCGGCCGCCTCGCGCCGCGCGTGCGCTGCTGCGGCACCGGCGCACCTGGCTGCTGATGCTGTGCTTTGGCGTGATGAATGGCGGCTATGCCTCGCTGGTGGCGTGGCTGGCGCCGTTCTACCAGGGCCATGGCTGGAGCGCTCCGGCCAGCGGCGCGCTGGTGGCGCTGATGGCGCTGGCGCAGGCTGCCGCCGCGCTGCTGCTGCCGGCGCTGGCGGCACGGCATGCGGACCGGCGCGCGTGGATGGCACTGGCGCTGGCGATGCAGGTCATCGGCTTTGCCGGCCTGGCGCTGTGGCCCGATGCCGCGCCGCACGCCTGGGCCGTGATCGGAGGCGCCGGCCTGGGCGGCTGCTTTGCGCTGTATCTGGTGGTGGCGCTCGATCACCTGCCCGATCCGCACAGCGCCGGCGCACTGAGCGCGCTGATGCAGGGCGGCGGTTTCCTGCTGGCTGCGCTGGCGCCGTGGATCACCGCGATGCTGCGCGAACACACCGGCGGCTTCGCGGCCGGCTGGGGGTACCACATGGGTTGCGCCGCGCTGGTGGGCGTGCTGACCATGCGGCTCGATCCGGCGCGCTACGGCGCCTGCTATGCGATGCCGCCGGCCGCGCGGGCCCCCGGCCAGGCCGGGGCGATTCAGTAGGTCTTGTAGGGCAGGAACTTGCCCGACATCTCGATGCGGACCCGGTCCCCGTTGGGATCGGGTTCGCGCTGCAGATCCATGCGGAAGTCGATCGCGCTCATGATGCCGTCGCCGAACTCCTCGTGGATCAGCGCCTTGAAGGTGGTGCCGTAAATGCTGATGAGTTCGTAGAAGCGGTAGATCAGCGGGTCGGTCGGCACCTGCGTCGGCAGCGAGCCCTTGTACGGGACCGCGCGCAGCCACGGCTCGGCCTCGGGCGGCAGCCCGAACACCTCCATCACCGCGCGGGCGCCGGCCTCGTCGAATGCCATCTGGCCGAGGCACGCGGCCGTCGTCCATTCCTTGCTGCGGCCGACGCGTTCGGCGACCTGCGCCCAGCTAATGCCGCGTGTGACCTTGGCTTCGATGATGAGGTCGGTGACGTCGCTGCGGTTCATGCTGACTCCGTGACAGTAGGGTGGTTGGATATAGCCACCCGGACTGCCGCGGTCCCGAGCTGCAGACACGAACCAGCGTGCTTCAGCGTGTCAGCGCCGCCTCGACCCGGGCCGCGGCATCCGTGGGCCCGGTGTCCTGCGGTAGCGCAAACAACGCCGCGGCAGGCGGCGACAGGCCCTGCAAAATCTGCAAGGCAACCACGATGAGCATGACCGGCATGGCGCCTCCTTCAAGCACACGTGACAATTTCCTGAATGGCATAGCCGACAGCGCAAGCTTCATGCCATTGGCGCAAGCCTGGAATGGCCCGCGCACGCACTGCAAGCGTACCGCGAATGCACCCATTCGGGCACGTCGCCGGCCATGCCGGGGCATGCCGCACCGTCGCGGCGTACCCGTTTCTGCGTGGCGGCGCGGCTGCCCGCAAAGCGTGCAGCGCCTGCCCACGCGGGGCACCAGCGCTCGCCGGACTGGCGCCATCTTGCTAGATCTATTTCCGATGTAACGTCACATTACGCTTGGCGCCGCATGCCGCAGCCGCGCCGGCGCGGCGCCGTCTTGCCCGCAAACCCTTTGGGCGCAAGCCTTTCCGGTCAATGCCATGATCGGGCCCGTGCTCGCGGGCGCCACGGTCCCTTGTGAGACAGCCTTACAAGTGCAAGCCCCCGATGCGGGGGCCGCTCGCTACATTGAAGCCGTGTCCAACGCGCCCCCCAGGAGCCCAGATGAAACGCACTCTCTCACTGGTCGTGCTGCTGTCCACCACGGCCGCACTGCTTTCCGCCTGCATCGTGGTGCCGCCGCGCGGCGGTCCGCCGCACCGCTATCACCACTACGACCGTTACTGATCCATCCGGCTTTCGCCCTGCCGCTGGCAGGAACCGACCCACGCCCCCAAGGAGAACCTAAATGAAACGCCAGCTTCTGCTTGCTGCAGCCGTCCTCGCAACGGGCGGCGCCTTCGGACTGATCACCCCCGCCCAGGCCCAGCCGGTGATGGTGGCCCACGGCTATGGCCCGCCGCCGCCGCCGCGCTACGAGCCGCCCCCTGCCGCACGCCGCGGCCAGGTCTGGGTGCCCGGCCACTGGGAGGCCCGGGGCGGCCGCTATGACTGGCGCCGCGGCTACTGGCAGGCGCAGCGCCCCGGCTACCGCTACGTGCCCGAGCGTTGGGTGCGCGGCCCGCACGGCTGGGTCATGCGCCCCGGCCGCTGGGTTCGCTAAGACCTGAAGCGCACATTCACTTGCGCCGGGCGGTCGCCCGGGCTTGCCACCCTCCCCCGCACGGGTTGGTGGCAAGCCCGGCGCAGGCCGGTGCACCGCACGCTGCAAGCCTCATCCCGAAGTGTGAACCGCCTCTTCATCCAGAAGCACTAGGCCATGTGCCCTAACCGCCAAAAACCCGTGGCAAGGGTTTCGCAATTGCGAATCAATACCACGTTTCAATCTTGCAGCAATGGCACCGGCAGAGATATTACGGACACCCCACGATAGGGTTAGAAACCCCGCCCGGCCTTGCTCCTGATAATGGGTTCTGTTTCACCGCTGCAACCATTTAAAATCAATGTGTCACATCGCTGAAACCACCGCGATCCCGCTCCAGCGCGTCGTTTGCGGAACCTGGCATGGCGCATTCGGGTGAATTCTTAAAGGATTATGAAGGTCCTATCATTTCCACCCTGACTCGTCCCAAATCCACCCGCTTGCTTTCCCCTCCCCCAGCCCATAAGATGAATTTAAGCCGATTTAGGAGCGAGAGTCCTTCGGGTTCGGGTTCGGGTCATAGTTCCAGCCACCGACAAGTTCCATCCAGAACAACGGAGCTACCGGAGCATGGAAAGCATGGGGTCATCACTCGCAGACAGACACCGCCGGTGGCTGCTGTCAGGTAATACCTTCCATACGCAAAGCACCCCGCGTCCGCTCCCGAGTAAACGGGGAGTGAAGGAATGAACGCGTTACTGATCGAGGAGCATCCGTTGCTCCGGCTCGGGCTTTTGCAGATGCTCGAGAACATCCACGAATCCGCCCAGGTTGCGGCCATTGCGCCCGCGGACATCGCCAGGCTGGATACCCGGCACCATAATGCAGACCTGCTCGTGTTCGGCATGCCCGCCGACACGGCGCCGGGCTGGGAGCAACTGGAACGAGCGCGAGAAGCGCTGTCGCCGCAACGCATTCTGATCCTCGCCGACGTATTGCCTTTGCATGTCCCCAATCCGGACAGTGCGCGCGGCGTCTGCGGCTGCCTGCCCAAGTCCGCCTCGCTGGCGGTGATCGAGGCCGCCATCCGGCTGGCGGTATCCGGCGTGCAGGGGCTGCTGTTCGCGGCCGAGACCGGCACCATGCCGTCGGCCTCGCGCTCGGCCATGCCGGCGGTGCAGTCGCTGGCCTCGGCCGCGCCGCTGCCGCTCAGCAGCTCGCATGCGCAAGCCATGCAAGCCGAGCAACTGTCGCTGGTGGCCTGCGCCAGCACGCCGCGCGGCGCGGCCCGCGCCGCGGTGGCGGTGCGCGACCTGACCGGCCTGCGGCCGGGCCAGCCGCTGTCAGCACCTGCTGCGTCCGCACCGGCTGCCAGCGTCCCGCCGCCGGTGGAAGAAGAGCCCAGCTACGACGAAGCCGAGATGCTGAAGATCACGCCGCGCCAGTACGAAGTGCTGGTGCTGCTGGCGCGCGGCTACCCGATCAAGACCGTCAGCCGCATGCTCAATATCTCCGTGGCCACGGTCAAGAGCCACGCCTGCACGCTGTACCAGCGGCTGAAGGTGCGCAACAAGGGCGAGGCCGTCTACGCCGCCCTGCAGCGCGGCGCAACGCTCGAGTGGGTCAGCGGCGACGAACGCTTCACGCGCGACAGCAGCGCACGCCCGGTAGTGGCCCCGCGCACCGGCGAGACCGCCTTCCAGGCGGTCAGCCAGAGCCTGTAACGCACTGACGCTGTCACGGACAGGGCCGGCCACGTCCGGTACCTGCCACCGCCTCACCGTGCCGTGCCGCGCACCAGACGCGGCCGGCGCGCGCCCGGCCATCGCGCCGGACATCCAGCCGGCCATCGCGCCGCAAACCGGAAAGGGGTCAACCATGCCGGCCAACACATTCCTGCCCACGTTCTCGGTGTGCATCTGCACGCGCGACCATCCGCAAGGATTGCATCGCGCGCTGCAATCGGTCGCGGAATCGACCATGCCGCCGCACCAGCTCATCGTCATCGACGACAGCAGCAGCTATCAGACTAGCGAGATGGTGCGCCACGGCTTTGCCGATATCCCGGACATCCCGGACCTGCTCTACGTCGAAGGCCCGCGCCGCGGCAGCGCCGCCATCCGCAACCGCGCGCTGCGCGCGGCCACCGGCTCGCACGTGCTGTTCCTGGACGACTGCACGCTGCTGGGACCGACCTTCCTGCAGCAGATGACCGACCGCATCGCCGACGACTACGTGCACCGCGCCACCAGCGGCTGCGCCGCGCCGCTGATCCTGACCGGCACCGACGTCTGCCAGGGCCAGCGCGGCAAGCCGCGCAAGGCGGCGTTCCTGGGGTATCCGTCGCTGGACTATCGCTATGGCGAGCGGCTGTGCTCCGTGGTGCTGCACAGCACGGTCTTCCCGCGGGCACTGTTCGACCACATCGTCTTCGATGAGCAGCTCGCAGCGGGCTATGAAGTCTGCGAGCTGACCAGCCGCGCGGTGTTTGAGCTCGGCCATCGGATCGAGCTGATGCCGAGCGCGGTCAACCAGCACGCTGCCGTTCCTGCCCCGGTGGAAGCGGCCTCGCCGGCATGCGAGGCGTCGCGGATGTATGTCACCTATCGACGCTATGGGCGCAGCCAGCGGCGGCGGGTCAAGGCAGCGCTGTACCTGATGGTGGCGTTGCCGCACCTGTTTGCGCGCAATGTCCGCGGGGCTGGCTGGAAGGGCACGGCGCCCGCGTGGGCGACGGCGCGGCGGTTGTGGGTGCTGTTGCGGGCGGGAGAAGGGCGGTATGAGGAGGAGGGGGAACGGAGTACGAGTTTGCCGGGATCGATGGCTTGAAAGGTTGATTGCCTGGCGGGGCGTACCCGTTTCTGCGTGGATGGTTTGGCGCCTCCGACACGCGCGCCGGAACCTGAAACCTGCCGGTTTGCTCCCCTCTCCCGCAGGCGGTGAGGGCAAGCGCTGGCATACCGACGGGCTGGACTTCGTTGACGCTCCGGCCCTCACCCCCACCCTCTCCCACTTCGCGGGAGAGGGGAGCGTTCACCAGCGGTGGCGGCTTGCGTCCAGCGCGCGAGAACACCCAGCGACTTTAGAAGAGGCCCTCGTTTAGGCGCCTGGCTATTTGCCGGCCGGCGAAGCTCGGTCAGGATGCGCCGTCCGAGCGCGAATGCGAAGTGTCCTATCGGATAATTGGCTGCGGAGCGGGAGACTGTAGACGTCATCGCACACGGTGACCGGGTGTGGAAACCCGAATGTCTGCAGCGGGGCAGTCGTCGGAGACGGCCGTCCTTGCCCATAACGGGCAGTCATTCCGTCTATGGCGGGCCGGACGAGGCAGCCGAAAGGCTGACCGGCAATGGCTGCGGCACCGGTTTTCCACCCTCGTCGTCAGGCCCGCCGCCCTCCCCCTCATGTCGCGCGGCAGGCCTTCACCCAACGATCGGAGGTCATATGTCGGAAAACACGTTATCCGCTGCACGGTCGAGTCTTGATTCGGTGGCGGCGGGCATTGAAGGTGTGCTTGCCCTGCTTGAGCAGCACAGCGATAAATCTGAAGCCTGCTTCAGTGCGTTTTGTTTGTTGGGGCTGCTGAAGGCGCAGCTGGAGTGTGTGTTGGCTGAGGAATTTACTGGTTGATAGTCGGCAGGCTGACGGTGCAGCAGTGAGCCGTCAGCCTGCGATTCAGACGCCGTGGCTCATCCGCCAAGCTGTTTCACGATCCGCCCCCTTCTGCTTTGAAGCGAGCCGACGCCTCCTCTGCTGCCTCTAGCCAATCCGCGAAATTTGCAACGCTGCCTCGATCCTCCCAGCGTGGAGATGCATAGGCATGCACATAGAACACTCTCGGATCAGTGGAAGTGCCGCTAGCGTCAAAGCACGCAATATCGTCTGACGTTGACCACTTTGCAAAAGGAACAAGGTATCTGCTGGGATATAGTCGTCTAATCTCTCGCGCCCAATGGCTGGCGCTCTCTTTGAACTCGCATAAGAGCCACCACGGCTCTAGGTCAGGAAGCGGGTCTCTTTCCACCAACTTCACAAAGGATTCCGGAAACTTAAATTCATTCGGCAATTCTGGAGTGAAGAGATACCGATCCATCATTATCCTCCCGCTTTTCCAGTGATACGTGGCAACTGAGAGGCCGCAGCTCTCCTAAGCGATGACTAACGGCAGACGCCAGAAATGCTTATCTCGAGTGGCCAGCTCCGCATGCTGCGACTCACTCGGTGATTGCCACTCACACTCGCAATCCTCGCAGAGAACGAACAGGGCACCGGTAACCTTCTCGGCGGCTACAAGAACGCGACCTTGCCCACGAATTCTGCACGTTTCCTTGACAACTGCGTAATGCATATATGTCATGGCTAGGGTGCCTTCGGCAAAGGTTGGACCAATTCCCAGGGAATGGCAGCGTGACTTGATTCGTCACGACCCACTCCCGATTCATTGGTAATGCGCAGGGAAGAAGAAGGGGAATATCCGCCGTCGTCGCCCACGCTCATCTCGGGACGAGACAATATCAAAAGTGCCTCAGACTAAAGAATAAGAAATTTCTGAAAATTGATGAGAATTTACAAAAGCTTGCAGTTGTTGGCGCGGGAATGCTGCAATGCGTTGATTTTACGTGGAAGCAATCGTTGCTCGACGGATTGTCAAATATTGTTAGGTTTCAATAATTTATTAGTGAAAATGAAACAGCCAACCAACAATCCCCCCAAAAGCAATTCGCCGCCCATCAAGGGCGGCGAATCCAACCACAACACCAGAACGGCAAATCAAGCCCGCTTAACCTGCGCCCCGTACTTGCTCATATACCGATACTTCCCAAAGTAGTAGTGAGACCGATACCACCGCCCTTCCACCTTCAACCCGTTGAACAGCACCCCCTTCACATCGATCCCGGCCTTCTGGATCTCGCGCCGTGAGGCAAGCAGTTCATCGACGGTGGTGTTGTCAGCGCGTGCCACCATGAAGACCGCCCCGGCCTTGCCCGCCAGGATGCCGGCATCCGAAGCCGCCAGCACCGGCGGCGTATCCACCAGCACCAGGTCATAACGCGAGCGCAGTTCGTCCAGCAGCGCATCCATTCCCGGGCTCGACAGCATGTCGGCGGCATGTGGCGGTTCCGTGCCGGTCGGGATGAAATCGAGCCCCGGTGCCACTTGCCGGCGCAGCACGCGATCGAGCGGTGCCCCCATCAGCAGCTCTGTCAGCCCAGGGCTGCGCTTGTCGTTGAAGCGATGGTGCAGCTCGCCGCGACGCAGGTCGGCGTCGACTAGTACCACGCGCCGTCCGCTGGCGGCGATCGCGGCGAAGTTGGCGCAGATGAAGGACTTGCCCACGCCTGGCGCCGGGCCGGTGAACACCACCACGCGGTTGCTGTTGCCGGCCAGCGCGAACTGCACCGCGGTGCGGAAGCTGCGCAGGGTCTCTGTGGCCGGGTCGTCCGGAAACTCGCGCGCCAGCAGCCCCACCGGGGTCTGGCCTTCCGGCTCGAGCCGTTCCTGCTGCACGCTGAACGGGATCGTGGAATAGACCGTCATGCCGGTCTTCTCCTCGATCTCGTCGGCGTCGGCCACGCCGCCGTCGAACGCATGGCGCAGGATCACCAGCAGCACGCCGGCGATCAGCCCCAGCACCGCCGCGATCGCGCCGATCATCTCGCGGTTGGGCCGCACCGGGCGCACCGGCACTTCGGCCATGTCGACCAGGCGCGCGTTGCCAACCTTGCTGGCCTTCATCAGCTTCAGCTGCTGCACGTCATTGAGCAGGCCCTGCAGCATCTCGGTGCTGACCTTTACATCGCGCATCAGGCGCAGCACGTTCTGCTCAACATCCGGCAGCTTCTGGATGCGGCCGGAGACGCCGTTGAGCTGGCCGGTCAGGCTGCCGATCTGGTTGTCGATCAGTTCGATCGCCGGGTGGTTGGGCGTGAAGCGCGCGGCCAGTTCCTGGCGGCGTTGCTTCAGTTCCTGCAGCCGGGTCTGGATCTGCACCGACTGCGCCAGGATCAGCCGCGACTCTTCGCTCAGGTCGATGGTGCCGCGCTGGTTGCGCATGGCGTTGTAGCGCGATTCGGCGGTTTCCACCTGCTGGCGCAGTTGCGGCAGCTGCTGCTCCAGGAAGGCCAGCGACTTCTCCGCTTCGGCGGCCTTGCGCCGCACATTCTGGTCGACGTAGGCGTGGCCGATCTCGTTGAGGATGGCGGCGGTCATCTGCGGCGAATCGCCTTCGAGCGCCACGCCGATCACGCCGCTCTGCTTGCCGCGTTCGCTGATCACCAGACGGTCTTGCAGCTTGGCAATGGCGGCGCTGCGCGGCAACTGGCGCACCACGAAGCGCGCCCCCGCCTTGCCGTCGAGGCGGTCCACCAGCAGCGTGACCTGGCCCGATGCCGTGGCCACGGTCAGCGGCGTGCCGACCTTGCCGTTGGCGCTGGCCTTGTCGCTGGCGAACTGCAGCCGGTAGTTGCCGTTGCCGAGCGCCGTCACGAACAGCTTGCGGTTCTCCATCGAAACCGGCACCTGCAGCCGCGACACCGTGATCGACTCATGCCCCCACGCAAAGCCGCCAAGGCCGAACAGGCCCGGGTTGGACAGCTCCGCATTGAAGCCCGCCAGCGCGGCGCCCACCAGCGGGAAGTAGCGCGGCGCGGCCTCGATATCGAGCCGCAGGCTGTCGACCGCCTTGCCTACCACCATGCGCGAACGCAGCAGTTCCACTTCGGCGCTGGCCGCGGGCTTGAGGTCGAACACCGGCGAGATATTGGCGGTCAGCTTGCTGGCGCTGGCGGTGTTGTTGGATTCCTCCACCTGCACCACCACGTCGCTGCGGTAGATGGGACGGGCCAGGAGCGCATAGACCAGGCCCACGCCCACCACCAGCGCAACGGTGGCCAGGAACGTCCATCGGTAGCGCATCAGCACGTCCAGGTATGCCGTCAGGTCGATCGGCTTGCCGCGCTCTTCCGGGCCAAGAGCGATGTCTTCCCGGTTTCCAACGGTTCTCATGATGCCTCTCCATGGGTATTGACCGGCGACGTGGCCTCGAGCTGCGCCGACCATGACGCGATGCCCTGCCTGATCAGCTCCAGCACAATCGTGAACATGCTCATCGAGCAGCCGTACGGGTCGGGTACATCTGCCTTCAGGAACTCGCACAGGCGGAACGTCTTGCCGCGCGCCTGCGGGAACAGGAACTCGACTTCGTCGCGCTGCTCGTTGTCCATCACCAGCACCAGGTCCGCCGCGTTGACCATGATGGCGGTGATGGCGCGCGCCCGATGCTCGCGCAGGCTGATGCCGGCGCCTGCCAGCAGCCGTGCCGCGCGCGGGTCGGCGGGCGCGCCCACCGGCGGCGCGAGCCCGGCCGACGTGACCGTGCACCACGGCAACGCCTGTTGCAGCAGGTGGGCGGCCATCGGGCTGCGGCAGACGTTGCCCACACAGACGACCAGGATTGTCTTGACCATATTTCGCTCGATTTACCTGAAACCCGTGCCGGCGCTGATGGCGGGCTGCGTGATCGGCAACAGCAGGCTCATCACGCGGCTCCAGCGCACGATGTTGCGCGCATCGACATAGACCACGTCCTTGGGCTCGAGCTCGAAGCCTTCGGCGATCGCCAGCGCCACCGGCGAATTGCCGTCCAGGTGGAACACCTTGGGCTCGCCGTTGGGCTGCTTGCGGATCACGAAGATCTGCTCGGCGTTGGCCGAGTTCGGGTTCACGCCGCCGGCATCGCCCAGCGCCTCGTTCAGCGTCATGCGGCCGTTGCGCATCAGCAGCGATGTCGGCCTGACCACCTCGCCGGTGACGAAGATCTTGTTGTCCTCGCGCTGCTCCACGCGCACGATGTCGCCCGAGCGCAGCATGATGCGGGACGGGTCGATGCCCTTGGCCAGCAGCGCCGGCATGTTCACGTACCAGGAACGCTCGCCGCGCGTCACGCGCACGCGGCTGTTGTCGCCGGTGGTATTGAGCACGCCGCCGGCGCGGTTGAGCGCCTCGACCAGCGTCATCGGCGCATCGTCGATGGCCTGCATGCCGGGCGTCTTCACTTCGCCGTCCACATAGACGCGCTGGCTGCGAAAGCCCAGCACGCGCACCGTCATCTGCGGATCGCGCACCACGCGCGACAGCACCTTGGCCATCCGGTCGCGCACTTCGTTGGCGGTGCTGCCCGCCACCTTCATCACACCGGCGTACGGAAATTGAATGTCGCCCGAGGCGCTCACCACGTAACCGGGCACGTTGGAACCGCCGGTGGACTGCGGGACCTCGAACGTCGCGCCCACGCTGTAGGTCTGCGTCGGGAATACCAGTTCGGGGTGGTCCCATACCACCACCGAGATGATGTCGCCCGGGCCGATGCGATAGGGCTGGGGCTTGGCGTAGAGTTCTTCCACGCCCTGGTTATCCACGCGCGGCTTGGCCTTCAGGCTGCGCACCAGGTCCAGCGTGATCGGCGTGGTGGTGGCGACGGCGTCGTCGCCTACCGCGCTGACCTTGCCGCTCGGTTCGAAATACATGCCGGGCGATGCGGCGCAGGCGGCCAGCAGGAGCGTGGCGGCAAGCACCGCGAGCGTTCGTGCCGCGCGGCCACCATGGGTTCTCTGCTGTGCTGCTGCGTCGGGACCGCATGTTGCTCCGGTCCCTGCCCCTGTCCGGTCTGGTGTCATGGCTGTCTCCTCAGTGACAACGCCGACATGGCGCGCAGTGTCCATGCCTTTCGGACTTATCGTAGGAACCCGGGCGGTGTGCTTCGGTGCGCTCTCGCACATTGCGTCTGGCGCATTTCGGCGGGGTTTAGACCCGCTGCGCCAAGCGCTTGCAGGGGCGACGCGGTGCGCGGTGTCCGCTCTCAAGCGGATGGATGAGGGACTTTTGGCGGAGTGCCGCGATGGCTTGCCGATGCCGCCATGCGCGAGCCGCGCTTGCCATCGATGTGCTATCGATGTGCCCACCGATACTAAGCCGCGGCGCAGGCTGCGCTGTGTGCGCATGCCAACAGTCGCGCACGCGCGGCAGCGGCCGTGCTCCGTAGAATTCACCACAGCGGCGCATTGTCCGGTGCGCGACTGGAGGCAGCCCACATCATGGAATTCGTGACTTCCGCCTGGCACGTGATCTCCGCCACGCTGGCGCTGCTGGCGGGGCTGTGCGTGGTGCTGGCCGCCGGTCAGGGCTTAGGCGTGTCGCGACTGCGCACGCTACTGCTCTATGCCTGGCACACGGTGTTCAGCGTGCTGTACGCGCATGTGGTGGTCGACCTGGGCGGCGACGCCATCGTCTACTTCCACGACTCGGTGGCGCCGGAACTGGAGTTTGCATTCGGCACGCAGGCGGTGAGCTGGCTCACGCGCCTGCTCACCTACTACGCCGGCTTTTCCTTCCTGGGCGCGTTTTTCGTCTTCAATATCTTCGGCAGCATCGGCCTGCTCGCCTTCGACAGCGCGCTGCGCATCGCCGGCGCGGGCAAGGGCATCTGGGTACAGCGGTTCTGCACGCTGATCATCCTGCTGCCTTCGGTGAGCTTCTGGAGTGCCGGCATCGGCAAGGATGCCATCGCCTTCATGGCCACCGCCCTGGCGCTGTGGGCCAATATGGCCCTGGCGCGCCGCTTCTGGCTGATGGCGCTGGCGGTGGCCGCGATGTTCACGGTGCGCCCGCACATGGCGGCGATGATGGTGCTGGCGCTGTCGGTGGCGATGCTGGCATCGGCGCGCGTGTCGCTGGCGCGGCGCGCGGCGCTGGCCGGCATCGTGCTGGCGGCGGCGGTCGCGATCGTGCCGTTCGCACTGGAATACGGCGGGCTGAGCGAGATCAACAGCGCCGACGACGTGACCGCGTACGTCGAGACCCGCCAGGGCTATAACCAGGAAGGCGGCGGCGCCATCAGCATCCACGACATGTCGCTGCCGATGCAGCTCTTCTCGTACGTGTTCCGGCCGCTGCCGTTCGAGGCCAGCAGCGCGTTCGGCCTGGCGGCCTCGGTGGACAACGTCGTGCTGCTGTTGCTGTTCGCGCTGGGCGGCTGGGGCATGCTGCGCGGACGCGGCCAGGCGCGCCTGGGCAATCGGGCCTTCCTGTGGTCGTATTGCGCGATGGCGTGGCTGTCGTCGGCGCTGATGACCGCCAACATGGGGATCTCGGTGCGGCAGAAATGGATGTTCCTGCCGATGCTGGTCTTCATGCTGATTGCCGGCATGCGCGGCATGCGCCAGCGCGCGGCGGTCTATTCCAATCCGTGGCCGATGCGGCCCGCGTCTCCAACGCCTGCGGAGCCATCGTCGGGCCAAGACGCAACCGGCGTGCGGCCGGCACGCTGAGCGGAGTCCCTGTGCCAAAGATCGTGATCGTGAGCACGGTGCCGGAGACCATATCGGTAATCCTTCGTGATCAACCGCGCTTCCTGCGCCAGCATTTCGATGTGGAAGTCGTCAGCAGCCCCGGCGAGGCCTGCCGCGTGATCGCCCAGAACGAAGGCGTGCATGTGCACACGGTGCGCATGGAGCGCGGCATCAGCGTGCTGCGCGACGTGCTCTCGGTGCTCGCCATGATCCGCGTGCTGCGCCGCGCGCGGCCGACGCTGGTGCATTCCTATACCCCCAAGGCGGGCCTGGTGACGATGCTGGCCGCCTGGGTCTGCCGCGTGCCGGTGCGTACCCATACCTTCACCGGGCTGATCTTTCCGTCTTCGCGCGGCTTGCGCCGGCAGCTGCTGATCTGGGTCGACCGGCTGATCTGCGCGTGCGCCACCCATGTGGTGCCCGAAGGCAACGGCGTGCGCAATGACCTGGTGTCGTGGCGCATCACCGGCAAGCCGCTGCAGGTGATCGGCAACGGCAATATCGCCGGCATCGATCTTGACCACTTCTCGCCGGACGCCGCAGGGCAGCATGAAGCCGCGGCGCAGCTGCGCGCGCGCCTTGGCATCGGCGCCGAGGCCTTTGTGTTCTGCTATATCGGGCGGCTTAACCGCGACAAGGGCCTGCCGGAGCTGCTCGCGGCCTTTGCGCAGATGCCGCAGCACTGCCACCTGCTGCTGGTCGGCGACCTGGACCTGACCGCGCCGGCGGACGGCGCAACGCTGGCCGCACTGCGTGCGCATCCGCGGGTGCACGAGACCGGCTTCGTCGACGACGTCCGCCCGGCGCTGCGCGCCTCCGACGTGCTGGTGCTGCCCAGCTACCGCGAAGGCTTTCCCAACGTGGTGCTGCAGGCCGGCGCGATGGCGCTGCCGGTGGTGGCCACCGATATCAACGGCAGCAACGAGATCATCGAGCCTGGCATCAACGGCTGGCTGGTGCCGGTGCGCGACGCCGCCGCGCTGGCGCAGGCGATGCTGCAGGCCGAGCAGGCCACGCCCGCCGAGCGCGAGGCGCTGGGCCGGCGCGCGCGCCAGCGCATCTGCGAGCGCTTCGAGCGCCGCGAGCATTGGGAACGGTTGCTGGCGTTTTATCGCGGATTGCTGGGCCCGCGTGTCGCGGACAAGCCGGCTCCTGTCAAGGAACTCGCAGCGGAGCCCGCACCGACCGAGCCCGGCGTCTCCGTGCGGCGCTGATCACCCCTGGCGCCGCAGCCGCAGCCCAAGCGCCAGGCCGCGCCGCTGCGTCTCTGAAATCAGCGCCAGCAGCAACGCATCGGCGCTGACGCGCAGCACCCACGCATAGGCCGCACCGACGATGCCGTACTGACGGATCAGCACCCAGGCGAGCAGCAGGAACAGCGGGAACTCGACGATATTCAGCCTGGCGGTGATCTCGGTATCGCCGCCCGCATGCAGCAGCGACACATACATCGTGCCGACCGTGTACGGCAGCAGCCCCAGGCTCAGCACGCAGATCACCTCGTGGCTCTGCGGCGGGATCGCGCCGCCCAGCCACAACGACAACACCATGCCGCCCAGCAGCCAGAAGCCGGCGCTGACCAAGGCCATGCCGGCCAGCGACAGCAGCAGCGCGCGATAGAAAGTGCGCATCGCCCCGGCCGGATCGCTGACGCGCCGCTGGCTCAGGTAGGGGAACGTGACGGTGGTCACGGCACCCACCAGCACCAGGCTCTGCGCCGCCATCTCGTACGGGATCACATAGACCGCGGTGGCCGCGGCCGAGATCATCGCCGCGATAAAGAAGCGGTCGGCCGACGCCACCACCGGATTGAGCACGCTGCTGAGCGTGAACCAGCCGCCGAAGCGCACCAGCCGGCGCGCCTCGTCGCGCGACCACGCCGTGGCGGCACCCGTGCGCGCCGCATGCAGGCAGCCATGCGCCAGCGCGCGGTAGGCCCATGCCGCCAGCGCGCGCGACAGCACCAGGCTCAGCACCAGCCAGTGGAGCTGCGGCGTGAACACCGCGATCAGGTACGGCACGCCGAAGTTGGCCGCGCCCAGCAGGATGCGCAGCACGCTGATGCCGCGGAAGTTCAGGAAAGCCTCGTTGACGCCGCGATACGCCGCCGACATCGCCTGCAGCGGCAGCGCCAGCGCCAGCAGCGCGATCGACAGGGCGATCTCGGCGGCCGGCACGCCGTCGGCGCGCAGCAGCCCGTCGGCACCGCACGCCAGCGCCACCAGCACCAGCAGCGCACCGGCGCCGCCGGTCACCAGCGTGATGCGGATCGCGCTGCCCAGCACGCCGCCAATGCGCCGCTGCTCATCGATGGGCCCGGCACGCAGCGCGGCGATGCGGTGCGTGGCCGCGCGCCCCACGCCGAAGTCCAGCGCGGTGGCGTAACCGATCAGCCCCCACGCCAGCGTCAGCAGGCCGAAGCGCTCGGTGCCCAGCGCATGCAGCAGGTGCGGCACGGTCAGCGCCGCGATCAGCAGCGGCAGGCCCAGGCCGAGCAGGTTCCACCAAATATGCGAGGCGCGCATGGCGCATCAGCCCATGGCCTGCATCACGCCGGCCTGCGGCGCCACGCCCGCCGCTTCGCGCAGCAGCCGGCCCAGCCGCGGTCCGGCCTGCTGCACGCAGTAGGTCTGCTCGACCATCGCGCGCCCCGCGCGGCCCATGCCGGCGCGCAACGGCGCATCGGCCAGCAGCCGGGCCAGGCTTTGCTGCCAGGTCTCGGTGCTGTCGGCCAGCAGGCCGTTGTGGCCGTTCCTGACGATCTGCGCATTGACGCCCACCGGCGAAGCCACCACCGGCAGCCCGCACGCCATGTACTGGATCAGCTTGTAGCCGCATTTGCCGCGCTCCCACGGCGAATCCAGCAGCGGCATGATGCCCACGTCGCAGGCGCCGATGCCGGCTACCTCGGTGTCCTCGGACCAGGGCACGCACTCCACCGTCACGCCCGGCATCCGCACGGCATCGAATTCGCCGCCGATCACGCGCAGCGTGAAGGCATGCGTGCGCGCCAGCTCGGTCAGCGCGGGGCCCAGCAACTGCAGGTAGCGCACCGTAGACGGTGAGCCGATCCAGACAATGCGCGGCGGTGCGCCGGTGCTGCCGCTCACCGGGCGCGCCAGCCGGTAGCGCTCCAGGTCGATCACGGTGGGCACCACTTCGACCCAGCCGCCGCCGGCATCGCGCGCGCGCTGCGCCAGGTAGTCGTTGCCGGCCACCACCAGGCGCGCGCCCGCCATCAGCCGGTCCAGGCGCCGTCCCAGCAGCCGCCGCACCAGCGCCAGCCGGTGCAGGTCGTAGTTGTGGAACTGGGCATCGTCGTAGTCAAGCACGTAGGGCACGCCGCGCAGGCATGCCGCTTCCATCCACGCCGGCAGCCACGGCAGCGCTTCCTTCTCGATCCACAGCAGGTCGAAGGCATCGCGCTGCCACAGCGCGCGCAGGCGGCCGGCGTAGGCACATGCCAGTGCCGTCGCACCGTAGCGCGACTGCCGGTAGCGCTGCGCCAGCACGGCGTCGCTCAGCAGCGGCTGCACCGTGACATCCATTTGCGCCTGCGCCAGCCAGGGCAGGAACTGCAGGCTGCGCAGCCGGGACGAAGCGCCCAGTCTTCCGTACTTGGGCAGGGCCAGCACTCTGGTTTGCATGGTTGGCTAGTGCATGTCGAGATGGAACAGGTTCGAAGCAGCGGCGCGGCCCGATAGTTGCCCGATAGCGGCCCGATTGCGATGCCCTCAGCCTACGGCATCCGCCACGCGCTGCGGCGGCACGCGCGGCGGCGTGCGTACGCTAGCCCACGCAGCACCAGGGCATACGGTCATGCCGGCAGCCGCAGCGGGCTCACCTGGTAGGTGCCGCGCGACGAGATCATCTGGCGGTCCGGTGCGTTGGCGCGCACGCCGCAATGCGAATCGACCACGCAGTCGCGGCCGATATGGATGCGCGGATAGATGGTGGCGCGCGTGCCGAGAAAGCAGCCTTCGCCGACCGAGGCATCGCCGTTGACCGCCGCGAACGGAGAAAGAATCGAGTACGCGCCCACGTGCGCGCCGTGGGCGACGCTGCAATGCACGCCGGCGAGCGCGCCGTCCTCCATCACCGCATTGCGGTTGACGATGGCAAACGGGCATACCAGCACGCCGCGGCCCAGCCGCGCCTGGCGCGACACGATGGCGGTGCCGTGCACATACGCGGGCAGCGCTACGCCGGCTGCCGCCAGGCGCGTCACCACCGCGCGCCGTCCGCGCACCATGCCGATGGCCACCACTACCACCTGCCCCAAGGCGGGCCGGAAGTCCGCCACCGTGGACAGGTATGGCAGCGGCACGCCATCCGGCACCCGGTCGGGGGCATCGTCGATAAAGCCGGACACGGCCGGGGCGCCGGCCAGCGATTCCTCGTACAGGTAGTCGAAGATCTCCAGCGCGAAGCCGCCGGCGCCGGCGATGACGACGGAAGAAATGGGTTCGGGATGCAGCAGCGGCATGGTCGGTCGGCGGTGGAAGGCAGGACTGGACGGCTGGCGGGGCGCGCTTCCTGGCGGGTTTCAGAACACGGTGACCTCGCGCAGGAAGACGCGCGTCAGGTCCAGGCCGTCCCACACCGGCGCGAACGCCAGCGCCTTGCCGAACGGCACGATGCGGTCGATGCCGCCCGCCAGGCTGGTCGCGACAAAGCGGCGCAGCTCAGCGGCCTCGAAACCGGCGTACGTCACGGTCTGCACACTGCGGTCCAGCAATGCGGGCAGGCCGGCCAGCGCTGGCATCGACGATTCGAAGAACAGCCCCGCGCCGCAATGGCGCGCGGCATGCAGCGCCGGCTCGTCCAGCCAGACGCACACCAGGTCGTTGTTGCCCTCGGTGCGCACTTCGGCACGGGTCTCGATTGCGAGCGCGTCGGCCGCCACCAGCTTGTTGACGTAGTCGGCATCGCCCAGCGCCGGCGGCCGGGCCGCGACGATATGGCCAAGCCGCTGCCAGAAGCCGCGGCTCGCTTCACGTGCCAGCCCGCGCTCGCCGATCCACAACACCAGCCGTGGCGACGAGCATGCCATCTGGCCAAACCAGTAGGCGTCGTTGTGGAAGGCATGCGCCCATGCCGTCTGGCGCGCCGGCGGCGCGGCCAGCCAGCCCGCGGCCGATACCAGCGCCAGTGAGTACTTGTTCGGGAAGCAGATCTCGGTAGCCGTCGGCGGCAGCGCGATGCGGCGGATCGCCGCCACGGTGTCGTCGCCGCCCCAGATCACGCGCACATCGCATACCGCCGACAGCCGCGCGGTGACGGCCTCGTCCGCCGTATAGCGCACCAGCAGCGTACGCTGCGCGATCGCCTGGTGCGCGGGCCCGGCCAGCAGGCGCCGCACCGTATCGACCAAAATCGCCGCCTGGGGCGATTCGCGCGTGGAGACGCGCACGATATTGCGGTTGCCGCTCAGCAGCGCCAGCATCCACGAATAGACGAAGATGGTGTCGACATTGGCGGGCGCGAAATGCAGCACGGTGCCGCGCGGCAGCAGCACCGGCGCATCGGGGCGCGCCTGCCACTGCCGGCGCACCTCGTCGCACAGCCGCGTCAGGTTGGCGCGGCGCAGCCAGAACGCCAGCGCGGTCAGCTCCGGATACGCGCGCGCCGGTGGCGCATGCAGCAGTGCTTCGGACAGCGCCGCGGCAAAGTCCACTGCCGCATCGCTGTAAGGCGGCAGCATCGGCACGCCGGCCAGCGCCTCAGGCGCGACCGCTGTCGGGATGCCGGGCACGTCGGGATTGAGGAAGGCAAGCGTTGTCATGCACGCGCTCCGGCGGGAGCGAGCGACAGGCCAGCCGCATAGGTATCGCTGCAGCCGCGCAGCTCGGCGCGCGCAATGCGGCCGTGGACGCGGAAGGTGCGCCCCAGCCGCCCGCACCGGCAGTCGTCGATGCCCAGGCAGGTGCCGGTGTCCTCGGTCAGCAGGCTGTTGCCGGGATAGCTGCCCGGCAGCAGCGACAGCACCTGGATCACGCCGGCGCGTCCTGGCGGCAGCACCGACCAGTCATGGGGATCGCGGATCAGCACGTCGGCAAAGGCGGGCGTGTGCAGCCGGCCATGCTCGCATTCCATGAAGATCGAGCCGACCTGCTCGACCATGCCGTAGAAGTCGTGCACCGCGCAGATATTGCAGCGTTCGCGCAGCCGGCGGCGGAAGGTGGCACCGTCCACCGCCTCGTCCTGCAGCTTCTTCCAGCCGCCGCCGTGGATCAGCACCGCGTCGTCGAAGTCCAGCTCCACGCGCTGCCGCTCCAGCTCGGCAAGGAAGTGGCGCCAGATCATGAAGGTAAAGCCGAACAGGAAAATGCGCTCGCCGCGATGGCGCGCGAGGAAGTCGGCGATCAGCGCGAAATCCGGCGCCATGCCGGCATCGCGCAATGCATAGGTATGGTCGCGGCCGAAGCTGGAAAATCCCAGGATGCCGGCCCCGCGCGCCGAGAACGAGGCGCGGTCGCGGATCACGCCGGGATGGTCCAGCACCAGCATCGGCAGCCGCGCCTTGCCGAGGAACTGCTGCACGATCAGCACCAGCGCACGCGTCTGCGCGGTGGCGGTGTCGCGGTCCAGCACGATGCGCGAGACGCGCTGCGAGGTGGTGCCCGATGAGGTCAGCACCTTGAACACCTCGGCTTCGGCGACCGAGCGCAACTCGTATTCCTTGAACAGGCGCACCGGCAGGAACGGCAGTTCTTCCAGCGCGAAGGTCTCGCCCGCCTGATAGCCGCGCCCTTCCAGCACGCGCCGGTACGGCAGGCAGCGATCCGCATGGTGCCAGGTCAGCGCGCTCAGCAGCGTGGCGAGCCGCGCCGACTTCTCGGCGTG
Organism: Cupriavidus necator; assembly: GCF_040578825.1. Taxonomy (GTDB): domain Bacteria; phylum Pseudomonadota; class Gammaproteobacteria; order Burkholderiales; family Burkholderiaceae; genus Cupriavidus; species Cupriavidus necator_E. The sequence goes on along the minus strand of NZ_JBEFLI010000076.1, from coordinate 9,826 downwards.
CGGCAAGTCGTAGACGGGCCAGGCGAAGTAGGGGCGCTCGGTTGCCATGCGGTGAGGTCTCCTGTGTGCCTGGCTGCGGTGGTGGCTCGGTGGGTGGCCGTCTCAGTTCGCTGCCGCCGCGGGGACCAGCTCGGTCAGCAGGTCGGCATAGCGCACCTTGCCCGCACCCGACATCGGGAAGGCCTGCACGCCCACCACGCGGATGGCCGAGCGGTGCAGCCGGTAGCGCTTGCTGATGGTGCTGGCGAGCTCATCCAGCGCCGCGGCACTGGCGCCGCGCACGGCCACCACCAGCAGGTCGTCGCGGCCGGTCACGGCCACGTCGTGGCGTTCGCCGCGCAGCTGCGTTTCCACCTCGTCCATGCCGATGCGGTTGCCGAACACCTTGATAAAGCGCTTGAGGCGGCCGGTCACGTGGAAGTAGCCGTCGCTGTCGCGCTGCGCCAAGTCGCCGGTGCGCAGGTAGCCCTGCTGCAGGTCCGGCGCGCACAGGTCGGCCGCTTCGCTGGCGTAGCCAAGCATCACGTTGGGCCCGGTATAGCAGAGCTCGCCGCTCTCCCCCGCGGTGGAAATCACGGTGCCGTCCTCGCGGCGCAGCTCCAGCCTGCCGCCGGGGATGGCGATGCCGATCGCGCCGATCTTCTTCAGCAGGCGGTGCGGCGGCACGTAAGCGATGCGTGCGGTGGCCTCGGTCTGCCCGTACATCACGAAAAACCTCTGGCCGCGCGCTGCCGCGAGTTCGCCGAACCAGCGCTGCAGCGCGTCCGGCAGGCGCCCGCCGGCCTGCGTCATGGTGCGCAGCGACGGCAGCGCCATGCGCTCGAAGCGAAGCTGGCGCAGGATCGCGTATTGCGCCGGCACGCCGGCCAGGCTGGTGGCCGACTGCTCGCGCAGGCGGTCCCAGAATGCGCGCGCGGTAAAGGGCTCGGCCGTCATCACCAGCGTGGCGCCGACCAGCAGGTGGCTGTTGATCACCGACAGTCCGTACGAATAGTGCATCGGCAGCGAGGTGATGGCGCGCTCGCTGTCATCCAGCGCCAGAAAGCCGGCAATGGCGCTGGCATTGGCCTGCAGGTTCTGCAGGCTCAGCCGCACCAGCTTGGGCGCACCGGTACTGCCCGAGGTCGACAGCAGCAGCGCCAGGTCCGGATGCACCGGCGGTGATGCGATGGCACGCGCGCGCCAGCCGTCGGCGCCATGGATATGCGCGACACCGTAGTGCGCGTAGAGCCCCTCGCGCAGGCCGGCATCGAGTTCCGCATCGACCAGCAGTGCCGGGATATCCGCGCGCAGCGCGCCCAGGTATGCGGCCAGCGCCGGCAAGCCGTTGCTGCATTCGATCGCCACCAGCGTGCGCCGCCGCGCGGGCGCGCCATCGGCGGTGTACGCCGCGTCGGCCTCGCGCGCGAGCGCCGCATAGCTGACCCGGGTGCCGTCTTGCAGCACCAGCGCGGTCTGGCTGCCGAATGCCTGCAGGCGATGAGCGAAGGTCAAACCAGCATCCCCCCATCCACGCCGATGGTCTGGCCGGTGACGTAGCAAGACAGGTCCGACGCCAGAAACGCCGCGACCTTTGCCACATCGATTGGCTGTCCCACCCGGCCCATCTTGACCGCGGCCACGCTGCGCGCGAAGTGCTCGGGCCCGACCGAGCGCGCCATGTCGGTGTCGATCACGCCAGGCGCGATCGCATTGACGCGGATGCCCTGCGGCGCCAGCTCCTTGGCCAGCGACTTGGTGATGCCGATCACCGCCGCCTTGCTGGCGGCGTAGACCGCCTCGCCGGCGTTGCCGTTGGTCCCCATGATCGAAGCCAGGCTGATGATGCTGCCGCCCTGGCCTCGCGCCATCAGCCGGCTGGCGTACTGCGCGCAATGCAGCACGCCGAAGGTGTTGGTGTCGAACACATAGCGCATCTGGCGCTCGGTCACCATGCCGATCAGCGCATCCTCCAGCACGCCGGCGTTGGCTACCAGCACGTCCAGGCGCTTTGCCTGCCGGTACACGGACTGGAACGCCTCGCGCACGCTGTCCGGGCTGCATACGTCCAGCACCAGCGGCGTCACCCGCGCGCCGGGCATGGCATTGGTCAGCTCCGCACAGCGTTGCGCCACGCGCTCTTCCGAGCGGCCGCTCAGGAACACATGAGCACCTTCGGCGGCGAACAGTTGCGCAGTCGCCTGGCCTATGCCGCGCGTGGCGCCGGTGATGAGTGCGATCTTGTCCTGGAGCAGCATGACGGTCCTCAGATGACGACGCGGTACTTGGCAAGAATCTCCCTGGCCTTGGCCACGGAGCTCATGTCGACGATGTCGTCGGTGTCCATCATGATCTCGAACAGGTTCTCGATCTCGGCAACCAGTGCCATGTGCGCCACCGAATCCCATTCCGGGATGGTGTTGTAGGTCAGGTCGTCGGTGACCCGCTCCTGCTCGATGCACAGTACGTCGGCAAAAACCCGGTGCAGCTTGTCGATGTTGGTCATGGTGTCAGCTTCGGGGTAGGGAAACGCACGGGACGGCTGCCGGGCACCACGCAAAGGCCGGACCGGCATGCGCCGTCCCGCCTCTGTGTGCGCCGGGTCATGGTAGGCCGGCACGGCGTCGTGCTCTGTTCGCTCTCGCACGCGCGTTTGAAGCGCACGGCGCACGGCCATGCAGCAGGCCGCGCGGATTCATGACGGGTTGCCGCGCGCCGAGGCGCTGACCGGCTCCAGTGGCGTATCGTCTTCAGGCGGAAACAGCGGCACGCCCGCGATCTTGCGGATGGCAGCCTGCAGCGGCTGGCGTGGGGCTTGCGCCGGGCGGTTGTCGAGCGAGCTGTACGGTGCGTACTCGGGCACGATCGCCTGCACCAGCGTCTGGATCCGCACCTCGTCGCGCGTCTCGCACGCGGCGAACAGGCGCGCCAGGCGCTGCTCCAGATCGCCCTGCTCCAGAAACGGCTCGTGCGAGCACATGATGCGTTCGTGCTCGCTGGGCGTGACGTCGCCGCCAATCAGCAGCTCTTCATACAGCTTCTCGCCGGGGCGCAGGCCCACCACCTTGATCTCGATATCGCCGGCCGGGTTCTTGCGCGTGCGCTCCACCAGCCCCGACATCTCGATCATGGTGCGCGCCAGGTCCACGATGCGCACCGGCTTGCCCATGTCGAGCACGAACACCTCGCCGCCGCGCGCCATCGCGCCAGCCTGGATCACCAGCTGCGCCGCCTCGGGGATCAGCATGAAGAAGCGGATCACGTCCGGATGCGTGATGGTGATGGGGCCGCCCGCGCGGATCTGCCGGCGGAACAGCGGCACCACCGATCCGGACGAGCCCAGCACGTTGCCGAAGCGCACCATGGCAAAGGTGGTGCGCGTGCCGGGCCGCGCCGCGGCGGCCTGGAACACCAGCTCGGCGATGCGCTTGCTGGCGCCCATCACATTGGTGGGCCGCACCGCCTTGTCGGTGGAGATCAGCACGCAGGTGCGCACGCCGAAGCGGTCCGCCATGTTGGCGATATTGACGGTGCCCAGCACGTTGTTGCGGATGCCCTCGGACATATTGCCTTCCACCAGCGGCACGTGCTTGTAGGCGGCCGCATGATAGACGGTGTCGACCCGCTGCCCGCGCATGGCTGCGGCCACCGCCTCGGCATCGCACACCGAGCCGATGCGCGCCTGCAGGTCCAGGTCCGGGAAGCCGCGGCGCAGCTCCTGCTCGACCACGTACAGCGCGAACTCGGAATGGTCGAACAGGATCAACCGTGCCGGGTCACAGGTGGCGATCTGCCGGCACAGCTCGCTGCCGATCGAGCCTCCCGCGCCGGTCACCAGCACTACCTTGCGGTGCGTGCATTTGGCAAACAGCTCCTCGCGCGGCGGCACGATATCGCGCCCGAGCAGGTCTTCGATCTTGATGTCGCGGATCGACTGCATGGTGATCTTGCGGTCCACCAGCTCCAGCAGTGTCGGCAGCGTGCGCACGCTGACCGCATAGCGGTGCAGCTTGTCGACGATCAGGCGCCTGCGCTCGACCGACAGCGCCGGCATCGCCAGCACCACCTCGTTGATGCCGTGCTGGTAGATCTGCTCGCGCATCTGGTCGCTGTGGTAGACCGGCAGGTCGGCAAAGATCTTCTTGTCGAGCGTGAGGTCGTCGTCGAAGAAGCACACCGCCTTGTGGTTGAGGCTGGCGCGCATGGCGATGGCAAGCTGGAAGCCCGCCTCGCCGGCACCGAAGATCGCCACGCGCAGCGCCGGTCGGCTGTCTGCCGGCAAGCGCCGCTGCTGCGTCAGGTTGAGCAGCGCGCGCGCGACGAAGCGCGACACCACCACATAGGCGAACGCGATAAACCAGTAGATCAGCACGCCGGTGCGCGGCAGCAGGTCCAGCTTGACGAGGAACGACAGCGCATAGGTCAGCCCGATCAGGCAGGCCAGGCTGATGCCGGTGACCCACAGCACCTTCAGGTCGAAGTAGCGCACCACGGTGCGGTACAGCCCGCTGTACGAGAACACCGGAATGGTGCAGATCGCGATCACCGCCGCCGGCGTGATGCCGTACTGCGCGATCAGGTCGAAGTTGCCCGCCCGCAGGAACAGCGCCAGCGTGAAGCACAGCGGCAGCGCCACCAGGTCGGCCACCACCATCAGCACGACCTTGCGCCGGCGCGACAGCGACACCAGCCCTTGCGCGAGGGAAGACAGCCGGGGACTCATGATCGCGGCCCTCCTGCGTGCCTGTGCGACATCGGCAATACCTGCAACATGATCGCTCCCGTTCCCGCGTGCAGCGCTGCGCGCCCCTTGCCTGCCAGCGGTGCGCGCGGCTGAACGCGGCGCACGCCTGGTCGCGCCCTCTGCAGGCACCGTGCGAGGGCTGCGGCACGGTGTCGGCGCGACGTTCCGAGATAGTCTTCCATGCCAGCCATTATTGATTTCTGCCTGGCCCGCGCAATTAGCCAACGTGTGCTGCCGTACGCTGGCCGAGCGCACTTCCAGCCGCTTCACACTGGTGGCCTAGGCCACATGGCTGCCTTCACTTGCCGGTTGAACTTTGATTAGATGAAGGCGTTTCCCAGCCAGGCGCAGCGCGCCGCATGGCGGCCTGTTCGCCGTCGCAGCGCGGTCCTGCGGCCGCCACCGCCATCACATCATGAAGCGCATCCTTGATATCGTCCTCGCGTCGCTGGCACTGCTGCTGCTTGCCGTGCCGCTGCTGGTCCTCGCCGTGATGGTCCGCATCAAGCTGGGCAGTCCCGTGATCTTCCGCCAGACCCGCGCGGGCCGGCACGGCCGGCCCTTCGAGTTGGTGAAGTTCCGCACCATGACCGATGCGCGCGGCCCCGACGGCGAGCTGCTGTCCGACCACGAGCGCATTACGCCCTTTGGCTGGATGCTGCGCCGTACCAGCCTGGATGAACTGCCCGAGCTGTGGTGCGTGCTCAAGGGCGACATGAGCCTGGTGGGCCCGCGCCCATTGCCGATGGCCTACCTGCCGCTGTACTCGCCCGAGCAGGCGCGCCGCCATGACGTGCTGCCCGGCATTACCGGCTGGGCCCAGGTCAACGGCCGCAACGCGCTCAGTTGGGAAGACAAGTTCCGCCTCGACGTCTGGTATGTCGACCACGAGTCGCGCTGGCTCGATATCCGTATCCTGTGGCTGACCGTGCGTACGGTCTTGCAGCGCGACGGCATCAGCGCTGCCGGCGAGGTCTCCGCCACCGTATTCACCGGCAGCCAGCACTGAAAGCTTTCGCTTCGTTGCTTTCCTGCGCTGCTGTCCTGCGTTGCAACCACCGAAGGTCACGATCCCGCCCATGCTAGACACACCGTTCTCGCCCTGGCCGAGCTTCACCGCCGAAGAGGCCGATGCCGTGCATCGGCTGCTGTTGTCCAACCGCGTGAACTACTGGACCGGTTCGCAATGCCGCGAATTCGAGAGGGAGTTCGCGGCCTGGTGCGGCGTGCCGCATGCCGTGTCGCTGGCCAACGGCACGCTCGCGCTGGACGTCGCGCTCAAGGCGCTGGGCATCGGCGCGGGCGATGAGGTGGTGGTGACGCCGCGCACTTTTGTCGCCAGCATTTCATGCGTGGCCAATGCCGGCGCGGTGCCGGTATTTGCCGACGTCGATCCGGACAGCGGCAACCTGAGCGCCGCCACCATAGAACGCGTGCTGACGCCGCGCACGCGCGCGGTGATCTGCGTGCACCTGGGCGGCCTGCCGTGCGAGATGGACCCGATCATGGACCTGGCGCGCAGGCACCGGCTGAAAGTGATCGAGGACTGCGCGCAGGCGCATGGCGCGCGCTATCGCGGCCGCATGGTCGGGTCGATCGGCGACGTCGGATGCTGGTCGTTCTGCCAGGACAAGATCATGACCACCGGCGGCGAAGGCGGCATGGTCACCACCCATGACCGCGAGCTGTGGCTGCGGATGTGGTCGTACAAGGACCACGGCAAGAGCTGGGAAGCGGTGTACGAGCGTCAGCATCCCCCTGGTTTTCGCTGGGTGCACGACAGCTTCGGCACCAACTGGCGCATGCTGGAGTTGCAGGCCGTGATCGGCCGCATCCAGTTGCAGCGCCTCGCTTCCTGGACCCGCCGCCGCACGCAGCATGCCGCGACGCTGGCCGCCGCACTGGCGCCATGCGAAGCGCTGCGCGTGCCGCTGCCGCCCGCGCACACGGAGCACGCCTGGTACAAGTTCTACGCCTTCGTGCGGCCCGAGCGGCTGGCCCAAGGGTGGAGCCGCGACCGCATCATGGCCGAGATCGTCGCCGCGGGCGTGCCTTGCTATGCAGGCGGCTGCGCCGAGTGCTACCTGGAAAAAGCGTTCGACGGCACCGGCTGGCGTCCGGAAGCGCGCCTGCCGGCGGCGCGGCAACTGGGCGAAACCAGCCTGATGCTGCTCGTGCATCCGACGCTGACCGATGCCGAGATCGACAAGACGGCGCGGGTCGTGCGCGAGGTGATGCGCCGCGCGACGATGGAGGTGGCAGCGGTGGTGGACGAGAGGGCAGACAAGGTGGCAAACCTGGCAGAGGCAGCGAACGTTGCGCAGTCCTGCGCAGCCGCCATGCCGCGATGACATCGTGGCCGCCATTCATCCTGCTGGGCGAGAGTACGTGGTTGCTGCCAGTTGGCGTGGCGATCGCGGTGGCGCTCGCCGCAGGCGGTGCCTGGCGGCGCGCGCTCGTCTGGCTGGCCACGTTCGGCGGCGGCGCCGCGCTGGTCGGCGCCGCCAAGCTCGCTTTTGATTACGGCGGCTGGTATTTGCCGTCGCTCGACCTGTACAACGTCAGCGGCCACGCCATGCTGACCGCGGCGGTGTACCCGGTGCTGCTGATGCTGCTGGGAGCGGCGGTGGGTCCGCGCGTGGCGCGCGCCGGCTGGTTCGCGGGGCTGGCGCTGGCGCTGCTGATGGCCGAGAAGCTGGTGGCCGGCCACTACCACACGCTCTCCGAAACGCTGCTGGGCGGCGCCGTGGGACTGGCGGTGGCATGGCTGAATGCGGGCATGCGCGTGCGCGGGCCCGTGCCGCAGATCGTGCTGGTGGCGGTGCTGGCCATTGGCGCGATCGCGTTCGTCAACGCGCGCGGGCTGTTGTATCCGGTCAAGACCGCCGTGTGGGAACACGCGGCGCGCTGGCAGGGCAGCACGGTACGGCACTACCGGCTGATCGATGCCGATCCGGTGACCGGCGAGGTTCGCGTCACCGTGCATAAGCGGGCGCGCTTGTCGAGGCAGGCGCGGCCGTTTCTGCAGGGTAAGCAGCATGCGGCCTGAAGCGTGCCCCGGCAGCTTCCCAGGGGTGGGAGGAAGACAGGTAAAGGATATGGACTGCGCCCCGGAATTTGGCTCGTTTTTTTCGCTCGACGCTACCGTGCCCACCGGCGGACCGCCATGGCTGGCACAGGATGCCGTCCTCTACGGCAGCGGCCGGGACGCGCTGCGCGCGGTCATCGCGCATGGCAAGGCACGCGGCTGGCGCTGCCTGTACGTGCCGAGCTACTACTGCCATGACGTGACCGATGCCGCTGCACAGGACATCGACGTGCGCCTGTACCCGCATGCACCGTTCGAGCCCGGCACCGTGCTGCAGCTCGCCGACGACGAGGCCGCGCTGGTGGTCGAGTACTTCGGCATGCCGTGCGCGGTGCGGGTCAGCGGCGGCGCCGTGATCCTGGACCGCACCCACGACTGGCTCGCGCCATGGTCGTATGCGCGCACGCCGGATTATCTGTTCGCCTCGCTGCGCAAGCTGTTGCCGCTGCCCGATGGCGGCATCGCGCGCGCCGCTCCCGGACAAAGCCTGCCGCGTCCCCCTGTCACCGAAGCGCATGCGACACTGGCCGCGCGGCTCGCTGCCGCCATGGCGATGAAGGATGCATGGTTGCGCGGCGCGCCGCTGGAGAAGGTGCGCTACCTGGCGCTGGCACGCGACGTCGAAGCGGCGCTCGGCCGCGCCGACGAGATCTCGGGGCCATGTGCACTGACGCAGGCGCTGGCGCCGGCGATCGACCTGCGCCAGTTGCGACGGCGCCGGCTCGAGAACGGCACCGTCTTCAGCGCTCGGCTTACCGCGCTGTGCGGATCGGGCAGCCCGGTGAGGCCGCTGCAGACGCCGGCCTACGCCATGCTGCGCTTTGCCACGCACGACGCGCGCGAAGCATGCCGCGCGGCGCTGATTGCCGAGCACATCTATCCCGCGGTGCTATGGCCGATGCAGCGCGAAGGCGTTCCCGCCGCGCACCGCATGCTGTCCGACCAGCTGTTGGCGTTCCATGTGGACTATCGCTATGGCGTGCGTGACATCGCACACGTGGCGCGGACCGTCGCCGGCCTGTGCCTGCAGGATGCCGCCGCATGAAGATCGAACTGCTCGCTACATCCCATCCGTCCTGGCTCGCGGTGCTGCAACGCTGCCGCCATGACTGCTATCACATGCCCGGCTGGCTGCGCGCGGCCGAATTCGGCGACCGTGGCACGGCCTACGGGTTGTACGCGCGCGAGGGCGAAGCCGAACTGCTGCTGCCGCTGGTGCGGCGCGAGCTCGACGGCGGCCACTGGGACGCGGTCTCGCCCTACGGATACGGCGGCCCTATCCTGAGCGCGAGCGCCAGCCAGCACTTTGCCGACGCCGCGCTGCGCGAGGCCGTGGACATGCTGCGCGCGGCCGGCTGCGTGTCGTGGTTTATCCGCCTGCATCCGATCCTGAATGCCGAGTGGCACAGCGCCGTCGGCGAGCTGGTCGAGCAGGCACCGACCGTGGCCATCGACCTGACGAGGAGCGAGGCCGAGCACTGGCACGACACCACGCATGGCCACCGCAACGACATCAACAAGGCGCGGCGCGCCGGCGTCACGGTGCGCATCGACGAGTCGTTTGCCGCGCTTGGCGATTTCGTCGCGCTGTACAACCAGTCGATGCAGCGGCTGCAGGCGCCGGCGTACTACTACTTCGACGAGCGCTACTACCAGACCCTGCGCGCCGAACTGGGCCCGAGCCTGCGGCTGTTCGTGGCGGAAGAATCGGGTACGGTGATCGGCGCCGCGCTGCTGACGGTGGCGCCGTCGTCCGGCATCCTGCAAGGCCACCTGTACGGCGCCGACGAACGCTGGCTGCACCGCCAGCCGCTGAAGCTGCTGATCCATGCGCAGCGCGAGTGGGGACGCACGCAGGGCTATCGCGTGCTGAACCTCGGCGGCGGGCGCGGGCGTGGCGGCGAGGCGGAGGATTCGCTGTTTCGCTTCAAGCGGGGGTTTTCGCCGGATACGTATATGTTCCGCACGCAGCGGTTGATTGTGGATGCGCAGCGGTATGCAGCACTGTGTGGGGG
>NZ_JBEFLI010000075.1:0-33454 GCF_040578825.1 Cupriavidus necator | reverse complement strand
CTGGGGGGGGGCGGGGGTAGGGGGCACGCGGTGGATCATACTAAATCGCCCCTCGATGCTGCGCCCCTCTCCCCCAACCCCTCTCCCGCCGTGCGGGAGAGGGGAGGAACACACACACTGACGGCCAACCCCAGGGCCACTGACATGACCGAGCTCGACCTCAACCAATACATGGACCGCGTCGGCCGCCAGGCCCGCGCGGCGTCGCGCGCGATGGCGCGCGCCTCCACCGCCGACAAGAACCAGGCGCTGCTGACCATTGCCGCCGCGATCCGCCGCGATGCCGACAAGCTCAAGGCGGTCAATGCGCGCGATGTCGAGCGCGCCCGCGCCAACGGCCAGGACGCCGCCTTCGTCGACCGCCTGACCCTGTCGGACAAGGCCATCGCCACCATGGCCGCGGGCCTGGAGCAGATTGCCGCGCTGGCCGACCCGATCGGCGAGATCTCGAACATGAAGTTCCGCCCGACCGGTATCCAGGTCGGCCAGATGCGCGTGCCGCTGGGCGTGATCGGCATCATCTACGAGTCGCGCCCCAACGTGACCATCGACGCCGCGGCGCTGTGCCTGAAGTCGGGCAACGCCACCATCCTGCGCGGCGGCTCCGAGGCGATCGAATCGAACACCGCGCTGGCCGCGCTGGTGGCTGAAGGGCTGGCCTCGGCCGGGCTGCCGCCACAGGCGGTGCAAGTGATCGAGACCACCGACCGTGCCGCCGTGGGCCGGCTGATCACCATGACCGAGTACGTCGACGTGATCGTGCCGCGCGGCGGCAAGAGCCTGATCGCGCGGCTGATGGAAGAGGCGCGCGTGCCGATGATCAAGCACCTGGACGGCATCTGCCACGTCTATATCGACGCCGATGCCGACCTCGACAAGGCCGTGCGCGTCTGCGACAACGCCAAGACCCAGCGCTACGCGCCGTGCAACACCATGGAGACGCTGCTGGTGTCGCAAGACATCGCCGCCGCCGCGCTGCCGCCGCTGTGCCGCATCTACCAGGAAAAGGGCGTCGAGCTGCGCGTCTGCCCGGCCACCCGCGCCACGCTGGAAGCCGCCGGCTTTACCGGCCTGGTCGATGCCGCCGAGGAAGACTGGCGCCTGGAATACCTGGCGCCGATTCTCGCCATCAAGACGGTGGCCGGACTGGATGAGGCCATCGCCCATATCAACGAATACGGTTCGCACCATACCGATTCGGTCATCACCGAGAACTACTCGACCGGCATGCGCTTTATCCGCGAGGTCGATTCGGCCAGCGTGATGATCAACGCCTCGACGCGCTTTGCCGATGGCTTCGAGTATGGCCTGGGCGCGGAGATCGGCATCTCCAACGACAAGCTGCATGCACGCGGCCCGGTCGGGCTCGAAGGGCTGACGTCGCTGAAGTACGTGGTATTCGGGCACGGCGAGATCCGCACCTGACGCTCGCGCGCCAACCACAATAACAACCGTTCTCGAACGTCTCTCTGCCGATGCTCTGGGTCAAAGCGCTGCATATCGTCTTCGTCGTCTCATGGTTCGCCGGCCTGTTCTACCTGCCGCGCATCTTCGTCAACCTGGCGATGGAGACCGACGCCGCCAGCACGCAGCGGCTGCTGCTGATGGCGCGCAAGCTGTTCCGCTTCATGACCATGCTGGCGGTGCCGGCGCTGGTGTTCGGGCTGTGGCTGTACCTGGGCTACGGCATCGGCCGCGGTGCGGGGCAGGGGTGGATGCATGCCAAGCTGGCGCTGGTGCTGGTGCTGATCGGCTACCACCACGGCTGCGGCGTGCTGCTGCGCAAGTTCGAGGCGGGGCGCAATGCGCGCTCGCACCGGTTTTATCGCTGGTTCAACGAGCTGCCGGTGCTGGTGCTGCTGGCGGTGGTGATCCTGGTGGTCGTCAAGCCGTTCTGAGCGCGCCGGCCATTCCCTACATTGTTGCGAGACTGAGATGAGCAAGCTGGTCGACTACTACCTGACGCCGCAGTCGCCGTTCGTCTACCTGGGCCATGCGCGCTTTGCCGCCATGGCCGAGCGCCACGGCGCGCAGGTGAACCTGAAGCCGTGCGACATGGGCAAGGTGTTTTCCGTGTCGGGCGGCGTGCCGCTGGCGCAGCGCCCGCCGCAGCGCCAGGCCTACCGGCTGGTGGAGCTGGCGCGCTGGAGCGAGTACCTCGGCGTGCCGCTGCATCCGCAGCCGACCTTTTTCCCGGTGTCGGGCGATGCCGCCAGCAAGCTGATCATCGCCACGCAACTGGCGCACGGCACCGCGCGCGCGATGGCACTGACCGGCGCGATCGGCGCGGCGGTGTGGGCGCAGCAGCGCAATATCGCCGACGCCGCCACGCTGGCGCAGATCGCCGAGGAAACCGGCCTGGACGGCGCCGGCCTGCTCAAGGCCAGCGAGGCGCAGTCGGTGCAGGCGGCCTATGCGCAGAATACGCAGGATGCGATCTCGGCCGGCGTGTTCGGCGCGCCGTGGTATGTGCATGACGGCCAGCCCTTCTGGGGCCAGGACCGGCTCGACTTTCTCGACCGCGCGCTGGCGGCGGGTTGAACTAAGCTATCGGATATGTCCCGTCCGCTACGGCGGACGTTTTTGTTTGCAGGAAACCCACACATGACCCAAGCCTTCTTTGCCCCTTGCCCGCGCGGCCTGGAGAGCGCGCTCGCCGAAGAACTGCGCGAGATCGCCGCCCGGCCCGGCATGGCCGCGCTGGCGCTGTTCGCGGTGCACCAGGAGGTGCCCGGCGGGGTCAACTTCTCGGGCGAGATGGCCGCCGCCTACGCGGTCAACCTGCATTCGCGCATTGCCAGCCGCGTGCTGATGCGCGTGGCCGCGCGCGGCTACCGGCATGAGGACGATATCTACACGCTGGCGCGCGGCGTGCGCTGGGAGCAGTGGTTCTCGCCGGACGAATCGCTGCGCGTCGATATCACCTCGCACAAGTCGCCGCTGCGCAGCCTGAATTTCACCGCGCTGCGGGTCAAGGACGGCGTCTGCGATGCCATGCGCGAACGCCTGGGCGCGCGCCCGAGCGTCGATACCGCCAGCCCGGATGTGCGCATCTATGCCCACCTGACCGAGCGCGACTGCACGCTGTACCTCGACACCACGGGCGAGCCGCTGTTCAAGCGCGGCTGGCGCACCGAGAAGGGCGAGGCACCGTTGAAGGAGAACCTGGCCGCGGGCATCCTGCGACTGGCCGGCTGGGTGCCGGGCCAGACCTTTCGCCCGTTCTACGACCCGATGTGCGGCAGCGGCACGTTCCTGATCGAGGCCGCGCAGGTGGCGCTGGGCATCGCGCCGGGCGGCAGCCGCAGCTTTGCCTTCGAATGGCTCAAGGGCGTCGACAACAAGGCCTGGCAGAAGCTGAAGTCCGACGCGCAGCGCGCACGCATGCTGGCCTCGGCCGACGAACTGCAGGTGGTCGGCTCCGATATCTCTACCGACATGCTGGCGATCACGCGCGCCAACTGGGAACGCGCCGGCCTGCCGGGCGAGGCGCGCACCAAGCAGGTGGATGCGCGCTTTATCCAGCCGCCTTATGAAGAGCCGGGTCTGCTGCTGATGAACCCGCCATACGGGGAACGGATCGCGGTGCGCGGGCAGCGCCGCTCGCCCGAGGAAGAGGCGCCGCGCGACGAGGTGGAAGAGGCCGCGGCCAACCAGTTCGCCAGCGCCTTTGCCACCACGCTCAAGCAGCATTTCGCGGGCTGGCAGGCGTGGGTGTTTACCGGCGACCTGAACTTCCCGCGCCGGCTGCGGCTCAAGGAATCGCGCCGCACGCCGCTCTACAACGGCAATATCGAGTGCCGGCTGTTCCGTTTCGATATGGTGCGCGGCGCCAACCGGCCGCCGCAGGCGGACTGAGCGGCCGGGCTGAGCGGCCGAACTCAGGGGCGCTTGCGCCCCGTCATCGCTTCCTGGTTGCGGCTGAAGTCGGCGAGGAAGCCCTGCAGGCTCACCACCGGCTCCTGCAGCAGGTGGCGCGGCAGGTCGAACAGCGCGTAGAAGAACTCTTCATTGCCTTCGCAGCGCTCGGCGGGCAGGCAGTATTGTTCCCAGTCGATGCAGGCCGGCGTGTACATGCCGTTGCCCGGCCAGAAGAACGGCACCAGCCGGCCTTCGCGCAGGCCCTCGATCAGCGCGGCCGGGGCGTCGTACGCTTCGGCCGACTCCACCTGGCTGGCCAGCCCGGTGCGCGTTTCGATCACCATCAGCGTGGCATGGCCTTGTGCGGTCAGCATCAGGATGCCGGCCGGGTTGGGGTACAGGTAGTACTCGACAAAGCCATAGCGCGCGGTGATCTGCCGCACGCGCTCGGTCATGGCCGGATCGGACAGGAACGAGAACGAATGCCGCGTCAGCAGCTCGCGCAGCGTGCGCGACAGCGTGGCGAAGTACGCCTGCTGCATTGCCTCGATTTCCTGGTCGAGCCGCTCCACCATATTGCTGTCGTGCTTCTTCACGTAGCGGTCGATCAGCCCGTGGTTGAAGCCCTGCACGGCGATGCTCTCGTCCGCGGTGCCGGTCAGCAGGATGGTCTTGCATGGCAGGTCCTGCAGCGCCTGGCAGAACTCCAGCCCGTCCATCTGCGGCATCGAATAGTCGACCACGATCACGCCCGGCTGCAGGAAGCGGTTGACGTCGTGGATCTGGCGGTAGATGCGGTCGATGTCGAGCTGCACCGTGCGCCGTTCGGTCAGGAAGGTCAGGTCGTCGTGCGTGACGCGCACCGGCAGGAACCCCGGAAAGCGTTTGGCATAGGCCTCGCGGATCCATTGCAGCGCCTCACGGGGATCCGTGAAGGCGACGACCGCGCGCGAGGCATCCATCTGGAACGCCAGGCTGTCGATGAACGATTTGCTGTCATCGACCAGGACGGTCAGCACCGGGTGATGGAAGACCGACAGGTTCCTGTCGTGCGGGTTGAAGGTCATGATGCGTTGGCTCGGGGCCGGCGGGGAGGGGTTCGGCGCAACCGGCAAGCCGGCGGGCGCATTCGCAGCCCAGTATAGCGCGCCGCGACGGCCTTGCAAGGCACCCCAGCCGCGTGTGGCCGGCGTGTTGCGCGGGTGTTGCCGATATGGCCGCCGGGCCTTGGTCGCCGGGGGGCAAGTGAGGGGAAACCCGCGGGCGCCCGGGTCCATGCCCGAGGACGCCCGCAGGCAGGGCAGCCTCAGTCGACCGCCTTGAACATGTCCTCGACCACCTTCTTGGCGTCGCCGAACACCATCATGGTCTTGTCCATGTAGAACAGCTCGTTGTCCAGCCCGGCGTAGCCGGCCGCCATCGAGCGCTTGTTGACGATGATGGTCTTGGCCTTGTACGCCTCCAGGATCGGCATGCCGGCGATCGGCGACTTGGGGTCGTTCTTGGCCGCCGGGTTGACCACGTCGTTGGCGCCCAGCACCAGCACCACGTCGGCCTGGCCGAACTCGCTGTTGATGTCTTCCATCTCGAAGACCTGGTCGTACGGCACCTCGGCCTCGGCCAGCAGCACGTTCATATGGCCGGGCATGCGGCCCGCGACCGGGTGGATCGCGTATTTCACGGTCACGCCCTTCTCGGCCAGCTTCTCGGTCAGTTCCTTGAGCGCGTGTTGGGCGCGCGCCACGGCCAGGCCGTAGCCAGGCACGATGATCACGGTCTCGGCGTTGCCCATCAGGAAGGCGGCGTCGTCGGCCGAACCGGACTTCACGTTGCGCTGCGCCTGCGCACCGGCCGCGGCACCGGCCGACGCGTCGGCGCCGAAGCCGCCCAGCAGCACGTTGAAGAACGACCGGTTCATCGCCTTGCACATGATGTACGACAGGATCGCACCGGAAGAACCCACCAGCGAGCCAGCGATGATCAGCATCGGGTTGTTCAGCGAGAAGCCGATGCCCGCCGCCGCCCAGCCCGAGTACGAGTTCAGCATCGACACCACCACCGGCATGTCGGCGCCGCCGATGGGGATGATGATGGTCACGCCCAGTACGAAGGCGATCCCCAGCATGATCAGGAACGGCAGCCAGTCCTGCGACAGGAAGAAGATGATGCCGAAGCCGAACATCGCCACCGCCAGCAGCAGGTTCAGCCAGTGCTGGCCGGCAAACACCACCGGCGCGCCCTGGAACAGGCGGAACTTGTAGCGCCCGGCCAGCTTGCCGAAGGCGATCACCGAACCGGAGAAGGTAATGGCGCCGACGAAGCAGCCGATAAACAGCTCGATGCGGTTGCCCAGCGGGATCAGGTGCGAGCCCGCCGGCGCGATGCCGAACGCGGCCGGCTCGGCCACCGCCGCCACCGCGATAAAGACCGCTGCCAGACCGATCAGCGAGTGCATCGCCGCGACCAGTTCGGGCATCTTGGTCATCTGCACCTTCCTGGCCACGTAGGCGCCGATGCCGCCGCCGACCACCAGTGCCGCGAAGATCAGCGCGATGCCGGTGCCTACCGACGACTGCGCCGTGCCGGCCGCCAGGAATTCATTCTTGAGCTTGATGATCAGGACCAGCGTGGTCACCACGGCAATCGCCATGCCGATCATGCCGAACGCATTGCCCTTGCGCGCCGAGGCCGGGTGCGACAGGCCCTTGAGCGCCTGGATAAAGCAGACCGAGGCCACCAGGTAGAGCAGGGTGACGAGGTTCATGCTGACGAGACCGGTCATTACGCGCCCTCCCTGGCCAGCGCCTGCTTGGCCTCGGGGGCCTTGGCCTTCGGCTCTTTCTTCTTGAACATCTCCAGCATGCGCTGCGTCACCAGGAAGCCGCCGAACACGTTGACCGCGGCCAGCGCCACCGCCAGCGTACCCATCACGCGCCCGACCCCGCCTTCGGTCAGGCCCGCGGCGAGCATCGCGCCAACAATGATGATGGCCGAGATCGCGTTGGTCACCGCCATCAGCGGCGTATGCAGGGCCGGCGTGACCGTCCAGACCACGTGGTAGCCCACGTAGATCGCCAGCACGAAGATGATCAGGTTGATCACCGTGTGGTTCACCATCTCCATCGACTTCTCCTCCGTTGCTTTGAAACCGGGATACCGCGCGTTTTGCTGAATTCTTATTGCTGTATTGCGGCCAGGGCACGCCAGGGCCAGGGGCTCAGATCGACCGATGGCGTGCTCCCTCTGCCGCTTGCGGGAGAGGGCTGGGGTGAGGGCGGGCTTGCCCACGAAGTCAGGCCGGTGGTATGCCAGCGCCTGCCCTCTCTCCCTGCCTCTCCCGCAGGCGGGAGAGGGGAGAAAACCCTCAGAACTTCTTGATTTCCTTGATGCCGTTCTTCTCGTTCACCAGGATCACCTTCGGCTTGTACGTGGCGATTTCCTCGTCCGTCATCGGCGCGTAGGTGCAGATGATCAGCTGGTCGCCCAGGTGCGCACGGCGCGCCGCGGCGCCGTTCAGCGAGATCTCGCCGCTGCCGCGCTCGCCCTTGATGATGTAGGTGGAGAAGCGCTCGCCGTTGTTCACGTTGTACAGCTCGATCTTCTCGAACTCCTTCATGTCGGCAGCGTCCAGCAGGTCCTGGTCGATGCCGCACGAACCCTCGTAATTGAGGTCCGCCTGCGTCACGGTGACGCGGTGGAGCTTGGCGCGGAGCATGATGCGTTGCATGGGTGATACGTCCTTATAGATAAAGCGAATGCTAGCGCGCGCGGCGCGCCCTTGGGGATTACGCCGCCTCGCGCACGACCTGGCCGTCCCTGCACATCAGGCAGGCCGCGACGATGTCGTCCTCGAGATTCAGCGTGAACTGGGCATCCTTGTCGATGACCAGCTTGAGGAAGTCCAGCACGTTGCGGGCATAGAGCGCCGAGGCGTCGGCCGCGACCATGCTGGCCAGGTTGGTGTGGCCGACCAGCACGACGCCGTGGCGCTCGACCACTTCGTCGGCCACCGTCAGCGGGCAGTTGCCGCCCTGCGCGGCGGCAAGGTCGACCACCACCGAGCCCGGCTTCATCTGCTGCACGGTGGCTTCGTGCAGCAGCACCGGCGCCTTGCGGCCCGGGATCAGCGCGGTGGTGATGACGATATCGGCCTGGATCGCGCGCTGATGCACCAGTTCGGCCTGGCGCTTCATCCAGTCGGGCGGCATCGGGCGGGCATAGCCGCCGACGCCCTGCGCGATCTCGCGCTCTTCGTCGGTCAGGAAGGGCACGTCGAGGAACTTGCCGCCGAGCGATTCGATCTGCTCCTTGACCGCGGGACGTACATCGGACGCTTCGATCACCGCGCCCAGGCGCTTGGCGGTGGCGATCGCCTGCAGGCCGGCCACGCCGGCGCCGAGGATCAGCACGCGCGCCGCCTTGACGGTGCCGGCGGCAGTCATCAGCATCGGCATAAAGCGCTGGTAATGGTGCGCTGCCACCAGCACGGCCTTGTAGCCGGCGATATTGGCCTGCGACGACAGCACGTCCATGCTCTGCGCGCGCGTGGTGCGCGGCGCGGCTTCCAGGGCAAAGGCGGTGATGTTCGCGGCGGACATGCGCGCGTTGTTCTCGGCATCGAAGGGATTGAGCATGCCGACCAGCACGGCGCCCGGCTTCATCTGCGCCAGCTCGGCGGCTTCGGGTGCGCGCACCTTGAGCACCAGCTGCGCGCCCAATGCCTCGGCGGCGGTGCCGATGGTGGCGCCGACCGCCTCATACGCGCCGTCAGGCTGGCTGGCGCGTACGCCTGCGCCGGCCTGGACCACGACCTTGTGGCCCTGGGCGACATACTTCTTGACGGTCTCCGGGGTGGCGGCGACGCGAGTCTCGCCGGCCCGCGTCTCCTGCGGGATGCCGATGTACATCGTCAATTTCTCCTTTAGCTGGCGTCGTATCTGGTTGGTCGGGCCGACGTCTGGCCCGTTGCGTGCCGCAAAGGCTCCATCCGCAGCGCACAATTTTTTCGCAGCTTACAGGAATCTGCCGTTCGATGGTGACCGGGCGGTCGGGTTTTTCCCGGGCGCCAAATGGATGTTTCGGCGCACGCCGGCGTGCCGCCGGTGGCCCCCGTGGCGCTGCACGATGCCCCGGCAACCGGTAGAATGCGAAATTGCCTAAAAATTGAGCATCATGTCACGTGATTGGAATGCCAGTGTGACCGTTGCCGCGGTGATCGAGCGCGGCGGCCGCTTCCTGCTGGTGGAAGAAGAAACCGCGAACGGCCTGCGGCTGAACCAGCCCGCTGGCCACCTGGACCCGGGCGAAAGCCTGATCCGCGCCGTTATCCGCGAAACGCTGGAAGAAACCGCGCACACCTTCGAGCCGCGCGCGTTGCTGGGCTGCTACATGGGGCGCTCGTTGTCATCGCGCACCGGTACGGATGTCACATACGTGCGCTTTGCCTTTACCGGCGACCTGGGCTCGCTCGACGCCGGCCGCCAGCTCGATACCGGCATCGTGCGCACGGTGTGGATGAGCGCGGAAGAACTGCGGGGCTGCCCGGATCGACACCGTTCGCCGCTGGTACTGGCCTGCGTCGACGATTTCCTTGCCGGCAAGCGCTTTGCGCTGGATGCGCTGTACACGCACCCGTCGGTGCTGGCCGCGGGAGCATCGCTGTGAGCGGGAACGGAAAGCGGGTCGTGGTCGGCATGTCGGGCGGGGTCGATTCGTCGGTCACCGCGTGGCTGCTCAAGCAACAGGGCTACGAGGTCATCGGCCTGTTCATGAAGAACTGGGAAGACGATGACGACAGCGAATACTGCTCCACGCGCCAGGACTGGCTCGACGTGGTGTCGGTGGCTGACCTGATCGGCGTCGACGTGGAAGCGGTCAACTTCGCCGCCGAATACAAGGACCGCGTCTTTGCCGACTTCCTGCGCGAATACTCGGCCGGGCGCACGCCCAACCCCGATGTGTTGTGCAATGCCGAGATCAAGTTCAAGGCCTTCCTCGACCATGCGATGTCGCTGGGCGCGCAGACCATTGCCACCGGCCACTATGCGCGCGTGCGCCAGAACGCGGCGGGCAAGTTCGAGCTGCTGAAGGCGCTGGATCACACCAAGGACCAGAGCTACTTCCTGCACCGGCTGAACCAGGCGCAGCTGTCGCGCACGCTGTTCCCGCTGGGCGAGATCCCGAAGACCCGTGTGCGCGAAATCGCCGCCGAGATCGGCCTGCCCAACGCGAAGAAGAAGGATTCGACCGGCATCTGCTTTATCGGCGAGCGCCCGTTCCGCGATTTCCTGAACCGCTACCTGCCGACCAGGCCCGGGCCGATGAAGACGCCCGAGGGCAAGATGGTGGGCGAGCATATCGGGCTGGCGTTCTACACGCTGGGCCAGCGCAAGGGCATCGGCCTGGGCGGCAGCCGCGACGGCAACGGCGACGCCTGGTACGTGGCGCGCAAGGATATGGCGAGCAATACGCTTTACGTGGTGCAGGGGCACGACCATCCGTGGCTGCTGACGCCAGCGCTGACGGCGTCGGACCTGTCCTGGGTGGCGGGCGAGCCGCCGGCGGCGGGCGCCGCGATGGCGGCCAAGACGCGCTATCGCCAGGGCGATGCGGCGTGCACGGTGCAGGCGGTGGAGGGCGATGCGCTGACGCTGCGGTTTGCCGAGGCGCAGTGGGCGGTGACGCCGGGGCAGTCAGCGGTGTTGTATGACGGGGAGGTTTGTTTGGGCGGGGGGATTATTCAGTAGGAAAAGCACCCTACGGCCCATGAATGACCGCTTGTATGCTCCCCTCTCCCGCTTGCGGGAGAGGGGAGCAAACCGGCGGGAGTTGTCACCCACGCGGCGGCGCCGTATCGATAAACGATTGGCGCTTCGCCAGCTTCTCCTCCAGCGCTGCCAGGTTCGGATGGCGCTCGCGCCACGCGATCTCGGGGAAGCGGAAGTCCAGGTAGGACAGCGCGCAGCCCACCGCCACGTCGGCCAGCGAGTAGTGCGTGCCGGTGCAGAAGGCCTTGTCGCCCAGGCCGTCGGCCATCGCCACCAGTGCCGCGTCGATCTTGCCGTGCTGGCGCTGCACCCAGCTTTCGCTGCGCTCGTGCGGCTCGCGCTTGGTCATTTCCAGGCGCACCAGCAGCGCGGCGTCGAGCAGGCCGTCGGCCAGCGCCTCCCAGCAGCGCACTTCCAGCCGCTCGCGCCCGCCTTGCGGGATCATGCGGCTGACCGGCGTCAGCGTATCGACATACTCGACAATCACGCGCGAATCGAAAACGGCGCCGCCGTCTTCCATCACCAGGCACGGCACCTTGCCGAGCGGGTTGAATCGGCCGATCGTGGTCTCGGGCGACCAGACGTCTTCTTCGATGAGCTGGTAGTCGATCTTCTTTTCGGCCATCACCACGCGCACCTTGCGCGCGTAGGGACTGGTATGGGACGCATACAGCTTCATGTTCTCCCCTTGAGCTTGTTATGAAGTGCATCGTCGCTCCGGTGGCAGCGGCGGCGGGGCGCGCCTGCTGGCCCGATGCACTTCATAACAGGCTAAAGGAACGGCGAGCGCGAGTATACCCGTGGTGCAAGGCGAATGCGGGCCCGCGCACCGATGCCCCGTGGCGGCGCTTGACCGCTGCCCCGGAACGGGGGCAGGGGTGGTAAAATCCCCCGTTGCGCAGCGCCGGCGGCCAGTCTGGTGCGTCGCATCGGGCGCTTCCTGTGCTTTCCCCCGCGGCGCCTGCCGTACAGCCTCGTTTCCTCCTTTCCGTCCTTTTTCCGCTCCATTTCCGGTTTCCAGCATGACCTCCTCTTCGCTTTCGCCGCTCACCGCCCTGTCTCCGATCGATGGCCGCTACGCCGCCAAGGCCGACGCGCTGCGCGAATGGCTGTCCGAGGCGGCCTTCATGCGCAACCGCGTCAAGGTCGAGGTGCACTGGCTGATCGCGCTGGCCCAGACCGGCCTGCCCGACATGCCGAAGTTCTCGGCCGCCTCCGAAGCCGCGCTGCTGGCGCTGGTCGACAAGTTCAGCGAGGCCGACGCCGCCCGCATCAAGGAAATCGAAGCCGTCACCAACCATGACGTGAAAGCGGTCGAGTACTGGCTCAAGGAACAGGTCAAGGGCAATGCCGAGCTGGAAGCGGCCAGCGAGTTCATCCACTTCGCCTGCACCTCCGAAGACATCAACAACACCTCGCACGGCATGATGCTCAAGGGCGCGCGCGAAGGCGTGGTGGTGCCGGCGCTCAAGCGCGTGCACGCCAGGCTGGTGGAACTGGCCAAGCTCAATGCCGCGCAGCCGATGCTGTCGCGCACCCACGGCCAGCCGGCCAGCCCGACCACGCTGGGCAAGGAAATGGCCAACGTGGCCGCGCGCCTGGCGCGCGCGATCCAGCGTATCGAGCAGGTGGAACTGCTGGGCAAGATGAACGGCGCGGTGGGAAATTACAACGCGCACCTGTCGGCATACCCCTCGTTCGACTGGGAAGCGTTCTCGAAGCAGGTCATCGAAACCCGGCTGGGCCTGACCTTCAACCCGTACACCATCCAGATCGAGCCGCACGACTACATGGCCGAGCTGTTCGACGCGATCGCGCGCGCCAACACCATCCTGCTCGACCTGAACCGCGACGTCTGGGGCTATATCTCGCTGGGCTACTTCAAGCAGAAGACCAAGGCCGGCGAGATCGGTTCGTCGACCATGCCGCACAAGGTCAACCCGATCGACTTCGAGAACTCGGAAGGCAACCTGGGCCTGGCCAATGCCGTGCTGCGCCACTTGTCCGAGAAGCTGCCGGTGTCGCGCTGGCAGCGTGACCTGACCGATTCGACCGTGCTGCGCAATATCGGCGTGGCCTTCGGCTACAGCCTGCTGGCCTACGAGGCCTGCCTGCGCGGCCTGGGCAAGCTGGAAACCAACCCCGAGCGCCTCGACGAAGACCTAGACAACTGCTGGGAAGTGCTGGCCGAGCCGGTGCAGACCGTGATGCGCCGCTTCGGCGTGCCCAACCCGTACGAGCAGCTCAAGGAGCTGACCCGCGGCAAGGGCATCTCGCGCGAGGCGCTGCAGACCTTCATCAACGGCCTGGCGATCCCGGACGACGCCAAGAAGCTGCTGCTCGACATGACGCCCGCCAGCTATATCGGCAAGGCGGTGGTGCTGGCCGAGCGTATCTGAGGCGCTGAAACGCTGCAGCGTCTGAAACTTGTCAGCAATAGAAAGCCATCCGCAAGGATGGCTTTTTTGCTTTCTGCAGCCACGCCTGCGTCCTTGTGCCGCTTGCGACAGGATGTCACTTCAAAGCATTTGAATAACTTAATGAAGGACTGTCCTGCACCGGCGCACATCCCGCCGCAATAATGCGAGAATCCTAAGCGCACGGGCGGGCTGGCTCCCGCCGCTGCGCTCCCCAAAATTGTGAAACGCCCGTGCCGCGGGCGAGAGGAATCCGATGCGTTCTACCGCCCATGCCATCGCCCCGGCCGGTTACGGTGCCACCGCGATCGCGTTGCACTGGCTGGTCGCGCTGGCGATCTTTGCCGCATTCGGGCTCGGCCTGTACATGACCGGCATTCCGGGGCTGACGCCGACCAAGCTCAAGCTCTACTCATGGCACAAGTGGCTGGGCGTGACGATCTTCGCGGTCGCGGTGCTGCGCGTGATGTGGCGTGCAACGCATCCGGCACCGCCGGTCGCGCCCGGCACGCCGGCCTGGCAGGCCAAGGCTGCCGCCGGCGCCCACCACCTGCTGTACCTGCTGATCTTGATCGTGCCGATCAGCGGCTACCTGTACAGCTCGGCCGCTGGCGTGCCGGTCGTCTACCTGGGCTTGTGGAAGATGCCGGCGCTGATCGAGAAGAACGACGAGCTGAAGGAAGTGCTGAAGTTCACCCATATCTGGCTGAACTATCTGATGGCGGCCGTGGTCGTTGTCCATGCGGCGGCGGCGGTGAAGCACCAGTTTGTCGACCGCGACGGCACGCTCGGCCGGATGCTGCCGTTCCTGCGCTGATTTGCCCCCAACTATTTCCGTAGCGCGGCGCGTTGCGCCGACCCTGACAGGAGTCATCTGAAATGAAACGCCAATCCCGCCGCGGCTCGCTGGCTACCAACGCCGCCCTGGCCGCCGTGCTGGCCGTTACCGGCATTGCCGCCAACCTGGCCTGGGCCCAGGTCGACACCGCCAAGAGCTCGGTCACCGCCGTTGCGCGCCAGATCGGCGTGCCGATGGAAGGCAAGTTCAGGAAGTTCGACGCCGCGGTCAACTTCGATCCGGCCAAGCTGGCCACCTCGTCGGCCAAGGTCGAGATCGACGTCAGCAGCTTCGAGATCGGCGATGCCGAGACTACCAAGGAAGTGAAGGGCAAGGACTGGTTCGACGCCGCGAAGTATCCGAAGGCCGTGTTCCAGTCGACCAGCATCAAGAACGGCACGCCGGGCAAGTACGACGTCGCCGGCAAGCTGACCATCAAGGGCAAGACCGTCGACGTGGTGGTGCCTGCCACCTACCGCCAGGAGGGCGCGGCCCAGGTGTTCGAGGGCGCGCTGCCGATCAAGCGCACCGCGTTCAATATCGGCGACGGCGAATGGAAGGACACCTCCGTCGTGGCCGACGACGTGCAGATCAAGTTCCGCATCGTGCAGGCCGCGAAGAAATAAGCCGGCATCTGCTGAAGTACTACAAGCCTTACCAAGCCGTACCTAACGACGTACCGAAAGACGTTCCGCCCAACCTTTTGTCGGGAGATTCCATGAAACTGCGTTCCCTCGTCGCCGCCGCCGCGGCCATTTCCGCAACCGCCGCCTTCGGCGTGGCCTCGGCCAATACCGTGACGTACAACCTCGATCCGACCCACACCTACCCGAGCTTCGAAGCCGACCACCTGGGCGGCCTGTCGACCTGGCGCGGCAAGTTCGACAAGTCCGCCGGCGTGGTCACGCTGGACCGTGCCGCCAAGGCCGGCACCGTCGAGGTCAAGATCGACCCGGCTTCGATCGACTTCGGCAACGCCAAGCTGAACCAGCACGCCAAGGGCCCTGACATGTTCAACGTGGAAGCCTTCCCCGAGGCCGTCTACAAGGGCAAGTTCTCCAAGTTCAAGGGCGACGTGCCGACCGAAGTCGACGGCGTGCTGACGCTGCGCGGCGTGTCCAAGCCGGTCAAGCTGGAGATCCGCGAATTCAAGTGCATCCAGCATCCGATGCTCAAGCGCGAAGCCTGCGGCGCCGACGCCGTCGGTACCTTCAACCGCGCGGACTTCGGCCTGGATTACGGCGTGAAAATGGGCTTCAAGCCCGAGGTCAAGCTCGCGATCCAGGTGGAAGGCGTGCGCGCCGAGTAAGCAAGGCAAGCGCGAGTCAGGCAGCGCGGTCCCGCAGGACCGCGTCAGCCTGCATCAGCAGCATGGGGCCGGCAATTAGCCGGCCTTTTTGTTTTGCCTGCTGCTTATCCCATTGATTGTTCCATTTCCCTGCTCATGAGGGGCGGGCTGTGCACTTGGTTGTACGCGGCGCGATTGCCACAGTACAATGGGCCGCGGCAATTCCAAGACGATCCGGGCTGCAGGCGCGCCCCCTACCAAGGCGGGGTGCCGTGGCCCGCCAACAGGCTATAGCGCATTCCTATGAGCAATCGCTGCACGTCCCGATACCGGTAGCCGTCCCCGCGACCCTCCTCGCCCCCCTCATGCTGTACCCGGCCGTTCCGCCCTGGCAGTATGGCCTTCGCAGCGTTTCTCGGATTTCCCTGGCGCAATACCGTGTATTCCAAAACGCAAATCGATCCGGTAGTTAGTTTCCGCAACTCGCAGGGCGAGCAGGTGCGGGGCACGATCATCAATCTCCAGAGAAAGTCTCTGGTGATGGAAATCTACAACCCGTATTCGATCGTGCAGGTCAGCGAGGTGCTGAGCGAGCTCAGCGTCCGCATGGGTGCCAAGAACGCCTACCTCGGCAAGGCCGTGGTGATGAGCCTGGTGAATACCGGCCTGACCGCGGTGGTGTCGCTGACGCTGATCGACGAGTGGCGCGAGCTGTCCGACCTGAACAACGAACCCAAGTCGGTGGGGCGCGAAGCCGAGCTGTTCGTGCAGGACTGGGACGCGCGCTTCAATATCCGGCGCGACTACCAGATCGTGGTCAACGAGATGCGCGCCTTCCTGTCCGAAGTGTCGCGCTGGGTCGAGCAGGTGGACCTGACCGAATCGCTGCCCAAGACCGAAGGCAAGCTGCGCCAGGACGTGTTCTACGAGCTGGCCACGCCGATCATGGGCAAGACCAAGACCTATCTCGACTGGCTCGAGGGCGAGGCCGAGCGTGTCGACCCCGAGATCGCGCCGGTGCACCGCACCTATGCGCAATCGGCGCTGCATCCGCTGCTGCTGCGCGCACCGTTCGTGTACCGCACCTTCACCAAGCCGCTCGGCTATGCCGGCGACTACGAGATGGTGAACCAGATCCTGGGCGATCCGCAGCAGGGCCCGACCACTTACTTCCAGATCGTCAACACCGCCTTCCTGAAGGCGGCGGTGGCGACCGCGCACCGCAACCGCATCGACCTGCTGATCGATTTCCTGACCCGCCAGGCCGAACGCGCGCGCGCCGAGGGCCGGCCGTTCCGCGTGCTCAACGTGGGCTGCGGGCCGGCGTTCGAGATCCAGCGCTTCGTGCGCGAATATCCCAATCCCGAGCTGTTGTCGTTCCAGCTCGTTGACTTCAGCGAAGAGACGCTGGAATACACGCGCAGCTCGATCGAGCAGGCGGCCAGCGGCGCCGGGCGCAAGGTTGCGGTCGAGATGGTTCACCAGTCGGTGCACGAACTGCTCAAGCGGCGCATCTCGCCGGACGATATCAGTGCGCGGGAGTTCGATGCGGTCTACTGCGCGGGGCTGTTCGACTACCTGTCCGACAAGGTGTGCACGCGGCTGCTGCAGTATTTCGCCTCGCGCTCGCGCCCGGGCGGGCGGATCCTGGTGACCAACGTCCACGCCAACAATCCCGAGAAATTCGGCATGGAACACCTGCTGGAGTGGTACCTGATCTACCGCGACGACCCCGGCATGGCGCAACTGCTGCCCGAGAACTCGCATTCCCACCGCATTTATGTCGATGCCACCGGCGTCAACGTGTTCGCGGAAGCCACCATTGACTGAGGCAGTCCCTGCGGGATACGCCATGAGCACCAACCAACTCTACGCCGGCTACCAGTCCGAACTGGCCGACTTCCGCCTGGCATTCAGCCGCGGCGGCGCCTATACCGCGATCGTGCTGGTCCTGCTCGGGGTCGGGCTCGACTACGGCCAGTATCCGCAGCAGCAGCTCGCCTTCGCCGTGGCGCGCGTGCTGGTGTCGCTGCTGATCGCGGGCGTGGTGGTCATGCTGTACAGCGCCGCGGGGCGCCGCTTTGCGCCGTGGCTCACGCTGACCTGGCTGCTGCTGCCGCAGATCATGATCGCGTGGATGATCTCGCAGACCGAAGGGGTGCAGTCGCCTTACTATGTCGGCCTCAATCTGGCGATCTTCGCCTCGGGCATCGCGCTGCCGTTCGGGTTGTGGCAGAACCTGGTGTTCGGGATCCTGTCGTACCTGCTGTACGTGCTGGCATGCCTGCTGCATCCAGGCGGCATCGAGCCGGTCGGCACCTTTATCGTCAATTCGCTGTTCCTGCTGTTCGCCGCGGCGGCCAGCGGGGTCTACACCTTCTTTAACGAGCGCGCGCGCTTCATGCTGTTCCGGCTGAAGGCCGAGGTGGCCGAGAAGAACGCCGAACTCGAGGTGATCAACCGCAAGCTGGTCGACATCAAGGGCCAGATGCTGCAGCAGGAAAAGATGGCGGCGATCGGTACGCTGGCCGCGGGGCTGCTGCACGAGGTCAACAACCCGGTCAACTTCTGCCTGATGGCGATCGAGGTGGCGATGGAAGAGCCGCAGGCCAAGGAAAGCGAGTCGCTGACCGAATGCCTGGTCGATGCCAAGCAGGGCATGCAGCGCATCCAGCATATCGTCTCCGACCTGAAGACCTTCGCCTACCGCAAGCCGGGCGCCGAGGTCGAAGGCACGCCGTTCCTGTTCGAGAAGGCGCTGGACTCGTCGATCCGCCTGACCGCGCACGAGCTGCGCGGGGTCAAGGTCACGCGCGAGCTGCCCGACGATACGCTGGTGATGGGCGACGAAGCCGCCGTCATCGGGGTGCTGATCAACCTGTTCTCCAACGCGGCGCTGGCGATGCGCAAGGCCGGCACGCAGGAACCCGCGATTCATACCACGGTGCGCTGGGCCGAGAGCCGGCTGCATGTGACGGTGCGCGACAACGGTCCCGGCATCGCGCCGGAGCACATTGCGCGCGTGTTCGAGCCCTTCTTCACCACGCGCGAGGTGGGACAGGGCCTGGGGCTGGGGCTGTCGATCAGCTACGCGGTGATCGAGCGCCACGGCGGCCAGCTCTTCGCCGAGAGCGAGCTGGGCAAGTGGGCCGCGTTCAGCTTCGACCTGCCGCGCGCGGAGTAAACCGCCATGAGCGAGGTCCAGCAAGCGCGGCCCACCGTCGTCCTTTACGTCGATGACGAAGACATGGCGCGCAAGTATTTTGCGCGCGCGGTCGGCAGCGAATATGAAGTCCTGCTCGCCGCCAGCGCCGACGAGGCGCAGGCGACGCTGCGCGCCGAGGGCGCGCGCATCGCCATCCTGGTGACAGACTTCCGCATGCCCGGGCGCGACGGCGGCGACCTGTTGCGCCAGGTGGCGCAGGAATACCCGCAGATCGTGCGCCTGCTGGTGACGGCCTACGCCGACAAGGACATGCTGCTGCAGACGGTCAACAGCGGCGAAGTGTTCCGCATCCTGGAAAAACCGCTGAGCGTCACCGACGTGCGCGAGGTGCTGCGCGAGGCCGGCGAGCGCCACCGCGAGCGCGCGCTGCGCCAGCACCGGCTGATGGCGATCGACGAAACGCTGGCGTTCCTGGCGCATGAGCTCAACACGCCGCTGGCGGCGATCGCCAACTTTGCACGTGGCATCGAAAGCCGGGTTGCCGGCGAGTACAGCGAGCACCGCCAGGGCGAAATCGGCCAGGCCGCCAGCGCCATGCACGACAATGCGCAGTATTGCCTGGCAGTGCTGTCGTCATTCCTGCAGTCGGTGCGCAGCAGCGCTGGCAGCATCGCGGCGCGGCCCGAGCGCGGGGCAGGGGTCAGCGCGGGCGCGCTGGTGGCGTCGTTGCTGGATACGTACCCGTTCACCGGCAACCAGCGCCAATGGGTCGAGGTGGAGATGCACGGCGACTTCCCGGTGCAGACGCTGCCCAACTGCGTCGCGCTGGTGCTGTCGTCGGTGATGAGCAATGCGCTGCGCGCGCTGGCCGGCGCGGCCAGCCCGTCGCTGCGCTTCGTGGTGATGGCCCAGCCGAACCAGGAAATCCGCATTTGCGACAACGGCCCCGGCATCCCGCCCGAGGTGATGGAACGCCTGCTGGTCGATCCCGTCACCACCCACGCCAGCGCCGGCGGCAGCGGGCTGGGCATGATTTTCTGCAACCGCGTCATGCAGTCCTTCGGCGGCGGCATCCGGATCGCGTCCGCGTCCGGCGCCGGCACGACAGTGACGCTGGACTTCCCCAATTTCAAGCATCGAATGATTAGGAGTGACCGATGAGCGAACCGATTGCCACCCAGGCACCACCCCCGGCGATTCTGTTCGTCGACGATGAAGCCACCGCCGTCAAGTATTTCCAGCGCGCCATCGGTGCGCTGGCGCCGGTGGTGACCGGCGGCTCGGTGGAAGAGGGCAAGGCGCTGCTGGACGCGCACGCCGACAGCCTGGCCGTGCTGGTGTCGGACCAGCGCATGCCGGGCGAGTACGGCAACGAGCTGCTGCGCTATGCGCGCGAGCGCTACCCGCATATCGTGCGCATCCTGACCACCGCGTATTCGGAGCTCGACCAGACCGTCGACGCGGTCAACCAGGGCCAGATCCACCGCTATATCAAGAAGCCGTGGGACATCACCGCGCTGCGCATGGAGCTGAAGCAGGCGCTGGAACTGTCCGGCCTGCGCAAGGAGCGCGACCAGCTCGTGCGCGAGAAGCTGGCGGTGCTGCAGACCAAGACCATGGCCACGCGCATCGGCATGCTGCACGCGCTGTGCGCCAGCCTGATCGGCCCTGGCCGCTTCCAGCCGGTGGAAACCTACCTGGCGGCGGTCGACTTGGTTGGTGCCCGCAACGCTGATCCCGACTGGCAGCGCATGGACTATGCCGACCTGGTGCGCGCCGAGTCCGAGCGCAGCGGCAGCTTCGGCCATGCCGTGGCCACGCGCCTGGCGGAGCTGCGCAGCGCCAATGCGGGCAAGGGCGCGGCCGATGCCGCGGCGGTGATCGCCGACGCGCTCGGCAGCGAGGTGGTGCGCCGTGACGGCGATACCGTGGTCTGGACCGCGCCGGCCACGCTGGCAGAATTCCTCGCGCAGCCGGTGGGCTCGGCCGTGTCGGCGTCGCATGCGGCCTGGCTTGCGAGCCTGCTGTGGCTGGAGGAGGCGGGCGGCGCGGTGAAGTTCGCGCGCGATGGGGACACGATCCTGTGCCGGACGGGGACGCGCAGCGAGAGCTTTGCTTCAGACCGGCTGGCGGCCTGGATTGAGCGGTTTTCAGAGTAGGTTTGAGTGAGCCGACGCCCCTGGCGAACGCTCCCCTCTCGCGCAGGCAGGAGAGGGGAGCAAACCGGCAGGATTTGAAGTCTGCCACCCCAAAAAAAGGGCGCCCCGCAGGGCGCCATTTTTTATACCAACAACGCCAGCCGTCAGGCCTGCGCTCCGAAATTCGGATCGTTGCGGTCCGTCGACTCCGGCTTCTTCTCGCCCTTGACCAGGTCCTCGCGCTTGACGCCCAGCCACATCGCCAGCGCCGCGGCCACGAACACCGACGAGTAGATACCGAACAGGATACCCACCGTCAGCGCCAGCGCGAAGTAATGCAGCGTCGGGCCGCCGAAGAAGAACATCGACAGCACCATCATCTGGGTCGAGCCGTGGGTGATGATGGTCCGCGAGATGGTGCTGGTGATCGCGTTGTCGATCACCTCGTGCGTGGTCATCTTGCGGAACTTGCGGAAATTCTCGCGCACCCGGTCGAAAATCACCACCGATTCATTGACGGAGTAGCCCAGCACCGCCAGCACCGCCGCCAGCACCGACAGCGAGAATTCCCACTGGAAGTAGGCGAAGAAGCCCAGGATGATCACCACGTCGTGCAGGTTGGCGATGATGCCCGCGACCGCGAATTTCCACTCGAAGCGGAACGACAGGTAGATCACGATGCCGGCCACCACGCACAGCAGCGCCAGCAGGCCATCGGTGGCCAGTTCCTTGCCCACCTGCGGGCCGACAAACTCCACCCGTTGCAGCTTGACGTCAGGCGAGGCCGCCTGCAGCGCGCCCATCACCTGCTCGCTCTGCTGCGCCGAGGTCACCGGCTTGCCGTCCGGGCCCTTCTGCAGCGGCAGGCGGATCATCACGTCGCGCGAAGTGCCGAAGTTCTGCACCTGCACGTCGGTATAGCCCAGCTTGCCCACCTGGCCGCGGATCTTTTCCAGGTCGGCGGCCTGCTGGTAGCTGACCTCCATCACCGTGCCGCCGGTGAATTCGATCGACAGGTGCAGGCCCTTTTGCCAGAGGAAGAACACGGCCGCGGCAAACGTCAGGAAGGAGATCACGTTGAAGACCAACGCGTGCTTCATGAACGGAATGTCGCGCCGGATGCGGAAGAATTCCATGTTGAATCCTGTTCTGTGCTGCTAGTTGTATCGCTGCTGGCCGCTTACTTGGCGACCGGCGTGTCGGTGGCGTTGCCCGGCTTCCAGATCTGGCCGATGGCCACGCTCTGCAGCTTCTTCTTGCGCCCGTACCAGAGGTTGACCAGGCCGCGGTTGAAGAACACCGCCGAGAACATCGAGGTCAGGATGCCCAGGCAGTGCACCACGGCAAAGCCGCGCACCGGGCCCGAACCGAAGGCCAGCAGCGCCAGGCCGGCGATCAGCGTGGTCACGTTCGAGTCCAGGATGGTGGCCCAGGCGCGGTCGAAGCCGACCGCGATCGCCATCTGCGGCGACGCGCCCCCGCGCAGTTCCTCGCGGATGCGCTCGTTGATCAGCACGTTGGCGTCGATGGCCATGCCCAGCACCAGCGCGATGGCGGCGATGCCCGGCAGCGTCAGCGTGGCCTGCAGCATCGACAGCACCGCCACCAGCAGCAGCAGGTTCACGCCCAGCGCCAGCACCGAGAACACGCCGAACAGCATGTAGTACAGGATCATGAACACGCCGATCGCGGCAAAGCCGTAGGCGACCGAATCAAAACCCTTCTTGATGTTGTCGGCACCCAGCGACGGGCCGATGGTGCGCTCTTCGATGATTTCCATCGGCGCGGCCAGCGAGCCGGCGCGCAGCAGCAGGGCCAGGTCGTTGGCGGCTTCGGTGGAGTAGGAGCCGGTGATCTGGAAGCTCGAGCCCAGTTCGGACTGGATCGTCGCCACCGTCAGCACTTCGCCCTTGCCCTTCTCGAACAGCACGATCGCCATCGGCTTCTTCAGGTTCTCGCGCGAGACGTCGCGCAGCACGCGGCCGCCCTGGGCGTCGAGCTTGATATTGACCGAAGGCTGCTGGTTCTGGTCGAAGCCGGCCGAGGCGCTCTCGATGCGGTCGCCGGTAAAGATGACCTGCTTCTTCAGCACCACCGGGGCGCCGTTGCCTTGCGTGAACAGCTCGCTGCCGAACGGCACCGGGTCGCCCGGGCGCGGGCTGCGCGGCGCGTCGTTGTCCACCAGGCGCGCTTCCAGCGTGGCGGTACGGCCGATGATGTCCTTGGCCTTGGCGGTGTCCTGCACGCCCGGCAGCTGCACCACGATGCGGTCGGCGCCTTGCTGCTGGATCACCGGCTCAGCCACGCCCAGTTCGTTCACGCGGTTATGCAGCGTGGTGATGTTCTGCTTGACCGCGGCGTCCTGCACGGCCTTGCGCGCGGCCTCGGTGAAGGTGCCGACGATGTTGTTGCCGTCCATGGCGAAGGCCACTTCGCGCAGGTTGTCGGCCAGGACGGGACGGGCGCGGTTGGAATCGTCGGCGTTGTTGAAGCGCACCGTCAGGCGGTCGCCGTCGCGGTCGATGCCGCCGTGGCGGATGTTCTTGTCGCGCAGCAGCGTGCGCGCGTCGCCGGCGAGGCTGTCGAGCTTCTTGTCGACCGCGCCCTTCATGTCGACCTGCAGCAGGAAGTGCACGCCGCCGCGCAGGTCCAGGCCCAGGTACATCGGCAGCGCATGCATGGAG
This sequence comes from Cupriavidus necator, assembly GCF_040578825.1. Taxonomy (GTDB): domain Bacteria; phylum Pseudomonadota; class Gammaproteobacteria; order Burkholderiales; family Burkholderiaceae; genus Cupriavidus; species Cupriavidus necator_E. The sequence goes on along the minus strand of NZ_JBEFLI010000075.1, from coordinate 10,295 downwards.
GTCAGCCAGCCCGGCGAACCCGACAGCAGGTTCAGCGCGACCACGTAGGTAGGATCGCTGGGGTCGGGGTTGAGCGAGCGCGACAGCACGTCCTTGGCCTTGAGCTGCTCGTCGGTGGTGCGCAAACGCGCCTTGACCGAGCCCGACTGGCCGGAAATGTCGAAGAACACGCCGTCAGGCTGGAGCTGGTTCTGCGCCAGGATCTGTTCGACCTGCTTCTGCATGGACAGGTCGACCTTGACCGTGGCCTTGCCCGAGGACACCTGCACGGCGGGCGCCTCGCCGAAGAAGTTCGGCAGGGTATAGATGATGCCGATGGCCAGGGCCACCAGGATCACGAGGTATTTCCAAAGCGGATAACGATTCATCTCGGGCCAGTCATTCAGCGGTTGGCGGGGCCGGCGCAGGCGTGGCGCGCCACGTCGGCGGGGCCGAACCGGTTTGGCAAACAGCCGCCTGGCAGCCACGTAAGGGAAGCCGCGCGGGCTCGCGGGGGCTTCATCGGGGCTGCATCAGGCGGCTGCCGGGGCATGCGCGAACGGGCATGCCGGAAAAGACAAAGGCGGGAGTCGCTTAAGCGATCTTGGCGATCGGAGGATCAGAGCGCCTTCAGCGAGCCCTTCGGCAGCACTGCGGTCACGGCGTTCTTCTGCACCGTGATTTCGGTACCTTCGGCGATCTCCAGGCTGACATACGAGTCGGTGACCTTGGTCACGCGGCCCAGGATACCGCCGGCGGTGACGACTTCGTCGTTCTTGGCCAGCGCTTCGAGCATTGCCTTGGCTTCCTTCTGGCGCTTCATCTGCGGGCGGATCATGATGAACCACAGCACCGCAAACATCAGGATGATGGGCAGGAAGCTCATCAGGCCGCCAGCCGCGCCGCCGGCTCCGGCGGTCTGGGCAAATGCGTTAGAAATCAGCACGTTGATTCTCCGTCACAAAGTCAGTCAAATAATCGAACATTCTACCATTCGCATTCCGCCCACCTTTGGCATTCTAGGGCGGAATACGGGTTTCTTCGGGGTGATGCGGGGTCGACTCTGCCGCCCGCGCGAGCGGCGCAGAGGGATTCGACCGGCGCCGGCCGGAAAGTTCGCGCCGGCGCCAGGTTTCACTGCGTGCCGCGCGCGCGGTCCGACGCGAACTGGCGCCGGAATTCGGCGAAGCGATGGTGCTCGATCGATTCGCGCACCTCGCGCATCAGCTGCAGGTAATAGTGCAGGTTGTGGATGGTGTTCAGGCGCGCGCCCAGGATCTCGCCCACGCGGTGCAGGTGGTGCAGGTAGGCGCGCGAGAAGTTGCGGCAGGTGTAGCAGGCGCAGCTTTCATCCAGCGGACGCGGGTCGTTGCGGTGCGCGGCGTTCTTGATCTTGACGTCGCCGTAGCGGGTAAAGAGCCAGCCGTTGCGCGCATTGCGGGTGGGCATCACGCAGTCGAACATGTCGACGCCGGCGGCGACGCCCGCCACCAGGTCCTCGGGCGTGCCCACGCCCATCAGATAGTGCGGCTTGTCGGCGGGCAGGCGCGGCGCCACGTGTTCCAGCACCCGCATCATGTCTTCCTTCGGCTCGCCCACGGACAGCCCGCCGATGGCAAAGCCGTGGAAATCCAGCTCGGACAGGCCTGCCAGCGATTCGTCACGCAGATCCTCGTACATGCCGCCCTGGACGATGCCGAACAGCGCATTGGGGTTGGCCAGCCGTTCGAACTCGTCGCGCGAACGCTTGGCCCAGCGCAGGCTCATGCGCATCGACTTGGCCGCTTCCTCGTGCGTGGCGGGGCGGCCGTCGATCTCGTACGGGGTGCATTCGTCGAACTGCATCACGATGTCCGAGTTCAGCGTGCGCTGGATCTGCATCGAGATCTCGGGCGACAGGAAGAGCTTGTCGCCGTTGACCGGTGACGCGAACGTGACGCCATCTTCGGTGATCTTGCGCAGATCGCCCAGAGAAAACACCTGGAAGCCGCCGGAATCGGTCAGGATCGGCTTGTCCCAGCCGATAAACTTGTGCAGGCCCTCGTGGGCATTGACCACGTCCAGCCCCGGGCGCAGCCACAGGTGGAAGGTGTTGCCCAGGATGATATGCGCGCCGATCTCGTTCAGTTCCAGCGGCGACATCGCCTTGACCGAGCCGTAGGTGCCCACCGGCATGAAGATCGGCGTCTCGACCACGCCGTGGTTCAGCGTGACGCGGCCGCGGCGGGCGTTGCCGTCGGTGGTGATGAGTTCGAAATTGAGCATGGCTTGTGATTCTGGATTCAGGCGCTGGGCTGGCGGGTCAGCAGCATGGCGTCGCCGTAGCTGAAGAAGCGGTAGCGCTGTTCCACCGCATGGCGGTAGGCGGCGCGGATGGCTTCCACGCCGGCCAGCGCCGACACCAGCATCAGCAGCGTCGACTTGGGCAGGTGGAAGTTGGTGATCAGGGCGTCGACCAGCCGGAAACGGTAGCCGGGCGTGATGAAGATATCGGTGTCGCCGCTGCCGGCGGCGAGCGTGCCGTCGGCCTGCGCGGCCGATTCCAGCGCGCGCAGCGACGTGGTGCCGACCGCGATCACGCGGCCGCCGCGCGCGCGGGTGTCGCGCACCGCCTGGGCCAGTTCTTCGGAAATGGCGTACCACTCCGAATGCATCTTGTGCTCGGCGAGGTTCTCCGTGCGCACCGGCTGGAAGGTGCCGGCGCCCACGTGCAGCGTCAGGAAGGCGCGGCGCACGCCGGCGGCATCGAGCCGCGCGAACAGCGCATCGTCGAAATGCAGGCCCGCGGTGGGCGCGGCCACGGCGCCGGGGCTGCGCGCGTACACGGTCTGGTAGCGGGTCTCGTCGTAGGCGTCGGGATCGTGCGTGATATAGGGCGGCAGCGGCAGGCGGCCGTAGCGCTCGATCAGGTCCAGCGCGGGCTCGGGGAAGCGCAGCGTGAAGAACTGGTCGACGCGCGGACCCACGGTGACGGCGAAGGCGTCGTCGGCCAGATGCAGCGCGCTGCCCTCGGCCGGCGTCTTGGAGGCGCGCACCTGCGCCAGCACGGTATGGCTGTCGACGACGCGCTCGACCAGCACCTCGATCCTGCCGCCGCTGGCCTTGTGGCCGAAGAAGCGCGCCTTGATCACGCGGGTGTCGTTGAATACCAGCAGGTCGTCGGGACGCAGGTAGTCGACGATATCGCTGAAGGCGCGGTCGACCATGCGCACCGCGTCGGCGGTGTCGGCGGGTGCGAGCCGCTCGACCACCAGCAGCCGGCTGGCGCTGCGGTCGGGCAGCGCGCTCTGGGCGATCAGTTCTGGCGGCAGCGGAAAGTCGAAATCGGAAAGCGTCAACATCGTGGAAACGGCGGGGGCGGCCGGCAGCCATGCGGGCCAGCGGAGGCTGAGTGGGGCACAAAGCGGCACTCCGCTGCCCTTGGCGGCAGCCGGCATGGGTACAATCGGCGAATCCGATATTGTAAGGCCACGGGCCCGTCAGACGCCGGGCCGGGTGTGATACCCGCTATTTGACCGCACCAGCCGCCCGTGCCAGCCAACCCCGCAGCCAACCAGCCGACCTGCCACATTTGTTGCCGATGCCCGGAACCGCCGCCGAACCGATCCACGACCCCGCCGACGCCGCCAAGGACACGGCGGCGCCTGCACGCGGCAAGGCCGGCGAGGCCAAGGGCAAGGCCGCGTCGTCCGGCACTTCATCGGCGGCCGCGCGCCTGGCCAAGCTCGGCCTGCGCCGGCCCGTGGACCTGGTGCTGCACCTGCCGATGCGCTACGAGGACGAGACCACGCTGGAGCCGATCGCCGACGCGATCCGTCGCGCCGGACTCGGCCAGCCAGCGCAGGTCGAAGGCGAGGTCATCTCCAACGAGGTCACGTTCCGCCCGCGCCGCCAGCTCGTGGTGAAGATCGCCGACGACAGCGGCGAGCTGACGCTGCGCTTTCTCAACTTCTACGGCAGCCAGACCAAGCAGATGGCCGAGGGCGTGCGCCTGCGCGTGCGCGGCGAGGTGCGCGGCGGCTTCTTCGGCGCCGAGATGGTCCATCCGACGGTGCGCCCGGTGGTGCCCGGCGAAGCGCTGCCGGACCGCCTGACGCCGGTGTATCCGTCCACCGCGGGCATCGCGCAGGCCTACCTGCGCAAGGCCATCGGCGGCGCGCTGTCGCGCACGCCCATGCCCGAGACACTGCCGCAGGCGGTGCTGCAGGGGCCGCTGGCGCGGCTGCACCTGCGCCCGCTGGCCGATTGCCTGCGCCTGCTGCACGCGCCGCCGCCGCAGGAAAGCGAGGCCGCGCTGGCGGATCGCTCGCACCCGGCCTGGCAGCGCATCAAGTTCGACGAATTGCTGGCACAGCAGATCTCATTGCGGCGCGCGCATGCGGCGCGCCGCGAAAAAACCGCGCCGACCATGCCGCGGCGCGACGGTGGCCTGCTGACGCGTTTCCTGGCCGCGCTGCCGTTCCGGCTGACCGGCGCGCAGGAGCGCGTGGTGGCGGAGATCGCCGCCGACATGACGCGGCCGCACCCGATGCACCGGCTGCTGCAGGGCGATGTCGGCAGCGGCAAGACCATCGTCGCCGCGCTGGCGGCGTGCCAGGCGATCGATGCCGGCTACCAGGCCGCGCTGATGGCGCCCACCGAAATCCTGGCCGAGCAGCACTACCGCAAGCTGTCCGCGTGGCTGGAGCCGCTTGGTGTCCCGGTGGTCTGGCTGGCTGGCAGCCTCAAGGCGAAGGAAAAACGCGAGGCCGCGGCGCGCGTGGAGTCGGGCGAGGCGCAACTGGTGATCGGCACCCATGCGCTGATCCAGGATGCGGTGCGTTTCGCGAAGCTGGGTTTGTCGGTGGTCGACGAGCAGCACCGCTTCGGCGTGGCGCAGCGCCTGGCGCTGCGCGGCAAGGCAGGCGCCACCGATGTGCCGGCGCCGGACACCGTGCCGCATCAACTGATGATGTCGGCCACGCCGATCCCGCGCACGCTGGCGATGACGTATTACGCCGACCTCGACGTTTCGGTCATCGACGAACTGCCGCCGGGGCGCACGCCCATCGTCACGCGGCTGGTCAACGACGCGCGCCGCGACGAGGTGATCGCCCGCGTGCACCATGCCGCCGCCGAAGGGCGCCAGGTCTACTGGGTCTGCCCGCTGATCGAGGAAAGCGAGGCACTGCAGTTGCAGACCGCGGTGGAAACCTATGAAACGCTGGTCGCGGCGCTGCCCGACCTGTGCGTGGGCCTGGTGCACGGGCGCCTGCCGCCGGCCGAGAAGGCCGCGGTGATGGACGACTTCAGCGCGAACCGCATGCAGGTGCTGGTAGCGACCACGGTAATCGAAGTGGGCGTGGATGTGCCCAATGCCTCGCTGATGGTGATCGAGCACGCCGAGCGCTTCGGCCTGGCGCAGCTCCACCAGCTGCGCGGCCGCGTGGGGCGGGGCAGTGCCGAATCGGTGTGCCTGCTGATGTACCAGGCACCGCTGTCGCCAACCGCGCGCGAACGGCTGGCGACCATGCGCGAGACCACGGATGGCTTCGAAATCGCGCGGCGCGACCTGGAAATCCGCGGCCCTGGCGAATTCCTCGGCGCGCGCCAGTCGGGCGAAGCCATGCTGCGCTTTGCCGACCTGAACACCGATGCGTGGCTGGTCGAGTACGCGCAGGAAGCCGCCGAAGTGATGCTGGAGCGTTTCCCGGAAGCGGTGGAAGCGCACCTGTCACGCTGGCTGGGCGGGCGCGAGCATTACCTGAAAGCCTGAAGCGCATCGACCGTTCCGCCTGGTGTGTCGCATGCGGCGCAACCGGCGACTCGCACGCGTACGCTCTGACAGATGCGGCAATCGAAGGTAAAATCTATCGCCTACCGCAAACTGATAAGTCATGACGCTCACCGAACTCAAGTACATCGTCGCCGTGGCGCGAGAGCGCCATTTCGGCCGGGCCGCCGAAGCCTGCTTCGTGTCGCAGCCGACGCTGTCGGTCGCGATCAAGAAGCTGGAAGACGAACTCAACGTGCAGATCTTCGAGCGCGGCACCTCCGAGGTATCGGTGACGTCCATCGGCGAGCAGATCGTCGCGCAGGCCCAGCGCGTGCTCGAACAGACCATGGCTATCCGCGAGATCGCCAAGCAGGGCAAGGATCCGCTGGCGGGCCCGCTGCGCCTCGGCGTGATTTACACCATCGGGCCGTACCTGCTGCCGTCGCTGGTCAAGCAGATGATCGACACCGTGCCGCAGATGCCGCTGATGCTGCAGGAGAACTACACCCACAAGCTGATCGAGCTGCTCAAGCAGGGCGAGATCGACTGCGCGGTGATGGCCGAGCCCTTCGCCGACTCCGGCCTGACGGTGCGCCCGCTCTACGACGAGCCTTTCGTCGTCGCCGTGCCGCGCGGCCACGAGCTTGCGCAGGTGCGCGAGATCGATCCCGATGAGCTGAAGCAGCAGACCATGCTGCTGCTCGGCAGCGGCCACTGCTTCCGCGACCATGTGCTGGGCGTGTGCCCGGAGCTGTCGCGCTTCTCGCAGGCGGCCGACGGCATCCAGAAGACGTTCGAGGGGTCGTCTCTCGAAACCATCCGCCATATGGTGGCGAGCGGGGTCGGCATCACTGTGCTGCCGCGCACTTCGGTACCCGACCTGAAGGCCAAGGGCGACATGCTGTCCTATGTGCCGTTTGCCGATCCGGTGCCCGATCGCCGCGTGGTGCTGGCCTGGCGCAAGAGCTTTACCCGCCTGCCGGCGATGGAAGCGCTGGCCAACGCCGTGGCCGCGTGCGACCTGCCGGGCGTGCGCAAGCTCGACGACAAGGAACTGGCGGAAGCCGCCTGATTGCTCTGCTGACCGCCTCCCTACCGTAACCAAGGCCGCACCGGAATCTCCGCTGCGGCCTTTGTTTTTGTGGCTCACGACCTCCGCGCCGGGTCAAGCCTAATACGAGATAGCTTTAACCTAATACATAGGTATAAATAATTAAATTCCTGTGTCGATAGTATATTTGTAGACTTGGTTTCGTCGATGCCCGAGGCGTCGACCTTGCCAGGAGCCGACGATGAGCAGCAGTGCCCGTTTCAACCCAAACATAACCATTCAGCGCCCGCTTTCCCTCCGCATGGGGCGTTGCCTGCTCGGCTTTCTGGCTTGCTACGCCGCCGCGAACTGACGCGGCAACCCTTTCCGCCCGCCCACAAGAGGAACAAGATGAGCAAGAAGGACACCCTCACCACCGCAGCCGGCGCGCCGGTCGCCGATAACCAGAACTCGCAGACGGCCGGCCCGCGCGGGCCGATGCTGCTGCAGGACGTCTGGTTCCTCGAGAAACTGGCCCACTTCGATCGCGAAGTCATCCCCGAGCGGCGCGTGCACGCCAAGGGCTCCGGTGCCTACGGCACGCTGAAGATCACGCACGACATCACGAAGTACAGCAAGGCTTCGGTCTTCGCCGGGATCGGCAAGGAGACGCCGCTGTTTATCCGTTTTTCGACCGTCGCCGGCGAGCGTGGCGCGGCGGATGCCGAGCGCGATGTGCGCGGTTTTTCGGTCAAGTTCTATACCGACGAAGGCAACTGGGATGTGGTCGGCAATAACACGCCGGTGTTCTTCGTGCGCGACCCGCTCAAGTTCCCCGACTTTATCCATACGCAAAAGCGCAATCCGCGCACCAACCTGCGCGACCCGATCGCGGTGTGGGATTTCTGGTCGCGCCACCCGGAATCGCTGCACCAGGTCACCATCCTGATGAGCGACCGCGGCCTGCCGCAGAACTATCGCCAGATCCACGGCTTTGGCTCGCATACGTATTCGTTTATCAACGCCGACAACGAGCGCTTCTACGTCAAGTTCCACTTCAAGTCGCAGCAGGGTATTGCCAACTGGACCAATGAAGAGGCGGCCGGGGTGGTGGCCAATGACCGCGAGAGCGCGCAGCGCGACCTGTTCGAGAACATCGAGCGCGGCAACTTCCCGCGCTGGAACCTGCGCGTGCAGGTGATGCCGGAAGCCGATGCGGCGAAGTACCACATCAACCCGTTCGACCTGACCAAGGTGTGGCCGCACAAGGACTACCCGTTGATCGACGTCGGCGTGGTCGAGCTCAACCGCAACCCGGACAACTACTTCGCCGAGGTCGAGCAGGTGGCGATGAATCCGGCCAATATCGTGCCCGGCATCGGCTTCTCGCCCGACAAGATGCTGCAGGGGCGCCTCTTCTCGTACGGCGATACGCAGCGCTATCGCCTGGGGATCAACCACCACCAGATCCCGGTGAACGCGCCGCAATGCCCGTTCCACAACACCTTCCACCGCGACGGCGCGATGCGCGTGGACGGCAACCAGGGCGGCAAGCTGAACTACGAGCCGAATCGTGAAGGCGCCTACGGTGCCAGCGAGCGTGCGATGGAACCGCCGCTCCCGCTGGATGGCGCGGCCGACCGCTGGGACCACCGCGTCGACTCGGACTACTACAGCCAGCCCGGCGCGCTGTTCCGGCTGTTCGACGAAGGCCAGCGCCAGCGCCTGTTCAGCAATATCGCGGCGGCGATGCAGGGCGTGCCCGAGGCGATCGTGCGCGTGCAGCTCGAGCACTTCACCAAAGCCGACCCGGCCTATGGCGAGGGCGTGAAGCGCGCGCTTGATCTGAAGTAAGCGGCAATCTGGCGCGGCGGCCCGGGCAGGGCGGCCGCGCCGCGGAGAACGATGATGGCGATGATCCGGTTGTTTCTCGACGAGTGGCGGCAACTGTGGCACGCCGGGCATGACCGGCCCGAGGGCGCCGATGCCGCCCGACTGCGGCACAAGATGTGGCGCAAGGAAGTCGGCGCCGCCGTGATCGTGCTCGGCGCCGCGGCGATGTTTGTCGATGTGGCGTGCGGCCTGGCCCGCTGATTGGCCCCCATCGCCGGGTAATGCAATAATGCGGGTACAACGCCGCCCGGCTATTGCCGGTTTCCCTGCCGACAGCACGGGCGGCCTTCATCTTGGCGTGACCAGAACGGAGCGTACCTACCATGGCAAAGAAGAATGAGATGAGCGTGAATATCGGTATTACCGACAAGGACCGCAAGAAGATCGCGGAAGGCCTGTCCAAGTTGCTGGCAGACACCTACACCCTCTACCTCAAGACCCATAACTTCCACTGGAACGTCACGGGTCCCATGTTCAATACGCTGCATCTGATGTTCGAGACCCAGTACAACGAACTGGCGCTCGCCGTGGATTCGATCGCCGAGCGCATCCGTGCGCTGGGCTACCCGGCACCGGGCACCTACAAGGAATACGCCCGCCTGTCGTCGATCGCGGAGGAAGAGGGCGTGCCCGAGGCCACCGACATGATCCGCAAGCTGGTCGAAGGCCAGGAGGCCGTGGTGCGCACCGCGCGCTCGATCTTCCCGGTGATCGACGCCGCCGGCGACGAGCCTTCCGCAGACCTGCTGACCCAGCGCATGCAGACGCACGAAAAGACCGCGTGGATGCTGCGCTCGATGCTGGCCTGAGGGCCTGGCAGTCACTTCCGGCTGCCGCCGCGCGGCGGCCGGCATGGCGCGTCGCAACCGTCCGGGCTGCGGCGCGTTTTCATTGAATCTTCTCCCCGGATCCTCGCCGTGCACTCCTCCCCGCCGTTGCCGCCCGCTTCCATGTTCGAACGCCTTTCCCTCTACGCGCGCCTGGTGCGCATCGACAAGCCGATCGGCACGCTGCTGCTGCTGTGGCCGACGCTGTGGGCCATGTGGATGGCCGCGGGCGGGCCGCCGTCGTGGGGGTTGTTCTGGATTTTTGTGGCGGGGACGTTTCTGATGCGTTCTGCCGGTTGTGCGATCAATGACTGGGCTGACCGGGATTTTGACAAGCATGTGAAGCGGACGAAAGAGCGGCCGCTGACGGCGGGAAAGATCGCTGCTTGGGAAGCGTTGGCGGTGGCAGCGGTATTGGCGCTGGTTGCGTTTGCGCTGGTGCTGCCGCTGAATACGCTGACTAAATGGCTGGCGGTGGTGGCGGCCGTGGTGGCGGGGACGTATCCGTTCTTCAAGCGGTTCTTTGCGATTCCGCAGGCTTATCTGGGGATTGCGTTTGGGTTTGGTATTCCGATGGCATTTGCTGCTATTCAGGAGCAGGTGCCGTTGGTGGCGTGGGTGATGTTGTTGGCTAATGTTTTCTGGGCGGTCGCTTACGATACGGCGTATGCGATGGTGGATCGGGATGATGATCTGCTGATTGGGATGAAGACGTCGGCGATTACCTTCGGGCGGTTTGACGTGGTGGCGATTATGGTCTGCTATGCCGCGTTTTTGGGGTTGATGGCTTGGGTGGTGGTGTTGCTTGGGC
>NZ_JBEFLI010000074.1:0-35896 GCF_040578825.1 Cupriavidus necator | reverse complement strand
CCGCGGACGGCACCGCGCAGACCGGCTCGGGCGGGCCGACGAAATCGGGGTCCACTGCCGGAGTATTGGTGGCAATGGTTGCCGGCGTTGCGCCGCCTTCGGGCTGCGCCGCGGGCTCGGCGGTCGCCGACTGGGCCTGCCCTGACGGTGCGGCCGGGATGCCGGCGCCTGGCACCGCCTCACCGGCAATCAGCGCCGCGAGAGGATCTTCCGCATTGGTAGCGACCGGCTGGGCCGATGCCGCAGGCTGCGACGCCGGTACGCCGTTGACCGCCGAGACCACTGGCGGCACCGCCGGCCCTGGCTGGATGCGCGGCGGCGGCATGGTGGTGTCGGCCATGGTGCCGGGCATCGTGCTGGCTGTGGGGCCACTGGTCTGCGCGCACGCCGCCAGCCCCCAGGCAGCCAGCACGGCAAAGCCGAAGCGGCGCAGGGGCAGACCGCCGCGCCCGGCAGGCGCGCGGGGGCAGGACAGTGAAGCGGGAGGGCGGGGCGAGGCGGACAGCAATTCTGGCATGCAGCGACGGTCGCCGGAGCGGACAAAGCCTCCGGGCGGGGTCTGTTTTTTATCAGCCGGTTCATTTGACCGCAAGCCGGGTTACAAAATCCATCACAGTGTTGTGTGTCTCACAATGCGAAAAAAACCGACAACTGGCGTAATTGACTAGCGAAAACCCGGACGAGTGCGGGGCCCCGTGGCGAAAGGGCCACCGCTATAATCGGCTGGCTTGTCTTTCGGGTAAGACAGCCCCGCCGCGCAGCACGCCGTCCGTCTCGCCATGACCGGCTGCCGCGCCCGCGCTTGCCGCGACCGGTGTCCGGCAAGTCAGGGCACGCCGCCGTGCCCGTTCGCAGCAGGCACAGCGTTGCGCAGGCCACCGTACCCCGGCGGCCAGTGCGTCACGGTCACGCGCGCGGCTTCATGCGCCAGCGCGCTTGCATCCGAATCGATATCTATAAGAGGAGAAGTGGAGATGGAACGTCGTTCCTTTCTGTTGAAAGCGTCGGCCGTGGCCGCAACCGGGGCACTGGCCGCGTGCGGCAAGGGTGAAGAGAAGGCAGCGCCCGCCGCCGCCAGCGGCCCGGCGGCACCGGCCGTGGTCGGCAGCAACCCCGCCGTGGAATGGCGCCTGGCCTCGAGCTTCCCGAAGTCGCTCGACACCATCTTCGGCGGCGCCGAGCTGCTGTCCGCCCGCGTGAAGGAACTGACCGACGGCAAGTTCAACATCAAGGTCTTTGCCGCCGGCGAACTCGTGCCGGGCCTGCAAGTGCTGGACGCGGTGCAGAACAACACCGTGCAGATCGGCCACACCGCCGGCTACTACTACTTCGGCAAGAACCCGACGCTGTGCTTCGACACCACCATCCCGTTCGGCCTGACCGCGCGCCAGCAGAACGCGTGGATGCTGCAGGGCAACGGCATGAAGCTGATGCGCGAGTTCTTCAAGGAATACAACGTCGTCAACTTCCTGGGTGGCAATACCTGTGCCCAGATGGGCGGCTGGTTCCGCAAGGAAATCAAGACCGTGGCCGACCTGCAGGGCCTGAAGTACCGCATCGCCGGGTTTGCCGGTGTGGTGCTGTCGCGCCTGGGCGTGGTGCCGCAGCAGATCGCCGGCGGCGACATCTACCCGGCGCTGGAAAAGGGCACCATCGACGCGGCCGAGTGGGTGGGCCCGTACGATGACGAGAAGCTGGGCTTCTACAAGGTGGCGCCGTACTACTACTATCCGGGCTGGTGGGAAGGCAGCGCGCAGCTGTCGTTCTACGCCTCGGCCACCGAGTACGAGAAGCTGCCGGCGCTGTACAAGCGCGCGCTGGAAACCGCCACCATCGAGGCCCACACCAACATGACGGCCAAATACGACACCGTCAACCCGCAGGCGCTGGCCCGCCTGCTGGAAAACGGCGTCAAGCTGCGCCCGTTCTCCAAGGAGATCATGGAAGCGTGCTTCAAGGCGACCCAGGAAGCCTACGCCGACGAAACCGCCAAGAACCCGTCGTTCAAGAAGATCTACGACGACTGGCGCGTGTTCCGCAACAACGAGGCCGCCTGGTTCAACGTGGCCGAGCAGGGCTTCGCGCAGTTCAGCTACGCGCGCAAGCTGTAAGCGACTCGCAGCCACCGGGGTTCTCGCCCCGGCTGCGCGCAAACCCCATGTCCCCGCAGGCACATGGGGTTTTTTGTTGCCCGCGGCATGGATCCGCATCCCCGGCGCGGTTTGCCGCGCGCCGGTAGAATCGCCGGCATCCACCGGAATTCCCTATGCAACTCGGCATCCTCTACGCCCTCCTGGCCTATGTCATCTGGGGGCTGCTCCCGCTCTACATCAAGTCGCTGCCCGGCATTGCGCCGATGGAGATCCTGCTGCACCGGATGGTGTGGTCGCTGGTCTTCCTGGGGCTGATCCTGGCCTGGCGGCGCCAGTGGGGTTGGCTCGGCCAGGTGTTCAGGGACCGGCGGCTGCTGCTGTCCTTCGCGGCCAGCGCCGCGCTGCTGTGCGGCAACTGGTTCCTCTATATCTGGGCGGTATCGGCCAACCGCGTGGTCGATGCCAGCCTGGGCTACTTCATCAACCCGCTGTTCAGCGTGCTGCTGGGCGTGGTGTTCCTGCACGAGCGGCTGCGCCCGGTGCAGTGGCTGTCGATCGCGGTGGCCGCGGCCGGCGTGGCCTGGCTGACGGTGGCGGCGGGGCAGTTGCCGTGGATCGCGCTGGGGCTGGCGGCAAGCTTCGGCGGCTACGGGCTGCTGCGCAAGACCGGCGCGCTGGGCGCGCTGGAAGGCCTGTCGCTGGAGACGCTGCTGCTGTTTCCGATCGCCGCGGCGGCGCTCGGTTACCTGTTCGTCACCGGTCAGGACGGCTTTACCCACGCAGCACCAGGTACGCGCGTGCTGCTGCTGATGGCGGGGCCGGTGACCGCGGTGCCGCTCCTGTTCTTCGCGGCCGGCGCGCGGCGCATTCCGCTGTCACTGCTGGGCCTGCTGCAGTACACCGGGCCGACGCTGCAACTGCTGCTGGGCGTATGGCTGTGGAACGAGCCGTTCCCGGCGCAGAAGCAGCTGGGCTACGCGCTGATCTGGCTCTCGCTGGCGCTGTATGCGGCTGAAGGGTTGTGGATGAATGCGAGGCAGAAGCCCGCCGCTATCTAGTCGACTAATGGATCGGCCTGATAATCTCCACGCTTCATTCTTCACGCAGATAACAAAGACGGTGCCTGGCCACCATGTCCACCGCGCCTGATGCCACGCTCCCGGTCCAGCGCAAGATCATCCATTGCGACTGCGACTGCTTCTACGCCTCGGTCGAGATGCGCGACGACCCGTCGCTGCGCGGCCGGCCGATGGCCGTGGGCGGCTCGCCCGACCGGCGCGGGGTGATCGCGACCTGCAACTACGAGGCGCGCGCCTTTGGCGTGCGTTCGGCGATGGCGTCGGCGCAGGCGGTCAAGCGCTGCCCGGAGCTGCTGATCCTGCGCCCGGCGATGGACAAGTATCGCGAGGTCTCGCGCCGGATCTTCGCGATCTACCGCGAATACACCGAGCTGGTCGAGCCGCTGTCGCTCGATGAGGCCTATCTCGACGTGAGCCATTGCACGCGCCACGCCGGCAGCGCCACGCGCATCGCCGAAGAGATCCGCCAGCGCGTGCGCGACGAAGTGGGGGTGACAGTGTCGGCGGGCGTGGGGCCGAGCAAGTTCGTCGCCAAGATCGCCAGCGACTGGAACAAGCCCGATGGCCTCTTCGTGGTCAGGCCGGCCATGGTCGATGCCTTTGTCGCCGCGTTGCCGGTGGACCGTATCCACGGCGTGGGCAAGGTCACCGCGGCGAAGCTGCGACGGCTGGGGGCCGAGACCTGCGGCGATCTGCGTCCTTGGTCGCCTGACCGGCTGCACCGGGAGTTCGGGGCTTTCGGGGCGCGGCTCTACAAACTGTGCCGCGGGGTGGACGAGCGCCAGGTCACGCCGGAACGCGAGCGCAAGTCGATCAGCGTGGAAGAGACCTATGCCGACGACCTGCCCGACCTGCAGGCCTGCATGGCCGAGCTGGAGCCGCTGATCGCGATGCTGGAGGGGCGTATCGCGCGGGCGCAGGCGCACGACACCATCGACAAGCTGACGGTCAAGCTGCGTTTTTCCGATTTTCGCCAGACCACGGTGGAGTGCCGCGGCCATGCGCCGGACCGGGCGGTCTATGCCCGGCTGCTGGCCGAAGGCCATGCGCGGCGCGGGTTGCCGGTGCGGCTGCTGGGCGTTGGGGTAGGGACCAGCGACCGGGATACCGCGCAGCTCGAATTGTTCGACTAAGGCATCTGGTTATTCAGGTGAATAATCAGCGCCATCAAAAACCCCATCGCGCGATTAGTCGCAGCAATAATCCAGGCTACTGAAGGTCGTTGCGCATCACCAGCAGCCACGGCATATGCGAGTTGGTCAGCCCGTCGAGCCGGCCCGAATCGCCCAGCTCGATCTCTTCCATCGACACCGACTGCTGCACATTGCCGCCGATGGCGCGCACCACGCGCGCGGCGGGGTCTACCGCGACCACGATATCGCAGTGCATCGGCGTGGTGCCGAAGCCGATCTCGCCGATGCCCTCGATATAGCGGTCGCGCCCGCGGCCGGCGCAGATCAGGTCGCCGGGGCGGGGCATCGCCGGTACGGGCTCGATATGGAAGGCGGGCCGGGGCAGGATGCCGTCGCGTGCATCGACCACGTACATCGAATGCGACTGGCCGGTCAGGAACTGGCGCTCATCCAGCCCCGCCTTGCGCAGCACCCAGGAGATGAACACCGCCGACCAGGCCCAGGCGCCCTGCGTCACCTGGTTGCAGCTCGGCGTTTCGCCGACGATGCCCCAGTAGCGGCGCGCCAGCGTGCAGCCCATCGGCGTGGCTTCCATGCCGGTGCCGTCGGGAAAAGACAGGCAATTGATGCGTGGCGGCTGGTTGCTGTTGGTTTCGGTATCGGCGCTGGTCGGGATCTGGCCAGGGATCGCCGGCTGGACCTCCGGCGGCTCCGGCAACGGCGGCGGCAGCTCCGGTGCCGGCACCGGGCTATAGGTGACGCATGAGGTGTCATCGCGGCCCAGCCGCACCACCTGCCCGCCCCAGCGTGCCCATTCCTGCGTGGCGATCTCGACGATGCGCTCGCGCGGCGTGGCGCCGGGGCTTGTCATGGGCCGTTCGTTGTCGGGCAGCGCGCGCGCCTGAGGGCGCGCGGGCTCGCTGACGGTGGTACAGGCGCTGAGCACCGCCAGCGCCACCGCGGCGCACACCGCTTGCCATCGGCCCTGTGGAGAAACCTGTGGACTCGGCTGTGGAAAGCGTTGTGAATAACGCTGTGGAGATCTGCGGCGCGGCGGTCGGGCGAACATCGGTAGCCCCATATGGCGCGGCACCCAGTCCGGCCTGCTGCGGCCGTGGCTGGACGCCTGTTGGATAAGCTGGCGCGCGATCGCTGCGGCGGCAGCTTCAGCGATGCGGCGGATACTGCAGAAAAACCAAAACACTACTGTGGATAACGTCCCCCGCCTGGCGCACATCCCTGCGCCCTTCATGATCGGGCGGCGCGGGCGGCGGCATGGCGGGGTCAGGCAATCCGGGCCCTGCAGCGCAGCCCGTCAGGATCACTGGTTGACAGCGTCCTTGAACTTCTGGCCGGCCTTGAACTTCACGGTCTTGGCGGCTTCGACCTTGATTTCTTCGCCGGTACGCGGGTTGCGCGCCATGCGCTCGCCACGCTCGCCCTTGCTGAACGTGCCAAAGCCGATGAGGCTCAGCGTATCGCCCTTGGCCACTGCGTCCATGATGGCCGACAGGGTCACGTTCAGGGCCTGTTCCGCCTTGGCCTTGGTCAGACCGTCCACACCGGCTGCGATAGCGTCGATCAGTTCGGTTTTCGTCATGCTTCACTCCGTATCGAGTTGATAAAACACAGGCATCCCGCTCCTGGGCGGCCAGGCTGGCCCGGCCCCGGCAAAGACGCCGCGGGCCACATGATACCGTGTCGGACAAGGCGCACCGGGAACAGATTGTTACGCGGTAGTTTCCGCCAGCCCGCGTCAGGCCGTGCTTCGCGGCAATTCGACGCACCGTTGCGCTTCACAAGCGCTGCGGCCGGGCGTGATGGAAACGCTCCATGCGGCTGCTTCAGGGCCCGCCAAGGGTCGAGGTGCACACAGGGGTGCAAGACGCGCCAGAGGCCCCTGGCAGGCCACAGGCGCTCTCTGCACGCCTTCGGTGTACCCGAGGGAGCTCCAAAGGCCTGAACCGATTACGGAGCGATTAAGCCGCCTCTTGCCGGAACTGCACTATGTTGCATGTCCGACAGTTGCACACCGGATCGCCATCGTTCGGGTTTATTCGGCTCATGCATGGGCGGGCGACCGCCACCCAAACCCCTTCGCCATGACCCGGCCGCGTATACGCCGCAGCGTTTGCTTGCATGGTTATCCGCGCATACCGCCGCCACCGGTATACCCCCGTTTTCCAGCCCAAACCAACGAGTCTCACCCGGATCGGGCGTTAACGGTCTCGTTCATTCGGGTCTCCGTCATTTGATCGCCATCATTCGATTGACGCCTTTCGGCTGAGCCCCGATTCCGGCCACCGCCGCTGGCTCGTTCTTTCGGTTTACTTCTTTCTTTCATGTATACAAATAGTGGTAGTAGGTAAACAGGCGCGTCCGCTGTGGAAAACCCTGTAAACGTCTTTCGCTTCAACGGTTTACGTAAACGAGAAGTGGTCTCATCGAATGTTGGCCGAGGTGGATGACTCGACCATATGGATGAGGGTGGGGGCATGGACCCTCCGACTTATGCCCGAGGCGTCCCCATGCCAGCCCCAGGCAGCCCACATCGAATCCGCGTGCTTTTCCACAGTTCGGGGCCGGGTTATCCACAGCGCAGGGGCGTATACGGAAGTGCGCGGGCCCCCAAAGAGCGCGGCGTATACCGCGTAAACCGGCCCGTCATGATGGCCGGCAAGGTATACGCGGCCGCGCAGCGGTTGGTACGCGTATACCGGCACCAGGCGCGTCTCGGCCCGGGGCGTACGTATACGTGCCGCAGTCGCGCCGGTATCATGCCGATCGCGCCGGAACGGCCGGCACAGCAGCCACAACAGGCGACCAGCTACGGAAAGGCAAATGGCGGACAAGGCAAAGCGCAAGGCAGCGGACGACGGCAAGAGGAAGACGGCGAGCGACCGGATCGAGGTGCGCCAGTCAGGCGTGCACGGCAAGGGCGTCTATGCGATCGCTCCGATTGCCGAAGGCGAACGCGTGATCGAGTACAAGGGCGAGCACATCTCGTGGAAGAAGGCGCTGGAGCGCCATCCGCACGATCCGAGCGATCCCAACCACACCTTCTATTTCAGCCTGGACGACGGCAGCGTGATCGACGCCAAGTACGGCGGCAACCGCGCGCGCTGGATCAACCACGCGTGCGACCCTAACTGCGAGGCGCGCGAGAAAAAGGGCAAGGTCTATATCCACGCCCTGCGCGATATCGCCGCGGGCGAAGAGCTGTTCTATGACTACGGCCTGGTCATCGACGCGCGCTATACCGCCAAGCTGAAGAAAGAGTTCGAGTGCCGCTGCGGCAGCCCGCAATGCCGCGGCACCATGCTGGCGCCGAAGGCAAAGAAGAAGAAGGAAAAGTAAGGCCTCAGGCGGCCACGCCTGCCGCCTCGCACGGGATCCGGATCACGAAGCGCATCGTCGGGCGCCGCTCCGGCGTGCCGTCGCTGGCCAGGCTATCCGCCGGCGCGATGCCAGGCACCGGCGGCACATCCTCGATGCGGATGGTGCCCTGGTGCAGCGTGACGATCTCATGCACGATGGCCAGCCCCAGGCCGGCGCCGCCGCTGTGCGCGGCACGTCCGCCGCCCGGTTCGGGCGCGCGGTCGCCGCGGAAGAAGCGCTTGAACACCTCTTCGCGCCGCTGCGGGGGGATCCCGGGGCCGTTGTCTTCCACCATCACCACCGCCATGCCGCGATGGCCCATGGCCTCGCCGCCGGCGCGCACCGTGATGCGCCCCCCCGCGGGCACGTATTTCACCGCATTGTCGATCAGGTTGGACAGCGCCTCGCGCATCAGCAGCCGGTTGCCGCGCACGACCGCCGGTGCGCTACCGGTGAAGGTGGGGCCGGGCAGCACCTCGAAGCCCAGGTCGATGCGCCGCGCCAGCGCCTGCGGCACCCACTCCGCGCCGGTCTCGAAAGCGAGTTCGGCCAGGTCGAAGTGTTCCACCGGGCCCAGCCGCTCCAGCGACAGCCCCGGCTCGGCGCGCGCCAGCGACAGCAGCTGGTTGGACAGCCGCACCGCCCGGTCGGCCGCGGTCTGCACCTCGCGCAGCGCATGGTGGGCGACTTCCAGCGAATCGGCTTCCTGTGCCCGGTCGGCATGCAGCTTGACCGCGGTCAGTGGTGTGCGCAGCTGGTGCGCGGCATCGGCGATGAACTTGCGCTGCGCGTCGAGCGCGTCGCGCAGCCGCGCGAGCAGCGCGTTCAGCCCGCGGATCAGCGGCGCCACTTCGGCCGGCACTTGTGTCTCGTCCAGCGCCGCCAGCGAGCGCGCGGTCTGCCGGTTGAGCTTGTCGGCCAGGATCTGCAGCGGCACCAGCTCTTCCTTGAGCACGTGCGACAGGATCAGGCTGCCCACCAGCAGCAGCAGGATCAGCGGCACCGAAACCGACAGCAGGATCTCGTTGGCGGCAGTCTCGCGCCGGTCCAGCAGCTCGGCCACCTCCACCACGATCGGCCCGCGCGCGGCCTTGCCGGCTTCGCTGGTGCCGAGCTCGTCCACGGCGGGGCTGGGCAGCATTACCGGCAGCCGCACCGCGCGCACCTGGCGGCCGCTGAACCAGGCGTAGAACAGGCGCGCGTCATGCAGCGTGGTCTGGCCGGTGCCGTAGCCCAGCCACGTGTCCATGCCGCCGATGAGCCCGTCGGGACCGTGGATGCGCCAGTAGATGCGGTCAGTGCCTTCGGCCTCGACCAGCGTCTGCGCGATCATCGGGATGTCGTGCTCCAGCCGCGGGCCGGCGATGCGGATCTGCTGCGCGATATTGTTGGCCACGCCGTACAGCGCGCGGTCGAACACCTGGGTGGTGTAGTGCGCCGCCAGCCAGTACGACAGCGAGCCGCTGGTCAGCACCAGCGCGAACAGCGGCGTGGCCAGCGCGCGCAGCAGGTGTACCCGCAGGCTGGGATTGGAGCCGGGACGTGTGGCGTGGCGCGCGGTGGAAGCCGCCGGATCCGTGCCGGACGCGGCCGTGCCGCCGCCGGCGGCGGGCTCAGCGGCGGAGGCGGAACGGGAGGATCTGGATTTTGGCCACATTGCCGGCTAGGCCGAAGGGCACGGCCGCGCTGCTGCGTGCGGCCGCAAGGGGTTCATTGGCCCGCGCGGTTCTGCAGCAGGTAGCCGAAGCCGCGCACGGTGACGATCTCGACATCGCTGTCCTCGAGCTTCTTGCGCACGCGGTGCACATAGACCTCGATCGCGGTGTCGCCCACGGTATCGCCGCCTTCGCCGGCCGGGTGGGCAAAGGTGGCCAGGTGGTCCTGCAGCTGCGCCTTGCTGACCACGCGGCCCTGGCGCTGCAGCAGCAGCTCGAGCACCGCGAATTCGCGCGGCGACAGTTCCAGCGGGCGGGCGTCGATAAACATGCGGCGGTCGTTGCCCGACAGGCGCAGGCGCCCCAGGCGCACGTCGCGCTCGGGCGCGGCCTCGCCGTGCTGGCTGCGGCGCAGCAGCACGCGCACGCGCGCTTCCAGCTCGGGCAGCGCAAAGGGTTTGATCAGGTAGTCGTCGGCGCCGGCGTTCAGGCCCGAGAGCTTGTCTTCCAGCTCGTCGCGCGCGGTCAGGATGATGACCGGCGTGGTGCGGTTGCGGGCGCGGTAGCGCGCCAGCAGGGTCATGCCGTCGATGCCGGGCAGGCCGAGGTCGAGGATGACCAGGTCGTGCTGCTCGCGCAGCAGGTGTTCGGTGGCATAGACGCCGTCATGGACGACGCGCACCTGGTGGCCGGCGCGGGACAGGCCGGCTTCGACGCCGCTGGCAATCTGGCGGTCGTCCTCGATCAGCAGGATACGCATGGCGGCAGCTCGGGCAGGAAGTTGGGCATGGCTGGGAGGAAGGGCCCGTGGCGCACATGTGGTGCGGGCCTGCCGCAGATTGTACAAGGCGCGGGCGGCTGGTTCCTTACGGATAGCCTACAGCCGCCCGCTGCCGATGCACGGGCCGCGCCCGGACTCAGTCCGGCGCCACGGTGGCCGCGGCGGCCGCGCGCTCGATAAAGTGCGCGAGGTCGATATCGCGCTGGGTCAGGCCGTTGGCGTCATGCGTGGACAGCGTGATGTCGACGCGGTTGTAGACGTTGAACCACTCCGGGTGGTGGTCGGCCTTCTCGGCCTGGATCGCCACGCGCGTCATGAAGCCGAAGGCGGCATTGAAGTCGTGGAAGGTAAAGCGCTTGAAGATGGCGTCGCGGTCCTGGATGGTGGTCCAGCCGGGCAGGTCGGCGAGCAGCGTGGCGCGCGCTTGCGGGGAAAGAGGGGTCATAGGGGCTCGATCTGGTCGTAGGAAAACGAAGGCCGCAAAAGATGCGGTCAGCCGGCCCGCCCGCGCCTTGGCGGCGGGCATGCCGGCATTGTTTCACAAAGCGGGAAGCGGGGCAGGGACGCCCCGGGGTTTGCCGGCGGGGCGCAAGGCGCCGGTCAGGCCGCCGGGCCGTTGAGGCCGGTCAGATATCGTCGGTATGCGCCCAGCCTTCGCGGGTGCCAACGTTGATGACCTGGTCGCCCGGCACCACGTCGCCCGCGCCCAGCGTGGGCTGCGCGCGCAGTTCCTGGTACAGCGGGGCGAAATCGGGCCGGGTGGCGTCGAACAGTTGCTCGAAACTGTCGATCACGAAGTACGTCTTCTGGAAGGTATCGATGCGGTAGCGGGTGCGCATGATGCGGCGCACATCGAAGCCGATGCGGTTGGGACTGGCCGAATCCAGGCTGTAGACCGACTCGCCCTGGCTGGAGACGATGCCCGCGCCGTAGATGCGCAACCCTTGCGGCGTGCGGATCAGGCCGAATTCCACCGTGTACCAGTACAGGCGCGACAGCATGTCCAGCGCGCCCATGCCGGCCGCCTTCAGGCCGCCCTTGCCGTAGGCCTCCATGTAATCCGCGAAGACCGGGTTGATCAGCAGCGGCACATGGCCGAACACGTCGTGGAAGCAGTCCGGCTCCTGCAGGTAGTCGAGCTGCTCGGGCTTGCGCATCCACCAGCTCGCCGGGAAGCGGCGGTTGGCCAGGTGATCGAAGAACACCTCGTCCGGAACCAGCCCGGGCACGGCTACGACTTGCCAGCCGGTGGCGCGCATCAGGGTCTCGTTGAGCTGGTCGAAGTCGGGGACGCGGTCCTTTTCCATGCCCAGCGTGGCCAGGCCCTGCAGGAATTCATCGCTGACGCGGCCCTGCAGCATCGACGCCTGGCGCTCGTACAGCTTGCGCCAGATGGCGTGGTCGGTGCTGGTGTAGCGGTGCACCGGCTGCTCGATGGTGAAATCCGGGCGCAGCGACTGGCCGGACAGCAGGCCGGCGTCAAACTGTTCCTTGAGCTTGTCGGTCAGGGTGCCCTGGAAGGCGCTCTCGGGTGCCTCGGCGGCGGTAGCGGTGGCGGACATGGGTTCAGCGTCTCCTGAATGCGTGGTTGCCGCATCGGCCGTAGCCAGAATGCGGATTTACTGCGTAGTTTAGGCGGCCAGGCGCGCAAACAGGCCGCAAAATCCGCTGTTATTGGTGTGGCGGCGCATATAATCTGCATCATTCCATTTGAACGTGCGGGATTTGTGTATGACTGCCGCAAGTGTCTCCCTCGACCCCTTTGACCTCTCCCTGCTGGCCGTGCTGCAGGAGGATGGCCGCTCCACCCATCAGCAACTGGCCGAGCGCGTGCACCTGTCGCCCAGCCAGGTCGGCCGCCGTCTGGCGCGGCTGGAGGCAGACGGCGTGATCACCGGCTACCGCGTCAACCTGTCGCCGCAGGCGCTGGGGCTGGGCGTGCTGGTCTTTATCAGCGTCAAGCTGGCCCACCACGGCGACACCATCGTCGAGCGCTTCCGCGAGGAGATGCTGCTACTGGAGGAGGTGCAGGAGTGCTATTCGGTCGCGGGCGAAGCGGACTACCTGATCCGCGTGGTGGTGGCCGACCTGCCGACGCTGGCTGAATTCACCATGAAACGGCTGATGCGCGTGCCCGGCGTGGAGAGCGTGCGTTCCAACATCGTGCTGACCGCGATCAAGCGCGAGGGCGCGCTGCCGCTGTCGCACCTGCGTTAAAGCTGTCCCGCGGCACGTTGCTCGATGCGTGCCGGTCTTGCGCTCCTGTGGCGTGCGTGTCACCCTCGCCGGGTGCCGCAAACGTGGCGGGAATGGAGGCAAGGATGAAGGGAATCGTCGCCCGAGCGGTTCGGGGCCTTGGCAGGATGCCGCAGCAACCGGGCGCGCGGCGCGCCGCAAGCGCGCTGGCACTGACGCTGGCGGCCGCGCTGGGAATCCTGGCGTGGACCGGCGCACAGGCCGCTCAGGTGACCCGCTTCTCCCCCGAAGGCACGGTCGGCCAGGTCAGGCAGGTGGCGATCCGCTTCGACGAGGCGATGGTGCCGATGGGCGACCTGCAGGCGAGCCCGCCGGCGACCGTTTCCTGCACCGGCGCCAGCACCGGCGGGCAGGCCCGCTGGATCGACGCGAAGAACTGGGTCTACGACTTCGCCAACGACTTGCCGCCTGGCGTGCGCTGCAGCGTGCGCATGCGCGCCGGCCTGCGCAGCGTGGTTGGCACCGCCTACGCCGGCAAGCCCGAATACCGCTTCGAGACCGGCGGCCCCACTGTAGTCGCGAGCCGCCCTTCGGGCGGCGAGATAGAGGAAGACCAGGTCTTTGCGCTGCGTTTCAACGGCGCCGCCACCGCGGCCTCGGTGCGCGAGCACGCCTGGTGCCAGGCGCAGGGGTTGGGCGAACGCATCCCGGTGCGCCTGCTGACCGGCAAGGAGCGCGAGTCCGTGCTCGACGCCATCCACTGGCAACGCATCGCCAGGGAGGCGCCCGACGCCGTGCACCTGCTCGCCTGCCAGCAGCGGCTGCGGGCGGCGGCGCGCGTGCAACTGGTGCTGGGCGCGGGCATCGCCACGGCGTCCGGCGTGGCCACGCGCGACGAGCGCCGCTTCGACTACACCGTGCGCGAGCCCTTTACCGCCAGCTTCAGCTGCGAGCGCGAGCATGCGCAATCGCCCTGCACGCCGCTGCGGCCGATGTCGGTCACCTTCTCGGCGTCGGTGCCGCGCAAGCAGGCCGAGCGCGTGGTGCTGAAGACCACCGCGGGCTCGCGCGCGCCGCAGTTCGACCCGGACCTGGCGCCGGATGCCAGCATCCACTCGCTGACCTTCGCCGCGCCGTTCGCCGAGAAGGCGCAGTTCACCATCGAGGTACCGAAGGACCTGAAGGACGACAGCGGCCGCACGCTGGCCAATGCCGACCTGTTCCCGCTGAAGGTCGCCACTGCGGCGATGCCGCCGCTGGCCAAGTTCGCCGCCGCGCCGTTCGGGGTGATCGAGCGCTTTGGCGAGCTGCCGCGCGCCAGGTCCGCTGCCGACTATCCCCCGCTGCTGCCGGTGACGCTGCGCAATGTCGAGGCCGATCTCGCCGTGCGTGGCGTGCAGGCGCGCGCCGGCACGGTGATGAAGCTGAAGCTGGACGATGACGCCGCGGTGATGCACTGGTTCGGGCTGGTGCGGCGCATGCATGAGGCCAGCTATACGCGCGCCGAGCTTGACGCCGTGCTGGCGGGGCGTTCGCCATATCGGGTCAGCAACCCGCGCAATGCGGTGTCGATCGAGACCCGCTCGGTGTCGCTGCTGGAGCGCGCGCAGGGCGTGCAGAAACTGGCCGTGCCCAAGCCGTCGGGCGATGCGCCGCGGCCGTTCGAGGTAGTCGGCATCCCGCTGCCGGAGCCCGGTTTCCATGTGGTCGAGATCGCTTCGCCGATGCTGGGCGAGGCGCTGCTCGGCAAGCGCGCCCCGATGTACGTGCGCACCGCGGCGCTGGTCACCAACCTGGGTGTGCATTTCAAGCTCGGCCGCAGCATGGGTAGTGACGACGACGGCAGCCGCAGCGGCGTGGCCTGGGTGACAACGCTGGACGACGGCAAGCCGGTGGCCGATGCCGCGGTGGCGGTGCGCGACTGCAGCGGGCGCCTGCTCGGCGAGGGCCGCACCGATGGCAGCGGCGTGGTGCGCTTTGCCAGGCTCGCCGCCGCGCCGGCGGACGCCTGCGACCAGAACGGGCTGTCGGGCTATTTCGTCTCGGCACGCATCGCCGCCGGACATCCGCGGGCGCGCGGCAAGGCGGACATGGCCTTCGTGATGTCGGACTGGAACCGCGGCATCGAAAGCTGGCGCTTCAATGTGCCGACCGATACCAGCAGCGCGCCCACGGTGCGCGCGCATACGATCTTCGACCGCACGCTGCTGCGCGCCGGCGAGACCGTGTCGATGAAGCACCTGATCCGCGCCGAGACCGCGCAGGGCTTCGCGCTGCCGCCGGCGAGCCGGCCGCTGCCCACGCGCGCAGTGATCCGCCATGAAGGCAGCGGCCAGACCTACGAGCTGCCGCTGCAATGGCGCCAGACCGCGACGGGCGGGCGCAGCGCGGAAAGCGCGTTCCAGGTGCCGCCGGCGGCAAAGCTGGGCGTCTATACCGTCGAGCTGGAAACGCAGAAAGCTGACGGTGCGAACGATGAAGGGGGCGCCCGCACGTACCAGAGCGGCAGCTTCCGCGTCGAGGCGTTCCGGCTGCCGGTGCTGGCCGGCACGCTGCAGGTCGCGGCCAAGCCGGGGGCGGTGATTGCGCCCGCCGAACTGCCGGTCGGTGTCGAGATCCACTATCTTTCCGGCGGCGGTGCGGCCGGGCTGCCGGTGCGTGTATCGGCGCTGCTGCGCGACAAGTCGGTCAGCTTCCCCGGCTATGACGAGTTCTCGTTCAACCCGCCGCGCCCGCAGCGCGAAAGCACCAGCGGCGACGAGGACACGGACCAGGACCAGCAAAGCGATGCTGTCGGCGACGGCCAGAAGCTGGTGGCGGACAAGCTGCCGGTCACGCTCGACAAGAACGGCAACGGCAGCGTCACGGTGAGCAATTTGCCGAAGACCGACGCACCGCGCGACCTGCTGCTCGAAGCCGGCTTTGCCGATCCCAACGGCGAGATCCAGACGCTGCGCCAGACTGTGCCGGTATGGCCGGCGGCGGTGGTGGCCGGCATCCGCACCGAAGGCTGGGTCTCGGTCAGGCAGAAGCTGGCCGTGCATGGCGTGGTGCTGGACGTCAACGGCAAGCCGGTGGCGGACGCGCCGGTCAAGGTCAGCGCGCGGGCGCGCATCACCACCTCGGCGCGCAAGCGCGTGGTCGGCGGCTTCTACCGCTATGACAACCGCAGCGAGACGCGCGACCTCGGTACCGTGTGCGAGACCCGCACCGATGCACAGGGCCGCGCGCGCTGCGAAGTGGCGCTGGACCAGGCCGGCCAGGTCGAGCTGGTGGCCAGCGCGCGCGACAAGGACGGGCGCACCGCGCAGGCCGCTTCGACGGTGTGGGTCACGCGCCAGGGCGAGCTGTGGTTCGGCGGCGAGAACCACGACCGCATCGACCTGCTGCCCGAGAAGAAGTCCTACGCGCCCGGCGACACCGCGGTGTTCCAGGTGCGCATGCCGTTCCGCCATGCCACCGCGCTGGTGGCGGTGGAGCGCGAAGGCATCTACCAGACCCAGGTGGTCGAGCTGCATGGCAGCGATCCCACCGTGCGCGTGCAGGTGAAGCCGGAGTGGGGACCCAACGTCTACGTGTCGGTGCTGGCGCTGCGCGGGCGCCTGCATGAAGTGCCGTGGTATTCGTTCTTCACCTGGGGCTGGCGCCAGCCGGGCGAATGGTGGCGCGCGTTCCGCAGCGAGGGCCGCGATTACGCCGCGCCGACGGCGCTGGTGGACCTGTCCAAGCCGGCGTTCCGGCTGGGCCTGGCCGAGATCCGCGTCGGCAACGCCGGCCACCGGCTCGATGTCACGGTAACGCCGGACAAGACCACCTACCCGGTGCGCGGCAAGGCGCGCGTGGCAATCCAGGTGAAACTGCCCGACGGCAAGCCCGCCGCCAACGGCGAAGTGGCGCTGGCCGCGGTGGACCAGGCACTGCTGGAGCTGATGCCCAACACAAGCTGGGACCTGCTCGACGCGATGCTGCAGCGGCGCGGCTATGGCGTGGAGACGTCGACCGCGCAGATGGAAATCATCGGGCGCCGCCACTATGGCCGTAAGGCCGTGCCCGCGGGCGGTGGCGGCGGCAAGAGCCCGACGCGCGAACTGTTCGACACGCTGCTGCTGTGGAATCCGCGCGTGCAGCTCGATGCCGAGGGCCGCGCCAGCCTGGAAGTGCCGCTCAACGATTCGCTGACCAGCTTCCGCATCGTCGCGGTGGCCGATCTTGGCGTGGGCCGCTTCGGCACCGGCAGCGCGACCATCGCCGCGACGCAGGACCTGCAGGTGATTTCCGGGCTGCCGCTGCTGGTGCGCGAGGACGACCGCTACCGTGCCATGTTCACGCTGCGCAATACCACCAGACGCGCGATGACCGTACAGGCAAGCGCGCGCGGCACGCTGCTTGCCAATGAAATCAGCCTGCCCGCGCAGACCGTGCAGATCCCCGCGGGCGAGGCGCGCGAGATCGGCTGGGACGTGACCGCGCCCGCGCTGCTGGCCTATTCGCGCAGCGGCACGGTGCAGTGGGAAGTGCAGGCGAGCGAGCAGGGCGGCGCAGGCGCAGCCGACCGCATCAAGGTGTCGCAGCAGATCGTCCCCGCCGTACCGGTGACCGTGCAGCAGGCCACGCTGGCGCAGGTGGCGCCGTCGCTGGCGGTGCCGGTCAAGGCGCCGCCGGGCGCGCTCACCGATCCGTCGGGCAAGCTGCGCGGCGGGCTGCAGGTGAACTTCCAGTCATCGCTGGCGGGCGGCATGCCGGGTGTGCGCGACTGGTTCCGCAACTATCCGTTCACCTGTCTGGAGCAGCGCGCATCGAAGGCCATTGGCCTGAACGACACAGCCGCGTGGGACGCGCTGATGATGCAGCTGCCGTCGTATCTCGATGCGAACGGACTGGCCTCGTACTTCCCGCTCAATGCCGACAGCGATTACGGCAGCGAGGTGCTGACCGCCTACCTGCTGGCGGTCACCGACGAGGCCGCGCGCGCCGGGCTGGCGCTGCGCATCCCCGACGCCCAGCGCGCGCAGATGGAGCGCGGCCTGACCGACTTTGTCGAGGGCCGCATCCGCCGCGACAGCTGGTCCCCGATCGGTGGCACGCAGTACCTGGAGGTGCGCAAGCTGGCCGCGCTCGAAGCGCTGTCGCGCACCGGCCATGCGCAGGCGCGCATGCTGGGCTCGATCCAGATCCTGCCGGCGCAATGGCCCACATCAGCGCTGCTCGACTGGGCCCTGCTGCTCACGCGCGTGCAGGACATCCCGCAGCGCGAGCAGCGCCTGGCCGAAGCGCAGCAACTCTTGCGCTCGCGCCTGACGGTGCAGGGCACGCGGCTGGCGTTCTCGACCGAGCGCAACGACGACTGGTGGTGGATGATGGCCGGCGGCGACACCAACGCCGCGCGCCTGCTGACGCTGGCCGCCGAACTGCCGGGCTGGAAGGAAGACGCGCCGCAGCTGGCCACCGGCCTGCTGGGCCGCCAGGTGCGTGGCGCGTGGGGCACCACCACCGCCAACGCATGGGGCATGCTGGCGGTGACGCGCTTTGCGCAGGTATTCGAGAAGACGCCGGTGGCGGGCAGCACGCGCGCGAGCGTCGGCAATGCTGCCGATGCGCCCCGCGCGTTCGACTGGGCGCGCGCGCAGCGCACCGGGGGCGTGGCGCAGGGCGGCGTCGACCTGCCGTGGCCGGACGGTGCTGACGGCGGCACGCTGCAGGTCGAGCATGCCGGCGCCGGCCAGCCGTGGGCCACGGTGCGGGCGATGGCGGCGGTGCCGGTGACCGCGCCGCTGGCGGCGGGCTATCGCATCCGGCGCACCGTGACGCCGCAGGAGCAGGCAGTGGCGGGCAAGTGGTCGCGCGGCGATGTGTACCGCGTCAAGCTGGAGGTCGATGCGCAAGCGGACATGACCTGGGTCGTGGTCAGCGATCCGGTGCCGGCGGGCGCCACCATTCTCGGCAGCGGCCTGGGCCGCGACTCGCAGATCGCCACGCGCGGCGAGCAGCGCAAGGGCGTGGCGTGGCCGGCCTATACCGAACGCACGCCGCAGGCCTATCGCGAGTACTTCGGCTACCTGCCCAAGGGCACGGTATCGGTCGAATACACCGTGCGGCTGAACAACGCCGGCGACTTCGCGCTGCCGCCCACGCGGGTGGAAGCGATGTACGCCCCCGATGTGTTCGGCGTGGCGCCCAATGCGCGGCTGGTGGTGGGGGCACGTCCATGAGCTGGCTGGCGCTGCGGATGCCGGCGCGCGTGCGCGAGTGGTGGCTCGCGGGGGCGATCGCCGGCGTGGTCTACGGCGCGCTGCTGATGCAGGTGGCGATGGAGCTGCCTGAAGGCGCGCCGCTGACCGGCCATATCGCGATGCAGCCGCTATGGAAGACCGCGATGGCGCTGCTGCTGGCACGTGCGGCGTGGTTCCACCGGCCGGTGCAGGAGCGGCGCTGGCTGGTGGCGGCGCTGGTGTTCTCGGCGATCGGTGACTTCCTGCTGGCGGTGCCGACCATGTCGCACTCGTTCATGGGCGGGCTCGGTGCCTTCCTGCTGGCACACCTGGCCTACCTGCGCCTGCTGGTGCCGCTGGCGGGCGATATGCGCCCGCACCGGCTGGTCGCGTGCGGCGTCATGCTGGGCGTGGCCGGCACCATGCTCGGCCGCTTCTGGCCGAACCTGGGCCCGCTGACGGTGCCGGTGGCGCTGTACGTGGGCGTGCTGGCGACGATGGTGTGCGCGGCGCTGCTGGCGCGGCTGCCCACGCCGCTGGCGGCGCTCGGTGCGCTGTGCTTTGCCGCGTCCGACCTGATGATCGGCGTCGCGCGCTTCCTGGTGCCGTTCGATACCTTCCAGCTCGGCATCTGGTGGACCTACGCCGCGGCGCAGGTGCTGCTGGTGGCGGGCATCGTGTCGGGGCGCTCGCAGCCATGAGGCCGCGCAGTCTGCGCATCGTGCTGTGGCTGGCGCTGGCGTGGACCGCGCCAGGGTCTGCGTCAACGTCGGCCTTGCCGTCGTTCGAGCAGGTCCGCACCGACTGGCGCAGCGCCGACGTGGTGGTGCTGGACCGCCATGGCGACACCGTGGGCCGCGTGCGCGATGACTTCCACGCGCGCCGCGGCGACTGGGTGGCGCTGGCCGATACCTCGCCGGCGCTGCGCACCGCCATCGTGCTGTCCGAGGACCGGCGCTTCTACGCGCACAGCGGCGTCGACTGGCAGGGCGTGGCCGCGGCTGCGTGGGCGAACCTGTGGAACACGCGCACGCGCGGCGCCTCGACGCTGACCATGCAGCTCGCGGGCCTGCTCGACGACGGCCTGCGCCGGCCGGGCAACGCAGGGCAGGGGCGCAGTTTCACACAGAAGCTGGGACAGGCCGCGGGCGCCGCGGCGCTGGAGCGCAACTGGAGCAAGGACCAGATCCTCGAGGCGTACCTGAACCTGGTGCCGTTTCGCGGCGAGCTGGTGGGCTTGTCGGCGATGTCGCAGGTGCTGTTCGGCAAGTATCCGGAAGGACTGAACGCGCGCGAGTCGGCGCTGGCGGTGGCGCTGGTGCGTGCACCCAATGACAGGGCCGCACAGGTGGCGCGCCGGGCCTGCGGCATCCTGCGCGAGATGCGGCTGCCGCGCGAATGCGACGGGCTGGAAGGCTTTGCCCAGCTCGCGCTGCTGCGCACCGGCCCGGTGGCGCAGCGCACGGCTGCGGCGCCATCGATGCCGTCGTCGGCATGGCCACAGCTCGCGCCGCACCTGTCGCGCCGCGTGGTTGCCGATACGCGGGCGCAGCTTGCGCCGGGCGCGCCGATGCCGGCACGGATCGCCTCCACTCTGGACGCCCGCCTGCAGCGCGCCGCCAGCGCCAGCCTCGACCGGCACCTGCGCGAACTGGCCGGACGTCATGTCGAGGACGGCGCGGTGGTGGTGATCGACAACGCCAGCGGCGACGTGCTGGCCTATGTGGGTTCGTCGGGCACGTTGTCGGCGGCGGCGCAGGTCGACCATGCGGCCGCGCTGCGGCAGGCTGGCTCGACGCTCAAGCCTTTCCTGTATGAGCAGGCGCTGGAGGAAAAGCGCCTGACCGCAGCCTCGCTGCTGGACGACCGGCCGGTGAACCTGCCGGTCGGCGGCGGGCTCTACGTGCCGCAGAACTATGACCACCGCTATGCCGGCTGGGTCAGCCTGCGCGCGGCGCTGGCCGCGTCGCTGAACGTGCCCGCGGTGCGCACGCTGGTGATGGTGACTCCGCACCGCTTTCACAAGCGGCTGGTGGCGCTGGGGCTGCCGCTGACGGAGGCCGGCGACTACTACGGTTACAGCCTGGCGCTGGGCAGCGCCGACGTGTCGCTGCTGGCGCTGACCAATGCCTACCGGGCGCTGGCTAATGCGGGACGCTATGCGCCGCCGCGGCTGCAGCAAGGCGCTCCGGCGCCGGCCCTGACGGCGGTGATGCAGCCGGCCGCCAGCTATGTGATCGCCGACATCCTGTCGGACCGCCATGCGCGTGCGCGCACCTTTGGTCTCGACAGCCCGCTGACCACGCGCTTCTGGACCGCCGTGAAGACCGGCACCAGCAAGGACATGCGCGACAACTGGTGCATCGGCTGGTCGCAGCGCTATACCGTGGGCGTATGGGTGGGCAATGCCAGCGGCGCGAGCATGCACGATGTGTCGGGCGTGTCCGGCGCGGCACCGGTGTGGCATGAGGTCATGGAAGCGCTGCACCGCACGCAGGCCAGCCGCGCCCCCGCCACGCCCGCCGGCGTGCAGCGCGTGGCGCTGACCTTTGACGACGGGCTGGAGCCCGCGCGCGACGAAGTCTTCCTGGCCGGCACCGCGATCACGCGCGTCAGCGTCAGCGCACCCGCCGCGCGCCCCAGTGCGCCGGTGATCGCCAATCCCGCCGACGGCACCGTGTTCGCGCTCGATCCCGACATGCCGCCGGCAGCGCAGCGCGTGTGGTTCCAGGCCGAGGGCGTGGCGGGGCAGGCCGCGCGCGCGGTGAGCTGGCGCATGGATGGCAAGCCGCTGGGGCGCGGCGGCGAGGTGGCGTGGTTGCCGTGGCCGGGGCGGCATCAGGTGGAGTTGCTCGATGCCGCCGGCAAGGTGGTGGACCGCATCGGCATCGAAGTGCGCGGCGCGTCGGTGCGTGCGCCCTCGGTCGCGCCTTCAGTCGCGCCCTCAGCTGCTTCCAGACGCTGAGGCGGGCGCGCGCGACTTCATGAAATCGACGAACACGCGCAGCTTGGGCGGCATCAGCACGCGGCCCGAGGGTGAGCGAAGGCACGCATGCGCAATAATGGCGCTTCGCCAACGTCTTGACGGAGTGTGCGCATGTCCCTGGTCCCCCTCGATGCCGCCAGCACCGCGGCACGGCTGCCTTATCCCGAACTGGCGCAAGCCATCGCCGACATGTTGGGCGAGCTGCGCGCCGGCACCGCGATGGCGCCGGCGCGCATGGCGTTGGCCGTGGGCGATGCCGAAGGGGGCGAAGGCATGCTGCTGGTGATGCCGGCGCGCAACCGCAGCCTGGTCATGACCAAGAACATTACCGTCCATGCCGGCAACCCGCAGCGGGGGCTGCCCGCCATCCTCGGCGAAGTGGTGGTGGCCGATGCGCATACCGGTGAGCGGCTGGCGATGCTCGACGGTCCCACCGTGACCGGGCGGCGCACCGCGGCGGTGTCGCTGCTGGCGGCGCAGCGCTTTGCCGCGCAGCCGCAGGGAGAGTTGCTGATCGTCGGCGCCGGGGTGCAGGCGTTGACGCACCTGGAAGCCTTCGCCGAGGGGCTGGGCGTGCGCAAGGTCTGGCTGCATTCGCGCACGCGCGACAAGGCCGAGGCGCTGGCCGCGCACGCGCGCACGCTGGGCCTGGAAGCGGATGTCACCGATGCGGTCGAGACGGTGCTGCCGCGCGTGTCGATGGTGGTGACGGTGACATCGAGCCGCACGCCGGTGCTGCCCGACCTTGACAGCGGCCTCTGGCGCGACCATCACTTCATTGCGGCGGTCGGCGCCTTCCGGCCCGATATGTGCGAACTGCCGCCCGCGCTGTGCCATGCCGCCGCGGACCACGGCCGGCTGCTGGCCGATACGCTGTTCGGCATCGAGGACGAAGCGGGCGACCTGCTGCAGGCCGGCATCGACTGGGCCACGGTGCAGCCGTTCGAGGCCGCGATCCTGCAGGCCGACGCGATCCGCGCCCGCGCCGGCAGCCCGCTGGTGTTCAAGAGCGTCGGTTATGCGCTGTGGGATCTGGCGGCCTGTGTGTTGGTGTCCAGGACTCTAGCCACCCGCTGAACACTTCGCGCGCCGGGGCCAGGAAGCTGGCCATCGGCTCGCTGCGGTCGCTGGCGTACCAGTGGCAGTAGCAGCCGTGGATGGTCGCCACCATCAGCCGCGCCATCGCCGCCGGCAGCGGCTGGCCCGGCTCCGACAGCGCCTCGGCCAGCGCTGACACGTGCGCGTCCCAGGTGCGGCGGATTTCCTCGCGCACGCTGGCGGGCACGCTGCCTGAGAACAGCAGCGCCAGCACCACGCCCTTGGCCTCCGGGCTGGTGGAGAAATAGTCCGCCACCTCGTCGAACACACCTTCCAGCCGCTGCGCCGGCGTCTTTCCCGCATGCCGCTGCGGATCGAGCTCCTGCCCGAACTCGCGGAACAGGCTGGTCGCGGCTTCCGCCAGCAACATCTCCTTGCTGCCGAAATGCCATAGCAAGCTGCTCTTGGCGACCCCGGCCGCCGCCGAAATCTGGTCCAGGGTCACTTCAGCGTAGCCCTGGGTGCCTATCAGTTGCCGGGTCACCGCCAGTACGCGCTCGCGTGTCTCCAGGCCGCGCCGGTTCTTGGCGGCCGTTGGCGTGGGCATATCAGGGTCTGCGGCCTGCGGGGCCGGTCGGGGCAAGGGCATGGAGGTTCCGGGGCGAAGGATGGAGTGGCAAGCGTGCCTGAATGCGAATTTTCCGGCCACTGCGCATTTGACAGGCATCAGCGCGTGACCGCAAACTCCACGGAATTGTACTGAACGTTCAGCACAATTAATAATGACCGGCGGTGCTTGCGCCGTCCGACGCTATCCAGGAGACCCACACATGCCGTACCCGACCGCCATTGCCGCGGCCGCGACCGCGCTGGCCGCCGCCATCAGCCTCGCCGGGCCAGCCGTCGCTGCACCCACGCCCGCCAATCCCGCTACCGAGGCCACCGCCCGCGCGCAAGCGGCGGTGCTGCAGCAGCTAACCGTTCAAGGACCGGCGCGCCTTCGAGGACGCGCGCCGCGGCTTTATCGGCACCATTGACAGCGGCGAGATCCGCGATGCGCAGGGCAACGTGGTGTGGTCGCTCAAGCCCTACGGATTCCTGAGCGAAGCCAACGCGCCGGCCACGGTCAATCCCAGCCTGTGGCGGCAGGCCCGGCTCAATATGCAGAACGGGCTGTTCCAGGTGACGGAGCGGATCTACCAGGTCCGCGGCTTCGATATCTCCAACATGACGATCATCGAGGGCGACACGGGCCTGGTCCTGATCGATCCGCTGACCGCGATGGAAACCGCGCGCACCGCGCTGGACCTGTACTACAAGCACCGGCTGCGCAAGCCGGTGGTGGCGGTGATCTATACCCACAGCCATGCCGACCATTTCGGCGGAGTGAGGGGCGTGATCAGCGAGGACGACGTCAAGGCCGGCCGCGTCAAGGTGCTGGCGCCGGAAGGTTTCATGGAAGAGGCCGTCAGCGAGAACGTGTATGCCGGCAACGCCATGAGCCGGCGCGCGCAGTACATGTACGGCTTCAACCTGCCGCGCTCGGTCACCGCGCAGGTGGACGCGGGCCTGGGCAAGGCCATCGCGCACGGCACCCTCACGCTGATCCCGCCGACCGACCTGATCGCCAGGACCGGCGAGACCCGCACCATCGACGGCGTGCAGATCGAATTCCTGATGGCGCCCGGCACCGAGGCCCCGGCCGAGATGCTGATGTACTTCCCGCAGTGGAAGGCGCTGTGCACCGCCGAAGATGCCACCCACAACCTGCATAACCTCTACACCATCCGCGGCGCGCCGGTGCGCGATGCCAACCAGTGGTGGCGCGCGCTGGACCAGACCATCGACCGCTTCGGCAGCCGCACCGACGTGCTGTTCGCGCAGCACCACTGGCCGACCTGGGGCCGCGACAATATCGTCACCTACCTGGGCAAGCAGCGCGACGGCTACAAGTACATCCACGACCAGTCACTGCGGCTGGCCAACCTGGGCTACGTACCGACCGAGATCGCCGAGCGCGTCAGGCTGCCGCCGTCGCTGGCTTCCGAATGGCACCTGCGCGACTACTACGGCACGGTCAATCACAACGCCAAGGCGGTGTACCAGCGCTACCTGGGCTGGTATGACGCCAACCCGGCCAACCTGAATCCGCTGCCGCCGGAAGACGCGGGCAAGCGCTACGTCGAGTTCATGGGCGGCGCGGCGCGCGTGCTGGAGCAGGCGCGTGCCGCCTATGCGCGCGGCGAGTACCGCTGGGTGGCCGAGGTGGTCAAGCACGTGGTCTTCGCCGATCCGTCCAACCAGGCCGCACGCCGGCTGGAGGCGGATGCGCTCGAGCAACTGGGCTACCAGACCGAATCGGCAACCTGGCGCAACGCCTACCTGACCGGCGCCGCCGAACTGCGCGATGGCCCGCCCAAGGCCGGGCGCCGCACCGCCAGCCCCGACGTGCTGCGCGCCATGACCGACACCATGTTCCTTGACTACCTGGCGATCAGCCTGAACGGCGACCGCGCCGCGGGCAAGACGCTGGCGCTCAACTGGTTGCAGCCGGACACCGGCAAGCGCCATGCGCTGACCGTTGAGAACGGCGTGTTCCGCTACAAGGCGAACGCCGAGCACGCCGCACCGCAGGCCACGCTGACCATGCCGCGCGCGGTGCTGGCCGGCGTGCTGGCCGGGCAGACCACGCTGCAGGCCGAAACCCAGGGCGGTCGAGCACGCATTGACGGCGACCCCCAGGCGCTCGGCACCTGGGCGGCGCTGATGGACAGGTTCGAGCCGAACTTTGGCGTGGTGACGCCCTGATGGCATGGCGATGCAACAGGTGCGCGGTCGCTATTGCACGACAGCTCCATAAAACCTCGTAAATGCGTGGGTTTTTTCCGGCGAGCGAGATAACCGTTGCGCCGGCGCTGCGCAAAACCGGCCCTCAGGCCGGTTTTTCCTGGTTTTCTTAGTGGTTAACCCTTTCTTTAGGGGCATGCCTCTATGAATCCGTATCGTCGGTGAAACAGTCTCGCTACGGTAAGTCGGATAATGCATGCCGCAGTAACCGAATGAGGAGTAAGAGGACTATGAAATCGACTAATAAGAAGATGCTGGTGGCTGGCGCCGTCATGGCACTGGCGGGCGCCGCCCAGGCACAGTCCGCCGGCAGCAATATCGTCAGCATGGGCTGGTTCCGCGTGATGCCGAACAGCTCCGCCGATCCGCTTACGGTCGACAGCATCAACGGCCGCCCGGTGGGTATCACCCGCCCGAACACCGGCGCCGAGATCGAAGCCGCCGATACGCTGGGCCTGGCCTTTTCGCATTACATTACCGATAACATCTCGGCCGAAATCGTCGCCGGCATTCCGCCCAAGCATGACGTCAAGGGCACCGGCAACTATGCCCAATACGGCAAGCTGGGTTCGGTCAAGCAGTGGAGCCCGGCGGTGGTGGTCAAGTATCACTTCTTTGATGCCAAGACCAAATTCCGCCCCTACGTTGGCATCGGCGTGAACTACACGTGGTTCACCGATGAAACCATTACCAACCAGAACTTCGTCAACCGCGAGTTCGTGCCCGGCGCGCGCATGACCGCCAGCGCCAAGCCGTCGTGGAACCCGGTGTTCAATATCGGCGCCAACTACGCCATCAACGACAACTGGTTCGTGGGACTGTCAGTGTCATATGTGCCGCTGTCGACGCGCGCGTCGTTCACCACCCAGGCGGGTCCGGTCACGATCCAGTCGCACACCAAGATCAAGATCGATCCGGTGGTGACGTTCCTGAACGTCGGGTATCGGTTCTGAGTGGGCTGATAGTGCGGAAAATGGGCACCCCGGGGGCGCCAATTTTTATTGCTGCCGCCGCGGACGATGATGGGTGGGGGTGAGGGCAGGAGGGTCAAAGGCTGACGCCCGTGGGTTAAAACCGTTGGCCCCACTTGATGTGGTTCCTGGCTAAACCCCCTCACCCCAACCCTCTCCCCCTGAGCGCCCTGAGGGGAGAGGGAGAACACTTTGCTCAGGCGAGTTCCGGCGGCTTTGGTGCACCCAAAACCGTCGGCCCAGTTAACTCACCGACTTCACCGGATACCCCGCTTCCTCGATCGCCAGCCGCAGCGCCTGCGCATCGGCACCGCTTTCAACGCGCACCGCCTGCGTTGGCACATCGGCGGACACGCGCGCGCTCGGGTCGACCGCCTGCACGGCGCGCGTAATAGCGCCCACGCAGTGGTTGCACGACATGCCTTCGACCTGGAACTGGATCATGGTGAAAAACCTCCTGACGGGATGGAACTGGCGGCAATGCGCCGCGACAGATGTAGTGTGAACCTTCCCATGGTGGGAAGCGCAAGCCAATTTACATGGAGACGAAAGTGGCGTTGGCGGCATGGTATCCGGCCTTGACCTTCCTATGATGGTAAGGTCCATCATGCCCACATCGAGACTGATGGATGACCCAGACCATGCCAGGTTCCAGCGCTGTCCTTTCTTCCCAACCCGTACCCTTGGCTGACGATGCGCCCGAATGGCGGCTGCCGGTCGAGGGCATGACCTGCGCCTCGTGCGTGCGCCGCGTCGAGACCGCGCTGGCGCGCGTGCCGGGCGTGCGCGACGTGGCCGTCAACCTGGCTACCGAGGCGGCCACGCTGCGTGCCGATTCCGGCGCGGTGCTGCCCGCTGCGGCGCGTGCGGTGGCCGATGCCGGCTATGCCGTGCCGCAGGACACCCTCGAATTCGATATCGCCGACATGACCTGCGCTTCATGCGTGGCGCGTGTGGAAAAGGCGCTGCGGGCGGTGCCGGGCGTGATCGAAGCGCAGGTCAACCTGGCAAGGGAACGCGCCAGCGTGACCGTGCTGCGCGGTGCGGCCGAGCAGACGGCACTCGTCGCTGCGATCACGCGCGCAGGCTACGGCGCCACGCCGGTCACCGAAGCCGCTCCCCAGGCGGCACTGGGCGCACAAGCTACCCCGTTCTGGGACGGGGCGTGGCCGGTGGGGATTTCGGCGGTGCTGTCGCTGCCGCTGATCGCGCCGATGGCGCTGGACTGGTTCGGCGTGCACTGGATGCTGCCCGCGTGGGTGCAGTGGCTGCTGGCCACGCCGGTGCAGTTCGTGTTCGGCTGGCGCTTCTACAAGGCGGGCTACAAGGCGGTGCGTGCCGGCGCCGGCAATATGGACCTGCTGGTGGCGCTGGGCACCACCGCGGCCTACGGGCTGTCGCTGTGGCTGATGTGGCGCACGCCCGCCGACGCCATGCCGCACCTGTATTTCGAGAGCGCAGCGGTGGTGATCACGCTGGTGCGCCTAGGCAAGTGGCTGGAGACGCGCGCCAAGCGCCAGACCGCCGCTGCCATCCGCGCGCTGGCAGCGTTGCGGCCCGACACCGCGCGCGTGCGCCGCGGTGGCCAGGAGCAGAGCGTGCCGCTGGCGTCGGTACGCGTGGGCGACGAGGTGGTGGTGCGCCCCGGCGAGCGCATTCCGGTCGATGCCGAGGTGATCGAAGGCAACAGCCACGCCGACGAGTCGATGCTGACCGGCGAAAGCGTGCCGGTGCCCAAGCAGCCCGGCGACCGCATCACCGGCGGCGCCATCAACTTCGAGGGGCCGCTGGTAGCGCGCACCGTGGCGGTGGGCACGGAAACCGTGCTGGCACGCATCATCCGCATGGTCGAGCACGCACAGGCGGCCAAGGCGCCGATCCAGCGCATGGTCGACCAGGTCAGCGCGGTCTTTGTACCGGTGGTGCTGGGCATCGGGCTGGTGACGGTGCTGGGGTGGGGGCTGTTTGCCGGTGACTGGGAAGCGGCGCTGCTCAACGCCGTGGCGGTGCTGGTGATTGCGTGCCCGTGCGCACTGGGGCTGGCGACGCCGACGGCGATCATGGCCGGCACCGGCGCCGGCGCGCGTGCCGGCATCCTGATCAAGGACGCCGAGGCGCTGGAGATCGCCCATCGCGTCAGCGTGGTCGCGTTCGACAAGACCGGCACGCTGACGGTCGGCAAGCCCGAGGTGGTGGCGCTGCATGCCGCCGACCCCGCTGATGCCGAAGGCAAAGCGCTGCTGGCGCGGATGGCCGCATTGCAGGCCGGCAGCGAACATCCGCTGGCGCGCGCGGTGCTGGCCTCGGCGCAGGAGCACGGCATTGCCGTGCCGCAGGCTACCGAGGTGCAGGCGCTGCCGGGCCGCGGCATCGCCGGTGTGGTCGATGGCATTCAGCTGCAGCTCGGCAGCGAACGGCTGCGCGAAGCGCTGGGTGCAGAGGCGGGTACGCTGGGGCCTGTGGCAGACAAGCTGCGCGAGCAAGGGCGCACCGTGTCGTGGCTGATCACCCCCACGCCGCCGCGCGTGCTCGGCCTGGTGGCATTTGGCGACGCGATCAAGCCGGGCGCGCCGGCGGCCATTGCACGGCTGCGCGCCGCCGGCGTGCGCACCGTGATGCTGACCGGGGACAACGCCGGCGCCGCGGCGCGCGTGGCACAGGCGCTCGGGCTTGACGATGTGCAGGCGGAAGTGCTGCCGCAGGACAAGGCCGCGCGCGTGCAGGCGCTGGGGCAGGGCGGCGCGGTGGTGGCGATGGTGGGCGATGGCATCAACGACGCGCCGGCGCTGGCGGCGGCTGACGTGGGCATCGCCATGTCGACCGGCACCGATGTGGCCATGCACGCCGCCGGCATCACGCTGATGCGCGGCGACCCGGCACTGGTGGCCGATGCGCTGGCGGTCTCGCACCGCACTGTGCGCAAGATCCGGCAGAACCTGTTCTGGGCCTTTTTCTACAACGTGGTGGGCATTCCGCTGGCGGCGGCCGGGTTGCTGAACCCGGTGGTGGCGGGCGCGGCGATGGCGTTTTCCAGCGTCAGCGTGGTCAGTAATGCGCTGTGGCTGCGCCGCTGGCGCCCGCATGCCGGCACCGCCACGGCGCAAGGAGGTGAGTGATGAATATCGGCGAAGCGGCACAGGCCTCGGGCGTGTCGGCCAAGATGATCCGGCACTACGAGTCGGTCGGGCTGGTGGAGCCGCCGCCGCGTACCGAAGGCGGCTATCGGCGCTATGACGAACGCGCGGTGCACACCTTGCGCTTCGTGCGGCGGGCCCGTAATCTGGGATTCTCGCTCGACGAGATCCGCGACCTGTTGTCGCTGTGGCGCGACCGCAGCCGCGCCAGCGCAGACGTGAAGGCGCTGACGCTGCGGCATGTGGCCGACCTCGAGCAGCGCATTGCCGAGCTGGCCGCGATGCGCGACACGCTGCGCGATCTGGCGCAGCACTGCAACGGCGACGAGCGGCCGGATTGCCCGATCCTGGCGGATTTTGCCGAGTTGGCCGATGTGGCCCGGGCGGAAGATGCCGCGCTGCCTCGGGCGCTCGACCGGGCTACCTGCCACGGCTGATCCGCCGCGCGGCGCAACGCAACAGAACAAGCAACAACAACGGCGCCGGTGCAAGCGCTCCGGGCGGCAGGAGATTTGTGCGAATGGATAACCCCGTGACGGATCACCCCATGACGGACAACCCGGCGAACTCACCTGCTGCCGCTGGCGCCCCGGCCAGCGCGCCCGCCGCGCGCGCCGGCCTTGATGCCGGCCCGCATGCCCCGGTGCAGACCCGCCAGCGCATGCGCGACGGCACCGAGCTGCTGCTGCGTACCTGGCAGCCCGATCCGGCGCGCTTTGCCGAACCGCTCGGTTCGGTACTGCTGGTGCACGGGCTTGCCGAACACGCCGGCCGCTACCAGCACGTGGCCGACCTGCTGTGCGGGCTGGGCCTGCGCGTGCGCGCGCACGACCTGCGCGGCCACGGCGACAGCGGCGGCGCGCGCATGGTGGCCGACCATCCCGATGCCTATCTGGACGACCTCGCCGAGATCTATGACGCCGCGTTGCGTAGCTGGAAGGAGCTGCCGATCCTGCTCGGCCACAGCATGGGTGGGTTGATCGCGGCGCGCTTTGCCACCGCGCGCGTGCGGCCGGTGCGCGCACTGGTACTGTCTTCGCCCGCGCTGGCATTGCGGCTGTCCCCGGCGGCGCTGACCGTTCACCGCCTGCTGCTGGCACTGGCGCCACGGCTGCGCGTGCCCAACCCGATCGATGCGCGCCAGTTGTCGCACGATCCCGCGGTGGTGGCCGCGTACCGCGCCGATCCGCTGGTGCAGACCACCATCACTGCCAGCCTGCTGGAGAGCTTTATCCGCGGCATGGCACAGGCGCAGGCCGATGCCGCGCTGCTCGAGGCGCCGATGCTGATGCTGGTTGGCGGTGCCGACCGCGTGGTGGATCCGTCAGGCAGCCGCACGTTCTTCGACAACGCGCCGCCCGAACTGCGCGACGAGGTCTGGTTCGAGCAGGGCTACCACGAGATCTTCAACGAAGCGCAGCCGCTGCGCGGTGAAGTGTTCGAGGCGCTGGCCGGCTGGCTGCAGCGGCACCTGCAGCCGGTGCAGCACTAGGTGCGGAACACGGACTGGGCCACGCCGAACACCGCCGCCACCACCGGGTCGTCGCGGCGCGTGGCCAGGCATACCAGCGTCAGCTCGGTCGGCACCGACATCCCTTCGACGATCACCAGCCCGTGCGCATGCGACTCGCGCAGCGCGATCGAGTCACGCACCAGTGACAGGCCCACGCCCGAGCGAACCAGGTCGAGCATCGATGCTTCCTGGTCAACATGCGCCACCTTGGGCACGATAGCCACGTCGACGCCAGCCTGCGCGAAGCGCGCCGACAGCAGCCGGTGGTGCGCGGATTCGGCCGGCGTCCAGATCCACGGCAGCGTTGCCAGTTGCGCCCACGAGCGCAGCGCGGTGCGCTCCTTCCAGCCCTTGGGCGCCAGCACGTAATACGAGAACGGCGTCAGCGTCAGCGCATGGAAGCCCGCATCGGGCGGCTGGCCCAGATAGAAGCCGACGTCGAGCGCGCCGCTGCGTACCTGCTGCAGCACCCAGCCCGACATGCCGTGGCGCAGTTCGGTCTCGATTTGCGGATGGCGTTCCACCAGCGTGCGCAGCATCGGTCCCAGCCGCGTGAATTCCGGATCGAGGATGGTGCCGATCGCCAGCCGGCCGCGCACCGTGTGGTGCATCGCGCTGACGGTGTGCTGCAGGTCGCCCACGCCATCGAGGATGCGTTCCGCCAGTGGCAGCAGCGCGGCGCCGTCGGGCGTCAGCGTCAGGCCCGCGGCGGTGCGCTCGAACAGCTTGATGCGCCAGGCTGACTGCAACGCCTTGAGCTGCAGGCTGACCGCGGGCTGCGTCAGGTGCAGCCGCTGCGCGGCGCGGGTGAGGTTGCCTTCGCGCGCGACGGCGACGAAGGCACGCAGGTGGTGGAGGTCCAAGAGCAGGCTTAAGCTGGTAGGGGGCGCAGTGGAGGCAGCCGTGGTGCGGCGCAATATTTTGCGCGGCTTATATTGCGATTGACGATAAATCATTGGACGGGGCCGCGCAACTGCACCAAGCTTGCGCTCATCACGGCCCGCCGCGCCTTGTGCGGCGTGGGAGCGCCCGCAGCCGGCACCGCGCCGCAGCCATTGGCGGCGTCTTCATCGGACGCAAAGATCCGCTTGCCACACCAGACCAGGTATTCGAGGAGCGAAAGTGGAAGACATCCTTGCAGAAGCCAGCACGGTGCAGGCCGTCGTCGGGCATTGCATCGCAGGCCGGCAGACGCGCGGCGTCTCGCAGCGTTTTGCCGATATCTATAACCCCGCGACCGGCGAAGTCGCCGCGCGCGTGGCGCTGGCCAGCGCGCAGGACGTGGGCGACGCCGTCGCCGCCGCACGGGCCGCGTTCCCGGCATGGTCCGAAACGCCGCCGCTGCGCCGCGCGCGCATCCTGTTCAAGTTCAAGGAACTGCTGGACCAGCATCATGACGACCTGGCCGCGCTGATCACGCGCGAGCATGGCAAGGTGTTCTCCGATGCGAAGGGCGAAGTCACGCGCGGCATCGAGGTGGTGGAGTTCGCCTGCGGCATTCCCAACCTGCTCAAGACCGATTTCACCGACAACATCGGCGGCGGCATCGACAACTGGAACCTGCGCCAGCCGCTGGGCGTGGTGGCCGGCATCACGCCCTTCAACTTCCCGGTGATGGTGCCGATGTGGATGTTCCCGATGGCAATCGCCTGCGGCAATACCTTCGTGCTGAAGCCATCGGAGCGCGATCCTTCGCCGAGCCTGCTGATCGCCGACCTGCTGCGCCAGGCCGGCCTGCCCGATGGCGTGTTCAACGTCGTGCAGGGCGATAAGGAAGCAGTCGATGCGCTGCTGGCGCATCCGGATGTGCAGGCGCTGTCGTTCGTCGGCTCGACGCCGATTGCGGAATACATCTATACGGAAGGCACGAAGCATGGCAAGCGCGTGCAGGCGCTGGGCGGTGCCAAGAACCACCTGGTGGTGATGCCCGATGCCGATCTCGACCAGGCGGTCGATGCGCTGATCGGTGCGGCTTATGGTTCGGCCGGCGAGCGCTGCATGGCGATCTCGGTCGCGGTGGCCGTTGGCGATGTGGCCGACAAGCTGGTCCCGCGCCTCGCCGAACGCGCGCGTTCGCTGAAGATCCGCAACGGCATGGAAGCGGACGCCGAAATGGGTCCGCTGGTGACCCCTGCGCACAAGGCCAAGGTGGAGGGCTATATCGCCAAGGGTGT
Source organism: Cupriavidus necator (assembly GCF_040578825.1). Classification (GTDB taxonomy): domain Bacteria; phylum Pseudomonadota; class Gammaproteobacteria; order Burkholderiales; family Burkholderiaceae; genus Cupriavidus; species Cupriavidus necator_E. The sequence continues at coordinate 2,709 of NZ_JBEFLI010000074.1, read as the reverse complement.
GGAAGAGGGCGCGACACTGGTCACCGATGGCCGCGGCCATACCGTGGAAGGCCATGAGAACGGCTTTTATGTCGGCGGCACGCTGTTCGACCACGTCAGGCCCGACATGACGATCTACAAGGAAGAGATCTTCGGCCCGGTGCTGTCGGTGGTGCGCGTGCATGACTTTGCCGAAGCGGTGGCGCTGATCAATGCGCACGAGTACGGCAACGGCGTCTCGTGCTACACCAGCGACGGCGGCATTGCGCGCGCGTTTGCGCGGCAGATCCAGATCGGCATGGTCGGCATCAATGTGCCGATCCCGGTGCCGATGGCATGGCATTCGTTCGGCGGCTGGAAGCGCTCGCTGTTCGGTGACCATCACGCTTACGGCGAAGAGGGCGTGCGCTTCTATACGCGCTACAAGAGCGTGATGCAGCGCTGGCCGGATTCGATCGCCAAGGGGGCGGAGTTCACGATGCCTGTCGCGAAGTAAGCTGCAGTCCTGAACACCCATCACATCCCCATAACCAGAAGAGCCATGGAGACATTCGACTACATCATCGTGGGCGCCGGCTCGGCCGGCTGCGTGCTGGCGAACCGCCTGACGCAGGACCCGGACGTTAACGTGCTGCTGCTTGAAGCCGGCGGCAAGGATGACTACCACTGGATCCATATCCCGGTCGGCTACCTGTATTGCATCGGCAATCCGCGCACCGACTGGCTCTATCGCACCGAGGCCGAAGCCGGGCTGAACGGCCGCTCGCTTGGCTATCCGCGCGGGCGCGTGCTGGGCGGCTGCTCGTCCATCAACGGCATGATCTATATGCGCGGCCAGCGCGAGGACTATGACGAATGGGCGCGCCTGGCCGGCGACGAGGGCTGGCGCTGGGACAACGTGCTGCCGCTGTTCAAGCGCAGCGAGGACCATCACCGCGGCCCGAGCGAATTCCATGGCGCCGGCGGCGAATGGCGGGTGGAAGCGCAGCGGCTGCGCTGGGACATCCTCGAGCGCTTTGCCGATGCGGCCGAGCAGGCGGGGATTCCGCGCACCGACGATTTCAACCGCGGCGACAATTTCGGCGTCGGCTATTTCGAAGTGAACCAGCGCCGCGGCATTCGCTGGAATACGGCCAAGGCTTTCCTGCGGCGCGCTTCGGAGCGGCCTAACCTGACCATCGTTACCGGTGCGCAGGTCAGTGCGCTGACCTTCGACGGGCGCCGCTGCACCGGCGTCAACTATGTCGGCGGCGGACAGCCGCATACTGCTGGCGCTGCGCATGAGGTAATCCTGGCCGCGGGCGCGGTCAATTCGCCGCAGCTGCTGGAGCTGTCCGGCATCGGCCAGGCCGAGCGCCTGCGTGCGCTGGGTATCGCGGTGCGTCATGCGCTGCCGGGCGTGGGCGAGAACCTGCAGGACCATCTGCAACTGCGCACCGTGGTCAAGGTCAACGGCGTGCGCACGCTCAATACGCGCGCCGCCAGCCTGTGGGGCAAGTGCTGCATCGGCGTGCAATACGCGCTCAACCAGAGCGGGCCGATGAGCATGGCGCCGTCGCAGCTCGGCGCGTTTGCGCGCTCCGACCCGACGCAGGCGCGGCCCAATATCGAGTACCACGTGCAGCCGCTGTCGCTGGACAAGTTCGGCGATCCGCTGCACGCGTTCAACGCCTTTACCGCCAGCGCCTGCAACCTGCGGCCCACTTCGCGCGGCAGCGTGCATATCGGCAGCGCCGACTACCGCCAGGCGCCGGCGATTGCCCCCAACTACCTGTCGACCGACGCAGACCGGCGCGTCGCGGCGGATTCGATCCGGCTGACGCGCCGCATCGTGGCTTCGCCCGCGCTGGCGCCTTATCAGCCCGAGGAATGGTTGCCGGGCCCGGCGTTCCAGACCGACGAGGAACTGGCCGAAGCCGCCGGCAATATCGGCACCACCATCTTCCATCCGGTGGGCACCTGCAAGATGGGACGTGCCGATGACCCGATGGCGGTGGTCGATCACCGCCTGCGCGTGCTGGGTATCGAGGGGTTGCGCGTGGTCGACGCTTCGGTGATGCCGCTGATCACGTCGGGCAACACCAACTCGCCGACCATCATGATCGCGGAGCGGGCCAGCGACATGATCCGCGAGGACCGCCGGCAGGGCAGGGCCGTGACGGAGGTGGTCACGCAAGCCGCGCCGGCGGCGACGACAGCGACGACGGCCGGCGTGTAACAAGGGGGCTGCCCCACGCCTGTGGGGTATGTGTAACCAAGTGGCGCCCACTGCTCATGTACGCTTTCAAAAAAACTGACACTTGGTTCATGTTTCATAGTGCAAACCCCGATGTTTTGCGATGCAACAGGCGCACACAATAGACGCCGCAACAGGGTGCGGCGACAGCACATGGAAGCCGTCGCCACGCACCGGCGGGAGCCGCCCCGCGCCAATATAAAAAGTCCGCAGGAACGGCCGCAACCACGGCCGGCCTGACGGAAAAGCGCGGCAACAAGGGCCTACCAGGCCGGTTCGGACCATTGTCAGTGCCGGGCATCACCCCGGCGTCACGCGAGGACGGGCAGGAGACATGAACCAGCAGGAAACCATCCTGGAAACGCGGAACCTCACCAAAGAGTTCAAGGGGTTCACGGCGGTGAGCGACGTCAACCTGCAGGTGCGCCGCGGGTCGATCCATGCATTGATCGGCCCCAACGGCGCGGGCAAGACCACTTGCTTCAACCTGCTCA
>NZ_JBEFLI010000073.1:0-36536 GCF_040578825.1 Cupriavidus necator | reverse complement strand
CCCAAACTCCGCCCCCATCTCCTTCCCCCGCGCCGCCGCCGCATGCATCGCGCGCACGAAGGCATCACCAATCCCCGCCGCCTCCATCGCCGTCAGCGCCGCATAGGTCGTGCCGCCCTTGGACGTGACGCGCTCGCGCAGCGTCGAGACCGGCTCCGGCGATTGGCCCGCCAGCGCCGCGGCGCCGCGGAACGTTTCCACCGCCAGTTCCCGACCCTGCTCGGCCGTCAGCCCCAACTCGGTCGCAGCACGCTCCATCGCCTCGACAAAGTAGAAGACATAAGCCGGACCGCTTCCGGAAATCGCAGTGACCGCGTCAATCTGCTCATCCCCATCCACCCACACGCACTTGCCCACCGCCTGCGCCACCGCGCTGGCAATGTTGCGATCTTCATCCGACAATCCAGCCGGCGCCGCCAGCCCCGTCATCCCCATCCCCGCCAGCGCCGGTGTATTCGGCATCGCCCGCACCAGCCGGCTGCGTCCTCCCATCCAGCGCTGCATATCCTGCAACCGGATCCCGGCCGCCACGCTGATCACCAGGTTGCCATCGCCTGCTGGCAAATGCGGCAGCAGCTGCGCCGCAGCCTCACGGAACTGCTGCGGCTTGACCGCCAGCACCAGCACATCGCTGGCGCCAAAGGCCGCGTCAGGCGCGCCGCACGCATGCACGCCGAGGTCGCGCGCCAGCCGCTGCTGCGCTTCGGGGAAGGGATCAACCACACGGATCGAGCCGGCAGGCACGCCGCGGGCGATCAGGCCGCCGATCAGTGCCGTGGCCATATTGCCGCCGCCAAGAAAGCCGAAAGTTAGGGTATCGAGCATGGTTGTCTCTGTAGTGTCTTGTTGATCTGATAACGGGTCACGCGCGCGTGCCGAAGATCGCTGTGCCGATCCGCACCATCGTGGCGCCCTCGGCGATGGCGGCTTCCATGTCGCCCGACATGCCCATCGACAGCGTGTCGACGTCGAGGCCGTCCTCGCGCAGCGCGCCGAGCAGCGCGCGCATGGCGGCGAACGGCCGGCGCTGGGCGGCGGGATCGTCCTCGGGCTCGGGAATCGCCATCAGCCCGCGCAGCCGCAGGCCGGGCAGGGCGGCGACGGCGCGCGCCAGCGCCGGTACTTCCGACGGCGCGACGCCGCTCTTGCTGGCCTCGCCGCTGATATTGACCTGGATGCAGACCTGCAGCGGTGCCATCCCGGCCGGGCGCTGTGCCGACAGCCGCTCGGCGATCTTGAGCCGGTCGATGGCGTGCACCCAGTCGAAATGCTCCGCCACCAGCCGGGTCTTGTTGCTTTGCAGCGGGCCGATGAAATGCCAATGCAACTGGCCGCGCAGGTCGCCCAGCGCGGTGATCTTGTCCACCCCTTCCTGGACGTAATTCTCGCCAAAGGCAGCCTGGCCGGCCTGGCAGGCGGCGCGGATCCGGTGGGGGGAAACGGTCTTGGAAACGGCCAGCAGCGCGATGTCCTGAGGCTGTCTGCCGGCTTGTTGTGCGGCCGCCGCGATGCGCTGGTGCACGGCTTGCAAGTTGGCGGCAATTACAGACATAATCCGGCGAACATACAGAAGAAGTACGGCAAGTACCGATAACATTCAGGGTGGGGTCATTATAGATGGACATCGCGCAGCTATTGGCTTTCGCCGTCAAGAACAAGGCTTCCGATCTTCATCTGTCGTCGGACATGCCCCCAATGGTGCGGATCCACGGCGATATACGCCGGATCAACATCGCATCGATGGCGCACAAGGATGTCCACGCCATGGTGTACGACATCATGAGCGACACCCAGCGCAAGCTCTACGAAGAACGGCTGGAGATCGACTTCTCGTTCGAGATCGCCGGCCTGTCGCGCTTCCGGGTCAATGCCTACAACACGCAGCGCGGTGCTGCCGCGGTGTTCCGTACCATTCCTTCCAAGGTCCTCACGCTGGAGGATCTGCGCGCGCCGGCAGTGTTTTCCGACCTGTGCATGAAGCCGCGCGGGCTGGTGCTGGTGACGGGCCCGACCGGCTCGGGCAAGTCCACCACGCTGGCGGCGATGGTCGACCATCGCAATGAAAACGACATGGGTCACATCCTGACGGTGGAAGACCCGATCGAATTCGTCCACACCTCAAAGAAGAGCCTGATCAACCAGCGTGAGCTGGGGCCGCATACGCATTCGTTCGCGAACGCGCTGCGCTCGGCGCTGCGTGAAGACCCGGACGTGATTCTGGTGGGCGAACTGCGCGACCTCGAAACCATCCGCCTGGCACTGACCGCGGCCGAGACCGGCCACCTGGTCTTCGGCACGCTGCACACCAGCTCCGCGGCCAAGACCATCGACCGTGTGGTCGACGTGTTCCCGCCGGAAGAGAAGGACATGGTGCGCACCATGCTGTCGGAATCGCTGGAGGCGGTGATTTCGCAGACGCTGCTGAAGACCCGCGACGGCAACGGCCGCACCGCCGCGCACGAGATCATGACCGCTACGCCGGCGATCCGGCACCTGATCCGCGAGAACAAGATCGCGCAGATGTACTCGATGATGCAGACCAGCAGCGGGCTGGGCATGCAGACGCTGGACCAGTGCCTGTCGGACCTGATCAAGCGCGGCCTCATCAACTACAACGACGCGCGCGCGATCGCCAAGAACCCCGACGCATTCATGGGCTGAGGCCCATCCCGATGCCATCCGGCCGCTCCCCCGCGCAGCGGCCGCACTCCAGCAGGACACCGCCATGCTCGATCGCGAATCCGCCGCCAAGTACATCAACGACCTGCTGGAGCTGATGGTCAGCAACCGCGGCTCTGACCTGTTCATCACCGCCGACTTCCCGCCCGCGATCAAGGTCGACGGCAAGATCACGCCGGTGTCGCAGCAGCCGCTGAATCCGACGCAGGCACTGGGGCTGGTGCGCTCGGTGATGAACGAGCGCCAGGTGCAGGACTTCGACACCAGCCGCGAATGCAATTTCGCCATTACCGCGCCCAAGGCCGGGCGCTTTCGCGTGTCCGCATTTATCCAGCAGGGCAAGGCCGGCATGGTGGTGCGTACCATCAACACGCGCATCCCGTCGGTGGCGGATCTGGATCTGCCGTCGACGCTGCATGACATCGTCATGTCCAAGCGCGGGCTGGTGATCGTCACCGGCGCCACCGGCTCGGGCAAGTCGACCACGCTGGCGGCGATGCTGGATCACCGCAACGCGCACTCATACGGCCATATCATCACCATCGAGGACCCGATCGAGTACGTCCATGCCCACCAGAACTGCATCGTCACGCAGCGCGAGGTCGGCATCGATACCGAGTCGTGGCACGTGGCGCTGAAGAACACGCTGCGCCAGGCGCCGGACGTGATCCTGATCGGCGAAATCCGCGATCGCGAAACGATGGAATACGCGATGCAGTACGCCGAGACCGGCCACCTGTGCCTGGCCACGCTGCACGCCAACAATGCCAACCAGGCGATCGACCGCGTGGTCAACTTCTTCCCCGAGGAGAAACGCCAGCAGCTGTTGATCGACCTGTCGCTGAACCTGAAGGCGATGGTGTCGCAGCGCCTGTTGCCGCGCGCCGGGCGCAAGGGCCGCGTGCCCGCGGTGGAGATCATGATCGGCACGCCGCTGGTGGCCGACCTGATCTTCAAGGGCGAGATTCACGAGCTCAAGGAAGTCATCAAGAAGTCGCGCGAGCAGGGCATGATCTCGTTCGACCAGGCGCTGTTCGACCTGTACGAGGAAGGCAAGATCACTTTCGAAGACGCGCTGCGCAACGCCGACTCGCTCAACGACCTGCGCCTGATGATCAAGCTGCACAGCAAGCGTTCGCGCGACACCGACCTGGGCGCCGGCACCGAGCACCTGAACGTTATCTAGCGTTCATCTGGCGTTCATCTGGGGTCATCGGACCAGTGCACGCCGGTCCGCCTGGCGGTATGCTTCGGGCACGCACAAGGAGTCTGCCATGAGCAATGTCTACCAGTTCGAAGCCACCTCGCTGGCCGGCCAGCCGGTACCGCTGTCGCAGTTCCAGGGCAAGGTGCTGCTGATCGTCAACACCGCCAGCGAATGCGGCTTTACGCCGCAGTACGAAGGCATGCAGAAGCTCTATGACGAATACCACGGGCGCGGCCTGGAAGTGCTGGGCTTCCCGTGCAACCAGTTCGGCAAGCAGGAGCCGGGCGATGCGCAGCAGATCGGCCAGTTCTGCGAGTCGCGCTTTGCGGTGCGCTTCCCGATGTTCGCCAAGATCGACGTCAACGGCGCCGACGCCCATCCGCTCTACCAGTGGCTCACCACGGAGAAGCGTGGCCTGCTCGGTACGCAGGGCATCAAGTGGAACTTCACCAAGTTCCTGCTGCGCCGCGACGGCACGGTGTTCAAGCGCTACGCGCCGACTACCAAGCCGGAAGAGCTGCGCGCGGATATCGAGAAGCTGCTGTCCGATCCCGGCGCCTGAGCGCGGGCTAGACCCCGCTGGCGCGCACCGCCCGCAGGAAGCCGTTGAGCGAGCGGTCCGGCGTTTCGTGGAAATGATCGTCCAGCATGCGGATGGCGCGGCAGCGGTCGAGCCGGAAGCTGCGGTAATCCTCGCGCGTGGTGCACCACGTCGCCAGCAGCCAGGCATTGCCCCAGAAGAACAGTCCCAGCGGCATCACCACGCGCTCGGTGATGCGCTGCTGCGCGTCGCAGTAATCGAGCAGCAGCAGCTTCTGCGCGCCCAGCGCGCCGTGCACCACGTCGAAAGCTTCGCGCACATGAGACTGGTTCACGTATTCGGGCGCGAACACGCGGCTTTGCTGCGCCGCCAGCCGGCGCGGCGGCGGCAGCGCGGCCATTAGCTTTTCCAGCGCGGGATCGGCCGCGGCGGCCAGCGCGCCGCCGCCCCAGGCTTTCAGCAGCCGCAGGCCGGCCACCAGCGCTTCCACTTCCATGGCACTGAACATCAGCGGCGGGACATCAAAGTCGGCGCGCAGCCGGTAGCCGATGCCGGCCTCGCCTTCGACCGGCACGCCTGACAGCGACAGCGCCTGGATATCACGGTAGACGGTGCGTTCCGACACGCCGAGCCGCTGCGCCAGCAGCGCCGCGGTGGTCAGGCGGCGGCCGCGCAGCACCTGGACGATCTGGAACAGGCGGTCGGCGCGGCGGCTCATCGGTCAGCGTGGGTCATGAAGGTCATCCGGCCACCGGCTCGTGCAGCCCGATGCGGTTGCCTTCGCTGTCGGTGATATGGGCAATGCGGCCGATCTCGCCCGGCAGGCGCAGCGGCCCGAACACGGTCTTGCCGCCTGCGCGCGCGGCGCGCTCCAGCAGCGCGTCCAGTTCCGGCGCATGCAGGTAGGGCACCGCGCCGTAGTAGTTGCTGGGGCGGTAGCCTTCGCCAGCCACCAGCGCCCCGCCCGGGTCGGGGTGAGGGAAGACGGCCATGTCGACCTGGCTCATGGTTTCGCGGCGCAGCTGCACGTCGAACACCTGCTCGTAGAAGCCGACCGCACGGTTCATGTCGACCACGGGGATTTCCAGCCAGTTGATCAGGCGGTTGCTCATGATGGGCTCCTTGTTTCCTGTTAAGGGGGGATGGGAGCTTGCATCATGCGCGGGGGCTGCTGACAGCGTGCTGTCAGGAGCTTGTCAGTGCGGCATCCAGGCCGCCATCACCGGCACCAGGATCGCCGTCAGCACGCCGTTCAGGCCCATGCCGAGCGCGGCGAAGGCGCCGGCTTCCTGGTTGACCTGGAACGCGCGCGCGGTGCCGATGCCGTGCGCCGCCACGCCGGTGGCGAAGCCGCGCACGCTGTAGTCGCGGATGCGCAAGAGGTTCAGCAAGCTGGTGGCGCTGACCGCGCCGATGATGCCGGTGGCCATCACCAGCACCGCGGTCAGCGACGGCAGCCCGCCGATCTTTTCGGCCACGCCCATCGCGATCGGGATCGTCACCGACTTGGGCGCGAGCGAGCGCACGGTCTCCGGCGACGCGCCCAGCAGGTAAGCGATGCCGACGGCCGACACCACCGCCACCACCGAGCCCGCCACCAGACCCACCAGCAGCGGGAACACATGCGTGCGCAGCTTGGGCAGCTGCATGTAAAGCGGCACCGCCAGCGCCACCGTGGCGGGGCCGAGCAGGAAGTGCACGAACTGCGCGCCGTCGAAGTAGGTCTTGTACGGCGTGCCGGTGACGGTCAGCACCGTGACCAGCAGCGCTACCGCGATCATCACCGGGTTGGCCAGCGGCGAGAAACGCGATTTCTCGTAGATGCGGAAAGCGAACACGTAGGCCAGCAGCGTCGCGGTCAGCCCGACCAGCGGGCTCGCCGACAGGTAGACCCAGATCTCGTTGAGGCGCGGCGTCATCATGCCTGTTCCCCCTTGGCATCGGCGGCCGGGGTGTCGGGGGCATCGGTGCGCTTGCGCATCAGCATGCGCGTGACCACGGCGGTGGTGGCGATGGCCAGCCACGTGGACACTATCAGCGCCACCAGGATCGGCATCCATTCGCCTTCGATGCGGCTGGCATGGACCATGATGCCTACGCCGGCGGGAACGAACAGCAGCGACAGGTGCTTGAGCAGCTCGCTGGTGGTGCCCTGGATGATGGGCAGCAGGCGGTCGTCGAAGACCAGCCAGCCGAACAGCAGGATCATGCCGAGCACGGGGCCGGGCACGGGCAGGCGCAGCGCGTAGCTGATCACCTCGCCGATGGATTGGAAAACCAGCAGGATGGCAAAGGTCTGGAGCATGGGGGCGGTGGTGGGTTGCGCTGTTCCTCCCCTCTCCCGCAAGCGGGAGAGGGAAGACAACCACACGGCCCTGATACGGCCTCGCTAGCCGAGCATGCGATCGACCAGTTCGATCCAGTGCATCACCGGCGTGCCGGTGCCGCTCTGCAGGTGCGAGATGCAGCCGATATTGGCCGACACGATGGCTTCGGGCTGCGTGGCCTGCAGTTTGGCGAGCTTGTCGTCGCGCAGGCGGTAGGCCAGTTCCGGCTGCAGCACTGAATATGTGCCCGCCGAGCCGCAGCACAGGTGGCTGTCAGCGCAGAGTTTGACCTCCACGCCGAAACCGGTCAAGAGCGCCTCGACCTTGCCGCGGATCTGCTGGCCGTGCTGCAGCGTGCATGGCGGGTGGTAAGCCACGCGCCGGCTGTCGCGCGGCACCGCGCCGGCGAGCTCGTGCAGGTCATCGGCAAAGTCAGGCAGGATCTCGGACAGGTCGCGCGTCAGCGCCGACACGCGGCGGGCGCGCTCCGCGTATTGCGGGTCATGGCGCAGCAGGTGGCCGTAGTCCTTCACCATCGCGCCGCAGCCCGAGGCGTTCATCACGATGGCCTCGGCGCCGGCTTCGATATGCGGCCACCAGGCGTCGATATTGCGGCGCATATTGTCGAGGCCGCCTTCATGGTCGCCATTGTGGAAGCGGATCGCGCCGCAGCAGCCGGCCTCGCGCGCCACCACCATCTGTATGCCGACACGGTCGAACACGCGCGCGGTGGCGACATTGATGTTGGGCGACATCGTCGGCTGCACGCAACCGTCGAGCAACAACATCTTGCGCGCATGGACGGTACGCGGCCACGTGCCGGGCGCGGCGGTACCGGACCGCGCCGGCACCTTGCTGCGCAGCGTGGCCGGCAGCAGCGGCCGCACCATCTGGCCGAGCCGCATTGCCGTGCCGAACAGCGCCGGGCGCGTCAGCCCCTCGCGCAGCACCCAGCGCGCGATGCGCTGGCTTGCCGGGCGCCGGATGCCTTCTTCCTCCAGCTTGTCGTCGACCAGCTTGCGGCCGATATCGACCAGGCGCCCGTAGCGCACGCCCGACGGGCAGGTGGATTCGCAGTTGCGGCAGGTCAGGCAGCGGTCCAGGTGCAGGCGTGTGCTTTCGGTGATGGCATGGCCTTCCAGCACCTGCTTCATCAGGTAGATGCGCCCGCGCGGACCATCCAGCTCGTCGCCGAGCAACTGGTAGGTCGGGCAGGTGGCAGTGCAGAAGCCGCAATGCACGCAATTGCCGACGATGGATTTGGCTTCCTCGCCTTCGGGCGTGTTGCGGAGAAAATCGGCCAGGTTCGTTTGCATGGTGTGGGAAAGGTTTGCCTGGGCGTGGGAACGCGGGCCGGATCAGAGCCCGGGATACATGCGCTGCGGGTTGAAGATGCCGGCCGGGTCGAAGCTCGCCTTCAGGCGGCGGTGGATCGCGGCCAGCGGCGAGGCCAGCGGCGTGAACACGCCCACCGACTTGTCGCCGTTGCGGAACAGCGTGGCATGGCCGCCGGCGGCCTGCGCCACGGCGCGCACCGTCTGCGCATCGGTGCCATGCGCGCCGTCCTCGGGCAGCCACCAGCGCTGGCCGCCGCCCCATTCGATCAGTTGCGTGCCGGGCAGGTCCAGCGGCGCGGCGATGGTCGGTACTGCCAGCCGCCACAGCGCGTGGCCCGCATGGGCTGGTGCGAAGAACGGATGGGTCTGCTCGCGCAGCGACTGCCACAGCGCCGCGGCTTGCGTCGCATCCACGCGCTCGCCGCCGAGCTTCGCGCAAGCCGCGCGCACCGCCGCGGTGGCGCCAGCCAGGTGAACTTGCAGCACGCCGTCATGCCACGCGGAGGCCGCCACCGGCAGCGGCTGGCCGCCCCATTCGTTCACGCGCCGGATCGCCTCGGCCTGCGGCAGCTCGAAGCGCAGCGTGGCTTCGTCGAACGGTGCCGGCAGCACCTTCAGCGACACTTCGAGGATCAGCCCGAGCGTGCCAAGCGAGCCCGCCAGCAGCCGCGACACGTCATAGCCGGCCACGTTCTTCATGACCTGGCCGCCGAAGCTCATCACCTCGCCACGGCCATCCATTAGCTGCGCACCCAGCACGAAGTCGCGCAGCGCGCCCACCGATTGCCGGCGCGGACCCGACAGGCCCGCGGCCACCGCGCCGCCCAGCGTCGCGGTGCTGGCCTGGCCGGGCAGCGCGAAGTGGGGCGGCTCGAACGCCAGCGTCTGGCGCTTTTCGGCCAGCGCCGCCTCGATCTCCGCCAGCGGCGTGCCGCAGCGCGCGGTGATCACCAGCTCGGCCGGGTCGTAGTCGACGATGCCGGCGTAGGCGCGCGTGTCGAGCAATTGGCCTTCGGGGGCCTGGCCGTAGAAGTCCTTGCTGCCGCCGCCGCGCAGCCGCAGCGCGGTGCGGGTTTCGGTGGCTTGCCTGACGGCGTCGCGGAAGGCGTCCAGTGTGGCTTGCATATGCGTGATAGGTGGGGAAGAGGGCGCTTCGTGGTTATGTGCCGGCGCGGCCGCCGGGCACTTCCGGGCGGTCGTCCTGGTAGGCGGGCAGCGCGCTGCCGCAATGCTTGCAGTACCGCGCGTCCGTCTCGTGGCCTTCGGTCAGGCAATGGGTGCAGGTGCGCGTGGTCAGCGGCCGCTTCAGGATGCTGGCGGCCAGCTCCGCGCCGACGATGCCGGTGGGGAAGGCGATGATGCCGTAGCCCAGCAGGATGGTCAGCGAGGTGATGAACTGCCCCGCCGCGGTCTTCGGCACCATGTCGCCGAACCCCGTGGTGGTCAGCGTCACCACCGCCCAGTACATGCTCAGCGGGATGCTCCTGAAGCCATGCTCGGGGCCTTCCACCACGTACATCACCGTGCCCAGGATCACCGTGATGATGAACACGGCGGCCAGGAACACGAAGATCTTGCGCCGGCTGTTGACCAGCGCGCGGTACAGGATCTCCGCCTCCTCGAAGTACACCGTCAGCTTCAGGATCCGGAACACGCGCAGCAGCCGCAGCAGCCGCACGTCGATCAGGAAATGCAGCTCAGGCACGAACACGGCGAGCCACGTCGGCATGATCGAGATGAAGTCGATGATGCCGTAGAAGCTCAGCACATAGCGCAGCGGCCGGCGCACCACCAGGATGCGCATCAGGTACTCGGCGGTGAAGAGCAGCGTGAAGCTCCATTCCAGCACCGTGAATACGGTGCCCAGGCGCTGGTTCACCGACGCCATGCTGTCGAGCATCACCACCACCACGCTGGCGACGATGGCGACCAGCAGCGCAACGTCGAAGATCCGCCCTTCGCGCGTGTCGGCCTCGAAGATGATGGTGTACCAGCGCTGGCGCCAGCCGGCTTCGGGCTGGCCCAGGCGCTGGCGCGTGACCGCTTCCTGGTGTTGGCGTCGGCGTGTGTCGGGCATGGTCGATTTGCCTCCGATGTGCCTCAGATGTGCCTCAGATGGGCCTCACATGTGCTTCAGAAGCGCGGCAGCTCGGGATGCGGCAGCAGGCCCTTCTTCACGTGCAGCTTGCCGTACTCGGCGCAGCGCGCCAGCGTGGGGATGGCCTTGTCCGGGTTCAGCAAGCGCGCGGGATCGAACGCGGCCTTGACGCCGAAGAACGCATCGCGCTCGCTGGGCGAGAACTGCACGCACATCGAGTTGAGCTTCTCCACGCCCACGCCGTGCTCGCCGGTAACGGTGCCGCCGAGTTCGACGCAGGTCTCGAGGATATCGGCGCCGAACAGCTCGGCGCGGTGCCATTCGTCGTGGTCAGCGCCATCGAACAGGATCAGCGGGTGCATATTGCCGTCGCCGGCATGGAACACGTTGATGCAGCGCAGGCCGTACTTGCGCTCCATCTCCTCGATGCGCTTGAGCAGCGTGCCGATATGCTTGCGCGGGATGGTGCCGTCCATGCAGTAGTAGTCGGGCGAGATCCGGCCCGCGGCGGGGAAGGCGTTCTTGCGCCCGCTCCAGAAGCGCAGCCGCTCGGCCTCCGTTTGCGACACCGTGATGCGGGTCGCGCCGGAAGCGCGCAGCACCTCGCTCATCCGCTCGATTTCTTCGGCGACTTCCTCGGGCGTGCCATCGGACTCGCACAGCAGGATGGCGGCGGCGTCGAGGTCGTAGCCCGCGCGCACGAATTCCTCGACCGCGGCGGTGGCGGGCTTGTCCATCATTTCCAGCCCGGCGGGGATGATGCCCGCGGCGATCACGTCGGCCACCGCGTTGCCGCCTTTCTCGACATCGTCAAAGCTGGCCATGATGACCTGCGCGAGCTGCGGCTTGGGGATCAGGCGCACCGTGACCTCGGTGACCACGGCCAGCATGCCTTCGGAGCCGATCAGCACCGCCAGCAGGTCAAGGCCCGGTGCATCGGGCGCCTCGGAGCCGAACACCACCACTTCCCCTTCCATCGTCACCGCGCGCACGCGCAGCACGTTGTGCACGGTCAGGCCGTACTTCAGGCAGTGCACGCCGCCGGAATTCTCGCTGACGTTGCCGCCGATGGTGCAGGCGATCTGCGATGAAGGATCGGGCGCGTAGTACAGGTTGTGGGGCGCGGCCGCGTCGGAGATCGCCAGGTTGCGCACGCCCGGCTGGACCACCGCGGTGCGCGAATAGGGATCGACCGACAGGATGCGCTTGAACTTGGCCAGCGACAGCACCAGCCCTTCGGCGATCGGCATCGCGCCGCCGGACAGGCTGGTGCCGGCGCCGCGCGGCACCACCGGCACGCCCAGCTGGTGGCACAGGCGCAGGATCGCGCAGACCTGTTCCTCCGTATCGGGCAGGGCCACGGCCATCGGCACCTGGCGGTACGCGGCGAGGCCGTCGCATTCGTAGGGAACGGTGTCCTCGGTCTTCCACAGCAGCGCGGCGTCGGGCAGGATCTGCGCGAGGCCGGCCAGCAGCGCGCTGCGGCGGCCTTCGGCGGCAGCCCGGGCGCTGGCAGCGGCGCCGCTGTCAGTGGCTAGCGTTCGGGCTTCGTGCGGGGCATTCATGACGGCTCCTGTGAGGCAGGCCGTTCATGCGGCCTGCCGTTCGCGGCGGTGCAGGGCATGCCCGCCGGGGGGGACGGGTGACTATAGCGCAGGGCACTTGCCGCGGGCACCACGGCAGACGTGAATTCCGCATGGCAGGCCGATCAAAAATGCTCATCATGGCCGCCGTGCGCAGTGGAAGGGGCGCGTGTCTGGCGGGGCACCAGGTCCAGCGTAGCACCGCGGCGCGGGTGCAGGGAAGGCTGCCCGCGCGGGCCTCAGCGTGCCCGCGCCTGCGGCAGCAGGCAGACCATGTCGAGCTTGTCGTGAAAGTGCGGCGCGACGTACAGCGCATCCGGCTCCAATCCCACCCTGACGAAGCCGAGCGACTCGTACAGCCGTACCGCGCCCGTGCTGGCGGCATTGACGCACAGCGTCACCTGGCGCACGCCGGACATGGCCGCGGCCTGCTGCATCGCGCGGTCCATCAGCGCGCGGCCGAGCTTGCGGTCGCGCCAGCCCGGCGCCACGTACATGCCCCAGATAAACGCCTTGTGGCGATGCTTCTGCTTGGCCTCGCGCATCACGCCGACCACGCCCGCCAGCGCCGTGCCGTCGAAGGCGCCAAACACGGCCTTGTCTTCGTCGGCGGCCAGGCGCGCGGCGACGAATCCGAGCGGCAGGTCCTGTTCTTCCTCCAGGCTCGCGGCGAAGGCTTCGGGTGCCTCGGCCAGGCCTTCGAGCCGCAGCGCCTGGAAGGCAGCGGCATCGTCCGGGGTCAGCAGGCGGATCTCCATGTGCAAACTCTCCTACCAGTCCAGGCTCAGCAGCCAGTCGACGAAATAGCGCGCCTCGGGCTTGAGCGGTGCCTGCTCGCGCTCGACGATGTAGTAACCATGCGGCGACACCGATTCGATATCGAGCAGGCGCACCATCTGCCCCAGCGACAGCCAGTGCCGCGCCATGCGCTGGCGCACCAGCGCCACGCCCTGGTTGGACGCGATCGCCTCCAGCATCAGGCCGATGTCGTTGAACTGCGGACCGGTCTGCGGCTCGGGCCAGTCGAGGCCGGCGGTCTCGAACCACGGCTTCCACGGCTCCAGCGGGCTGCGCAACAGCACCAGGCCGTGCAGGTGCTCGGGCTTGGTGATGGCGCGGCCGTCGACGCGCTCGTAGTATTCGCGCCCGCACGCCGGGAATACCGGCTCGACCAGCAGCTTCGTGGTCTTCAGATCAGGGTAGCGCCCCGTGCCGTAGCGGATCTCGACATCGGTGTCCTCGGCCTTGACGTCGAGGAACGGGATCGCCAGGTGCAGCTCGAGATCGATATGCGGATACAGCGCGCCGAACTCCGGCAACCGCGGCACCAGGTGCTGGCGCCCGAAGGTCGGCGGGATCGCCACGCGCAGCCGCGTGCGCATCTTGTTGTACTCGGGCCGCGCCAGCTCATTGAGCGACTTGAGCGCGTCCTGCACGTTGCGCAGGTAGCGCGTGCCGGCGGCAGTCAGGCGCAGCGCCACGTTGGTGCGCACGAACAGGTCTTCGCCCCACAGCTCCTCGAGGTTCTTGATACGGTGCGAGACGGCGCTGGGCGTGACCGACAGCTCCTCGGCCGCGCGCGCAAAGCTGCCCAGCCGCGCCGCGGCCTCGAACGCGATCAGCAGGTGCAGCGGCGGGACGCGGTTGAACATGGAAGCCATGCCGGGCGCTTCAGTTCGCGCTGCCGCGCGTGGCACTGAAGATCTTGCCCGGATTCAGGATGTGGTTGGGGTCGAGCGCGTCCTTGATCGCGCGCATCAGGTCGAGCGCATCCTCGCCATGCTCCTGCACCAGGAAGCCCTTCTTGTGCAGGCCCACGCCGTGCTCGCCGGTGCAGGTGCCGCCCATCGCCAGCGCGCGTTCGACGATGCGCTGGTTGATGGCCTCGGCCTCGGCCATTTCCTCGGGCTTGTCCGGGTCGACCAGGATCGCCACGTGGAAATTGCCGTCGCCGACATGGCCGACGATGGGGCAGGGCAGCGCCGACGCGTTGAGGTCCTTCTCGGTCTCCGTGACACAGTCGGCCAGGCGCGAGATCGGCACGCATACGTCGGTGGTCACCGACTTGCAGCCCGGCTTGAGCTGCAGCATGGCGAAATACGCGGTATGGCGCGCGTTCCACAGCCGGCTGCGGTCTTCGGGGCGCGTGGCCCATTCGAAGCCCTGGCCGCCGTACTCGGCGGTGATGTCCTGCACGGTTTCGGCCTGCTCGCGCACCCCGGCCTGGGTGCCGTGGAATTCGAAGAACAGGTGCGGGGTTTCGGGCAGCGTCAGGTTGTCGTGCCGGTTGATGGCGCGGATCGCCAGCGCATCGACAAACTCCACGCGCGCCACCGGCACGCCGAGCTGGATGGTCTGGATCACGGCCTGCACCGCGCTGCCCATGCTGGGGAAGGCGCACACCGCGGCGGAGATCGCTTCAGGCTGCGGATAGAGCCGCACCGTCACCTCCGTGATGATGCCCAGCGTCCCCTCGCTGCCGATAAAGAGCCGGGTCAGGTCATAGCCCGCCGACGACTTGCGCGCGTGCGTGCCGGTGCGGATCACGCGCCCGTCGGCGGTCACCACCGTCAGCGCCAGCACGTTCTCGCGCATGGTGCCGTAGCGCACCGCGTTGGTCCCCGAGGCGCGCGTGGCGCACATGCCGCCCAGCGACGCATCGGCGCCCGGGTCGATCGGGAAGAACAGGCCGGTGTCCTTGATTTCCTGGTTCAACTGCTTGCGCGTGACACCAGGCTGCACGGTGACGGTCAGGTCCTCGGGCTGCACCGCCAGCACCTTGTTCATCTGCGACAGGTCCAGGCTGACGCCGCCGGCCACGGCCAGCAGGTGGCCTTCCAGCGACGAGCCGGCGCCGTACGGGATCAGCGGCACGCCGTGCTGGTTGCACAGGCGCGCCACGTCGGCCACTTCCTCGGTGCTTTGGGCGAAGACGACGGCGTCGGGCACGGCCGGCGGGAACGGCGATTCGTCGCGCCCGTGGTGATCGCGCACCCCGGCCGAGGTGGTGAAGCGTTCGCCGAAGCGCGCCGCGAGGGCTTCGCTGAAGGCGGACGGCAGGGGACGGCGGACAAGCGCGGCGGCGGGCGTGGGGTGGTTCATGCGGGTCTCCGGCGGGTCGGCGCGGCGGTGGTGCCCGATGCGGAGGTCCGGAAAACCTTCCGGAAAGGCAGGCAGGCGCGACCCGGTTATCGAATGGACGACGAATGGTACGACTACAGGCATTCTACGCCGCGCGGCGGGCGATGCACCTTTGCGCAGGCGCGGTCTGGCCGATAGCCGCACAGCGCCCCGTCCCCCGGGGCAGGGCCACAAGGCCTTCGCCCATATGCCTGCGCTGGCGCGATAATGCGCCATTTCCCGCGATGCTTGCGCGGGGTGACCACGGATACAAGGAGACCGGCATGGGCAACCGCCTGTCCAAGATTGCCACCCGCACCGGCGACGCCGGCACCACCGGCCTGGGCGACGGCAGCCGCACCGGCAAGGACAGCCTGCGCATCGCCGCCATCGGCGACGTCGACGAGCTCAACTGCCACGTCGGCGTGCTGCTGGCCGAGGCGCTGCCCGACGACGTCCGCGCCGCGCTGCTGCATATCCAGCACGACCTGTTCGACCTGGGCGGCGAACTGTCCATCCCCGGCTATACGCTGCTGAAGGCCGAGCAGGTGGCGCAGCTCGACACCTGGCTGGCCGACTACAACGCCAACCTGCCGCGGCTGGCCGAGTTCATCCTGCCCGGCGGCAGCCGCGCCGCGGCGCAGGCCCACGTCTGCCGCACGGTGTGCCGGCGCGCCGAGCGCGCGCTGGTGGCGCTGGGGGCGGCCGAGACGCTGAACGAGGCGCCGCGCCAGTACCTGAACCGCCTGTCGGACCTGATGTTCGTGCTGGCGCGGGTGCTGAACCGGGCCGGCGGCGGCTCGGACGTGCTGTGGCAGCGGGACCGGCAGGCCTGAGTCGGCAATAAATGTAGTGGCGGGGCCACTTATGGTGGCAGCGGCTCAAGGCCGGATGGCGGATGCCGTTGACGGAAGGCATAAACCGAGAAAATTACTCGGATTTGCCGGTTCTGCCCTTGAAAAGCCCCCGGACGGCCACATTTCGGCCTCAGGTTGAATTGCAGCCGCGCGGATAGCGACTTGGCTCAAGAGGAGAGAATAAATGGGTAAGATCATCGGTATCGACCTCGGTACCACCAATAGCTGCGTAGCGATCATGGAGGGCAACACCCCCAAGGTCATCGAAAACTCCGAGGGTGCCCGCACCACCCCGTCGATCATCGCCTACATGGAAGACGGCGAGATCCTGGTCGGCGCGCCGGCCAAGCGCCAGGCCGTCACCAACCCGCGTAACACGCTGTACGCGGTCAAGCGCCTGATCGGCCGCAAGTTCGAAGAGAAGGAAGTCCAGAAGGACATCGGCCTGATGCCGTACTCCATCGTCAAGGCTGACAACAGCGACGCATGGGTGTCGGTGCGCGACCAGAAGCTGGCCCCGCCGCAGGTCTCGGCCGAAGTGCTGCGCAAGATGAAGAAGACGGCCGAGGACTACCTCGGCGAGCCGGTGACCGAAGCCGTGATCACCGTGCCGGCGTACTTCAACGACTCGCAGCGCCAGGCGACCAAGGACGCCGGCCGCATCGCGGGCCTGGACGTCAAGCGCATCATCAACGAGCCGACCGCGGCCGCGCTGGCCTTCGGCCTGGACAAGAACGAGAAGGGCGACCGCAAGATCGCCGTGTATGACCTCGGCGGCGGTACCTTCGACATCTCGATCATCGAGATCGCGGACGTGGACGGCGAGAAGCAGTTCGAAGTGCTGTCGACCAACGGCGATACGTTCCTGGGCGGCGAAGACTTCGACCAGCGCATCATCGACTACATCATCGGCGAGTTCAAGAAGGACCAGGGCGTGGACCTGTCCAAGGACGTGCTCGCGCTGCAGCGCCTGAAGGAAGCCGCTGAAAAGGCCAAGATCGAGCTGTCGAGCTCGCAGCAGACCGAGATCAACCTGCCGTACATCACGGCCGATGCCTCGGGTCCGAAGCACCTGAACCTGAAGATCACCCGCGCCAAGCTGGAATCGCTGGTGGAAGAGCTGATCACCCGCACCATCGAGCCGTGCCGCATCGCGATCAAGGACGCGGGCGTCAAGGTCAGCGATATCGACGACGTGATCCTGGTCGGCGGCATGACCCGCATGCCCAAGGTGCAGGAACAGGTCAAGGAGTTCTTCGGCAAGGAAGCGCGCAAGGACGTGAATCCGGACGAAGCCGTGGCTGTCGGTGCCGCGATCCAGGGTTCGGTGCTGTCGGGCGACCGCAAGGACGTGCTGCTGCTGGACGTGACGCCGCTGTCGCTGGGTATCGAGACCCTGGGCGGCGTGATGACCAAGATGATCACCAAGAACACCACCATCCCGACCAAGCATGCGCAGGTGTTCTCGACCGCCGACGACAACCAGCCGGCGGTGACCATCAAGGTGTACCAGGGCGAGCGTGAAATGGCGACCGGCAACAAGCTGCTGGGCGAGTTCAACCTGGAAGGCATCCCGCCGGCACCGCGCGGCACGCCGCAGATCGAGGTGTCGTTCGACATCGACGCCAACGGCATCCTGCACGTGGGTGCCAAGGACAAGGCGACCGGCAAGGAAAACCGGATCACCATCAAGGCGAACTCGGGCCTGTCGGAAGACGAGATCCAGCGCATGGTGAAGGACGCCGAGGCCAACGCCGAGGAAGACAAGAAGGCCCGCGAGCTGGCTGACGCCCGCAACCAGGCCGACGCGCTGATCCACTCGACCAAGAAGGCGCTGACCGAATACGGCGACAAGCTGGAAGGCGGCGAGAAGGAAAAGATCGAAGCTGCGATCAAGGAACTGGAAGACGCCGCCCGCGGCGGCGACAAGGCCGAGATCGACGCCAAGGTCAACGCGCTGTCCGAAGTCAGCCAGAAGCTGGGCGAGAAGGTCTACGCCGACATGCAGGCCAAGGCTGGCGAAGGCGCCACGGCGGGTGCCGCCGCGGGTGCGGGCGCCGGCGCTGGCGCGGCCGGTGGCCAGCACGCGCAGCCGCAGGACGACAACGTTGTGGACGCCGAATTCAAGGAAGTCAACGACAAGAAGTAATCGGGACACGCGGGCGGCGGTGCAGGCACTGGCCGGCACCGCTCCCGCCCCGACGCCGGGCGCGGCCATCGGACCCAGCGGGAAACCGCCGTCGGATGCCTCGCTCGGCTTTTTTGCTATTCGCCGGTATCGCGCCGCTTGCGCGTGCCGGCCAAAAGGTAATGAGCCACCATGGCAAAACGTGACTACTACGAAGTGCTCGGGGTAGGCAAGAACGCGAGCGACGACGAGATCAAGAAGGCCTATCGCAAGCTCGCGATGAAGCACCATCCGGACCGCAATCCGGACCACAAGGACGCCGAGGAGAAATTCAAGGAGGTCAAGGAGGCCTACGAGATGCTTTCCGACCCGGAGAAGAAGGCGGCCTATGACCAGTACGGGCATGCCGGCGTCGATCCGAACATGGCGGGCGGCTTTGGCGGCGCGCAGGGCTACGGCGGCTTCGCCGAGGCCTTCGGCGATATCTTCGGCGATATCTTCGGCCAGGGCGCCGGCCGCCGCGGCGGCGGCGGACCGCAGGCGTATCGCGGCGCCGACCTGCGCTACAGCATGGAAATCTCGCTCGAGCAGGCCGCGCACGGCCACGAGGCGCAGATCCGCGTACCGCACTGGGACGACTGCGACCACTGCCACGGCAACGGCGCCGAGCCCGGCTCCAGCGTCGAGACCTGCCCGACCTGCCACGGCGCCGGCCAGGTGCGCGTGTCGCAGGGCTTCTTCACCATGCAGCAGACCTGCCCGAAGTGCCACGGCAGCGGCAAGTACATTCCCAAGCCGTGCACCAAGTGCCACGGCCAGGGCAAGCTGAAGTCGCAGAAGACGCTGGAAGTGAAGATCCCGGCCGGCATCGACGAGGGCATGCGCATCCGCTCGTCCGGCAACGGCGAGCCGGGCATCAACGGCGGCCCGCCGGGCGACCTGTATGTGGAAGTCCACATCAAGCCGCACCCGGTGTTCGAGCGCGACGGCGACGACCTGCACTGCCAGATGCCGATCTCCTTCGCTACCGCGGCGCTGGGCGGCGACCTGGAAGTGCCGACGCTGAGCGGCAAGGCCACCTTCCCGGTGCCTGAAGCGACCCAATCGGGCAAGACCTTCCGCCTGCGCGGCAAGGGCATCAAGGGCGTGCGCTCGGGCTATCCGGGCGACCTCTATGTGCATGTGAACGTGGAGACGCCGGTCAAGCTGACCGAGGCGCAGAAGGAACTGCTGCGGCAGTTCGATCGTTCGGTGCACGAGGGCGGCTCGCGGCATAGTCCGCAGGAGCAGTCCTGGCTGGATAAGGTGAAGAGTTTCTTCAGCTGATCTGGCTTGGCGGTATATGGCCGGCCACGTGTGAGCGTGGCCGGTTTTTGTTTTGTGGCGGATGCCTTAGCCGATCCCCTTGTGTTTCTCCCCTCTCCCGCTCGCGGGAGAGGGGAGCAACCAGCCGGGAGGTGAAGACGTCTTCGTTCTTCTCGATGACGCCACGGCTGCGCCGGCCGAGGCGGCATCGCGCCTCTACACCGGCTACGTCCATGAGGACGTGCTGCCCGCTGGCAGCGATATCGCGCAGCTCGACACCATGCTCGCCACCGGCTGGCGCGCGGGCTGGCACGCCACGCTGTTCGCCCCCTATGAATTCGGCGGCGCCCTGGTCGATGCCCCGGTCCACACCGGCAATGCGATGCCGTTCCACGACGGCGCGCTGCGCCTGCTGTGGTTCCGCGACCTGCAGCGGCTCGATGCCGCGGGCGTCACCGCGTGGCTCTGGTCCGAGGCGGAACCGAAGCCGGCGGGCATGATGAACGTCGCGTCAGACACCTCGCGCGAGGCCTTCGACGACGCCATCGCCCGCATCCACCAGTGGATCGAAGCCGGCGACACCTACCAGGTCAACTACACCCAGCGCCTGCGCTTCGGGGTCTTCGGCGACCCGCTGGCGCTGTACGCCGCGCTGCGCGCCGCACAGCCGGTGCCCTATGGCGTGCTGGCCAACCTGCCGGACGGCGCCGCCGTGCTGTCGCTGTCGCCGGAGCTGTTCGTGCGCCATGACGGCGATGGCCATCTGATGACCCGTCCGATGAAGGGTACCGCACCGCGCTCCGGCGACGCCGCGCGCGACGCGCAGGCCGCCGCCGCGCTGGCCGCCGACGCCAAGAACCGCGCGGAGAACGTGATGATCGTCGACCTGTTGCGCAACGACCTCGGCCGCATCGCGCAGCCCGGGAGCGTGGCGGTGCCGGAGCGCTTCGCCGTGCAGCCGTTCGGCGCGGTGCTGCAGATGACGTCAACGGTAACCGCGACGGCGCGGCCGGGCACCGGCTTTGGCGCGCTGATGGCGGCGCTGTTCCCGTGCGGCTCGATTACCGGGGCGCCCAAGCGGCGCACCATGGAAATCATCGCCGAGCTGGAAGACGCGCCACGCGGCCTCTACACCGGGGCGATCGGCTGGATCGATGCGCCGGCTGGCCAAGGCGCCGCGGTGGGACCCTTCGCGCTGTCGGTCGCGATCCGCACGCTGGTGCTGGCGCCTGCGCAACACGGCCTGCGCGCCGGCGAAATGGGCGTCGGCGGCGGCATCGTCCACGACAGCGTCGCGGCGGAGGAATTCGCCGAATGCGGCTGGAAGGCGCGCTTCCTGACGCGGCACGATCCCGGCTTCACGCTGTTCGAGACCATGCGCGTGCAGGACGGTGAATGCCTGTACCTGGCGCGGCACCTCGCGCGCATCGGCGCCTCGGCCCAGACCTTCGGTTTTGCCTTCGATGCCGATGCGGCACGTGCCGCCGTGGCCGCGCAAGTCGCTCAGCTCGCTCGGCACGGAAAGGGAACCTGGCGCCTGCGCATGAGCGTGGACAAGGCCGGCGCACTCGCGTTTGCCAGCGGCGCCGTAGCACCGCTGCCAGTGGGGCCGGTCAAGGTCGATATCGCCGCCCACCCGCTGCCCGATGCGGACCCGCTGCGCCGCCACAAGACCAGCGCCCGCGCCGTGTTCGACGCCGGCTGGCAGGCCGCCGAGCGCGCCGGCGGCTTCGACCGGCTGTTCTTCAACACCCGCGGCGAGCTGCTCGAAGGCGGGCGCAGCTCCGTGTTTGTCCGCATCGATGGCCGCTGGCTGACGCCGCCGCTGTCGGCCGACATTTTGCCCGGCGTGATGCGCGCGGTGGTGCTGGACGCGGGCGGGGCCGCGCTGGGCGCGCCCGGCGACACCGTGGCAGAAGCGGTGGTGACACGCGCCATGCTGGCGCGCGCCGAGGCCATCGTGGTGGTCAACGCGCTGCGCGGCGCAATGCCTGCAACGCTGCTGGCTTAAGCGCGCCCGCTACGGGTGATGCGTGTCCAGCACGCCGTCGCCGAGCTTCCAGCGCACCACGCCCGGCAGGTTGATCAGGTCGCGGTCGTGGCAGATCATCACCACGGTGCGGCCTTCCGCGGCCAGGTCGCCGACCAGCGCGATCACCTGTTCGCGCGCATGGCCATCGAGGCTCGACGTAGGCTCATCGAGCAGCAGCAACTCAGGCTCCAGGACCTTGGCCCGCGCCAGCGCCACGCGCTGGATCTCGCCGCCGGACAGGTATTCCGGCGCGGTGTCCTGCAGGTGCGACACGCCGGCCCAGCCCAGTGCATCGCCAACGCGGCGCGCGATCTCGTCGTGCGGCATGCCGCGCGCGTGCAGGCCGTAGGCGATGTTCTCGCGCACCGAGGTGCGGAACAGGTAGGGATGCTGGTGCAGGTAGGCGATGCGCTGGCGCAGCGCGGGCGGGAACGGGTCGAGCGGCACGGTTTGCAGTCTGCCCTGCGCATCGGTCCATTGCGCGATTGCGCCCGGCGCGGGCTCCAGCCCCGCCAGCATGCGCAGCAGCGTGGTCTTGCCGGCGCCATTCATGCCAGTCAGCACGATCGCGGTGGCGCGCGGGATCACCAGTTCATCGATGGCAAAGAGCCGGCGCAGGCCGATGGTGCGCGCCAGCCCGCGCACCGTCAGCAGCGGCGTGCCGGCGGCGTGGGCAGGGATGGCGGGGATGGGGGGCAAGGATGGCATCGATGTCATCGGCGGAAACCTCCGGCGCCCTGCAGCCACGCCATGCCGATATTGACCAGCAGCGCCAGCGCCACCAGCACGATGCCCAGCGCGATGCCTTGCGCGAACTCGCCCTTGCTGGTTTCCAGCGCGATCGCCGTGGTGATGGTGCGGGTCGAGCCTTCGATATTGCCGCCGATCATCAGCGCCGAGCCGACTTCGGCGATCACGCGGCCAAAGCCCGCGACCACCGCCGCCATCAGCCCGAAGCGCAGCTCGCGGATCACGGTGACGAAGGTGCGCCAGCGCCCGGCGCCGAGCACCCACGCGGTTTCACGCAGGCGCACGTCGGCGCCCTGCAGTGTCGACAACGCAAACGCGAGCACCACCGGGAAGCCGATCACCGCCTGTCCCAGCACCATGCCTGAAGGGGTGAACAGCAACTGCAGGCTGCCCAGCGGCCCCTGGCGCGTCAGCAACAGGTAGAGGATCAGCCCGACCAGTACGGTCGGGAACGACAGGAAAGCCTGCGCCAGCACCACCACCGCGCGCCGGCCCGGGAATTGCCGCGTGGCGATCAGCCAGGCGGCGGCAATGGCCGGCACCGTCGCGATCGCCAGCCCCAGCACCGCCACCATCAGCGAGGTCCAGACGATGAACCACAGCGCCGGATCGCCGCTGGCCAGCAGGCGGAACGCGGCGGCGGTGGCCGATGCGATCTCCACCGCGTCAGGCGGAGAAGGTGTGCTCGGGGGCGGGGAAGCTGCCGTCCTTTACCGCGGCCACGTAGGCGCGCACCGCCGCCTCGATCGAGGTCTGGCCGTCCATGAAGTTGCGCACGAACTTGGCCTTGCGGCCCGGGTAGATATTCAGCATGTCCTGCAGCACCAGCACCTGGCCGGTGCAGTCGACGCCCGCGCCGATGCCGATGGTGGGCACCTTCAGCAGCTGCGTGATCGCGCCGGCCAGCGCCGCCGGCACCGCCTCCATCAGCACCACCTGGGCGCCGGCCGCCTGCAGCGCCAGCGCGTCGCGCTTGAGTTGCGCCGCGCCCTCATCGGTCTTGCCCTGCACCTTGAAGCCGCCCAGCGCATGCACCGACTGCGGCGTCAGGCCGATATGCGCGCATACCGGGATGCTGCGCTCGACCAGGAACTTGACGATCGGCGCGAGCCAGTCGCCGCCTTCGAGCTTGACCATCTGCGCGCCCGCCTTCATCAGCGTCACCGCGCTGGCGAACGCGGTTTCCGGCGTCGGGTAGGTGCCGAACGGCAGGTCGGTCACCAGCAGCGCGGTCTGGTTGCCGCGCGCCGCGCATTCGGTGTGGTAGGCCATCTGTTCCAGCGTGACCGGCAGCGTGGTCTGCTGGCCCTGCATCACATTGCCCAGCGAGTCGCCGACCAGGATCATCTCCACGCCGCAGTAGTCAAGCAGCGCGGCGAAGCTGGAGTCGTAGGCGGTCAGCATGGCGATTTTCTCGCCGGCGTCGCGCATCGCCTGCAGTTTGGGAATCGTGATGGTCTTGCGGGAGGGATCGAGGAGATAGCTCATGGCAGTGCCCGGATGTGACGGCGGGTGGTTTGGGCCGTGGGCGCGCCGGGAAGACCCGGACCGCAACGGCTGCCGTCGTTATTGTGTTGTGTCTGGCAGGCGGGGCCTGTCAGGGCGCAGCGAGATTCAGGAAGGCCTTGCGGCCGCGCATGGTTTCGATGCGCGACAGTAGTGTACGGAAATCGTCCTCATTGTCCACCGGATTGAAGTGCGCGGTGTCGACGACCAGCACCGGGGCCTCGTCGTAGCGGTGGAACAGTTCGCCGTAGGCGTCGGTGAGACGCTGCAGGTAGTTCTCGTCGATGGCGGTCTCGCCCGGCTCGCCGCGGCGCACGATGCGCTCGCGCAGCAGCGACGGCGTGGCCTGCAGCACGATCACCAGGTCGGTGCGCTGCGGCGGCAGGTTGAAGCGCGCGGCGATGGCGTCATAGAGCGCCAGTTCGTCCCCGGACAGCGTCAGTGCCGCGTGCAGCCGGTCGCGCGCCATCAGGAAGTTGCTGACCATGCGCTGCCCGGCCAGCAGCGCCGCCTGCCATTGCTGGAGCTGCACCGCGCGCCGGTTCAGGCACCAGAGCTGCATCGCCAGCGCATGGCGCGCGGGATCGCGGTAGAACGGTTCGAGGAAGGGGCTCTGGCGTGCGCAGTCGGGCAGCTCGGCCGCGTGCAGCGTACGTGCCAGCCGCTGGGCCAGCGAGGTCTTGCCGGACCCGACGGGGCCTTCGACGACGATGCGGCGCAGGTGATCGAGCATGGCGCGTCAGGCGTAAGGGTGGGGGCGGGCCGCTGCCGCCGGTGGTCAGGCGGGCGTGCCGGCGTTGCCGGGGCCGCCGGCCTGCAGGCGCAGGCACTTGCAGGTGGAAACCTTCTCGATGCGCTGCCCGCCCACGCCGGCCAGGAAGTCGGCGGCGCGGCCGCGGCCGGGGATCGACAGCCCGGCATCGAGTTCCAGCAGCGGCACCAGCGTAAAGGCGCGCTCGGTCATGCGCGGGTGCGGCACGGTCAGGTGTTCGTCGTCGTGCTGCTCGTCGCCGAACAGCAGCAGGTCCAGGTCCAGCGTGCGCGGCGCGTTGCGGAACGGGCGCTCGCGCCCGAACTGGTCTTCGATGTGGTGGCAGATGCGCAGGAGCTGCGCCGCGGTGAACGAGGTCTGCACCTTGACCACCGCGTTGTAGTAGTCGTCACCGCCGGCATCGACCGGCGCGGTGCGATAGAGCGAGGAACGCGCCAGCACCGTGATCCCGACCTGCTGGGCCAGGCACACGATGGCGTCCTTGATTGCCTGGCGGGGGTCGCCAAGGTTGGCGCCGATGCCGATGAAGGCAAGAGTCATTTACGTTTCCTCCGGCTGGCCGGGGCCGGCATGTGCTGCCTCGCCCGCGTCCGAGTCGCTCCGGGAGGACACTTTATCCGATTTCCGCGGACCGCGCCGGCGGCGCTTCTTGCGTGCCGGGCCAGCCCCTTCGCCGGCCTCGCCGGCTTCGCCCGCCTCGGCCGTCTCGCCAGCGTGGGCACCGTGCCCACCCTTGCCGCCGCGGCCACCATGACCGCGCGCGCCGCGCACCGCCTCGATCAGGCTTTCGCGCTCGCCCGGGTCGGCGTCCTGGAAATCCTGCCACCAGGTGGCCAGCTCTTCCGGCAGCTCGCCCGACTGGCAGCGCAGCTGCAGGAAATCGAAGCCGGCACGGAAGCGCGGCGACTCCAGCAGCCGGAACGGCATGCGGCCCACGCGCTTCTCGAAGCGCGGCTGCATGCTCCAGATATCGCGCATGTCGGTGACAAAGCGCCGCTGGATCGCGAGCTGGCCGGTCTGCTTTTCCAGCACCGAATCCATCGCGGCGTTGAGCGCGGCAATGGCGTGCTCGCCCTCGTCGCGCAGCTTGTTCCAGCGCTGCAGCACGTGGTGCCACAGCAGCGCGGCAAACAGGAAGCCGGGCGAGACCGGCTTGCCGGCCTGCACGCGGCGGTCGGTGTTGTCCAGCGCGAGCTGCACGAAGCGCTGGCCCATCGGCTGCTCCAGCGCCACGTCCAGCAGCGGCAGCAGGCCCTTGTGCAGGCCCGCCTTGCGCAGCTCCTGCAGCGAAGCCCAGGCGTGGCCGGACATCAGCAGCTTGAGCATCTCGTCGAAGACGCGCGCGCTCGGCACGTTGTGGATCAGCGACGCCAGGCCGGCGATGGGGTGGCGCGTGGCCTCGTCGATGCCGAAGCCGGTCTTGGCGGCAAAGCGCACCACGCGCAGCATCCGGATCGGGTCTTCGCGGTAGCGCGTGACCGGGTCGCCGATCATCCGCAGCGTGCGCGCGCGGATGTCTTCCATGCCGTGATGGTAGTCATGCACGGTCTGCGCGTCCGGGTCGTAGTACATCGCGTTGATGGTGAAGTCGCGGCGTTCCGCGTCCTCGGCCTGCGATCCCCAGACGTTGTCGCGCAGCACGCGGCCCGAGGCATCGATCGCGTGGGTCTTGGTGTCGAGCTCGGCGCGCTTCAGGCGCCGGCCTTCGGGCAGCGTCTCGCTGGCGATGGCGTCGACCAGCGCGCGGAAGGTCGAGACCTCGATGATTTCCTGCTCGCGCCCGCCGTAAAAGGTCACGTGCACGATCTGGAAGCGCCGGCCAATGATGCGCGAGCGGCGGAACAGCGCCTGCACCTGGTCGGGCGTGGCGTTGGTCGCCACGTCGAAATCCTTGGGCTTGATGCCGAGCAGCAGGTCGCGCACCGCGCCGCCGACGATAAAGGCCTGGTAGCCGGCCTGCTGCAGCGTGGAAGTGACCTTGACGGCATTGCGCGACAGCAGCGTCGGGTCGATCTGGTGTTCGTCGACGCCGACGATGCGCGGCGTATGGGCGCGGCCGAGGAGGCGCTGCTTGGGGCCGGGTTTGCCCAGCAGCCGGGTAATGAGCTTCTTGATCACGTCAGAACAGATCCATGATGCGCCAGCCTGCCGCGGCGGCGTGGTGGCGCAGGCGATCGTCCGGGTTGGTGGCGATCGGCTCCGAGACCTTTTCCAGCAGGGGCAGGTCGTTGGCCGAGTCGCTGTAGAAGGTGGTGGTTTCGAAATGGTCCCAGTGCGCGCCCTGGCTCTTCAGCCAGGATTCGACGCGGGTGATCTTGCCTTCGCGGAAGCTGGGCACGCCGTGGACTTCACCGGTGAACTGGCTTTCCGGCTTGCCGTCGATGGTGGCGGGCTCGGTGGCGATCAGGTGCTTGATGCCGAAGGCCGCGGCGATCGGCGCGGTGACGAAGCTGTTGGTGGCGGTCACCACGGCGCACAGGTCGCCGGCCTCGATATGCTTGTAGACCAGCGCGCGCGCCTGCGGCGTGATCACGGGATCGATCACCTCGTGCATAAAGCGCACGCGCATGGCGTCGAGCCGGTCGCGCGGGTTGGCCGCCAGCGGCGCCAGCGCAAAGCGCAGGAACGCCTGGATATCGAGGGTGCCGGCCTTGTAGTGGCCGTAGAACTCGTCGTTCTTCTGCCGGTAGGATTCCTCGTCGACGACGCCCAGGCGGACCAGGAAGCGGCCCCATTCATGGTCGCTGTCGGTCGGGATCAGGGTGTGGTCGAGGTCAAAGAGTGCCAGATTCATGGGCGGCGATTTTACCTTAAGGCGTGAGTGAGGACGTACCGGGCCGGGCAGGGCGCGATGCCGGGCGCGGCTTTGGGCCCGGCGCCCGGGGCTAGCCACCGCTAATCCCGGAATTCAGCAAACATTTCGCGCAGCAGCGGCAGCGTGACCGGCCGCTTGCGTTCCAGCGAATAGGTGTCGAGCGCGTCCAGCAGCGCCATCAGGCTGGGCATGTCGCGGTAGTGGCGCGTCACCAGCCAGTGCGTGATCTCGGGCGAAAGCTGCAGGCCGCGCTCGCGTGCAGCGTGCAGCACAGCGGCCTTCTTGTCGTCGTCCGACAGCGGCGCGACCTGGTACACCAGCCCCCAGCCCAGGCGCGTGCGCAGGTCTTCGCGCACCGGCATCGCGCGCGGCGCCAGGCCGCCGGCCACGACCAGCGCGGTACGTACGTGGGCGCGTACCTCGTTGTAGAGCGAGAACACGGCAATCTGGCGGGCTTCGTCCAGCAGCTCGACATCGTCCACGGTATAGAGCTGGCACCACGGATCGAACATAAAGTCCGACAGCGGATGGTGCGGGCTCAGGTAGCGGCAGCGGATGCCGTGCTGGGGCGCGGCTTCGCACACCGCGTGCAGCAGGTGCGTGCGGCCGCAGCCGACCTCGCCCCACAGGTAGACCAGCCGGTCGGTGGCGCGCTCCTGCGCGACCGCGGCGGGCAGCTCTTGCAGGCGCTGCACCGACTCGCGGTTGGACGCCACCACGAAATTCTCGAAGGTCGAAGGCGGCGGGCTGCCCAGCTCGAGCGACAGTTGCTTGGGACGCGGGAACATGACGTATGGCTAACTTGCAGGTGAGGGGCGCGCTGGCGGGCAACCGTTATTTTCGGTACAGGTCGCTGGCCAGGTAAACCCGCCGCAACTGGCGCGCCCCCACCAGCAGCACGGCGCAGGTCGGCAGCGCCAGCAGCACGCCGAAGAAGCCGAACAGCTGGCCGAACGCGAGCAGCGCGAAGATCACCACCAGCGGGTGCAGGCCGATGCGCTCGCCCACCAGCCGCGGCGTCAGGTAAAAGCTCTCGACAAACTGGCCGATGCCGTAGACCACCGCCACCGCCGCCAGCCCGTACCAGTTGCCGAACTGCAGCAGCGCCGCCAGGATCGCCATCACCAGCCCGACGCCGAAGCCGATATACGGGATAAACACCGCCAGTCCGGTGAAGACCCCGACCGGCACGCCGATCTCGAAACCGGCGATGGTCAGCCCGATCGAATAGAGCGCCGCCAGGATCACCATCACCAGGATCTGGCCACGCAGGTATTGCGACAGCAGCGCGTCGGTCTCGTTGGTCAGCTCGCGCACCTTGGGCACCCAGCGGCGCGGCACCACGCCCTCGATGCGGCGCATCACCATATGCCAGTCCATCATCAGGTAGAACATGACGATCGGCACGATAAAGATGATGCCGGCCACCGTGATCAGCGCCGAACCCGACATCTTGACGTAGTTCAGCAGCACCACCAGCAGGTCTTCCGGGCTGGCGGCGAAGCGGTCTGACAGCATGTTGCGCAGGCCCGGGAAGTCAAAGCGGATGCGCACGCCGAACTCCGCCAGCCGGGGCGACACCACGGAGTTGAGCTTCTTCAGCAGGATCGGCAACTGTTCGCGGATCTGCGGGATCTCGCGCTGCAGCACCGCGATCGCCAGCAGCACCAGCATCACGATGATCACCGTCAGCAGCAGGATCATCAGCGTCACGCCGACCACGCGCGGGATCCGGCGGCGCTGCAGCCAGTCAACGCCGGGGTTCAGGATATAGGCGAAGATGAAGGCGAACAGGAACGGTGTCAGCACCGGTGCCAGCGCGATGATCGTGGCGAACAGCGCCACCGCCACTACGATCCAGAGCAGGATGCGTTTGGTCTCTTGGTTCAGTAGCGGGGCATTCATCTATAGGGGGTTGGGCGCTCGGTTGGGTCAAACGGCAGCGCGACCTGGCGGGTTCCCGGCGTAATATGGCCGGAAACTGGAAGCCGGGGGCCTCTATCCGTTAAAATTGCGATTCTACTGGACTCGCGCCCGCCTTCCGATCCCGAGCGACGGAAGCTGTGTTGGCCCGAGGGCCGAATTTGTCACTTTGATTCCTCACTTTATTTCCTCCAGGACAAGCAGGTTCCCATGAGCGCATCCCCGACCGACGGCCAGGCAGGCCTTTCCTACCGCGACGCCGGTGTTGACATCGATGCCGGCGACGCGCTGGTCGATCGCATCAAGCCGTTCGCCAAGCGCACCATGCGCGAGGGCGTGATGGCAGGCATCGGCGGGTTCGGTGCGCTGTTCGAGCTGTCGAAGAAGTTCCAGGAACCGGTGCTGGTGTCCGGTACCGACGGCGTGGGCACCAAGCTCAAGCTGGCCTTCCAGCTCAACCGCCACGACACCGTGGGCCAGGACCTGGTCGCGATGAGCGTCAACGACATCCTGGTGCAGGGCGCCGAGCCGCTGTTCTTCCTCGACTATTTCGCCTGCGGCAAGCTGGACGTCGACACCGCCGCCACCGTGATCCAGGGCATTGCCCGCGGCTGCGAGCTGGCCGGCTGCGCGCTGATCGGCGGCGAAACCGCCGAAATGCCGAGCATGTACCCGGACGGCGAATACGACCTGGCCGGCTTTGCTGTCGGCGCGGTCGAGAAGAAGAAGATCATCGACGGCAGCACCATCACCCCGGGCGACGTGGTACTGGGCCTGGCGTCGTCGGGCGCGCATTCCAACGGCTATTCGCTGGTGCGCAAGATTATCGACGTGGCCAGGCCGGACCTGAACGCCGACTTCCACGGCCAGCGCCTGCAGGACGCCATCATGGCGCCCACGCGCATCTACGTGAAGCCGCTGCTGTCGCTGATCGAGACGCTGCCGGTCAAGGGCATGGCCCACATCACCGGCGGCGGCCTGACCGAGAACGTGCCGCGCGTGCTGGCACAGGATGTCACCGCCGAGCTGCGCCGCGACGCCTGGACGCTGCCGCCGCTGTTCCAGTGGCTGCAGGCGCAGGGCCGCGTGGCCGACGCCGAGATGCACCGCGTGTTCAACTGCGGCATCGGCATGGTCGTGATCGTCGCCAAGGAAGACGCTGAACGCGCCATCCGCCACCTGCAAGCGGCCGGCGAGGCCGTGTGGCAGATCGGTGAGATCCGCGAACGCGCCGAAGGGGAGGCGCAGACCATCGTGGTCTGACGACCCTGAAGCTTTCCGGCAAGAACGGCGCATGCCTTAGGGCATGCGCTTTTTTTTCGCCCTGCGTACGGCTCATCAGGGTTTACCCAAAGACTCACAGCCGCTTTGTGCCCTGCGCTGCCCCAGTCCCGTTTTCGTGCATCGCACCAAAATCCAGCATGCATCCGCACCAAATCTGATAAACAATATTTTGCTTGATTGTATGGCGGTTTATCGCCTAATGTACTGAGCAAAGGCGCGGCACACGTATGCCGCGTCCGGAGACAACGCCTCCGCACGATGCCGGCAACCCACCGGCGCGGCGCAGGGGGCAGGCCAGGACCATTGGAGGATCCACCATGCAAGCAGTCAGCATCGACGCCGCGGCAAAAGGCGCGTCGGCCCAGAAGCAGTCCGTCGCGCGCGTCGCGGGGGCCAGCCTCGCCGGCACCACGCTCGAGTTCTACGACCACTTCATCTACGGATCGGCCGCCGCGCTGGTCTTTCCCAAGCTGTTCTTCCCGCAGAGCGACCCGCTGACCGCGACGCTGCTGTCCTTTGCCAGCTACGGCGTTGCCTTCGTGGCGCGGCCGCTGGGCGCGGCGATCTTCGGCCACTTCGGCGACAAGATGGGGCGCAAGTCCATCCTGATCATCACGCTGCTGATGATGGGCCTGGCCACCTTCGGTATCGGCCTGCTGCCGACCTATGCCGCCGCGGGCGCGCTGGCGCCGGTGCTGCTGGTGCTGCTGCGCGTGGTGCAGGGCCTGGCGCTGGGCGGCGAATGGGGCGGGGCGGCGATCATGGTCAACGAGCTCGACCCAGAAGGGAAACGGCGCGGCATCCTCGGCAGCCTGGTGCAGCTCGCCGCGCCGATCGGCCTGCTGCTCGCCAACGGCGTATTTGCGCTGGTGACCTGGCAGGTATCGGAAGAAGCCTTCCTGAGCTGGGGCTGGCGCGTGCCGTTCCTGCTGTCGGCGCTGCTGGTGGGCGTTGGGCTCTACATCCGCTCCAACGTGCGTGAATCCGGCATGTTCGAGAAGCTGGAGGAATCTCACGCCGAAGCGCGCGCGCCGATCATGGAAGTACTGCGCAACTACAAGAAGCAGCTGCTGATCGCCTTCGGCGCGCGGCTGGGCGGCGATATCGCCTTCTACGTGTTCACGCTGTTCCTGCTGTACTTCGTGCCGACCAAGCTGGGCCTGCCCAAGAGCATCGCGCTCAATGCCGTGCTGCTGGGGGCGGTGGCGCAGATCCTGTTCATCCCGGTGGCCGGTTACCTGGCCGACCGCATCGGGCGCCGCCCGGTGCTGATGATCGGCGGCATCGGTGGGGCGGTGTGGGCCTTTGTCTTCTTCATGCTGGTCAAGACCGGCAGCCCGGCGCTGATCATGCTGGCCTCGTTCGTCGGCATGGTGCTGGTGTCGTTCATGTTCTCGCCGCTGGCGTCGTTCCTGCCGGAGCTGTTCGCCACCCGGGTGCGCGTCACGGGTGCCTCGCTCGGCTTCCAGTTCGCCGGTGTGTTCGGCGGCGCGCTGGCCCCGCTGATCGCGGTGGGCCTGCTCGACCGCTTCGGCAGCACCGCGCCCGTTGCGCTGTACCTCGCGGCGGTGTGCGCGCTGATCGCAATTGCCGCGGCGGCCGCGCGGGAAACCAACCGCATGCACCTGTCCGACGCGGACCGCTGAATGCGGACCACGGTGAGCGGCAGTAACAATCTTCTCGTGAGCAGTATCGTGAAACAGTTCGACCTGATCATCCGCAACGGCACCGTGGTGACCGCCAGCGACACCATGCAGTGCGATATCGGCATCGCCGGCGGCCGCATCGTGCAGCTCGGCCACGACCTGGGCGAGGCCGCGCAGACCATCGACGCCAGCGGCAAGCTGGTCTTGCCGGGCGGCGTCGATGCGCACTGCCACCTCGACCAGCCGATGCCGGACGGCCTCAGGATGGCTGACGACTTCCGCACCGGCTCGGTGTCGGCGGCCTGCGGCGGAACCACTACCGTGATCCCGTTCGCCGCGCAGGAGAAGGGCCATTCGCTGCGCGCCGCGGTGAACGACTACCACCAGCGCGCCGACGGCAAGGCTGTGGTCGACTACGCCTTCCACCTGATCGTGGCCGATCCTACCGAGGCGGTGCTGCAGGACGAACTGCCGGGGCTGATCCGCGAGGGCTATTCGTCGTTCAAGGTCTACATGACCTACGATGACCTCAAGCTGAACGACCGCCAGATCCTCGACGTGCTGTCGGTGGCGCGCCAGGAGGGCGCGCTGGTGATGGTGCACGCCGAGAATTCGGACTGCATCGCCTGGCTGACCGAGAAGCTGGAAGCGGCGGGCAACACCGCGCCGAAGTTTCACGCGCTGGCCCGGCCGATGGCGATCGAGCGCGAGGCCACGCACCGCGCCATCACCTTCTCCGAACTGGTCGACGTGCCGATCCTGATCGTCCATGTATCGGGCAAGGAAGCGGTCGAGCAGATCCGCTGGGCGCGCAACCGCGGCATGAAGATCTTTGCCGAGACCTGCCCGCAGTACCTGTTCCTGACCGCCGACGACCTCGACCAGCCCGGCTATCACGGCGCCAAGTGCGTGTGCAGCCCGCCGCCGCGGGACCGCAGCAACCAGGAAGTGATCTGGGACGGGCTGGCCGATGGCCTGTTCACGATCTTCTCGTCGGACCATGCGCCGTTCCGCTACGAAGACGCGCAGGGCAAGAAGCCTGGCGGCAAGGAAGTCCCGTTCCAGTACATCCCCAACGGCATTCCCGGCCTGGAAACGCGGCTGCCGCTGCTGTTCTCGGCTGGCGTGGTGGGCGGCCGCATCTCGGTCAACCAGTTTGTCGCGCTGACCTCGACCAACCCCGCCAAGCTGTACGGCCTGCATCCGCGCAAGGGCACCATCGCCATCGGCGCCGATGCCGACCTGGCGATCTGGGACCCGCAGCGCGAAGTGCTGATCCGCAACCAGGACCTGCACCACGCGGTCGACTACACCCCCTATGAAGGCCTGCGCGTGACCGGCTGGCCGGTGACCACGCTGGTGCGGGGGAAGGTGGTGGCACATGAGGGAGAAGTGCGCGCCGAGGCCGGCCACGGCCAGTTCCTGCCGTGCGCGCTGCCGGAGATGGCGCGGCCGCGCTACCGGACTTCGGGCGGCAGCCTGTGAAGACCGCCTTTGCCTTGCTGATGCTTTGACCCACACTGCTGATATGGAACTGACCAACCGCCTGGACGCCGCCACCATCGCGGGGCGCGTCGCGGCCGGCCGCCTCGACCCCGCCGAGGTGGTCGTTGCCTTCCAGGCCCGCATCGCGGCGCGCAACGACCAGTTGAACGCCGTCTTCGAACAACGCCAGGACCTGGTCGATGCCGACCTCGCGCAGCTGCGCGCGCGCCTGGCGCAGGGCGAGCGCCCGCTGCTGGCCGGCGTGCCGGTCATCGTCAAGGACGTGATCTGGAGCCGCGGCCGCCGCGTCACGCAGGGCTCGCAGCTTTACCGCGATTTTGTCGCGCCGGCCGACGCCATTGCCGTCGAGCGCCTGCGCCAGGCGGGCGCGATCGTGCTCGGCATGGGCAATACCTCCGAGTTCGCCTGCAAGGGCCTGACCACCAACAAGGTCTATGGCCTGACGCGCCATCCGCTCGATGCCACGCTGACCGCCGGCGGCTCGTCGGGCGGCTGCGCAGTGGCGGTGGCCGCCGGCATGGCGCCGCTGGCGCTGGGCACGGACGGCGGCGGCTCCAGCCGGCGTCCGCCCGCGCATGCCGGCGTGGTCGGCTTCAAGCCTTCGTACGGCGCGATTCCGGATTCGATCGGCTTTCCCCATGCGTTCAACGGCATCCAGGTGATCGCGCCGATCACGCGCACGGTGGCCGATGCCGAGCTGATGTTCGCGGCGCTGGCGGGCGCCGATGCGCGCGATCCCGATACGCTTGGCTTCTCGCTTGCCGGCGCGCGGCCGCTGCATACGCTGAAGATCGCGGTCAGCCCGCGGCTGGGCCTGGACACACCGGTCGACGACGATGTCGCACAGGCGTTCGAGCAGGCGGTGGCGCGCTTGCAGGCCGCCGGCCTGACCATCGAGCGGGCCGACCCGCAATGGCCCGCCGGCGCCGACGAGGCCGCGCTGATGCCGCTGCAGCATGTGGGCCTGGCCAATCTCTATGGCGAGCAGTGGCGCCGCGACCCCGACGTGTTCGATCCCGATATCGCGCGCCAGATCGAACGCGGCCTGGCCTGGAGCGGCGCCGACGTGGCGCGCGCCCGCGAAGCCAGCCACCGGATCGCGCTGACCGTGGCCGGATTCTTTACCCGCTACGACCTGCTGCTATGCCCGACCACGCCGTGCGTAGCGTGGCGCAACGACCGGCTGGGCCCCGAGCGCATCGGTGGCGTCGCGGTGGAACCGCGCGCCCACGCCGTGTTTACTCCCTTCTTCAACCATGCGCTGGCGCCGGCGATCTCGGTGCCTTGCGGCAGCGGCCGCGACGGCCTGCCGGTCGGGCTGCAGATCGCGGGCCCGCGCGGCGCCGACCGCAGCGTGCTGGCCGCCGCGAAGCTTGCCGAAAACGTGCTGGCGCCGCTGCTCAATCCTGCCGGATAAACGTCATGCGAATCCTCGTCCTCAATCCCAATACCAGCCAGGGCATCACCGACCGGCTGATGCATGCGGCGACGGCCGCCGCCGCGCCCGGTACCGAACTGGTGCCGCTGACCGCCAGCCGCGGCGTGCCTTATATCGCCACGCGTGCCGAGGCCCAGATCGGCGGCGCCATCGCGCTGGAAATGCTGGCCGAGCACCACGCCCGGTTCGATGCAGCCATCATCGCCGCCTTCGGCGATCCCGGCCTGCTGGGCGCACGCGAACTGTTCGACCTGCCGGTGGTGGG
Organism: Cupriavidus necator; assembly: GCF_040578825.1. GTDB lineage: Bacteria > Pseudomonadota > Gammaproteobacteria > Burkholderiales > Burkholderiaceae > Cupriavidus > Cupriavidus necator_E. Next base: position 1,417 of record NZ_JBEFLI010000073.1, on the reverse strand, counting down.
CATGGCCGAGGCGGCGATGCTGTCGGCTTGCATGCTGGGCCGGCGCTTTGCCATCGTCACCTTCGCGCGGGCGCTGGGGCCCTGGTATGAAGAGTGCGTGGACATGCACGGGCTGCGTGGCCGGCTGGCCGGCATCCGCATGCTCGACGGCAGCTTTGCCTCGGTGTCGGACGTGCAGGAAGAGAAGGAGGCGGTGCTGGTGGAACTGGCCAACCGCGCCGTGGTGGAGGACGAGGCCGACGTGGTGATCCTGGCGGGCGCACCGCTGGCCGGGCTGGCCGCGCGCGTGCGCGACCGCATTCCGGTGCCGGTGGTCGACCAGATCGCCGCCGCTGTCAAGCAGGCCGAGGCACTGGTCGCGCTACAGCCGCGCAAGGCGACCGCGGGGACGTTCCGGCGGCCGGATGCCAAAGCCACGCTGGGTTTGCCGCAGGCGCTGGCGGCGCGTATCGAGCACCGCTGAGCTGCTTCCGGCGATTTCGTGGCTAGACCGCGGCTCAGACCGTGGCTCAGACCGCGGCGAAGACCGCTTCCAGGTCGACCTTTTCTTCAGCCGGCGCCTGCAGGCGCAGCGTGCTCTCGACATGCTCGAGATGCTCGGCCATCAGCGCCGCGGCGCGGTCGCCGTCGCCGGCCTCCAGCGCATCGACGATATCGTCGTGCTCATGGTGCGGGCACGACGGCACGCCCGGCGCGTCATAGAGCGCGATGATCAGGCAGGTCAGCGAGCACAGCTCGCGCATGTACTTGCCGAGGTACTGGTTCCCCGTCATTTCCGCCAGCCGGCAGTGGAATTCGCCTGACAGCCGGATGATGGCGCGCCGGTCGTTGCTGTCGCGCGCCTGGGCTTCCTCGCGCGTGGTGTCGCGCAGCGCGCGCAGGCCACGCGCATCGATCGCGCCGGCGAGGTCGCGTACCAGCGCCGGTTCCAGCAGGCGGCGCGAATGCAGCACCTGGCGCGCTTCCTCCACGCTTGGGCTGGAGACAAAGGTGCCGCGATTCGGGTGCACCGTCAGCACGCCCTCATGCGCCAGCCTGGCAAAGGCCAGCCTCACCTTGGTACGGCTCACGCCGAACACGCCGCCGAGCTTTTCCTCGACCAGCTTCGTTCCCGGCGGCAGCCGGTGCTCCCAGATAGCGGTCAGGATGCGGTCGGCGATTGCCTCCACCGACGCCCCGCGCGCGTTGTCGGCGTCGGTTTCGTTGGCGCTGTCGGGGACAGGCGCGTCAGGCAGGGCGGCTTTGTTTCGTGGCATGGCGGTCGGCGTTGGCGGCCCAGGAAAAGACAGTTGGTGCCGCTATTGTATGGCGGCATGCCATCAAGTGTATAACAGGGTTTCAACCGCTGAAGGGCCGGAGTAAGCCACTATCCCACGCGGACGCTCCCCTCTCCCGCGCGCGGGAGAGGGGTGGGGGG
>NZ_JBEFLI010000072.1:0-37930 GCF_040578825.1 Cupriavidus necator | reverse complement strand
GGCGCGGCGGCTTCCTTGCCGGGCTTGCGCGGCGGGGCGGGCCTGACGTCGGCCAGCTCGGCCGGCAGACGGAATTCGGCATGCTCCTCGCGCCCGGCCATGGTGGTGACGTCGACCGGGCCGAGCCGGCGCAGCGCGGCGATGACGTCCTCGACCATCTCCTCGGGCGCCGAGGCGCCGGCGGTGATGCCGACCACGTTGGCGTCGCGCACCCAGGCGGGGTCGAGTTCGCTGCCGTCGGCGATCAGGTAGCTCGGCACGCCGCTTTCGGTACCGATCTCGCGCAGGCGGTTGGAGTTGGAACTGTTGGTCGCGCCGATCACCAGGATCACGTCGGCCAGCTTGCACAGGTCGCGCACGGCGCTCTGGCGGTTTTGGGTGGCATAGCAGATATCGCGCGTATCGGGCCCGACCAGGTCGCTGAAGCGGCGGCCAAGCGCGGCGATGATATTGCGGGTGTCGTCCACGCTCAGCGTGGTCTGCGTGACATAGGCGACCGGGGTGTCGGCGGGCAGGTCGAGCTGATCGACCTCGGCCTCGTTCTGCACCAGGATCACCTTGCCCGGGATCTGGCCCATGGTGCCTTCTACCTCGGGGTGGCCGGCATGGCCGATCAGGATCACCGTGCGGCCGCTGGCGGCGTACTGGCGGCCCTGGGTGTGGACCTTGATCACCAGGGGGCAGGTCGCGTCGATGGCATGGAGCTCGCGCTGGCTGGCATCGGCGACGACTTCGCGCGAGACCCCGTGCGCGCTGAAGATGGTCACGGCGCCGGTGGGCACCTCGTCCAGTTCTTCCACGAAGCGCGCCCCTTTTTCCTTCAATCCCTCTACCACGTGCTTGTTGTGGACAATCTCATGCCGCACGAACACCGGGGCGCCGTGCTTGACGAGGGCACGGTCGACGATCTCGATCGCGCGGACCACGCCGGCACAGAAGCCTCGGGGCTGAGCAAGAATCACCTGCATAGAGTAGGCCCCCCGACCCTTTGCAACGGGTTTCAATGTTTGGGTTCGCGAACGGAGATCCACCGCAGATCACATTTCCGTCACACGGTGGTTACTATATACCCGACACGCCGGCTTTGTCTGGCGGCGCCACAGCCTGCCGCGGCTGGCCCGTGGCGTCTGCGTCGCCTCCTTCTGACGGGAAAACGGGTTTATGACGACAAACGATGACGTGCTGGTGACAGGCGCCTCGGGATTTCTTGGCTCGGCGGTGATGCGCCAGGCGCTGGCACGCGGCTTTCGCGTGCGCGTGCTGGTGCGCCCGCAAAGCCCGCGCACCAACCTGGCCGGCCTGCCGGTGCAGGTGGCAGAAGGCGACATGCGCGATGCGGGCGCGGTGGCCGCCGCGCTGCAAGGGGTGCGCTACCTTTTTCATGTGGCGGCGGATTACCGGTTGTGGGCCCCCGATCCCGAGGAAATCGTGCGCACCAATGTCGACGGCACGCTGGCGGTGATGGAGGCGGCGCAGCAGGCCGGCGTCGAGCGCGTGGTCTACACCAGCAGCGTGGCGACGCTGCGCGTGGCCGGCGCGCAGGGCCCGGTCGACGAGACCGCAGCCATGCGCCCGCAGGAGGCCATCGGCGCCTACAAGCGCAGCAAGGTGCTGGCCGAGCGCGTGGTGGAAAAGCTGGTGGCCGAGCGCGGCCTGCCGGCGGTGATCGTCAACCCGTCTACCCCGATCGGCCCGCGCGACGTGCGGCCCACGCCGACCGGGCGCATCATCATCGAGGCGGCCACCGGCAAGATTCCCGCTTTTGTCGATACCGGGCTGAACCTGGCACATGTGGACGATGTCGCCGCCGGGCACTTCCTGGCGCTGGAGCGGGGACGCACCGGCGAGCGCTACATCCTGGGCGGCGAGGACGTGATGCTGCGGCAGATGCTGCGCGATATCGCCGAGCTGTGCGGGCGGCGCCCACCCACCATGCAGTTGCCGCGCTGGCCGCTGTATCCGCTGGCGCATGTGGCCGAAGCCGCGGCGCGCTTTACCGGCAAGGAGCCGTTCATCACGGTGGATGGGCTCAATATGTCGCGGTACCGGATGTTCTTTACGTCGGAAAAGGCGCGGCGGGAGCTGGGGTATGCGCCGCGGCCGTATCGGGAGGGGTTGAGGGATGCGTTGGCGTGGTTTGGGGAGCAGGGATATTTGGGGAAGAGAGGGTGAATTGCAGCGCTTGACTTCGAGCCGGCGCCGGCCCTCACCCCCAACCCCTCTCCCGCAGGCGGGAGAGGGGAGCCGGCTTGGTGCGCTCGCTTTCCCATGTCGTCGTCGCGCCCCATCCCTTGCCATTTACGCCACCACCCCTCAAAACCGCACCGGCGCCTGCGCCCGCCCTTTCCACTGCCCGCCCCGCCTTAACCAATACCGCCGCGCCGAGTCAACCGTCGCCCCGAGGTAAAACAACGCCGTCACCGGCAACAACGGTGCCAGCCACGCCGGCTGCCGGTACTCCCGCAACATCGGCAAGTAAGCAATAACCATCGCTGCCCACGCCAGCCACGCCGGCCACAACCGCCAGCCACCCGCCAGCGCCAGCACCGGCGGCAGCAAATAGGTAATCACCATCCCCGCCACCGCCCCCAGCAGCATCAGCGGCGAATACCGCAGCTGCGTGTAAGCACTGCGCGCAATCATGTCCCACAGGCTGCGCCAGTCGTCGTAGGGCCGCAGCGACACGCTGTCCTCGGCCAGTTCCAGCCGGATTGCGCCGCCGGGCTTGATGCGCGCGGCGAGGCTGCAGTCGTCGATCAGTTCGCCGCGGATCGCGGCAAAGCCGCCGATGCGCGCCAGTGCGGCGCGGCTGGCCAGCATGCAGCCGCCCGCGGCCGCGGCCACGCGGCTGCGCGGGTGGCGCACGCGGGCAAAGGGGTAGAGCTTGGCGAAGAAGAAGACGAAGGCCGGCACGATCAGCCGTTCCCACGCCGAGGCGCAGCGCAGCCGCACCATCAGCGAGACCAGGTCGCGCCGTTCGTCCTCGGCGCGCGCCACCAGCGCGGCCAGTACGGCGGGGCCGTGGTGGATATCGGCATCGGTCAGCCAGACGTAGCGCGCCTGCGGCGCGAGACGGTCGGCTTCGGCCAGGCCTTCGGACTGGGCCCAGACCTTGCCGCTCCAGCCTGCCGGCAGTGCGCGCGCGCCGATGACGGCCAGCGCCTGCGGGCGCGCGCTGGCCGCGGCGGCGGCGCGGGCGACATCGGCGGTGCCGTCGGCGCTGTGATCATCCACCACGACCAGCGACAGCCGCCCCGGATAGCGCTGGCCCAGCACGCCGGCCACCGCACGGCCGATCACTTCGGCCTCGTTGCGTGCGGGGATGACCGCGACCACTTCCGGCCAGTGCGCCGGCGCCGGCGCGGCGGGCGGCCTGCGCACGCGCCAGAAGCCGGCGCGGCAGAACAGCAGCCCGAGCCAGACCGCAAGCGACAGCAGCGACAACGCGAAGGCAATGCGCATGGCGTGCGCCTACCTGACGAACCCGGACATGCGACCCCCGGCGAAGTGGTTATCCGGGGGCCATTGTAGCGAGGGGCGCCGGCCGGCGCACCCCGCCCGTCAGGCGTCAGATCACGCGCCAGATCAGGCGCGGTAGCTCACCGGGCCGCGCGAGCGCATGTCCAGCGCGTAGTAGCACACCGTCAGCAGGATCAGCCAGCCCGGACCCACGTACAGCGCCACGCGCGTATCCGGGAAATAAGCCATCAGCGCCACCACCAGCGCCAGGAAGGCCAGCGCGATATACGAGCCATACGGCCAGAACGGCATGCGGAAGGCCAGCGCCTTGCGCTCGGCCGCCGACAGGCTGCGGCGGAAGTTGAGCTGCGTGACCAGGATGATGGCCCAGGTCCAGACCGCACCGAAGGTGGAGATTGCCGTGACCCAGACGAAGACCTTCTCTGGCACCAGGTAGTTGAGCAGCACGCCGCACAGCAGCGCGGCGATCGACACCAGCAGCGCACGGCGCGGCACGCCGTTGCGGTCGACCTTGGCAAACGCCGCCGGCGCCTGGCCTTGCAACGCCAGGTTGTACAACATGCGGCCCGTGCTGAAGATGCCGCCGTTGCACGACGACAGCGCCGCGGTCAGCACCACGAAGTTGATGATGCCGGCGGCGGTCTTGATGCCCAGCCGCTCGAAGGTCTGCACGAACGGGCTGCCCGTCGCGCCGATCTCGTTCCACGGGTACAGCGACAGGATCACGAACAGCGCGCCGACGTAGAAGATGAGGATGCGCCAGAACACCGAGTTGATCGCGTCCGGGATCGACTTCTTCGGGTTGCGCGCCTCGCCGGCGGTCAGGCCGATCATCTCCACGCCCAGGTAGGCGAACATCACCATCTGCAGCGACATCAGCACGCCCGAGGCGCCATTGGGCATAAAGCCGCCGTGCTGCCACAGGTTGGAGATGCCGGTGGCCACGCCGCCGTTGCCGAAGCCGAACACGATCATCGCGCCGCCGCCGAACAGCATCAGCACAATGGTGACGATCTTGATCATGGCGAACCAGAACTCGAACTCGCCATAGGCCTTGACCGCCATCAGGTTGACCGAGCCCATCGCCGCGAGCGCGGCCAGCGCCCAGATCCAGCGCGGCACGTCGGGGAACCACATGCCCATGTAGATCGCCACCGCGGTAATTTCCGCGACGCAGGTCACCAGCCACAGGAACCAGTAGTTCCAGCCCGTCAGGTAGCCCGACAGCGGGCCCATATGGTCCTGCGCGTAGCGGCAGAAGGAGCCGGCCACCGGGTTGTGCACGGCCATCTCGCCCAGCGCGCGCATGATCAGGAAGATCACCGCGCCCCCGATCAGGTAGGCCAGCATGATGGCGGGGCCGGCCATCTTGATGGCGTTGCCGGCGCCAAGGAACAGGCCCACGCCGATGGCCGAACCCAGCGCCATCAGGCGGATATGCCGTTCGCCCAGGCCGCGTTGCAGATGCTCTGCGCTTGCACTCATGTCTCGTTGTCTCCGTGTGATCAGAATGGCCGCGCCGACCCTTGTGGGGGCGGCGGGAGCAGGTCATTTTCGCGTTCGCGGCGGGTGGCGGCGGGGCGCCGGTGAAGCGTCACACCGCGCAATCCATACGCATTGCCTAGCCGTTCTGTCGATGGGACATTGCCGACGTACGCTTGCGCTACAAACGGAAAATAGCGGGCAGATTAATAAGATTGCGGGGGCATTTGTTGCTGAATTCGCCGGCAATTTCATGAAAAATTGCTGACGGAATCGAGGTCGGCCCGCCGACTTGCGAGATCCACAGCCGAATCCCCAACCAAGGTTGAGCCCTCGCGCCGCCGCCGCTGTGCTGGCAATTCCGGCAATGCTGAAAGCATTGGTAACACTCCCCCCGCATGTCCGGGTCAACGGAAACGCGCTTCCCACGTAACATCGGGGTAGGCGATATCGCAAGGAGCAAGCATGGATGCAGTACAGCATGCGAAACAATGCGGCCGCGCGCGCTGGCTGGAGACGCGGCTCGCCGCCTGGCGTGCGGCGGCAGTGTTGACCGTGGCGGCGTGCCTGGGCGCCTGCGCGCAGGTGCCGGCCGGGACAGGCGATGCCAGCACCGACCTGCACTGGCTCAACACGGTCACCTACGGCGCCGACCAGGCCAGCCTGGCCGAACTGCGCCAGCTCGGCCGCAAGGGCTTTCTCGAGCGGCAACTGACACTGCCGCTGGCCGATCCGCCGGAACTGGCCGCCGCCATCGCCGCGCTGCCCAACCTGCAGGGCGATGCCGCGGGCCGGCTGCAGGCGTCGCGCGTGGAACGCGAGCGCATCGATGCGCTGCCGGACGAGGACAGCAAGCAGAAGGCGCGCCAGGCTGTGAACATGCAGGGCAACGAGCTGGTGGCCGATACCGCGCGGCGCCACCTGTTGCGCGCGCTGTATTCGCCGGCGCAGTTGCGCGAGCAGATGACGTGGTTCTGGATGAACCATTTCACCGTCCATTCGGGCAAGGGACAGGTGCGGCTGATGCTGCCCGACTACGAGGAGCACGCGATCCGCCCGCATGCGCTGGGCCGCTTCCGCGACTTGCTGATGGCTACGGTGACCGCGCCGGCGATGCTGCTCTACCTCGACAACGCGCAGAGCAGCGCCAACCGCATCAACGAGAACTACGCGCGCGAGCTGATGGAGCTGCATACGCTGGGCGTGTCGGGCGGACCCAGCGGCTCGCGTTACACGCAGCAGGACGTCCAGGAGCTGGCGCGCGTGCTGACCGGCGTCGGCGTCAACCTGCGCGGCACGCCGCCGCCGAAGCTGCCGCCGGCGCGCGCGGCGCTGTACCGCAGCGACGGTGTGTTCGAGTTCAACCCCGCCCGCCATGACTTTGGCCCGAAGACGCTGCTGGGCCAGCGTATCGAGCCGGCCGGCTTTGCCGAGGTGGAGCGCGCGGTGACGATCCTGGCGCGCGAGCCGGCCACGGCGCGCTATATCAGCGCCCGGCTGGCCGCCCACTTTATCGCCGACAACCCGCCGCCGGCGCTGGTCGAGCGCATGGCGCAGACCTTCACCCGCACCGATGGCGATATCGCCCAGGTGCTGCGCACCATGTTGCTGGCGCCGGAGCTGGACCGGCTGCTGGCCGCGCCGGCGCGCAAGTTCAAGGACCCGATGGTCTACGTGGTGTCGTCGATGCGGCTGGCTTATGACGGCCGCCAGGTCAGCAACCTGCGTCCGGTGCTGAACTGGCTGAACCAGCTTGGCGAGCCGCTGTACGGCCGCGTGACGCCGGACGGCTACCCGTCGGCGGAGAGCGCGTGGGCCAGCTCCGGGCAGATGGTGCGGCGCTTCGAGATTGCGCGGGCAATTGGCTCGGGGCCGGCGGGGCTGTTTGCCGGCGACGCGGGCAAGCCGCGCGGCGCGCGCTTCCCGATGATCGGCAACAAGCTGTACTACGACACCATCGAAGCCACGCTGAGCCCCGCCACGCGCGCCGCGCTGGCGCAGGCCGAATCGCAGGCCGAGTGGAATACCGTGCTGCTCGGCTCGCCCGAATGGATGCAGCGCTGACGCGCAAGCGCAAGGAGCAAACCATGCAACGCAGACAATGGCTGAAGACGATGGGCGGCGCCACGCTCGGGCTGGTGCTGCCCGCGATCGCATCGCGGGTCTATGCGCTGCCGGCGCAGGCCGATGCGCGCTTCCTGCTGGTGTTCCTGCGCGGCGGCTATGACGCCGCCAGCGTGCTGGTGCCGGCCGGCAGCGAGTTCTATTACGCCGCGCGGCCCAATATCGCCATCCGCAAACCGGTGGCGGGCGCGGAAGCCGATCCCAGTGCGGCAGTGGCGCTGGCGCCCGCCTTTGCCGCCGACAGCGCCGCGCGCGGCATCGGCGACTGGGCGCTGCATCCGGCGCTGGCCGGCACCATGCTGCCGCTGTGGCAGCGCGGCCAGCTTGCCTTCGTGCCGTTTGCCGGCACCCACGACCTGTCGCGCAGCCACTTCGAAACCCAGGACGGCATCGAGGCCGGCTTGCCGGGCGAGGGGGAAGATCGCAAGGACATGGCGTCACTGCGCGGCAGCGGTTTCCTGAACCGGCTGGCGCAGGCGATGGGCGGGCAGGCCGCGCCGGTGGCGTTCACCGACGGCCTGCCGGTGGTGCTGTCGGGGCCGCGCGACGTGCCCAATGTCTCGCTCAAGGGCAACGGCCGCACGCCGTTCGACGCGCGCCAGTCCAGGCTGCTGGCGCAGATGTACCACGGCACGCGTTTCGAATCGCTGATCGATGAGGGGTTCGAGTTGCGCGAAACGGTGGCGCGCCAGGCCCAGTCCACCTCCCCAGCCACGCCAGCCACGCCCTCTATGCCCGCCATGTCAGGCGGCGACACCGGCATGATGGCGTCGCGCCAGCAGGAAATGCAGGCCGCCAACCGCCGCTCGCTCAGCGCGCGTGGCTTCGAGCTCGAAGCGCGCCGCATGGCGGGGCTGATGCGCGAGCGCTTCAACCTGGGCTTTATCGACGTAGGTGGCTGGGATACCCATGTCAACCAGGGCGGCGCGCAGGGACAGCTTGCCAGCCTGCTCGACAACCTCGGCCGCGGCCTGTCCGCCTTTGCCGAGGAGATGGGGCCAGCGTGGAACAAGACTACCGTCGTAGTGCTGTCGGAGTTCGGCCGCACCTTCCGCGAGAACGGCACGCGCGGCACCGATCATGGCCACGGCACCGTGTACTGGGTCGCGGGCGGTGCGGTGCGTGGCGGGCGCATCGCGGGCGAGCAGGTGGCGGTGGAGCAGGCCACGCTGAACCAGAACCGCGACTGGCCGGTACGCAACGAATATCGCGCCTTGCTCGGCGGCATGTTTCGCCGGCTGTATGGGCTGGATGATGCGCGGCTGGCGCAGGTGTTTCCGGGGGTGCGGGCGCGGGATATCGGGCTGGCATGAAGGAATGCGGCTCGGCGGGTAGGCGCCGTTGGCACAGGATGTTTTAAGCGAAAAGTGACGTAGTCATGGTATGTCGGTCTATTGCTTACGCCGCTGATCTGGCATATGCTGTGGCATATGCTGTGGCATATGCTAAGGAGGTTCCCCATGACAACGACTGATGAAATCCGCCATGTCAGGCTATTTCGCAATGGCCGCAATCAGGCGATCCGAATCCCGCGCGAGTTCGAACTGCCTGGGGACGAGGCCATTCTGCGCCGCGAAGGGAATCACCTCATCATCGAGCCGATTGCCGCGATGCCGTTGCGTTCGCTGCTGGCGCAATGGGAGCCCATCGATGTAGATTGGCCGACAATCGACAACCTTCCTGCCGAGGACATCGATCTCTGATGTCCTTGTTTCTCCTCGACACGAACATCATTTCCGACGCGATTCGGAACACGCGCGGTCCCTGCGCTGTGCGCATCGCAGCGACTGACCCGGACAGCTTGTGCACTTCCATCGTTGTTGCGGCCGAATTGCGTTTCGGCGCGGCCAAGAAGGGATCCGCCGCGCTGAGCCAACGCGTCAGCCAGGCCCTGGCCGGTTTGCGCGTCCTGCCACTAGGCGGCGACGCGGACCATTGCTACGGTGAATTGCGTGCGGCCTTGGAACGCAGCGGGCAGGTGATCGGAGCCAATGACATGCTGATCGCAGCGCATGCGCTCTCAATCAGCGCCGTGCTTGTGACCGACAACATTGGAGAGTTTTCGCGGGTGAGCGGTTTGCGATGCGAAAACTGGGTGGCCTGAGCAGCCAGCTGCCAAGTCGGTACTGGCACGTCAACCCGGTGCAGGCGCAACGCCCGGCTCGGACGGCGTGACAGGAGAGGGTGGTGCTGCCGGATAGGCTGGCGCCGGCGGAGCGGTGGGCGCTACCGGATAGGCGGGTGGTGATGGCGTTCCGGGTGAAACGGGCGCAGCGGGTGCCGCAGGTGTCGCAGCGCTCGCTGCAGTGGTATCCGGAGCGGTTCCCGCGGAGCCCGGCGGCACCGCAATCACCGTCTCCCCCCGATCCAGCGCCAGGCTCGACTCATCCTGGCTCATCTCCGCCCCCGCCGCCGAAGCCGTCACGGGCGCACTGGCGGGCGGCGCAACCTCAGCCTCCTGCGCCGGCAAGGCCGGTCGGCGCGGCCCCGGGCGCGGTGCCGGTGCCTCGGCCGGCTTGTCGCTGCTGAACAGCTTGCTGAACCAGCCGCGCACATGCTTGCCCATGGACCCGAACAGGCTCGTTTCCTCGTGCTCGGCAAAGCGCGCGCGGCCGTCGACGACGCGGGCGCGCAGCGCGCGCTGGTAGAAGTCGCCCACCATCGGCAGCGCGCTGTGCGCGCCCTGGCCCCAGTAGTCGCTGCGCAGCGTGACGCGGCTGTCGTTGAAGCCGACCCACGCGCCCGCCACCAGCTCCGGATGCATCAGGATGAACCAGCCGTCGGCGTTGTCCTGCGTGGTGCCGGTCTTGCCGGCGACATCCGCGCGGATGCCGAAGCGCGAGCGGATGCTGGCGCCGGTGCCGCGGTCGATCACGTCGCGCATCACGTCGAGCAGGGTCTGCGTGGTGGCGGGGGGCAGCGCATGCTCGGCCCGCGCCGGGCGGAAGGTCTGCAGCACGTTGCCGTTGCGGTCTTCGATGCGCGTCACCATGGTTGGCGCGATATAGTCGCCGGCGTTGGCGATGGTGCCGTAGGCGGCCACCATTTCCTTGAGCGTGACGGGGCTCGTGCCCAGCGCCAGCGACGGCACCACGTCGAGCCGGCTTTCCCGCACGCCCATGTCGCGCGCCAGCCGCGCCACGCGCTCGGGGCCCACCTGCTGCATCAGTTGCGCGGTGATGGTGTTGCGGGAGTAGACCAGCCCGTCGCGCAGCGACATCGCGCGGCCGGTGGGGCGGCCCTCGTCGCTGGGGCGCCAGACCTCGCCGCCGGCCAGCTCGATCTCGACCGGCTGGTCCATCAGCGTGTCGTCGGGGCTCTTGCCCTCTTCGAACGCGGCGCCGTAGACAAAGGGCTTGAAGGTCGAGCCCGGCTGGCGGCGCGCCTGCTGCACGTGGTCGAACGCGTCCTGAGTGTAGTCGCGGCTGCCCACCCACGCGCGGATCTCGCCGTTGCGCGGATCGATGGCGATAAAGCCGGCCTGGATCCGGGTCTTCTGCTGGTGCAGCGCGCGCATGAAGGTGCCATCGGCCAGCAGGTGCTTCAGCGCTTCCTCAGGCGGCGTGCCGGCAGCGGTGGCGGCGCGGTATTCCGGCGTTTCGCGCACGAAGGCCTGCACCAGCGCCTTGTTGGCGGCCCAGCCCGCGCGCGGCGCCCACGCCGCGTTGGCGACCGCCTGCAGCCGGTTGCCTTGCTGCACCACGGCCTGCGTCGCCATGGCCTGCAGGCGCGCGTCGATGGTGGTGCGCACCACCAGGCCGTCGGCGTAGATGTCGTAGCCATTGCGGTCGGCCCAGCCAATCAGCCACTTCCGAAGTTGCTGCGCGAAGTGTGGCGCCGGGCCGGGCGGTTCGGTCTGGCGCTCGAAATCGATGCGCAGCGGGCGCTTCTGCAATTGCTCATAGCGGGCCGCATCGAGCTTGCCGCGCTTGACCATCTGCCCCAGCACGGTATTGCGCCGCTCCAGCGCGCGCTCGGGATTGAGCACCGGGTTGTAGTAGCTGTTGCCCTTGAGCATGCCGATCAGCGTGGCGCTCTGCAGCACGTCGAGCGAACGGGCCGGCTTGTCGAAGTACGTGCGCGCGGCCATCTCGATGCCGAACGCGTTGTACAGGAACGGCACCGTATTGAGGTAGGTCTCGAGGATCTCCTCCTTGGTATAGAGCGCCTCGATCTTCAGCGCGGTGATCGCTTCCTTGAGCTTGCGCGTGATCGTGGGCGCGCGGCCGATCTCGTCGGGGTAGAGGTTGCGCGCCAGCTGCTGCGTGATGGTCGAGCCGCCCTGGCGGTCGCCGGTGAAGGTATGCACCGCGGCCGCGGCGATGCGGCGCCAGTCCAGCCCGTGGTGCTGGTAGAAGCGGTGGTCCTCGGTCGAGATCAGCGCGGCCACCACGTTGGGCGAGATCTGCGACAGCGGCACCCAGTCGCGGTTGGCCCACTTGAACACCGCGAGTTCCTTGCCGTCCGCGGACAGCACCTGCGCCGGCTGTTCGGACTTGGCCTTGCGGATATCGCTGATGCCCGGCGTGAACGGCACCAGGATCAGCACGTAGAGCAGGAACAGCGCGGGGAATGCGGCCAGTCCCAACAGCAGGCCGCGCCGCGTCGGGCGCAGCGAACCGGGCCGGGTCAGGCCGATGCGCGTGGTGCGCGCGCTCAGCGCCGACAGTCGTTCCTTCAGAGGGGCAGGCATCGACGCCTGCAGCGAGGCGAGCCGTGGGGCAAGCCGGGTCTTGATCTCAGCCAGCCTCATGACGCGAAGCTGTCGAGGCAAAGGCACATGGCGGCACGTGGCACTGGCATTACCGTCGTCGGAAAAGCCTGCATCCTACCAAATCGTTCCTCCCGGTTACAGGGAAAACCCCCGGTAGGGGGTGATACGGCACTTCTTGCTGAGGAGTGTGCGTCACAAGGGTTTCATATTGCGCCGCCACAATGCGCAGGCCGCCATTCGTGCGGACGATGCGCCGTTTCCGGGTTGACCAGGGTCAGGCGGTTTGACCCGGGGATTGCGATCCGGAACGGGTCCGGCGCGTGTCATGAATCAAACAGAACACAGAGAAACCACAGTGAAGAAAGCTCTCCTTGCAATGACGGCAGCAGTCGCCGCTACGGCGGCATCCGGGGTGGCGTCGGCCCAGACCGCCTCCAACGTGACGCTGTATGGCATCGTCGATGCCGGCGTCGAAGTCATCAACAACATGCCGGGCAGCGGCGGTGCCGAGGGTACGGTCGCACGCGTGAACTCGGGCAACCTGTCGGGCTCGCGCTGGGGCCTGCGCGGCACCGAAGACCTGGGCAGCGGCCTGAAGGGAATCTTCGTGCTGGAGAGCGGCTTTGACGTCGACACCGGCACCTCGGGCCAGGGCAACCGCCTGTTCGGCCGCCAGGCCTACGTGGGCCTGCAGGGCGATTTCGGCGCCGTGACGCTGGGCCGCCAGCAGAACGCGCTGTACGACCTGTTCGGCGCCTTCGACCCGATGGGCGTGGGTCCGCGCTATTCGCTCAACAGCGTCGACTCGCTCTTCAACGGCCGCGCCGACAACGCCATCAAGTACACCGGCAAGTTCGGCGGCCTGACCGCCACCGGCTTCTACAGCTTCGGCCGCGACAACAACGGCGAAGTGCCGGGCGCCTTCAAGGTAGGGAAGAACTTCGGCGGCGGCCTGTCGTACGCCGCCGGCGGCTTCTCGGTCGGTGCAGCCTATGACCAGTTCCAGGGCGGCACGGTGGCGCTGCAGGACCGCAACGCCAAGCGCGCGGCCGTCGGTGCGGCCTATGCCTTCGGCGGCGCCAAGGTGTTCGCCGGCTACCGCTGGCTGAAGGACGATGGCGTTTCCAGCGCCACCGCCGCCGCTACCCGCAGCAACGTCTACTGGGCCGGCGCGCAGTACCGCTTCACGCCCGCGTTCCTGGTGACCGGCGCCGCGTACTACAACGACACCCGCAACAGCGATGCGGATCCGTGGATGTTCGTGCTGTCGGCCGACTACTCGCTGTCCAAGCGCACCGACGTGTATCTGAACGTGGGCTACGCCAAGAACAAGTCCGGCTCCGCGCTGGGCCTGAATGGCGTTGGCACCGTGGTCGCCGGCGAGAACCAGACCGGCGCCACCATCGGCCTGCGCCACCGCTTCTGATCGCAGCGGCCTGACGCCCGCCCGAACACATCCTCTATGCACGCCCGGGGCGGGTGCGAGATCTTCATATCGACGCCTGCGATTTGCATTGCGGGATTCGTTGGGCCGGTTCCTCGATCGGCCCTTTTTTCTTTTTCCTTGCCGCAGGGCAGGGAAGCGCTGCGCTACGGTCGATAGGCCGCTGCGCTGATGAACTGCCCGAAGCGTTCGCACCAGATCACCACCGCCCGGTATTTGCCGGGATCGACCCCGGCCGGCAGCGCCACGGTGAAATTGCCGAAGGTCTTGAGCTCCGACACCTGCAGCGCGCGGTCCTTGATGCGCAGGAAGGCCTCCTCGGTATCGACGAATTCCGGCGCCAGGTAGACGCGATAGTCCGGCCCGGGCGCGACTTCACCCTCGAAGGCGATGGCCTGGGCCGAGACATGGAGCCGGCCGTTGGCCCAGTGCAACGCGTCGCTGCCGGCCAGGTCCTTGCGAAAGATGCCAGAATAGCGTGCCTGTTGTGATACAGCCTGCACTTGCTCGGCGCTGGCACCTGCCTGCGCCGTCAGGATCGGCAACACATAGATTCCCGCCGCGAACCCTGCCGCCAGCGCGGCCAGGTGGGACAACGCGAGTATCAGTACCTTGCGGTAAGTGGGCGCTGGCATCGCAGTCTCCCTTGGCGTTCAAGATTGAGCGCAATTGTCCTTCAATTCCTTGTTGGCGGGCGGCCGTCCGGGGCGAGGAAGGATGGCGGCCGGGCCCGCGAAGACGTACAGTCGCCATACAGTCGGCATAAAGTTTGCTGACAGTCGGTCATCAAACCAACACACGACTGTGGATAAGATTTCCGAATCTCCACGACGAGACGATGCCTATGCCGCTCCACGTCACGATCCGCACCATCCGCACCGGCGAACTGCAAACCGCCCGCTACCAGGCCCAGGTCTTTCTGACCACCGATGCCGAAGCCCTGCCGCTGCTGGCAACGGCATGGAGCGAGCGTGAAGCCGATGCCTTCCGCACCGCGCAGTTCTGGGCGCAGCGCAACGCCTACGTGGTCTCCAACCCGCGCGCTGGCACCTTCTATGGGGTGACATGCCGGCGTTGATGCTGCGCGGCGGGTGGCGGGGTTTCTGGTTTGCGGCGGTCCTGGCCTTGCCAGGCTGCACCGCCGAGGGCGTGGTCGGCACGCTGTCCGGCGGGCGCGACGGCTTGTGGCGCAACGTGCAGCAGCGCTGCCTGGCGGGCGCCACGGCAACGCATCCGGACTGCGCGCAGGTGGACCGCTCGCGCGGCCTGGTGCTCTACAAGGACGCCATCGGTACCTCGCACTACCTGGTGATTCCGGCGCATCCGGTAACTGGCGTGGAAGATGGCAAGGCCTGGGATGGCGGCGGCGCCAGTCCGTGGGCCTTTGGCTGGGAAGCGCGCGGCATTGTCGGGCGGTCATTGGGCAAGAGCCTGCCTGACGACATGCTGGGCCTGGCGATCAATTCGCGCAGCTCGCGCAGCCAGGACCAGCTCCATATCCATCTCGATTGCATCAGCGCGGCAGCGCGCACCTTCGTCAACGGCGCCAGCGGGCCGATCGGCACCGACTGGACCGCACTTCGCTTCGCCGGCAAGCCGGTGCGCGCGAGGTTTATCCCGGCGGACGCGCCGGTGTTGTCGGCCGATCCGTTCGCGCTGGTAGGGGGCAGGGCGGAGGGCGCTGCGGCAAGCCGCACCGCCGTGCCACCGCCCGACCGCGGCATCTTTGTCACCTACGCGCGCAACCATCGCGGCCAGCCGGGGTTTGTCGTGGTCGACCAGCCGGTCGACGCGGCTGCCGGCAGCAACGGGCACGCCAGCGATTTCCTGGACCGGCGCTGCCGGCTGGCGCAGGAAGTGCCGGCGGCGGCCTGAGCGCGCTCTACCGAGCCCGTGCGCCCGGAACTGACGCAGCAGCAGGGGGCGCGGCGGGAACCCGTGCGGGCGCGCGGGCGCCACCGCCGGGCACCATGCCGTCAAGCACCCTGGCCGCCGCCAGGTGCTGCGGGATCACCAGCCCCTGCCGCGCCGTGGCCACGCTGATCTGCCCGCCCTGGGCGCTGCCGCGCGCGACAAAGTCGCGGCCGTGGGCGTAGACCAGCCGCGTCAGTTCGGCCACCTCGGTATCGGACATGTCCGGGCCGGTGACAAGAATCGCAGCGGTGGCAATGGTGCGCACCGGCTCGAGCAGGCCCGGGTAGGTGCCCGGCGTGATGGTGGCGCGGAAATACCCCGCCTTCTGCCCGATCATCGCCGCGATCGCGCGCTCGTCCAGCGGCAGCAGCCGCAGCGGCATCTGGCCGATGGCGTCGCGGATGCTGTCGGACGGCACGCCGATCACCTGCATCACCGCATCGACCTGGTTCTGGCGCAGCGCCACCAGCGCCGGGCCCAGCCCCACTTCCTCGGCCTTGAAGTCTTTGTCGGTCAGGCCGTGCGCGGCCAGCACGCGCAGCACGGTCGCGCGCGAGGCCGCGCCGCGCTCGCCCACGGCGATGCGCTTGCCGCGCAGGTCGGAGACCGAGCGGGCGGGATCGGCGCCGCGCACCATCACATGCACCGGTTCCGGATACAGGCTGCCGATGGCGCGCAGCGACACATGCGGGCCATCGCCGTCGAACGCGCCCTTGCCCTCGTAGGCCTCCAGCGCGGCATCGGCCTGCGCCAGCGCCACCGGAACCTTGCCGGCGCGCAGCAGGCGCAGGTTTTCCTCTCCGCCTTGCGTGACCAGCGGCATCGCGCGCACCCTGGCGCCCGCGACCAGCGCCCGCGCGAAGCGCAGGTACTGGCCGTGCTCGGCGCCCGCGGCAATGGCATAGCCTTCGCTGACCCGTGCCAGCCGCGCGCGGATATTGGCGTGCGCGGTGGTCAGCTCCTGCTCGATCACCGCGCGCTGCGCCGGCGAGGCGTCCTTCTGCACGGAGTCGATCACCTTGCGCATTGCGTCAAGGATCGCCGCCGGGCCGCTCGGCACGTTGGTGGCGACCGCTGGCGCCTCGGCGGGACGGTAGCCGGCCGGCAGCACGCTGACCCAGCGCTCGCCGTCGAGCTTGAACAGCGCGGTGCCGTGCGCGCGGATGATGTCGCCGCGCTTGTTGCCGCCGCTGGTGATGCCGCTGATGCCGCGCGGGCCCGCGCCCAGCGCCGACACCAGCCCGGCCACGCCGGGCGAATCCCAGGCGCCGAAATCGTAGTCGCGCAGCAGCTTCAGTTCCGCATCGAAATACACCACCCGGCGCAATTCGCCGGTGGGCGCCTTGGTGTCGGACTGCGAGCCGCGCCGGTCGATGCTGACCACTTCCACCGTGCCGGGCGGCAGCGCCTGTGCCAGGCGTTCGTTCAGGCTGCTGCGCATGTCCTCGGCCGGCGGCCCGCTGCCGCAACCCGCCAGCCAGGCCGAGGCCAGCAGCGCGAACAGGATCGCAAGCAGGGCGCGGCGCATGTCAGCCCCCGATCAGCGGCAGGGCCAGCATCATGGTCAGGATGAACGCGTTCATCAGGTCGACAAAGAACGCGCCCGCCAGCGGCGTGATCAGATAGCTCGTCGGCGCCGGCCCGTAGCGCGAGGTAATCGCGCGCATATTGGCCATGGCGGTGGCGGTCGAGCCCATGTTGAAGCCGATAAACGCGGCCGAGGTGACCGCGGCCTCGTAGTCGCGCCCCATCCAGCGAAAGCACACCAGCACCACGTAGAGGATGATGAATATCACCTGCATGGCGATGATCGCGAGAAAGGGCCCCGCGGACAGCGCCACCTCGGCCAGGTCCAGCGCCATCATCGTCATCACCAGGAACAGCGACAGGCAGACGTTGGTGACCAGGTCGGTGGCGCGGTCGTCAAAGCGCATCCCGACAAAGGGCAGCAGGTTGCGGATGGCGATGCCCAGCATCATGCACCACAGGAAACCCGGGATGGTGATGGGCCCGGCGGGCATCTGCGCGGCGATCCAGCGCCCGCCGATCACCGCGGCCAGGATGCCGGCCAGCGCCGCCAGTGCGCCCACGGTGGTGATCGGCGAAGCGGCGGCTTCTTCTTCCTCGGTATCGCCGGCTTCGCGCGCGGTCGAGCGCAGCTGGTAGCGCGAGATCAGGTACTGCGCCACGGGGCCACCGATGATGCCGCCGACGATCAGCCCGATGGTGGCCACCGTCATCGACAGGTCCATCACCGCCTGCAGGTTGTTGACCTCGGCAAAGCGCTCGGCATAGGCGGCACCGGTGCCGTGGCCGCCCACCAGTGTGATCGAGCCGCTGACCAGGCCGAAGATCGGATGCAGGTCCAGTACCCGGGCCATCGCCACGCCCACCACGTTCTGCACCACGATATATGGCAGCAGGATGACCAGGAAGATCGCCAGCGCCTTGCCGCCGCGCCTGAGCATGCGCAGATCGGCGCCCAGCCCGACGCCGCCGAAGAACATCAGCAGCAGCACCGGCTTCATGCCGGGATCGATCACCACGCGGACATTGGCCACGGCCAGGGCCAGCGTTGCGACGATCGCGAACAGCAGGCCACCGGTGACCGGATCGGGGATGTTGTAGCGTGACAGCAAGCCCACGCTTCGATTGACCAGCGTGCCGATCAGCAGCACAACGATGGCGGTCAGCAACGATGCCAGCAGGTCGAGATTCATCGGGGCGTTCTGGCGGATAGTCTTGCAAGGTGGTTGCAATCGGGCGCCGCTGGCCGTGCCGGGTGCGCACTGGCCGCCAGCGGGGGCCTGACGGGGAGCATGCATCACTACGGGTTGTAGACGGACAGGGGGAAGAAGGCAAGGAAAGGAAGGAAAACCAGATCCTGAAAAAGCATCGGCCTCCTTCTTGCCCGGTAACTGGCGCGATGGATGGCGTCGTGACCGGTTGCAGAAGGAGGCCGTTTCCTGTTCAGGCTATCCGCTGTCAAGTGGCCGCTGGGCCGGCACTTGTATCGCTGCCGCGAGGCAGGCGTCCCTCCAGCTTCAGGTAGGAATCGGCAGCCACCAGGCCGAACACAATATGGGCAATGGCGCTTACCCAGCCGCGAGCTTCGGCGAACCACGGGAAGAACGCGGTCATCCCATAGAAGTTAACCCAGTACAGCGCCAGACCGAAAACCGCGCCCACGAGCGAGGCCATGCCAATGCTTGAGTCGAAGTGGAACGGTGCCATGATGGTGGCCAGAATCAGGCCGTAAATGATGGCCAGCACGAAATGCACCACCACAGCGGCTATCAGCACGCCGAAGTCGAACGTCATGGCCTGCGTCAATATGTCAGGCCCAAGCATGATGGCAGCAATCATGTACAGCGGTTCCCACGCATTCCGTCCCATCATCACGGTCGCCAGCAATTCGAAGACCAGGAAGACCACGCCGGCGACCACACCCGCAAGTGCGGCCGCACGCCAGACGGGCCAGCGATGCGTATAGCGATGCGATTGCATATGAAGTTCCATAGCACCTCCTTCGATTCGGCGTACGGCCGAACTATCACGGACTTCATCTTGATCTTAATAATTGCAACCGGTTCGTCCAAGGCCGTTCGTGCCGGGAGGTGCAGTAGCCGGTACTGCCTTGCCTGATATATGACTTATCCGTGCCGGAGGAGTCTGCCCAGCTACCGCGCCCGCAGCGCATCCACAATATTCATCCGCGCCGCCCGCACCGCCGGCAGGAATCCCCCCACCAGCCCCATTGCCATCGAGAACGCCAGCGTCTGCAGCGCAATCGCTGGTGTCAGGATAAAGCGGAACGACAGGTCGGAGAACGTCTGGAAATTGGTGGTCGAGAACGAAGCGAACTGCATCAGCGCCGCGCAAGCCAGCCCGGCCACCCCGCCCACCAGCCCGAGCAGCGCGGCCTCGATCAGGAAGGCCACCAGCACATTGGCCCGCTTGAAGCCCAGCGCGCGCAGCGTGCCGATCTCCGCCACGCGGTTGGCGACCGACGCATACATGGTGATCATCGCGCCGATCATTGCCGCGATCGAGAAAATGGTCGACAGCGTAAAGCCCAGGATATTGATAAATTTGGACAGCGCCTTGGACTGGTCGCTGTAGAAGGTCTGCTCGCGCTTGGCCTCGTCCGCCAGCCGCGGATCGACGTCGATATCGGCGCGAAAGCGGTCGAACTGCGCGGTATCGGTCAGCCGCACCACCATTGACGAATACGCATTGCGGCGGAACGACTGCATCAGCTGGTCCACGTCGCCCCAGATCTCGGAATCGAAGCCGCTGCCGCCGGCATCGAAGTGGCCCACCACGGTCCAGTCGCGTTGCGCAAAGCGCAGGTGCTCGCCGATCTGTACGCCGGCAAAGCCGTCGGCGATGCTGCTGCCGACGATGATCTCGGACGAGCCCGGCTTGAACATGCGCCCGGCCACCAGCTTCACCTGCGGACGCAAAGCCACGCCCAGCGGCGAGATGCCGCGGATCACCACATTGGAGGGCTGCCCGGTGCTGGCCTTGGTCAGCGAGATCAGCACCACCGCCTCACGCGAGGCCAGCGGCTGGCCGCTGTTGCTCATTGCCACCGCCGGGTGCATCTCCATGATGCTGGCCTGGCCGCGCTCGACCGCGCTCTGGATCTCGGTCTCGGCGCCCTTGCGGATCACCACCACGTTGTTCTGCTCGCCGGTGGTGACCAATGTCTTCTTCAGGCCGGCATCGAGCATCAGCATGGTGGCAAAGACAAAGACCACCAGCGCCAGCCCCCCGGCGGTCAGCGCCGTGGTCAGGCGCCGGGCCCACAGGTTGCGCGCGATATAGGTCAGCGGGATCGCCATGGCACGCCCGCTAGCCGATCGCCCGCAGGCCTTCGACGATGCGCACGCGCGCGGCCTGCACCGCGGGCACGATGCCGGCGCAGATGCCCACCGCCAGCGCGCACGCCGCCTGTAGCTGCATGGTCTGCGGCGACACCGTGAACACCGGGAACACGCCGCCTACCGCCTGCTTGAAGGCGGTGGCCAGCGGCGGCGTCGCCAGCATGCCGAGCGCGCCGCCGACCACGCAGATCGCCAGCGATTCGCCGAACACCAGGATCGCGAGGAAGCCGGGGCCGAAGCCCAGCGCCTTGAGCGTGGCGTACTCGACGGTGCGCTCGCGCGCGCTCATCGCCATGGCGTTGGCCATCACCGCCATGATGATCAGGATCACCACGTACGAGACCACGCGGATCGCCGCGATGATCTGGTTGGACATCGCGACGAAGCCGAGCTGGAAGGCCTGCTCGGTCTCGGTCAGCGTTTCGGCCAGCGAGTTGCGGAATACGGCGTCAACATTGCGCGAGATCGACGCGGTGTTGTCGGGATTGTCGACGCCCAGCACATAGACCCCGACCTGGTCGGCCTGGCGCGCGGTGCGCTTGCGCACGGTCTCGTTCAGGTATTCCCAGTGGAACACCATCTGGCGCGTGATGATGCTTTCGTCGCGGCCGTCCATGATGCCGCGCACGACGAACTCCCAGGTGCCGGGGTAGATGGTGCCCTTGATCGGGATCACGTCGCCGACCTTGAAGCCGAACTGGTCGGCAAGCTGGCGCCCGACCAGCGCGCCCTTGCGGTCGCGCCGGTAGTCCGCGCGTTGCTGCTCGGGCACGATGAACTCGGGATAGAGGTCGAGATAGTTGTCCGACACCGCGAACTGCGCGAAGAAGTTCTTGGGGTCGCGGTAGACGCCGCCGAACCAGTTCGAGCGCGCCACCATGGTCACGCCGTCCACGCCCTTGATGCGGTTCTCGTAGCTGAGCGGCAGCGGAAACACCAGCGAGATCGCATTGCGCGTCACCAGCCGCGCGCTGGACGCCGCCGACGCGCCCGCGTACCAGGCGTCGATCACGGTCTGCAGCAGCCCGAACGCCAGCACCGCGATCACCAGGCCGAACACCGTCAGCGTGGTGCGCAGCTTGTGCCGCAGCGCGTTGCGGGAGATCAGCTTGAGCGCGTACATGGGGCCTCAGGCAAGCTCGCCACGGATCAGCTCGCCCTTCTCCAGATGCACCAGCGAGCCCGCCGCGGCCGCGGCATGCGCATCGTGCGTGACCATGATGATGGTCTTGCCGAGTTCCGCATTGAGCCGCTGCATCATCGCCAGGATCTCGGCGGCGGAGGTGCGGTCGAGGTCGCCGGTGGGCTCGTCGGCGACGATCAGCGTCGGGTCGGTGATCAGTGCGCGCGCGATCGCCACGCGCTGCTGCTGGCCGCCGGACAGCTCGGATGGGTAGTGGCTCATGCGGTCGGCCAGGTTGACCATGCCGAGCACCAGCTCCACCCGCGCGCGCCGCTCCGCGCGCGGCAGGCCGGTCAGCATCAGCGGCAGTTCCACGTTCTCGAACGCGGTCAGCACCGGCATCAGGTTGTAGAACTGGAAGATAAAGCCGACGTTGGCGGCGCGCCATTCGGCCAGCGTGGCTTCGGGCAACTGCGTGATATCGAGCCCTGCCACGCGCAGCGTGCCGCTGTCGGGCCGGTCGATGCCGGCGATCAGGTTCAGCAGCGTGCTCTTGCCCGAGCCGGACGGCCCCATCAGCGCGACGAACTCGCCTTCGCCAATCTCCAGGGAGATATCGGTCAGCACCGGCACGGTCTGCACGCCGCGCCGGTAGGACTTGGCGACGTGGCTGATCTGCACCAGCGGCGCGGCGCTCATGCGAGCCTCCTCACGGCTTGGCCACGGCAACGCGCGCGCCGTCGCGCAGCTTGTCGCCGGGGGCAAGCACCAGCACATCGCCGGCCTTGACGCCCTGCACGGCCACCAGCTCGCCGAGCTTGTCGCCGGTCTTGACCGTCATTTCATGCGCCTTGCCGTCCCTGACCACGTAGACCACCTGGCGGCCGTCGCGCGTGACCACCGCGGCGGGCTGCACCGCCACCACCGGCTGGCGGTCCTGCGCCGACGCGGCGCGCGACAGGAAGGCGATCTTCGCGCTCATATCAGGCAGCACGCGCGCATCGCGGTCGACAAAGCGCACCTTGACCAGCACCGTGGCCTTGGAGCGGTCCACCGTCGGCACGATGCGCGACACCTGGCCGGCCAGCCGCAGACCGGGCAGTGCATCGAGCAGCAGTTCGCACGGCTGATCGACGCGGATTTTGGCGATATTGGATTCGGCGACGTCGGCTTCCACCTCCAGCGTTTCCATGTCGGCGATGGTCACGATCGCGCCCTTGGTGTCGGCGGCGGCGGAGAACGGGGTGATGTTGTCGCCCACGTTGGCATGCTTGACCAGCACCACGCCGTCGAAGGGCGCGCGCACCACGGTCTGCTCCACCGCCACCTCGGCCGCGCGCGCATTGGCCTGTGCCGATGCGATCGAAGCGCGCGAGCTGTTGATCGATGCCCGCGCCTTGCTGAAACGCGCCACGTCGGCATCGTACTGGTTGCGCGAGATCGCGTTGGGCCCGATCAGCATCTGCGAGCGGCGCAGGTTCACTTCGGCGTCGCGCAGCTCCGCCTGCTGCAGTTCCAGGTTGGCCTGCGCTACCTTCACCTGTGCCTGCGCCTGCGCGAACGAAGCTTCCACGTCCTTGCTTTCGAGCCGCGCGATGACCTCGCCCTTCTTCACGCGCGAGCCCTCCAGCACGCCCAGCCATTCCAGCCGGCCCTGCGCCTTGGACGCGACCGCCGCCTTGCGCTGCGGTACCACATAGCCGGTGGCATTGAGCAGCGTGAAATTCTGGGTGGGATAGGCCGAGGTGACGGTAGTGGTTTGCACCGCCTGCGGGCCAGCCAGCCGGAAGGCGATGCCGATCACGGCGAGCAGGACCAGCGCGATGACCGCATAGCGCAGCCACCTGCGCCGCGGTCGGATGCGGATGCCGGGCGCGGCGGTGGCGCTCCGGTCGATTTTCAGCCTTGCCAGGTCTTGGTCAGCCACTGCGCGCTTCCTCTCGCTGTGATGGGCGGGACTCTCAGTATAGCGGCGCGTGAAATGGTGTCCATTGCCGGGGAGAAGGGGTAACGTCAGTGAACAAGCGGTGCGCCTGGCGAGGTCGCCTGGACTACCAGAGGCCGGTCCCCTCTCCCGCGGGCGGGAGAGGGGAGCAAACCGGCGGCATTGCAAAAGCCACAGGCGTTTCAGATGACGACTGTGTGTGCTCCCTCTCCCTCAAGCGGGACAGCGGAGCAAAACGCCCGCAAGCCAGATGCTGTCCGCTAATGCTCCCGCTCCACCGCCACCTTCAGCTTCATCAGCGCAAACTCCCACTGCCGCCCGATCGCCTCCAGCGACCGCCGTGCAGCCTCGACCCGCGCCGGCTCGAACTGCCACAGCCGTTCGCGCCCGGCCTTGCTGTCGCGCACCAGCCCGGCCTGCGACAACACTTCCAGGTGCTTGGTCACAGCCTGCCGCGTCATCGCGCTACCCGCCGTCAGCTGCGCGATGGACATCGCGCCGCCCGCGCACAGCGCCGCCACCAGCCGCAGCCGGGTTTCGTCGCCCAGCGCGGCAAACACTGCCGCCGCATCGCGCAGCCCTGCAGTATCCAGGGGGGAGGAGGTGTCAGTCCTTGCCGGTGACATGCTTGCGGAGATTTTCCATTTGCCCGTCCCAGCCGCCGCTGTTCATGCGGAACGCCTCGTCGCGGCGCTCGGCCGGAATCTGGTCGAAGCCGGACTCGACCACGGTCAGCAGCGTGCCGCCGTCGACCTCCTTCAGCTCGAACACCACCAGCGTGGCCGGCTCGTCCGAATAGTCGCGCCCGCGTTCCATCGGCGCGGGGTGCCAGCGCCAGGACAACAGCTTCTGCGGCGCCACGCGCTCGACCTGCACGTCGAACTTCAGGTATTCGTAGCCGGGGTGGGTCACGCTGCCAACGGCGCGCTGGCCGGGCTCGAAGCGGGTGCCGCTGTCGAACCTGACGCCGAACCAGCTGCCGAAGGTGTCGGCGTCGGACAGCGCGTGCCAGACACGCGCCACGGGGGCTTCTATCAATACGCTGCGTTCGATACGGTCGGTGGGGGAGGGCATGGCCGGTCTCCTGTGTGGGTTGTCAGGCAACGCTGTGGTTGCATGTTAGGAAACCGGCCGGAGAAACGCAACCAAAAGGTTGCAAATTCAGAAGGGGATTACAGGTCCAATACCAGCCGCGGCCCCTTGCACCGCGACACGCACAGCATCATCGTCTTCTGCGCTGCCTTCTCCGCATCCGACAGATACTGGTCGTGATGATCCGCCTCGCCGTCCAGGATGGCGGTTTCGCACGACCCGCAGATCCCCTCGCGGCACATGCAGTCCACCTTGACGCCAGCTTTCTCGATCGCGCGCAGCAGCGACTCGTCCGCGCCCACCTGCAGCGTCAGCCCGCTTTTCTGCAGCACGGCCTCGAAGGCACCGCCGGTGGCATCCACCTCATTGCGGAACTGCTCGAAGTGGATGCGGCCCGCATCCCAGCCGGCGGCACGGGCCGCATTGACTACGGCATCGTTCAGCGGCGCAGGCCCGCAGACATAGACGTGGGTCTTTGCAGGCTGCGCGGCGAGCAGCGCGGCGATGTCGAGCATGGTGCCGGTATCGCTCTCATACAGGTGGAGCTGGCCGGGCTGCAGCGTGGCCGGCAGCACGTCGAGGAAGGCGGCGGACTGCGTATTGCGGAAGCAATAGTGCAGTTCAAACTCCGCCCCGCGCGCCGCCAGTGCCTGGATATGCGTCATGAACGGCGTGATGCCGATGCCGCCGGCGATCAGCAGGTGGCGGCCGGCGCCGTGGTCCAGGCCGAACAGGTTGGCCGGCGCGCCGATATGCAGCTCGTCGCCTTCGCGCACCTGCTCGTGCATATAGCGCGAGCCGCCGCGCGAGGCTTCTTCCAGCCGCACCGCGATCTGGTAATGCGCCGGGTTGTCCAGCGCGCTGGTCAGCGAGTAGGCGTTGCGCAGCCGGCCGCCGTCCATATGGACGACCACATGGCTGCCGCTGTCGAAGGCAGGCATCGCGCCGTCGTCGCAGGGTTGCAGGGTGAAGCGCTTGATGCCGGCGGCCAGCGGCTCGACGCGGCCGACGCGTACGCGGAGCGTGTCAGTCATGGCGGTACCTCGGAAATTCAGGGAAATCGGGAAGGGAGGGCAGGCCGGCACGGGCGCCGGCCTGCCAAAGGCCGTCAGGTGATCACCGTCAGCCTGGCGGCAATCCACACCACCAGCCCGCCGACGATCAGCGCCACGTAGGGCAGCACGCCGGCGCGGGCATTGGGCAGCTCCATGTCGCGTCGCATCGACTCGGGGAACTGGCCCTTGTCCTGGATGTAGTGGCGGTACACGAACACCGGCACGATCAGCAGCGCGGCGATCAGGCCGTTGCGCAGCGTGTGCTCGCCCTGGAAGTTGGCGCCCGCGCCGACAAAAGCCAGGTCGAAGAACCCGAAGAACGCGCCCAGCGCCAGCAGCCAGTTCTTGCACTTGTACGGGCGGGCCCAGTCCGGACGGTCCATGCGGTGGATCCAGCCCGACTGCAGGTTCAGGAACACGAAGATCATGTAGCAGACGTTGCTGATCGACAGCACCGCCATGTAGTTCGACATCAGCAGCAGGAACAGGTTGAACAGCAGGTCCGTCCACATCGCGCGCGTCGGCGAACCGTGCTCATTGACATGCGAGAGGTAGCGCGGCAGCCAGCCGTCGACCGAGGCCTGGTACAGCGTGCGCGACGAACCCATCATCGACGTCATCACGATCAGCAGGATGGCCAGCACCAGCATCACCACGATCACGTTGAACACCACCGCGCCGCCGCCGACGAACTTGGCCATGGCCGCGCCCACGCCGGAGCCGTCGACGATGGCCGGCGCCAGCATGCCCGTCAGGCCCAGCGAGCCCTGGAATGCGATCGGCACCGCGATAAACATGAACAGGCACAGCACGCCGGACCAGAAGATCGCCTTGAAGGTGTCCTTCTGCGGGTCCTTGAACTCGCGGGTGTAGCAGACCGCGGTCTCGAAGCCGAAGGTCGACCAGCACGCCAGGAACATCGCGCCCATCGCCGTGCTGATGCCGGCGGCATTCCAGCCGCCCAGCACCGGGGCGCCGGCGGCGTCGTGCGTCAGCGGCAGCAGCGGCAGGAAGTGGGTGGACGGCATGTCGCCGGTAAAGAGCGGCACCAGCGCGATCACCACCAGCGGCGTCAGCGAGGCGATGCCCAGGATGCGCTGCGTGGTGGCAGCGGCCGAGGCGCCGCTGTGCTGCAGCTTGAAGGTGATCAGCAGGAACGCCGTGGCCAGGATAAAGGTGGAGTTCACCCGCAGCGTCAGGCCCTTGCTGACGAAGCCCAGGTCCACCAGCGTCAGCTGCCAGGTGTTGATCACCGAATCGGGCGGGAACAGCGCGCTCAGCATATAGCCGGCGGCGAGGCTCGTGCCCAGCGCCAGCATCGGCGACCAGGCCACCCAGTTGCACCACACCGATACCGGCGCGACGAATTTGCTGTAGCGTACCCAGCCGAGCGCGCCGTACACCGAGGCGCCGCCCGACTTGTGCGGATACAGGCCAGAGATCTCGGCATAGACGAAGCACTGCGCAAAGCCGACCAGGATGGCGATGATCCAGATCACCCACGCAGGGTTGCCGATAGTGGCGGACACGCCGCCGATGGTGAAGAGCACGCCCGCGGGCACGCCGCTGGTCACCCAGAAGGCATCCTTCCAGGTCAGCGTGCGCTGCAGTTCATGGGCTTGGGTTGGCTGTGTCTGCTGCTGGGCAGGGGCGAGCGGCGCCTGCGCGCCGATCGACAGCGCGTCTTTCTGTGAATACACGATTGTCTCCTTGCGTCCCGGTTGCCGTTTGTCTGGAGCGGGGCTCCGTCACGGTCTGCCGTCTGCGGTGGGTAAGTACTTGGGGTACTGCCTGCCGGCGGTTACGACGGTTGGGAATGTGTGGCGGGGATTTTGGGGGCGTTTCTCATCCTTGTCTCCTGTTGTCATCCCGGGTTGCCGCTGAGCCCGATTGCGGGTTCGCGGCTTCCGGTTTTTCGTCAATTCACCAATAGTAAATTACATTACCATTGGTGTTTCGAGTGAGTATAGGAACAGCCATGCGCCATGGCAACGGAAGATTTGTTTCGCGTTGCAATCGTCACCGGCCGCTCCTTCCGTTACGGCTGTACGGGCTGTCCCGGGCGCGGTCCGCCCAGCGTTTCCACCACCCGGCGCCCGGCACGCCGGTTGCGCCACCACCCCACCAGGGTCAGCCCCAGCCAGAAGCACTGGGTCAGGAACGAGGCCAGGTTGAACGCGCCGGCCAGCGAGATCAGGATGCAGCTCGGCCCGATCACGTTGAGGACGACGGCCAGCCTGCCGGTCGGGGATTTGTGCAGGACCTGCACGGCAAAATGCGCGGTAACGTAGGCGGCAACGCCGACAAGTCCGGTCGCGTCGGTAAGACCCAGGGAGGCCATGGTGGTGTGTGCTTCGTAAGGCAGTGGTACAGCGGTTGATGAATGCCGTCAGAACGTCTTGGTCAGCGAGACCAGGAACGTGCTTTTCAGCGGGTTGGACACCGCCGGGTTGCCGGACGAATCCAGCGCTCCGGTGGTGTAGTTGTCGTAGACGTTGGTGCGCCCCCAGCCGCGGGTATAGGCGCCGGTCAGCGTCCACCCGCCCTCGAGCGCCCTGGACACCGCCACGCGCACGTCGCGGAAGTTGTAGGCGGCAAAGTTGCGCACGCGCTCCTGGCCGTAGTGCAGCAGCAGCGTGACGCCGTGGCCAAGATCGAAGGTGCCGTTGATGTCCAGGTAGCCGGAGCCGCGGCTGTGCAGGCCGTTGCCGGCTAGCAGCGAGGCGCTGTTATAGCCGAAGTAGTCGCGGGTGTAGGTCAGCCAGTATTTGACGTTGAACCACTTGTAGCTCAGCGACGCGACTGCCTCGCCGTAGTTGTACTTGGTCTGCGCGTACTGCAGCTTCGCGCCCGGGTACAGGTAGTAGTAGATCTGGCCGGCATAGACGAAATCGCCCACGGTGCCGGTATAGCCCGCATACAGGTCCCATTCGACCGTGCCGCCCTCGATGAACTTGTCGCTGATGCTCGACATCCAGGTGCCGGCGGAGAAGCCGCTAGGGTGGGCGTAGTCGATGCCGCCCTGCACAGCCGGCTTTCCCCAGGTCTGGCGGAAGCCGCGCGACACGTACTGGGATGTCACCGTCATGTTGGCCGTCAGCGGCGAGGGCGCAGCGGCCTCTGCCGGGGGGACGGTCGCAGTGACCTGCGGCACCGGCGCGACAGCCAGCGTGGTTGCGGCATCGTCGGACGTCTGCGCCTGCGCGGCCAGCGCCTGGCACAGCATCAGGGGCAGTGCGCCTTGCAGGGCAAGTCTTGAAGCAGAGTATTTGCGCAGCATGGAAGTCTCCTCCTTGGAGCCGGTCTGGGTTGGTTTTGGGTTGCCGGCTTGTGGTGGTTTTGGGTGCGCGACGCGCCGACCGGCCGCATGCTGCCCGCCGGGGACCGCAGTCCCGGCGGCAGATGCATCGGTCAGGGAATCGGGCGGGAAGCCCGCGCGGCGCGCCGCCTGGTCAGGCAGGCATCGGCATCGGCATTCGCGCGGTGGCTGGCGGATGCCGCCCCGCGTCTGCGTGCGCCCCGCCGCGCGCGGTGGCGGCCTTGTAGTAAGGCGCCGTCGAGCGTTGCAGCGGTGCGCGGCCGCGGATCACGTCGGCCAGCTTCTCGGCCATCATGATCGTGGGGGCGTTCAGGTTGCCGGTGACAATCCTGGGCATGATCGAGGCATCGACCACGCGCAGTCCCGACAGCCCGTGCACGCGGCCCTGGTTGTCGACCACGGCCATCGGGTCGGACGCGTCGCCCATCTTGCAGGTGCAGGACGGGTGCAGCGCGGTCTCGGCATGCTCGCGCACGAAGGCATCGATCTCGGCATCGCTCTGGACCATCATGCCGGGCTTGATCTCGCGGCCGCGGAACTGGTCCATCGCCTGCTGGCCGATGATCTCGCGCGTCAGGCGCACCGCGGCGCGGAACTCGCGCCAGTCGACGTCATGCGCCATGTAGTTGAACAGCAGCCGCGGCTTCACGCGCGCATCGCGGCTGGCCAGCTTGACAAAGCCGGTGCTGGGCGAGCGCATCGAGCCCACGTGGCACTGGAAGCCGTGCGACTGCACCGGGTTGCTGCCGTCGTAGTTCATCGCCAGCGGGATGAAGTGGTACTGCAGGTTGGGCCAGGCAAATTCGGCGCTGCTGCGGATAAAGCCGCCGGCCTCGAAGTGGTTGGAGGCGGCGATGCCGGTGCCGCGCAGGTACCACTCGATGCCGATCGGCGGCTTGTTCCACCACTTCAGCGCGGGGTACAGCGACACGGGCTTGGTGCATTCGTACTGCAGGTACATCTCGAGGTGGTCCTGCAGGTTCTCGCCGACACCGGGCAGGTGCGCCACGCTGTCGATGCCGAACGCGCGCAGCTCATCCGCATTGCCCACGCCGGAGCGCAGCAGCAACTGCGGCGAGGCCACCGCGCCGTTGCTGACGATCACTTCGCGGCGGGCGCGGGCTTCGCGCACATGGTCGCCCTGGATGTACGAGACACCAATGGCGCGCTGCCCGGAGAACAGGACGCGGTCGGCCAGCGCTCGCGTATGCACCGTCAGGTTGGGCCGCTCCCTGGCCTGGTCGAGGTAGGCCAGCGAGGTGCTGCAGCGGCGCCCGCGCGCGGTGGTGGTGCGGTCCATCGGGCCGAAGCCTTCCTGCTTGTAGCCGTTCAGGTCGTCGGTCTTGCCGTAGCCGGCCTGCTCGCCGGCACGGATAAAGGCGTCGAACAGCGGGCTGATATCCGCCTTGGGCGTGGTCACATGCAGCGGGCCGTTGCCACCGTGGTAGTCGTTGGCGCCCTTGTCATAGGTCTCGGCCTTGCGGAAGTAGGGCAGGCAGTCGGCGTAGCTCCAGTTCTCCAGCGACTTGTTCTCTGCCCAGCCGTCGTAGTCCATGGCGTTGCCGCGGATATAGACCATGCCGTTGATCAGCGAAGAACCGCCCAGCCCCTTGCCGCGGCCCTGCGTCATGCGCCGGTTGTTCATATGCGGCTCGGGCTCGGTCACATAGGCCCAGTTGTAGGTCGTGCCCTGCAGCGGATACGCCAGCGCGGCCGGCATCTGGGTGCGCCAGTCCAGGCGCCAGTCGGGGCCGCCGGCTTCCAGCAGCAGCACCGAGACATCGGCATCCTCGGTCAGCCGCGCGGCCAGCACGCAGCCGGCCGAGCCCGCGCCGACGATGATGTAGTCGTACTCATGGATTGCCTGCATGGTGCAATCTCCTTGTTTGCTTGGCGCCGTGCGTGGCGGCCCTGATGGGGCGGCCGCCGCGCACGGGATTGCGAAGTGAGCCAGCCGGGGTGCTTACGCTCCGAACCAACCCATCGCCTTCGGCGCCAGGTTGATATAGCTGTGCTTGAGTTCGGTGTATTCGTCCAGGCCAATGCGGGCCAGCTCGCGGCCGATGCCGCTTGCCTTGTAGCCGCCCCACGGCGCTTCCGGGAAGTACGGGTGGTAGTCGTTGACCCACACCGTGCCGAAGCGCAGGCCGCGCGACATCCGGTTGGCCTTGTCCAGGTCGCGGGTCCAGACCGCGCCGGCCAGGCCATACGGCGTGTCGTTGGCGGTACGCAGCGCCTCTTCCTCGGAGCGGAAGCGCTCGGCCGTGATCACCGGCCCGAAAATCTCCTCTTTCGCAATCTTCATCTCTGCCGTCACGTCGGCCAGCAGCGTCGGTTCCAGCCAGTAGCCCTGCTTGTACACGTCGCCCGCCGGCCGCTTGCCGCCGTGGACCAGTCGTGCGCCCTCGGCGATGCCGGCCTGCACCATGCCCAGGATCTTCTCGTGCTGTTGCGCCGACTGCACCGGGCCCATCTGGGTCTCGCCGTGGAAGCCGTTGCCGATCACGATGCGCGGCAGGCGCTCGGCCAGCCGGCTGATGAATGCATCATAGATGCTGTCCTCGATCATCAGCCGCGAGCCGGCGGAGCAGACCTGCCCGGCGTGGAAGAACGCGGCGTTGAGCGCGTAGTCGACCGCGGCGTCCAGGTCGGCATCGGCAAAGACGATATTCGGGTTCTTGCCGCCCAGCTCCAGGCCGATGCGCTTGAAGTTGCCGGTGGCGGCCTTCATGATGCTTTCGCCGGCGTAGGCGCCGCCGGTGAACGAAACCAGGTCCACGTCCAGGCTCTCGGCCAGCTCGGCACCGACTTCGGCGCCGCCGGTGACCAGGTTGAACACGCCCGGCGGCAGGTCCAGCTCGGCCACCAGTTGCGTGAAGTGGTGTGTGGTCAGCGGCGTCAGGTTGCTGGGTTTGATCACCACGGTATTGCCGGCGCCCAGCGCGGGCGCGATCTTCCATGCGGCCTGCAGCAGCGGGTAGTTCCACGGCGTGATCAGGCCGCACACACCGACCGGCTCGCGCAGGGTGCGGCTGATCACATGGTGCGGCGCTTCGTTGACCGCGCCGGACTCGGATGCGACCAGCCCCGCAAAGTAGCGGAAGGTGGCGGCGATATCGCCCATGTCGGTGCGGCTTTCGGTCAGCGTCTTGCCGGTGTTGAGCGACTCCAGGTGGGCGAGCTTCTCGGCGTCGCGGTCGATCAGTTCGGCAATCTTGTTCAGCAGCTTCGCGCGGTCACGGATCGTCGTCTGGCGCCACGGGCCGTCGAAGGCTTTGCGCGCAGCGGCGATAGCCAGGCGCGCGTCGGCGCGGGTGGCTTCTGCGGCCTGCGCGATCACGGACTCGTCGGCCGGGCTCAGGATGGCGCGCGTGCCTTGGTCGATGGGCGACTGCCACTGGCCGTCGATATAGAGCTGGGTCTGGATCATTGCTGCGGTTCCGGTTTGTTTTGTTGTTTCAGGCGGCCAGGGCGTCGAGCACCATCTGCTGGAAGTGCTGCACGCCGTGCTCGCCGATGGCGGAGGTCTTGTCGTCGGTGACCAGCAGCGGGCCCTGCCCGTTGCGGTAGCCGCGCGACTTCAGGCCGCGCTGCACCGATTCGACGATGCTGAGGTCTTCGGGCTTGAGCACGTTCTTGTAGTACTCGATCAGCTGTTCCTGCTGGGCCGTGGGCGTGCTGTCGCGGAAGTAGAACTCGAAGTGCTGGATGGTGGTGTCGGCATCCACCGGGAACATGTAGAACACGCCGTAGTTGCCGTCGCCCGGCAGCACGTTCAGCGTGACGTTGGGCCACAGCCAGTAAGCGGCGAAGTCGGTGTTGGGGGCGTCGCTGTCATAGGTGAAGGCGTCGCTGCCCGAACGCGTCTGGCCGACCTGGCTGGTGTAGAGGCCGCGCACTTCGTGCTTGTAGGTCTCCATGTGGATCGACTCGACCAGCGCCGGGTGCGCGGTCTGGCAGTGCAGGCACTCCAGGTAGTTGTCGACCACCACCTTCCAGTTGGCCTTCATCTCGTAGGTGAGCTTGTACGCCGGCACCAGCTGGTCGACGTCCGGGCAGCGGGCGCGGATTTCATCGTTCAGGCCGGCGGCCAGCTCGGCCAGCGGCTTCGCGTTCATGTCGAGGTTGACGAAGATCAGGCCGCAGAACTCCTCCACGCGCACCGGCGTCAGGCCGGCGTTGTCCTTGCAGAACCCCGGCACGTTCTCGGCGTTGCGTACATGGATCAGCTTGCCGTCCAGGCCGAACGACCAGGCATGGTACGGGCAGGTGATCACGTTCTTGGCCTTGCCGGCGCCATCGGCGAACAGCTCATGCGCGCGGTGCGGGCACACGTTGTAGAACGCGCGCAGCACGCCGTCGCGGCCACGCACCACGAACACGTTCTCTCCGGCCACCTTGGCCGTGGCGTACTGGTTGTTCTCGGCTACCTGGCTCTTGTGCATCACGCATACCCAGCTGCGCGAGAAGATGGTCTTCTTCTCATGCTCGAAGATGTCCGGCGAGGTGTAGTAGTGCGCTGGCAGGGTGTAGGCCAGCGGGGTCGTGCTGCAGACTGGGGCGGCAGTAGCTTCCATGGGGTGTCTCCTCGATTGTCTCGGTTTGTTTGGTGGCTTGTCGATTCACCAACAGTGCATTAAATTACTATCGGTGATGTGAGGCGAAGTCTAGTGAGGAGCGCAGGGAGCCTGCAATACTGGAAAATCGATTGACCCTGCTATCTCGATTGCCTGAAGCTATCAATGCGCGCGATTTGCGGTGATGGTGTAAGGTTCGAGTTACTCAATTCACCATCGGTTGAAAAAAAGTGGAGGGGATGCCCATGACCGAAGACACTTTTGCCACGCGCCTGAAGGGGGTGCTGGAAGGCAAAAGGATCATGCTCAAGCAGGTGGCCGAGGCCCTGTCGGTCTCGCCATCGGCGGTGCACAAGTGGACCCGCGGCGGCGAGATCGAGTACGAACGGCTGCTGGCGCTGGCGCGCTTCCTCGGCGTCAACTGGCTGTGGCTGCGCTACGGCGAGCAGGCCATCGCCGACCTGGAAACGAGCACGGCGTCCGACCCGCACATCAAGGAACTGCGCCAGAAGCACCTGGCCGAGATCATGGAAAGCGAGGCGCGGATGAAATTCGCGCAGGAGGTCTCGGGCATCGTCACGTGGGAATGGAATGTGCTGACCGACGGGCTGACGTATTCGTCCAACGACGTCACGCTGTTCGGCCGCCATATCCGCAACATGGACGACTTCTGGGCCTGCGTGCATCCGGCCGATGTGCCGCGCCTGAAGGAAGTGCTGTCGCGCACGCTGGGCGCGCAGGAAATGCACGAGTGGGAATTCCGCGTGGTGCATGAGGACACCACGCGCTGGATCTCGTCGCGGGCCACCCTGGTGCGCGACTTCGACCAGCGGCCGGTCAAGATGATCGGCGTCAGCCTCGACATCACCGAACGCCGCCGCGCCGAAGCCGCGCTGCGCCAGAACGAGGCGCTGCTGGCCAAGGCGCAGGAGATCGCGCACCTGGGCGGCTGGTACTGGAACATCCAGACCGACGACTGCGCCTGGACCGACGAGGCCTACCGCATCTTCGGCTGGGCGCCGCAGGCGTTCAAGGTGACCATGGACCGCTACCTGTCGTCGATCGTCGAGGACGACCGCCCGCGCGTGCAGGCCGCCATCCGCGCGGCCATCGTCGACAAGGCCCCGTACCGCGTCGACTACCGCATCACGCTGCCCGACGGCAGCCATCGCGATATCCACGAAGAAGGCGAGGTCACGCTGGACGAGCACGGCAACGCGCTGACGATGGTCGGCGCGTCACAGGACGTCACCGACCAGCGACGCGTCGAGGCCGCGCACCGCGACAGCGAGGAGCGCTTCCGCGCCACCTTCGAGCAGGCGGCAGTGGGCATTGCCCATGTGGACCTGAACGGCCACTGGCTGCGCGCCAACCGCAAGCTGTGCGAGATCCTGGGCTATGACAACGCCGCGCTGTCGCAACGCACCTTCCAGGAGTTGACGGTTGCCGAAGACCTTGACGAGAACCTGGTGCTGTACCAGAGGCTGCTGAAGGGTGAGGTGGAGACCTATACGCTGAAGAAGCGCTTTATCCGGCCCGATGGTTCGACGGTGTGGACGAAGGTGACGACGTCGCTGAGCCGGCGGCCTGGGGATGGCGGGCCCGCTTACCTGATTGCGATTGTGGAGGCGCTGGAAGATGCGCCAGCCGACCCGGGTTCCGGTGCAACGCGGGCGCCTCGGCGCAAGGCGACGGACAAGTCGCGGCAGGCGGTGTGAAGGGTAGTTCGCGTCAGTAGACGGCGTGCGTGAAACAATTGTTTCGTTGTGCGGTGTGGGAGAAAATCAACAGCCGAAAAAACCTAGCAGATCCCCAATAAAATTGGCTGCATACTGTCTGTGAAACAATTGTTGCGCAAGGGGAGGGGTCGTACCTATACTGCGAGGACTTAGTTGGCATCCGTCCACACCCCATGACCCACGTATTCCACCGCAATCCGCGCCAGACACTTCCCACCGCCGTTGCCGGACAAGGCATCGGACTGATCGACAGCGAAGGCAGGCGTTATCTCGACGCCTCGGGCGGCGCCGCCGTGTCGTGCCTGGGGCATGGCCATCCGCGCGTGATCGAGGCGATCAAGGCGCAACTCGATACCATCGCGTACGCGCATACCTCGTTCTTCACCACTGAGGTGTCGGAGACGCTGGCCGAAACGCTGGCGCAAGCCGCGCCGGGCGATCTCGATCATGTCTACTTTGTCTCGGGCGGTTCCGAAGCGGTGGAGTCGGCGCTGAAACTGGCGCGCCA
Source organism: Cupriavidus necator (assembly GCF_040578825.1). Lineage (GTDB taxonomy): Bacteria > Pseudomonadota > Gammaproteobacteria > Burkholderiales > Burkholderiaceae > Cupriavidus > Cupriavidus necator_E. The sequence continues at coordinate 2,525 of NZ_JBEFLI010000072.1, read as the reverse complement.
GTACTTTGTCGAAGCCGGGCAGCCCAGCCGCCGCCACTTCATCGCGCGCCGCCAGAGCTACCACGGCAATACGCTGGGTGCGCTGGCGATCGGCGGCAATGCATGGCGGCGCGAGCCGTTCCTGCCGCTGCTGGTGCCGGCGCACCACGTGTCGCCGTGCTACGCCTATCGCGACCAGCAAGCGGGGGAGAGCGATGCGCAATACGCGCAGCGGCTGGCCGATGAGCTCGAAGCGAAAATCCTGGAGCTTGGCCCGGACACTGTTGCTGCCTTCGTCGCCGAAACGGTTGTGGGCGCCACCGCCGGCGCGGTGCCGCCGGTGGGCGATTACCTGAAGCGCATCCGCGCCGTGTGCGACAAGTACGGCGTGCTGCTGATCCTCGATGAAGTGATGTCAGGCATGGGCCGCACCGGCTACCTGTACGCGTGCGAGGAGGATGGCGTGGTGCCTGATATCGCCACCGTTGCCAAGGGCCTGGGCGCGGGCTACCAGCCGATCGGCGCGATGCTGTCGACGCGCCGGATCTACGACGCCATCGTCGGCGGCAGCGGGTTTTTCCAGCATGGCCATACCTATATCGGACACGCCACGGCTTGCGCCGCGGCGCTGGCGGTACAACGTGTGATTGCTGATGACAACCTGCTCGCCAACGTGCAGGCACGCGGCGAACAATTGCGTGCGCGGCTGCGCGAGGCGCTGGGCGAGCACCCGAACCTTGGCGATATCCGCGGGCGTGGTCTGTTTGTCGGTGTGGAGTTCGTTGCCGACCGCGACAGCAAGGCCACGCTCGATCCCGCGCTGAAGACGCATGCGCGGCTGAAGGCGGCCGCGATGCAGAACGGGTTGCTGGTTTATCCGATCGGAGGCACGGTGGATGGCGTGCACGGCGATCACGTGCTGTTCGCGCCGCCGTTTATTTGCACGGCGCGGGATGTCGACGATATCGTGGAGCGGTTTGCTGCGGCGGTGCGGGCGGTGTTGCCGGCGGGGGATGTGGGTCTACGTTGTTGAGATACCGCGGACGCTGCCGGTTTGCGGAATAGGCAACAGACCTCTCAACCTGCCGATTGCGTGGTCACTGTGCCGCATCCAGCTTGAATTCACCCACCAGACGCTGCAATTCCGTCGCCTGTCCCGCCAACGCCTGCGAAGCACTGGCCGCCTGCTCCACCAGTGCCGCATTCTGCTGCGTCACGCTGTCCATCTGCGCCACCGCCTCGTTGACCTGCGCAATGCCAGCGCTTTGCTGTTCGGAAGCTGCGGTGATTTCCCCCAGCAGCCCGGTCACGCTGGCCACCGCCTGCACGATCTCCTGCATGGTGTCGCCGGCCCGGCCCACCAGCGCCGAGCCGCTATCCACCTGCTGCACCGAATCGTCGATCAGTTGCTTGATCTCGCGTGCCGCCGACGCGCTGCGTTGCGCCAGCGTGCGCACCTCGCCGGCCACCACGGCAAAGCCGCGCCCCTGTTCGCCGGCGCGCGCGGCTTCGACCGCGGCATTCAGCGCCAGGATATTGGTCTGGAAGGCAATGCCTTCGATCACCTCGATGATGTCGGTCACCTTGCGCGAGCTGGCGCTGATCGCCGACATGGTCTTGACCACGTTGCCGACCACTTCACCGCCGCGCGCGGCGATGCCGGAGGCGTTCTCCGCCAGGCCGTTGGCGGCACGGGCGCGCTCGGTGTTCTGGCGGACCATCGCGGTCAGCTCGCCCATGCTCGATGCGGTTTCTTCCAGCGCCGCGGCCTGCTCTTCGGTGCGTTGCGACAGGTCGGTGTTGCCGGCGGCGATCTGGTGCGAGGCGTCGGTGATGGAATCGGTGGCGGTGCGGATGCGCGTCACCAGGTCGGTCAGCATGTCTTCCATCTCGCCCAGGCCGCCCAGCAGGCGGCCAAATTCACCGCCGCGCCCGGTCTCGAATTCCTGGCTCAGGTCGCCGGCGGCCACGGTCTCGGCAATGTAGACGGCCTCGGCCAGCGGCGCCTCGATGGTGCGCGCGAGCCACCAGGTGGCGAGCACCGCCACGGCCAGCGCGCCCGCGGCCAGTGCGAGCAGCAGGTTGCGCGCGTCGGCCGCATCCTGCATCCGCGGCCAGGCCACGGCAATTCCGATCGCCAACAGCGACCACATGGCGCCAAGCGCGGCGCCCAGGCGTATGCGAATCCCCAAATTCTGCATGTTGCTTCCCGTCTCCCCGTCAAAGTGCTTGTGCCGGCGCGTTCGCGCCGGTGTTCGCGCTGGCCCGAGCGATCAGGCGGCGGCATGCCGGCTTGTGCGGGCTGGCTGGCGCGCGGATTTTCGCTGGTCAATGGTTGCTTAACGGCGGGAGTGGGGTGGGCTTTAGTTTTTTTGCGTTTTGCTGGGGATTGATTGCAAGCGGGACTTCGTTGATGCGCCGGCCCTCACCCCCAGCCCTCTCCCACTTCGCGGGAGAGCAACTGTGTTTAAAGTCAAGGCTTAACGGACGGCAAAACATGCTTAGTCGGGTCCCACATTGCGCCATCTCTGACCATCGCATTCAGG